>NZ_CP011868.1:3635281-4241161 GCF_001294645.1 Pseudonocardia sp. HH130629-09
GCGAGGACGACCCGGATGACGACGGTGGTGGCGCTCCGGTGGACGTTTCCGCCGGGTAAGCGCCGGGTGATGTTGAGAGGGAGATCCCGATCAGGTCGATGACCTGGGGAAGATGCTCCTCCGATTGGATTCGAACCAATAACCGCCCGATTAACAGTCGGGTGCTCTGCCATTGAGCTACGGAGGACCGTTCATGCCGCTCCAGGTGGTGTTCCCGGCGACGAGAAGAACTCTACAACACCCCGCACAGTCGTCTCGCAACCCCCCGTTCGGCCGCTGTTCCCGCAGGTCGGAGCCCCATCCGGGTGGCGGTCGGGCAGCGGCCGCGGTCCGGGTACGGTCGCGGTCGGAGGTGAGGGGAATGGTCAGATTCCTCGTGGGTGTCGCCGTCGGGTACGTCCTCGGCACCAGAGCCGGTCACGAGCGCTATGAACAGCTCGTCCGCGCCTATCACCGGGCGGCCGACCACCCCGCGGTGCAGGGCGCCGCGGGCATCGCTCGGGCGGGCGTCGAGGGCGCGATCGACAAGGTGCGCGGGGGCCAGAACACCGGGCGCTGAGGCCCGCCCCGTCCCATGACCCCCGTCCCGGAAGCTCGGGACGGGGCGGCTCAGCGTGTGCGGGCGAGCGCGAAGACGCGGCGGAACGGGAACCAGGTGCTGCCGTCGGCTCTCGGCGGGTAGGCCGCGCGCAGCCGAGGAGCGAGCTCGCGGACGAACGCGTCGTAGGCGTCGTCGTCGAGGGCGTCGCGGACCGGGCGCAGGGCGGTGCCGGAGATCCAGCGCAGGACCGGGTCCTCGCCGTCGAGCCGCTGCAGGTAGGTCGTCTCCCACACGTCGACGTGGGCGCCCGTGGCGGCCAGGAGGTCGGCGTAGCCGAGCGGGTCGAGCACGGTCCCGTCGCCGCGCAGCACGATCCGGTCGTGCCAGTGCGGCAGCGAGGCGACCTCGCGGGTCAGCACGTGCGAGGGCGCGTCGAAGTTGCCGGGGACCTGCACCGCGATCCACGCACCGGGCGCCAGCGCGGCCGTCCAGCGGCGCAGCACCTCGGGGTGCTCGGGCACCCACTGCAGCACCGCGTTGGACACGAGCACCCCGGTGTCGCGGGGCGGGGTCCAGTCGCGCACGTCGACCTGTGCGGCGTCGACGCCCGCGGCCCGGGCCGCGGCGACCATGTCCGGGGAAGAGTCGAACGCCTCCACCGTCGCCGTCGGCCAGCGGTCGGCCAGCAGCCCGGTCAGGTGGCCGGGACCGCAGCCGGCGTCGACGACCCGGTTCAGGGCCGGGTCGGGCTCCCCCACCCGGGCCAGCAGGTCGAGGAACGGGCGGGAGCGGTGGTCGTCGAAGGCGCGGTAGAGGGCGGGGTCCCAGCTGGTGCTCACGGGTCCTCCGGCAGGCGGGCGGCGATGCCCTCGGCGAGGCGGCGCGCGGCGACGGGGTCGGTGCCCGGGTCGGGCCGCACCTGGAGGACCAGCCCGTCGCGGCCGGGGACCCGGCGCTGCAGCACCCAGGCCCCTCCCCCGGGCAACTCGCGGCGGTTGCGGGTGCGGATGGACTGGGTGACCCGTTCCTGCACCGCCTGCGGCACCTTCCCCGGGTCGGCGAGCCGGAACCGCAGCGGGCGCCCGTCGGCCAGCAGCTCGGTGCCGGGAGCGATCTGCTCGGCCGAGGTCGGCGTCACGACCAGGCTGACCTTGTCCCAGGTCGCCTTCGCGATCTCGTGCCAGCCCAGCCGCTCACCGCCGGGAGGCCAGATCCCCCACGAGGTGACCACGAGCATCCCGTCCGGGGCCTGCGCGGTGGCGACGACGGCCTCGGAGTCGGCGAGGGCGTCGGCGACCGTGTCGGGCACCGGCTCGCGCCCGAGCAACCGCGACCAGAAGCCGGTCACGACGCGACCCCGGAGGCCTGCTCGCGCAGCTGGATCTTGTACTGCTCCAGCGGGACGAGCACCCCGAACAGGTCCATGTACTCGTCGTGGTCGGTCTCGGCGTTGGTGCGCTGCAGCTGCGACTTGAGGTCGGCGATCTCGCGCTCGACCAGGCCGAGCCGGACCCCGGCGAGCACGCCATTGACGTAGCGGACCTCGTCGGTGTTGCGCTTGGGGAGCTCCAGGTCCTCCACGGCCAGCTCGCTGACCAGGCGTTTCACGTCGTCGCCCGCACTCTCGGCGACGACGGCGTCGAGCCAGTCCGACCCGTCCAGCCCGGCGCACACCCCGCCCGCGGCCATGATCGCCCGGTGCACCGCGGCCAGCTGCGGGTGGGTGAACCCGGCCTCGGGCAGCTCGTCGAACGCGGGGCCCACGACGCCGGGGATCTGCAGGGCCGCCTTGAGCGCCTCGCGCTGCAGGTGCAGCTGGGTGTCGTCGCGCTTCGGGGCGGGCAGCGGGGCCCGACGCCGGAAACGGCCGCCCTCCGGCGACACCCCGGCGCTCTCGCGCACCCGGCGCACGACGACGGCGATGTCGTCCCAGCCGACCCAGCCGGCGAGCCGGCGCGCGTACTCGTCCCGCAGGTCCTCCCGCTTGATCTGCGCGACCAGCGGGACGGTCCGCTGCAGCGCCGCGACCCGGCCCTCGGCGCTGGCGAGGTCGTGGCTGCGCAGCTCGGTGCGGATGGCGAACTCGAACAGCGGCTCACGACGGGCGACGAGGTCCCTCACGGCCGCGTCGCCGTGGTTGTTGCGCAGGTCGCAGGGGTCCTGACCGTCCGGTGCGACGGCGACGAAGGTCTGCGCGGCGAAGTTCTGGTCGCCCTCGAACGCCTTCATCGCGGCGCTCTGGCCCGCCGCGTCGCCGTCGAAGGTGTAGATGACCTCCCCGCGGTCGAAAGAGTCGTCGCCGATCAGCCTGCGGATGACCGAGACGTGCTCGGTGCCGAACGCCGTGCCACAGGAAGCGACCGCCGTGGTCACCCCGGCCAGGTGCATCGCCATCACGTCGGTGTAGCCCTCGACGACGACCACCTGCCGGGTCTTCGCGATCTCCCGCTTGGCCTGGTCCAGGCCGAACAGCACGTGGGTCTTGCGGTAGACCGGTGTCTCGGAGGTGTTGAGGTACTTGGCCTCGATGCCGTCGTCGTCGAACAGCCGGCGCGCGCCGAAGCCGACCACGTCGCCGCCCAGGTCGCGGATCGGCCACAGCAGGCGCCGGTGGAAGCGGTCGATGGCGCCGCGGCGGCCCTCCTTGGAGATGCCCGCCTTGATCAGCTCGTCGAGCTGGAAGCCCTGGGACAGCAGGTGCTTGGTGACGACGTCCCAGCCGGCCGGGGCGTAGCCGCAGCCGAACTTCTCCGCGGCGGCCTCGTCGAACCCGCGGTCGGCGAGGAACTGCATCCCAGCCCGCCCGGCGGGGGTGCGCAGCTGCTCGGCGTAGAACGCCTGGGCCTTCTTGTTGATCTCCAGCAGACGGCTGCGGGTACCGCGGTCGCGCTGCACCGAGGAGCCGCCGCCCTCGTAGGTGAGCCGGACCCCGCACCGCTCGGCGAGCCGCTCGACGGCCTCGGGGAACCCGATGACCTCCATCTTCATGACGAAGTCGATGACGCTGCCGTGCTCACCGCAGCCGAAGCAGTGGAACGTGCCGTGCGAGGGACGGACGGTGAACGACGGGGACTTCTCGTCGTGGAACGGGCACAGGCCCTTCAGCGAGCCCGCCCCGGCGCGGCGGAGAGCCACGTACTCCTCGACGATCTCCTCGACCCGCGTGCGGTTGCGGACCTCGGTGATGTCGGCGTCCCGGATCCGTCCTGCCACGACGGCCAGTCTAGGCGCCTCCGGCCCAGCGTCCCGGTCCGCCCGCCGGCGGTGCGGCGGTGTCGGTGTCCGGCTGCTCCACCGGGGCGGCGGCGCCGGTGTCCGGCTGCTCCACCGGGGCGGCGGCGTCGGCCGTCACCGGGTGACCGCGCAGGCCGGGCACCCGACCCAGGCCGACGAACATGCCGACCAGCGCGATGCCGAGGCCCAGCACCGCCTGCACGGTGAGCGGCTCCCCGAGCACGGGCACGGCGACCAGCGCCGTCGTCGCAGGAACCAGGTTCAGCAGCGACGACACGAAGACCGTGGACCGCAGGCGTAGCAGCACGAACATCAGCACGAAGGCGCCCGCCGAGTTCACGACCCCCAGGAAGGCCACGGCCGCCCACCCCGACGGTGCCCGGGGCAGCCAGTCCGCACCGAGGAACGGCCAGGCGACCAGGGTCGCGACCAGCGAGGTGGCCATCTGGACCACGACGCTGGTCACCACGGGCGTGCCGTCGTTGAACCGCTTCTGGTAGAGCGTGCCGGCCGTCAGCGACAGCATGCCCAGCACCGGGAAGACGAGGTTGCCGCCGAGACCGGCACCGAGGTCGTCGGCCAGTACGACGTAGACGCCGGTGGCGCCGATCAGCAGGCCCAGCACCGGTCCGACGCCCAGGCGGGTCGCCAGCAGCAACGGGGTCAGCAGCCCGACCAGCAACGGCGCCATCCCGAGGATGAGGCTCGACAGCCCGGCAGGGACGCCCGAGGCGAGCCCGCTGTAGACGAAGCTGAACTGCCCGACCTGCAGCAGCAACGCCGTGACCGCGAGGTGCAGCCAGGCCCGGCCGCGCGGCAGGCCCGGCCGCTGCACGGCGACGGCGACGAGCATCACGACCAGCGCGATCACGAACCGCCAGAACAGGACCGCGGGGACGTCGGTGGAGCCGGTCGCGATCTTGCCGGCGATGAAGCCGGACGCCCAGAGCGGCACGAAGAGCACGGCCAGCACCGGGACGAGCCAACGCGAGGAGGTCACGCCTTCACTTCATCGCAGTGCTAACGACCGGGGCAAGCCGGGGTGGGGGGAGCCTCACCCCACCCCGGTCCGATCAGGCCGCGACGACGACCGACGGCGGCAGCTCGGCGAGCGCGGAGTCCAGGTCCGGGTGGTTGCGCATCCCGTGCAGTACCGCCCGGACGCCCGGCACCGTCCGCGGCGCGACGCGGGCGGCGCCGATCAGCCGGACGTCCAGGCCGCGGTTGCGGGCCACGTGCCGCAGATCGTGCAGCGCCCACGCGCCGCGCGCGGTGAACCCGGTACCGAGATCGACCAGGACGTGCCGGACCCGCGACCACCCGGCACCGGCGACGGCGAGGTGCGCGTCGGCCTGGCGCAGCAGTGACGCACCTGCCGCCGCGTCCAGCTCGCCGTCGACGCGGACGCGGAGGACGTCCTCGCGGGGGCGGTCGGTGCGGACCCTGCTCCTGTTCGTCGCGTTCTCCTTCCGGATCGTCGTCTCCCCCATATCTCTATCGTGTAGTTAAGATTTTCGCCATCACGTGGCCACACTCAGGTTCGAGGACGACCTGCTCCGGTACCCGAGCGTGCGCCGCGGACCGCGAGGGAGGAACCGACATGGCACTGGACCGGCTCGACGACCCCGACTACCCGACCGTCGCGATGGGCCAGGCCGCGTACCTACTGGAGGTCGAGCCCGCGTTCCTGCGCAGCCTCGACAGCGCGGGCGTGGTGAACCCGCACCGCTCCCCGGGCGGGCACCGCCGTTACCCGCGCAACCAGCTGGAGCAGGCCGCGCGCCTGCGCACCCTGCTGGACGACGGGCATCCGCTGGGCTCGGCGTCCTGGATCGACCGACTGCGCGGCGAGCTCGCCGACAGCGAGAACCGCCTCGGCGCGGCACACCGCGAGATCGAGCGCCTGCGCACGGAGCTCGCGCGCCTGCGCACCGAGCTCGGCGACACGAATCCAGAGCAGCCCTTGACAACAGAAAATCTCCAGCTATAGCTGTAGTTATACGGAGCGGGACTCCGGAGGACCGACATGACGAAGGACAACGAGGAGTCAGCCGGTCGGTCGTGAACCGGCACGGCTGGAAGGGAGTGGTTCGAGATGCCGCTGCGTACCGACCCGTTCCGAGCCCTGGACCGCATCGCTTCGCAGGCGTTCGAGTCCGGCGGCACCTGGTCGCGCCCGGCGGCGATGCCGATGGACGCCTGGCGTCACGGTGACGAGTTCGTGGAGTTCGACCTCCCCGGCATCGACCCGGACGCCGTCGATCTCTCCTCGAGCGCAACACCCTGACGGTCACGGCGGAGCGGCGGCCCGCCAACGCCGGGACCGACCAGGTCGAGTGGGTCGCCTCCGAGCGGGCCTACGGCGTGTTCGCCCGCCAGCTGTCCCTGGGCGACAACCTCGACACGTCCTCCATCCACGCGTCGTACGACGCCGGGGTGCTGCGCATCCGCATCCCGGTCGCCGAGGCGGCCAAGCCGCGGACGATCGCCGTCGAGTCCGGGCACGACTCCGACCGGGCGGCGATCAACGCCTGATCTCGGTTCCGGGCCCGGCCGCGTGCCGGCCCGGAACCGGCGTCGGACCGGCGGAACGGCCGGTCGACGGCGCCGTCACGACGAGCACGCGTAGCCCGAGCGTGCTCCCGCCCCACCCCGGCCGTGGTGACCCGAAGGCCTGTGAGCGTGATCACGAGGCCACCGACCACCCCGACCCTGTGAACGGACCGACCCCGACCTGGCAAGTCACTTCACCCTGAGTGACGAACACGCGGCGTGTTGGCGTGGTTCCGGCGTTCGCATTCGCGAACATCTCCGGTGTGCGTGTTCGAGGTGTGCGGGTCGCCGGACTGCTGGCGACGATGATGGTGCTGGCCGGGTGCGGATCCCCCGGATCGTTCGTGGACGTGCTGGACGCGGCGCTCGACACCGGCGTCGTCGACGTCGGCGCGATCGCCCCGGTGACCTCCGGGACCGTGGAGGATGCGGCCGCGGGCAGCGCGTCGGCGACGCTGAGGACGCTGGCGGTGAAGGGCCGGGCACCGAAGACCGGCTACACGCGCCAGCAGTTCGGGCGCAGCTGGGCCGACATCGACCGGGACGGCTGCGACCAGCGCAACCAGGTCCTGGCCCGGGACATGGACCGCGAGACGTTCAAGGCGGGCACGCACGACTGCGTCGTGCTGACCGGGACGCTGCGTGACTCCTACACCGGCACCACCATCGCGTTCACCCGCGGCCAGGGCACCAGCGAGAAGGTGCAGATCGACCACGTCGTCGCGCTGTCCGACGCCTGGCAGAAGGGCGCCCAGCAGCTCGACGCGGCCACCCGGGAGAAGATCGGGAACGACCCGCTGAACCTGATCGCCGTCGACGGGCCGACCAACGGCCGCAAGAGCGACGGCGACGCCGCGACCTGGCTCCCGCCGGACAGCCGCTACCGCTGCGCCTACGTCGCGCGTCAGGTCGCGGTGAAGAAGAAGTACAAGCTGTGGGTGACCAGCGCCGAGCGCGACGCGATCGACCGGGTCCTCGGGACCTGCCCGACCCGGGCCGTGACCAGCGATGCCGACGCGGCGAAGCCCGCGATCACCCTGCGCTGAGCCCCGCACCGACCCCGGCCACCCGGCCCCGCCGTCCCACCCGGACGGCGGGGCCGTCGGCGTCTCGGGGCCGGCAGGTGTCAGGGCCGGCAGAGGGTGAGGTGCCAGGCGTGCGCCTGCGGGTCGGTCAGCGTCGCGACCTGGTCGATCACGACGCGCAGCCGCGACCGGTCGTCGGGGGCGACGCTCCAGTTCTCCGCGCGGGCCGGGTCGAGGGCGTCGGGCCCCCGGTCGTACAGCGCCGCGACGAGGTCGTGCAGCAGGTCGCGCTGGCGGGACTGCATCGCCAGCCGCCGCGGGTCGCTCATCACGTAGCGGGTGGCCAGCGCCTTGAGCACCACGACCTCCGCCACGGCGACGACCGGCACCACCAGGTCCGCGCGGTGCCGGGCCAGCGGCGCGTCGCCGTAGGTGTCCAGGGTCGCGTCGGTCGCGGCGAGGGCGAACCGGCCGACCAGCTCGGAGGTCATCCGCTTCATCGCGACCAGGTCGTCGCCCGCGGCGGTGGCGGCGTCGAAGCCGCGGACCGCGCGGACCACCGGCAGCGCGTCGAGCCGGGCGGCGGCCTCGGCACAGGCGCCCTCGTCCTCGCCGAAGCGCAGCGACGCCTCCACCGCGAGCGCCGCGCGCTCGGCCGGCGAGGACAGCACCGTCAGGTCCATCCGGCCGGCGTGCACCGCGTCCTCGACGTCGTGCACCGAGTAGGCGACGTCGTCGGCCCAGTCCATCACCTGGGCCTCCATGCTCCGCACCCCCGGCCGTGCCCCGGCGCGCACCCACTCCAGGGCCGGCAGGTCGTCGGCGTAGGCACCGAACTTGCGCTCCGCGCCGCGGCGCGGCCACGGGTACTTGGTGGCGGCGTCCAGGGTCGCCCGGGTCAGGTTGAGCCCGCCGGGGACGCGGCCGTCGCCGGAGCGGGCCTTGGGCTCCAGGCGGGTCAGGATGCGCAGGGTCTGGGCGTTGCCCTCGAACCCGCCGCAGTCGGCTCCCGCGACGTCGAGCGCACGCTCACCGTTGTGCCCGAACGGCGGGTGGCCGATGTCGTGGGCCAGCCCGGCGGCGTCGACGACGTCGGGGTCGAGCCCCAGCTCCTCGGCGATGCCGCGGCCGATCTGGGCGACCTCGAGCGAGTGCGTCAGCCGGGTCCGCGGGATGCCGCTGACCTCGGCACCCTCCCCCGGCCCGACCACCTGGGTCTTGCCCGCCAGCCGGCGCAGCGCCGCGGAGTGCAGCACCCGGGCCCGGTCGCGGGAGTAGGGGCTGCGCCGCTCGACGCGGCCGCGCTCCCCCAGCCCGGAGCCCTTCGGTGCCTCCGGATGGCGGCGCTCCGCGTCGGCGGCGGTGTATCCCGGGTCGACCGGGGCGTGCTGGAGGGTCATCCCAGCCCGCTGCTCGCAGTGTCGACCGAGGCGTGGGTCAGCTCGTAGAACAACAGCGCGCCGGTCTCGCGGTAGATGTAGCGCAGCTGGGTCTCCCGGGTCTGCACGATCGGGCCGCTGCGTGTCGGGGAGGTGTAGGCCTCCAGCCCGGCGTCGCGCGCCATGGTGCGGGCACGCAGGCTGTGCCACGGGTCGGACACCAGCAGGGCCGAGGACCAGCCCTGCTGCCGCGCGGTCGCCGCGACCGCCTGCAGGCTGCCGAGCGTGTCCGCACCCTCGGGGACGGCCTCGACCGCCGAGGACGGCACGCCCTGCTCGACCAGCCAGTCCCGGCTGGCCTCGGCCTCGGTGTACCGGTCCCCCGTGCGACCGCCGCCGACGGTGACGATCCGCGGGGCCACGCCGTCGCGCCACAGCTGCTCGGCGTGCTTGAGCCGGTTGGCCAGAACCGCGCTGGGCTCGCCGTTGTACTGGGCCGCGCCGAGCACGACGACGGCGTCGCTGGGACGCTGGTCGTCGTCCCGGGCGACCTGCCACACCCGCAGTGCGGTCACCCCGACCACCGCGACGAGCATGACCAGACCGCCGACGAGCAGCCGCGCGCCCCAGGTCATGCCGGTCCGCACCGGACGGCGCACGGTGCGCCGGTCCGGACCTGGCTCCGGCGGGGCGCCGCCGAGCCCGCGCCGCGACGAGGTGCCGGTCATCCGCCGATCCGACCGGCCGAGGAGGCGAGCGCCGACGCCGAGCGCCCGGCGCGCAGCGCGACGACCTGGGCGACGATCGACACCGCGGTCTCGGCCGGGGTGCGGGCACCGAGGTCGAGACCGACCGGCCCGTGCACCGCGGCCAGGGTGTCCTCGGTGACCCCGGCGGCGAGCAGCCGCTCGCGGCGCGCGGCCTGGGTGCGCCGCGAGCCGAGCGCCCCGAGGAACCCACGGCCGTGGGCCAGGCCGTCGAGCAGGACCGCGTCGAAGGCCGGGGCGTGGTCGAGCAGCACCAGCACGTCGGCCTCGGTGAAGGCGGCGACGGCGGCACGCGCGTCCTCGACGGTGGTGACGGTGCGGGCGCTCCAGCCGAGCAGACCGGCCTGGGCCTGCAGCGCCGCGCCGAGCGCCCCCTCGCCGACGACCAGCACCGACGGGACCGGCACCAGCAGGTCGACCAGCACCGCGGTGCCGTCGACGTCGAGCCGCTCGGTGGCCGTGGCGCCCCGGCGCAGCAGCGCGCGGGTCTGCTCGGCCGCCGCGGCGGTGACCCCGCCGAGGTCACCGGTGGCCTCCTCCAGGCCGGGCCCGGTCAGGACCAGGGCCGCGCCGGTGTCCACGACCGACAGCAGCGCGGCGGGCCGCCCGGTCTCCAGCGCCTCCCCGAGCGCGGCGGCGGGACCAGCGGCCAGCGGGTGGGCGAGCAACGTCGCCCCGCCCGCGCAGGCGAGCCCGGCCGCGACCGCGGAGGACTCCCCCACGTGTGCCTCGCGCACCGTCGCCGCCCCGGACGCCGCCTCGACGGCGAGCGGATGCGCGGAGTCGTCGAGGGCGCCGAGGTAGAGCAGGCCGCCGACCTCGCCGTCGGTGGTGCCCGCGACCAGCTGGCCGGACTCGACGGGGCCGAACCCGTGCCGGTCGAGCACCCGGACGACACCGATCCCCGTCCCGCCGGTCACCGCCCAGCGGCGCAGGGCCGCGCCCAGCTCACGACGGGGGTCGGCCGGTGGCCGTGCCGCGGAGGAGGTCGCCGAGGTGCTCACGGTCGCCAGGGTAGCGACGGGGCCTGACGGTGAGCTGAGAACGGGCGGGACGTGGCCCCGACGGGACGGTCCGCCACGCCGGCGCGTCGGACACCGGTACCGCCGTTCGGGCCATGAGAGAGTGATCAGCGCGACGGCAGCGTTCCGGAACCGTACGATTCCGGCACACGTTGAACGCCACGTACACCCATCAGACCGCGAGTCAGGAGTCATGGACCCCACCTGCAGTCCGCACGCCGACCGTCCCCGTGACGGCCGGCGACCCCGCACCGTTCCCGTCCCCGCCCGCGCCGCGCTCGTCGCCGCCGGGCCCGAGACCCGGGCGGTGACCTCCCGGTGATCACCACGATCCTCGGCATCCTCCTGGGTATCCTGGTCGTCGTCGCGATCACCGCGCTGACCGGCTACTTCGTGGCCCAGGAGTTCGGCTACATGGCCGTCGACCGGTCCCGCCTCAAGGCCCGCGCGGCCGAGGGCGACACCGGCGCGACCCGCGCCCTCGACATCACCCGACGCACCTCGTTCATGCTGTCGGGCGCCCAGCTCGGCATCACCGTCACCGGTCTGCTCGTCGGTTACGTCTCCGAGCCGCTGATCGGCAACGGCATCGCCGAGCTGCTCGGTCTGGCCGACGTGCCGCAGGGGGTCGGCCTGGCGATCGGCATCACCTTCGCGCTGCTGTTCGCGACCGTCGTCCAGATGGTCTTCGGCGAGCTGTTCCCGAAGAACCTCGCCATCGCCCGGCCGGAGCCGGTCGCACGCTGGCTGGCGCTGTCCACCAAGACCTACCTCGCCCTGTTCGGCTGGCTCATCCGGATCTTCGACGCCGCGTCCAACGCCCTGCTGCGGGCGCTGCGGATCGAACCGGTGCACGACGTCGAGCACTCCGCGACCCCCCGCGACCTCGAGGCGATCATCGACGATTCGAAGGACTCGGGTGACCTCAACCCGGAGCTCGCGACCCTGCTGGACCGCGCGGTCGACTTCGGCGACCGCACCGCGCGGGCCGCGATGATCCCGCGGCCGCGGGTGTCCTGGGTGCGGTCCGACGCCACCGTCGAGAGCCTGATCGGGCAGATGGCCGCGTCGCACTCCCGCTATCCGGTGCTCGGGCCGCCCGCCGACGCGACCGACACGGACAACGCGCTGGAGCTGGTCGGCGTGGTCTGCCTGAAGGACGTGCTCGCCCTCGCCGAACGCGACGACCGGCCGTTCGACCAGGTTCCGGTGTCGGACCTGATGCGGGCGCCGGTACTCGTGCCGTCGTCGCTGCCGCTGCCCCAGGTGCTGGCCCAGCTGCGGGCCGACGGCGAGGAGCTGGCCTGCGTACTCGACGAGTACGGCGGCCTCGCCGGTGTCATCACCGTCGAGGACGTCGCCGAGGAGCTCGTCGGTGAGATCACCGACGAACACGACCAGGCCGGGACGGACCAGGCACTGCAGTCCGACGACGGCTGGGTCGTGCCGGGCGACCGGCACGTCGACGAGGTCGGCCGGCTCATCGACGCCGAGCTGCCGGAGGGCGACTACCAGACCGTCGGCGGCCTGGTGATGGCCGAGCTGCAACGGCTCCCGGACGTCGGGGACGCGGTCGTCGTGACCATCCCCGCCGAGGGCCCCGACGACGAGGACCGCGCCCTGCGCCTGGTCGTGCAGGTGGTCGACCGCCGGGTGCCGGCCTCGGTCCGCCTGGAGTGGACCGAGCCGGTGACCGCCGGTTCCGGGCAGGACGGCGACGAGCGGGAGGTCCGGGCATGAGTGCCTTCGAGATCGTGGCGTCGATCCTGCTCGTCGCGGCGAGCGCGTTCTTCGTGGCCGTCGAGTTCGCGCTCGTCGCCGCCCGGAACTACCGCCTGGAGGAGGCCGCGCAGACCTCGGCCTCGGCGCGCGCGGCGCTGCGCAGCGCCAAGGACATCTCACTGCTCCTGGCGGGGTCCCAGCTCGGGATCACGCTGTGCGTACTGGGACTCGGTGCGATCACCAAGCCGGCCGTGGACTACGCGCTGCGCCCGGTCCTGGAGGGCTGGGGCCTCCCCGGTGGGATCGCGGGGGTGGCCTCGTTCGTCATCTCGCTGACCGTGGTGACGTTCCTGCACCTGGTCGTCGGCGAGATGGCCCCGAAGTCCTGGGCGATCTCGCACCCGGAGAAGTCGGCGATCATGCTGGCGATCCCGATGCGCGCGTTCATGGTGGTGGCCCGGCCGCTGCTGCTCCTGCTCAACGGCGTCGCCAACCGCTGCCTGCGGATGTGCGGGGTCGAGCCGGTGGACGAGATGGCCTCCGGCCGCAACGCCGACGACCTGCGTCAGCTGGTCGACCACTCGGCGAAGACCGGGACCCTCGACGAGGGGCGTCGCAACCAGCTGGTCACCGCGCTGGAGCTGGAACGCACCCCGCTGGGCGACCTCGCACGCGAGCCGTCCGGGGTCTCGGCCGACGACGACGTCGCCACTGTGCAGGAGACCTGCCGGCGCACCGGCCACCTGCGCCTCATCGTGCGCGACGGCGACGCCCCGGTGGGCTACGTGCACGTCCGCGACACGCTGACGCGCGCACCGGGGACCCGGGCCCGCGACCTGATGCGCCCGGTCCTCACCCTGCCGGCGGACACGCAGTACCACACCGCGGTGAACACGATGCGCGAGCAGCGTGCGCACCTGGCGCTGGTGGAGTCCGACGGCCGCCCGGTCGGCATCGTCACCCTGTCCGACCTGGTGGAACGCCTGCTGCCGGAGCCGGTGTAGGAGCACGTCCCGGACCGGGGTGCCCGAGCTGCGCCCGGTCCGAGACGGCCCTACCCTGGGTCGCCTCCCGATCACCCACGGAGGTTGTGATGACCGCTCCGACGCTGCGCCCCGCCGATCTCGACGAGGCGGCACTGGCCAGGCTGAGGCAGCTCGAGGACCGCATCGGCGGCCCGCTCGTGGCCTACCGACCCGAGTCGCCCTACGCCACGCTGTCCGCCGAGCAGCTGGAGGAGGTGCGCCGCACCGAGGCCGAGCTGGGCGTGCAGCTGCTGGCCTACCGGCGCTGACGCCTTCGACGACGAACGCCCCCACCCGGGATCCGGGCGGGGGCGTTCGTGGCGCGGGTTGGTCCCAGCGTCGTCTCAGCAGCCGAGCAGGCGCGTCGCCAGGTAGGTCTCGACCTGGTCGAGGGCGACCCGCTCCTGCGCCATCGAGTCGCGCTCGCGGATCGTCACCGCCTGGTCGGTGAGGGTGTCGAAGTCGACCGTGATGCAGAACGGGGTGCCGATCTCGTCCTGGCGGCGGTACCGGCGGCCGATGGCGCCGGCGTCGTCGAAGTCGACGTTCCAGTTCTTCCGCAGCTGCGCGGCCAGGTCCTTCGCCTTCGGCGACAGGTCCGCGTTGCGCGACAGCGGCAGCACCGCGGCCTTGACCGGTGCGAGCCGCCGGTCGAGCTTCAGCACGACGCGCTTGTCCACACCGCCCTTGGCGTTGGGCGCCTCGTCCTCGGTGTAGGCCTCGATCAGGAACGCCATCATCGACCGGCCGACACCGGCGGCGGGCTCGATCACGTACGGCTTGTAGCGGGTGTCGGAGGCCTGGTCGTAGAACGACAGGTCGACGCCCGAGTGGTTCGAGTGCGCCGTCAGGTCGAAGTCGGTGCGGTTCGCGATGCCCTCGAGCTCGCCCCACTCCTGGCCGGTGAAGTTGAACCGGTACTCGATGTCGACGGTGCGCTTCGAGTAGTGGGAGAGCTTCTCCTTGGCGTGCTCGTAGTGCCGCAGGTTCTCCGAGGAGATGCCCAGGTCGGTGTACCAGCGGGTGCGCTCGTCGATCCAGTACTGGTGGATCTCCTCGTCGCTGCCGGGCTCGACGAAGTACTCCATCTCCATCTGCTCGAACTCGCGCGTGCGGAAGATGAAGTTGCCCGGGGTGATCTCGTTGCGGAAGCTCTTGCCGATCTGGCCGATGCCGAACGGCGGCTTCTTGCGCGAGGTCGTCTGCACGTTCAGGAAGTTCACGAAGATGCCCTGCGCGGTCTCCGGGCGCAGGTAGTGCAGCCCCTCCTCGGACTCCACCGGGCCGAGGAAGGTCTTGAGCATCATGTTGAACTCGCGGGGCGCGGTGAACCGGCCGCGGGTGCCGCAGTTCGGGCAGGGGACCTCGGAGAGGTCGTTCTGGTCGGCCTGCTCCGGGTCGCGGCCCTTGCGCTCGGCGAACTCCTCGGCGAGCTGATCGGCGCGGTAGCGCTTGTGGCAGGACTCGCACTCGACCAGCGGGTCGGAGAAGGTGCCGACGTGGCCCGAGGCGACCCAGGTCTGGCGCGGGAGGATGACCGAGGAGTCCAGGCCGACGACGTCGTCGCGGCCGGTCACCATGCTCTTCCACCACTGGCGCTTGATGTTGTCCTTCAGCTCGACGCCGAGGGGTCCGTAGTCCCACGCCGACCGGGTACCGCCGTAGATCTCACCGGAGGCGAAGACGAATCCGCGCCGCTTGGTCAGCGCGACGATGGTCTCGATCTTGGCTGAGGTGGGCTTGCTGGCCACTGGCGGCGCTCCAGAGAAGGTGGTTCGGAGGTCCCCGGATACGGGGCATCCCAGATTACCGACCCGCCATGTATCCCCACTCCCTGCCCCTGTCCGCGACCCCGCCGCGGTGGCTCCGCCCGACCGACCTCGCACAGGTTCCTGCGACCGCGCAGACCCTGCAGGGGCTGCGAGGTCGCGGAACGGTCTGCGAGGTCGGGCGCTCACCCGGCACGGTCGAGGGCGCGGTGCAGGCGGGCGACGGTCGGGGCGAACGACGCCGCGCTGCGCAGGTCGGCCCACACCCAGCGCACCACCGCGACGCCCTCTGCCCGGCTCGCGTCCTCCCGCAGCTTCTCCCGCCACAGGACCTCCTCGACGTCGCCGCCGGGGGCGAGCCGCCGACCGTACTTGTGATGCGCCCGTCGAACTCCCCCGCCACCCGGGCCTGCTCCCACCAGAAGTCGACCCGACCGAGGAACCCTCCCGCCGGATCCCGCAGCTCCTGCTGGATAGCCGGTGCGGGCAGGCCGCAGGAGTGGAGGAGGAGCCTGCTGCGAGTCTCCCCCGGGCCGTCCGCGCCGCCGTCGGCCCGCAGGCAGCACTGTCGTGCCGCGGCGAGCACCCGGCGGGCGGCCGGGGTGCCGGGACGCCGCGCGGACCGGGCCACGGCGACGGCGAGCTCGTCGGCGGTGACGGCTCCGGCGTGGAGCGCGGCGTCGGTGACCGCGACCGCCACGACGAAGGGCAGGGAGCGGGCCAGGTCGACGACCGTACGCGCGACCGTCGTCACCGGGACGCCGTCGACGACGGTGATCTCGTCCGCGGCGAGCGTCGCCGCGTGGAATCGCGCCGACGGCGCCGTCCGCGCACCGCTGCGCCGGTTCCTGGTCACCTCCACCCGGTCGAGCGGGACCCGCCACAGCCCGATCCCGTGCATCGCGGCCGTCGAGACGTGGCTGAACACCGCGTCCGGGGACAGGGTGCGGACCGCCGCACGCACCGTATGCCGGTGTCGTTCCACCGGTCCGAGGTCCCCGGCTCCGACGTAGGCGCCCCGGCGCAGCCGGACGAGCCGGCCCGAGACCCTGAGCCTGCGGAGCTCGTCGTCGCCCACTCCCGCCGCGACCAGGTCCCGGCGCAGCACCGGGGCGGGCGTTCCGGGCGCCGGTCGCGGGTCGCGGTCCATGTCCCCACCGTCGCCGTGCACCGGGAGCGGAGGAAGCCCGTCACCCGGCCGGCTGTGGACGGTCCCGGCTCACGGCGGGCGTCGAGCGCGCGCTGTGGACAACGCGGCCCCGCTGCACCTCGCACAGGTTCCTGCGACCTCGCACCGTGTGCAACGGCTGCGAGGTCGCAGGACGGTGTGCGAGGTCCGAGGGTCAGCTCAACAGGCTGGGGTGGTGGACGGGCGCGGCGCCGGGGGTCACCGTCACCAGGGACTCGTAGGTCGCCTCGGTGGTCGTGTCGGCCTCGGCCAGCAGCGGGTGCACGTGCTCGCGGACCTCGAACGGCCCCAGGGCACGCCGGTAGGCGTCGACGGAGTCGAAGCGGACGGTCAGGACCCACTGCCCGGCGTCCTCGATCGCTCGGCCCGCCTCACCCCCGCGGCAGCCCGGCCGGGCGGCGAGGAGTTCCAGGGCGCGGGCCACACGCGCGGTGAACGCGGCCTCCTCGGAGGGAGACACGCGGAAGCGGCAGACCAGCAGCACGACGCGACGATAACGAACACGCCTACCATGTCGGTGCGGCCTGTACGGCACAGCAGCGCCGGAGGGTGTGGCCGCCGCCTCCGGGGGAACGGACGGGTCCACCACATGTCTGCCGCAGCCCAGACCACGCACGCACCGGGAGCCGGCCCGGGCGCGGACGACGACCACCACCCCGCGCCCGAGCCGGGCCCGACCCGCGACCCGCGCACGCTGGCCGCCGCGGGCGACCTGCTGCGGGCACTCGCCGCACCGGTCCGGATCGCCATCGTCCTGCAGCTGCTGGAACACTCGCGGTGCGTCCACGACCTGGTGGACGCGCTCGGGGTCACCCAGCCTCTGATCAGCCAGCACCTGCGGGTCCTCAAGGCCGCCGGGGTGGTCGAGAGCGAGCGGAAGGGCCGCGAGGTGCTGTATTCGCTGGTGGACGACCACCTGGCGCACATCGTGGTGGACGCCGTCGCCCACGTCGAGGAGGACACGTGACGGAGACGACCGGCCGGACGACCGCGGCGGCGGTCACGGAGCGGTCCACCGCCGGGCCGCGCGGCATCCGCGCCACCCGGCAGCGGGCCGCCGTCACCGCGCTGCTGGACCGGCTGGACGACTTCCGGTCCGCCCAGGAGATCCACGAGGAGCTGCGGCGCGCCGGCGAGGGCATCGGCCTGACCACGGTCTACCGGACCCTGCAGACCCTTGCCGACGGCGGCGAGGTCGACGTGCTGCGGGTCGCGTCCGGCGAGGCCGTCTACCGGCGCTGCGAGACCGAGCACCACCACCATCACCTCGTGTGCCGCCGGTGCGGCGCCGCCGTCGAGATCGAGGGTCCGGCGGTGGAGTCCTGGACCGAGTCGGTCGCCCAGAAGCACGGCTTCACCGAGGTGTCGCACACCCTCGAGGTCTTCGGCCTCTGCGGCCGCTGCTCAGCGGGCTGAGACCGGGCTCAGTCCCCGCAGCCGGGGACGGCGGGCCGCTCCCGGTCGCGGGTGAACGGGTCCGCCGGGCGCGGGTCCGGGGTCGGCGCCCACCGGCCGTCGACGAGCGCGTAGGTCCAGGCCGGGCCGCGCCGTGCCAGATCGGTCAGCGCGTCGACCAGCCGGTCGACGTCGGAGGAGCCGGTGCGCAGGCCCAGCGACGCGCGCACGGCGTCGCGGCCGCCGGTGAGCCGCGCCAGCAGCGGGTGGGCGCAGAACCGGCCGTCGCGGACCCCGATGCCGTACTCGGCCGACAGCGCCGCCGCGACCAGCCCGGCGGGCAGCTCGCGCAGGGTGAACGAGACGGTCGCGGTGCGGTCGCCCGCGTCGTCGAAGCAGGACAGGGTCCGCAGGCCGGGGACCGTCGCCAGGCCGGCGTGCAGGCGGTCGGCCAGCTCGCGCTCGTGAGCGGGCACGATGACGTCGATCAGCGGGTCCAGGCTCCGGCAGGCCGCTCCGAGCGCGGCGGCACCGAGCACGTTCGGGGTGCCGCCCTCGTGCCGCTGCGGCGACGGCAGCCACTCCGTGACCGTGCCGCCGCCCGGGCCGTCGGCGACGGACACGGAGCGGACCGCTCCCCCGCCCGCGACGTGCGGTTCGGCGGCGTCGAGCCAGTCCCGGCGGCCGACGAGGACCCCGGCGCCGTAGGGCGCGTAGAGCTTGTGCCCGGACAGCGCGACGTAGTCCGCGTCCCACCCGGCCAGGTCGACGCGCCGGTGCGGTGCGAGCTGGGCGGCGTCGACGCACAGCCGGGCACCCGCGGCGTGCGCGATCCGCGCGATCTCGGCGACCGGGAGGAGCTCGCCGGTCACGTTGGACGCCCCGGTGACCGCGACCAGCGCGGCGTCGGGACGGGCGGCGAGCTCGGCCCGCAACGCATCGAGCGTCGCGGCCAGGGTGGCGGCGGCGGGCACGACGCGGTGCTCGCGGTCACGCCAGGCCAGCAGCGTCGCGTGGTGCTCCAGGTCCAGGGTCACCACCGGGCCGGGGACGGCGCGGGCGAGCAGGCTGAGCGCGTCGGTGGTGTTGCGGGTGAACACCACGACGTCGTCGGCGCGGGCCCGGACGAACCGGGCGACGTCGGCGCGGGCGTTCTCCACGAGCGCGGTGCAGACCTTCGAGGTCCAGCCGGCGCCGCGGTGCACGCTGCCGTGGTACGGCAGCACCTCGGCGACGTGCGCGGCGACCGGCTCCAGCGCAGGCGCCGACGCGGCGCAGTCGAGGTCGCTGTAGCGGGCCCACCGGCCGTCGACGAGCGGGACCGTGAGGTCCGAACCGACGACGCGGGGCAGGGCGTCCTGGACGGGACGTGGCAGGGCGAGGGTCATGACCGGGCCTCCGGCCGATCTCGGGGACCCGGCGTGGCGCACGGATCCGCGCTTGCCGACTGCGGGTGTCGCGGCGGCCCGGTCATCACCCGGGGCACCCCGCCGCGGAGGAGGGTTGCCGTCCAGCGAGCCGGGGCTTCGCGCTGGCACTCGTGACCTTCGACGACGAAGCTAGCAGACCGTCTCAGATGGAGACACGTGAGCATCGCCACCCCGGATAGCGTCTGACCGATGACGGACACGCACCCCGCGCCCACCACGGTCCGGCGGATCGACGTCCCGGAGTCCGGCGAGCTGGCCCAGCTCGCCGCCGTCTTCGAGGACCTGCAGTACGTGCTGCGCTGCTGCGAGCACCTGGTCACCGCCCTGGGCGGGCCCGAGTCCGGGCCGGTGCGGGTGGACGCCGACCCGGCGCTGGTCGAGGCACTCTGGACCGGCGCCCTGATCGGCTACGTGCGGTGCTTCTCCGGCCGGACGAAGACGATGACCACCGACGACCTGACGTCGCTGGAGCTCGACGGGGACGTCAGCGGGTTCCACGACATGGTGTTCAAGCTCCGCGACCACTACGCCTCCCGGCACGTGAACCCGCGCGAGTCGTACTCGATCGGCGTGGCCCAGTCCAACGACGGGACACCCCGGGGCGTCGCCGTCGTCTCCACCCCGCGCCCGCTCGTCGACGAGACGACGGTCCGGCTGCTCGGCCGGGTCGCCTACAGCCTGTCCGGCCTGGTGGACGCCCGGATGAAGAAGTCCCAGAACGACGTGCTCGGCGTCGCGCACGGGATGACCGCGGGCCAGCTGGAGGGGCTGCCGCTGGTGCACCTCGACGGCAGCGGCGAGGCGGTCCCGGAGGACGCGGTGACCCGGGACGGCACCGCGGACGGCCCTGGGAACTGATCCCCGCCGGATGCATCATCCGGCGCACAGCGGCTACCCGGTCGGGACACATCCCGACGAGAGGTGACCTGATGACCACCCGCACGGCGACGTCCGACGCCGTCCGCACCGCCCTGCACGGCCCCGAGTTCCCCGCCGGCAAGGACGACCTGGCGTGGACCGCCGAGCGCAACGAGGCCGACGCCGCGACGGTCGAGGCCCCGCGGGCGGTGCCCGCCGAGGAGCACTACGCCTCGATCGCCGACGTGGTGGCCGCCGTGGACCTGGCCGACGACGACCCGGCGCGCCAGACCGCGGGCGACACCGCGGACGAGTCGGCCGAGGAGACCGAGCAGCTGCGCACCGAGCACACCCGTCCCGGGCTGTCGGAGTCCACGAAGGACGTGGACCCGGTCAACCGATCGCCGAGGAGTTCGGCACCAACCGCAAGAAGTGACCCGCGCGGCCGGGGCGGGCACCGCCCCGACCGGCCGGTCAGCCGCCGACGAGCTCGGCCCGCATGCTCGACGCGGAGGACACGACGAGCATGAGCAGCGTCCCCATCGGACCCTCGCCCAGCCCGGCCGCGGGGAAGGCGTAGCGCAGCGTCACGTCCCAGCCGCGCTCGCCGCGCACCACCCGGGGCGTGCCGAACAGGCCCTCCCCCACCCCGAGCCCGACCCGTCGAGGCACGTCGTGCTCCGGGTCGGCGGAGTCCGGCAGGTCCCACGCCACGACGCAGGTCAGGTTGAGGACGGGCAGCCCCTCCTCCAGCTCCGTCCCCTGCACCACGCACAGCACGCCGCCGTGGGCGAAGGTCAGCGCGCCGTCGTCGGCGGCGGTGACGTCGTGGAACCGCTCCAGCGCACCCTTCGCGATGGCGAGCATCCCCGTGATCACATCGGTGGTCACGGTGTCACCCCCGTCGCGGCGTCCCCCGTCGCGGCGTCCACGGCCCCGCCGAAACGCCGGTCCCGGCGTGCGTAGATCTCGATCGCCTGCCAGATGTGACGCCGGTCGAAGTCCGGGAACAGCGTGTCCAGGAAGACCATCTCGGCGTAGGCGCTCTGCCAGAGCAGGAAGTTCGAGGTCCGCTGCTCCCCCGAGGAGCGCACGAACAGGTCGACGTCGGGCATGTCCGGCTCGTCGAGGTGGCGGGCCAGCATCCGCTCGTCGATCTTGTCGGGGTTGATCCGGCCCTCGGCGGCGAGCCGGGCGATCTGGCGCACCGAGTCGACGATCTCGGCGCGGCCGCCGTAGTTGACGCACATGGTCAGGTTCAGCACGTCGTTGCCGCGGGTGCGCTCCTCGGCGATCTCCAGCTCCTTGATCACCGAGCGCCACAGCCGCGGACGGCGGCCCGCCCAGCGGACCCGGACCCCCATCGCGTCCATCTCGTCGACGCGGCGGCGGATGACGTCGCGGTTGAAGCCCATCAGGAACCGGACCTCGTCGGGGCTGCGCCGCCAGTTCTCGGTGGAGAACGCGTACGCCGACAGCCAGCGCACACCGAGGTCGATGCAGCCGCGGGCGACGTCCATCAGCGACGCCTCGCCCCGCTTGTGCCCCTCCGTGCGGGGCAGACCACGGGCGTTGGCCCAGCGGCCGTTGCCGTCCATGACGAGGGCGACGTGGCCCGGCACCAGCTCCGGCGGGATCGCCGGGGGCCGGGCACCGGACGGATGCGGTGCGGGAGGCTGGAACGGCACGTCACCGACCCTACGTCGGGGCCGATGGCCGAGCTCGGCCGCGGTGGTCGGGCTCAGTCGCGCTGGTCGGGCTGGGGCCAGGCCGGCACGGCCGGGTCCTCCAGCCGCTCGATGGTCTCGCGCAGCCGGCGCATCCCGCGGTGCCCGTGGACCCGGTCGACCTCCGACAGCGGTTCGGACTCGTCGGGCCGGATCACCGGCAGCATCGGAATGGCCGGCCAGGCGCCGTCCTCGGTGCGGGCCCGGATCTGACGCATCGCGCGGGTCGGCCCGTCCTGCGGGGACTCCGGCATGACCTCGGTGCTGGCCGGGAGCTGCTGGGTGGGCGGCACCGGGATCCGCTGCGTGGCGGCCGGGAGACGATGGGTGCGAGCGGTGTGGTCGTCGTCCGGCGGCGGTGTGTGGGGTCGGTTCACGACTGCCTCTCCGACGGGGCTGGGGTCCCCTCGATCACAGGAGGATAACGAGACCGCGCAACCGGTTGCCTGTCCTGAGCGACGTTCACCCGGTGGAGTCGGCGGAAGCGCCGTGCGCCGCGACCGGCGGCACCGCGGCGGGCGGCGCACCGGGAACGTCAACCGCTCGACGAAGCATACGGGCCGCTCACGGCAGCCCGATCGGGACACCGGGCCGATCGCACTAGTCGGACAGCGACTCCGGAGGTGTCGCCGCACCGCCGTCCGGCGGTTCCGGGGCGGTCCCCGGCGCACCCGGCGCGACGACGGCGGCGGGCCGGACCCGGGCGCGGCGGTCGACCAGGGGCAGCGAGCGCAGCTGGCGCTCCAGGTGCCACTGCAGGTGCGCCGCGACCAGGCCGCTGGCCTCCCGCCGGGGCGGGGTGCCCGAGGCGTCGGCGGTGTCCCAGTCGCCGTGCAGCAGCGCCATGAGCAGGGCCACCGTCTCGGGGGCCGGGGTGACCGAGCCCGGCGGGCGGCAGCGCGAGCACACCATGCCGCCCCCGGCGACGGTGAACGACCGGTGCGGGCCGGGCGTCGCACAGCGCGCACAGTCCGACAGCGACGGTGCCCACCCCGCATGGCTCATGGCCCGCAGCAGGAACGCGTCGAGCACCAGGGCCGGTTCGCGGGCGCCGTCGGCCAGCGCCCGGGTGGCACCGAGCAGCAGCAGGTAGACCCGCAGGCTCGGCTCGCCCTCCTCGGACACCAGCCGGTCCGCGGTCTCCAGGATCGCGCAGCCGCAGGAGTAGGCCGACCAGTCCGCGACGATCGCCGGCGCGAACGCGTCGACGGTCTGGGCCTGGGTGACCACGTCGAGCGTGCGCCCGGTGTAGCACTGGACGTCGACGTGGTTGAACGGCTCCAGCCGGGCGCCCCACCGCGACCGGGTGCGGCGCACGCCCTTGGCGACCACCCGGATCTTGCCGTGCTGACGGGTCAGCATCGTGATGATCCGGTCCGCCTCGCCCAGCTTCTGCACCCGGAGCACGATCCCGGTGTCGCGGTAGAGCTGGGCCATCCACCCAGTCTAGGTTCTCCTCAGAACCCCAGCTTGCGCAGCTGCTTCGGGTCCCGCTGCCAGTCCTCGGCGATCTTCACGTGCAGGTCCAGGTGCACCCGGGTGCCCAGCAGCTTCTCGATCTGGCGACGGGCGTCGCTGCCGACCTGCTTGAGCCGGGCACCGCCCTTGCCGATCACGATTCCCTTCTGGCTGGACCGCTCGACGTAGATGATCGCGTAGATCTCCAGCAGGTCCTTCTTCTCGATCGTCTCCTCGACGACGACGGCGATCGAGTGCGGCAGCTCGTCGCGCACGCCCTCCAGTGCCGCCTCCCGCACGAGTTCGGCCACGAGCACGTCGGTCGGCTCGTCGGTGAGGTCGCCGTCCGGGTAGAGCTGCGGGCCCTCCGGCAGCAGCCCGACCAGCAGGTCCGACAGCAGCGAGACCTGGAAGCCCGACCGCGCCGAGGTCGGCACGACCTCGGCGAAGTCCATCAGCGCCGCCACCTCGGTGAGCCGCTCGGCGACCTGCTCGGGGCGGGCGGTGTCGGTCTTGGTGACGACGGCGACCACCGGGGTGTGCGCGGCGATCCGGCTCAGCTCCTCGGCGATGAACCGGTCGCCCTTGCCGACCTTCTCGTTCGCGGGCACGCAGAACCCGACGACGTCGACCTCGGACCACGTCTCGCGCACCAGGTCGTTGAGCCGCGACCCGAGCAGGGTCCGGGGGCGGTGCAGCCCAGGGGTGTCGACCAGGACGATCTGGGCGTCCGGTCGGTGCACGATCCCGCGGATCGCGTGCCGGGTGGTCTGCGGGCGCGAGGAGGTGATCGCGATCTTCTCCCCGACCAGCGCGTTGGTCAGGGTCGACTTGCCGGCGTTGGGCCTGCCGACGAAGCAGGCGAACCCGGACCGGAAGCCCTCGGGCTGTGCGCCGGTCATGCCGCACCGAGCCGGTCGAGGATCTCGCGGCCGATCGGCAGCGCCGCCGTCGCCGCCGGGGACGGTGCGTTCAGCACGTGCAGGATCGAGCCGGGACGGCCCGCGCCGTCCGGACCGGCCTGGTCGAGGAACAGGAAGTCGTCGACCAGGGTGCCGTCGGCCTTCACGGCCTGGGCCCGCACCCCGGCGCCGGCCGGGTGCAGGTCGGAGGCGGTGACCTCGGGCAGCATCCGCTGGATCTGGCGGACCATCGCGCGCGTCGACAGCGAGCGGCGGACCTCGCCGATGCCGTAGCGCCAGTGCGTGCGCGCCACCGTCACCATGCCCGGGTAGGTCAGCGTCCCCAGCAGTTCCTTCGGCTTGACCGTGCGCCAGTCGTAGCCCTCGCGGGCCAGCGCGAGCACGGCGTTCGGGCCGGCGTGGACCGTGCCGTCGATCCCGCGGGTGGCGTGCACCCCGAGGAACGGGAACGCCGGGTCGGGCACCGGGTAGATCAGGCCGCGGACCAGCGAGGCGGCCCGCTCGGAGAAGCCGGAGTACTCGCCGCGGAACGGGATGATCCGCACACCGGGGTCGGCACCGGCGAGGCGGGCGAGCTCGTCGCAGCGCAGTCCGCCGCAGACCACGGCGCGGGTGCCGAGCAGGTCACCGCGGGTGGTGCGCACGACGACGTCGGACGGGCGGCGGGCGAACCCGGTGACGGTGCGGCCGAGGTGGACCTCACCGCCGTTCTTCTCCACCAGCTCGCCCAGCTTCTCCGCGACCAGCCGGTAGTCGGTGATGCCGGTCGAGGGCACCCAGAGCGCGGCGAGGCCGCGGACGTCGGGCTCGTAGGTGCGGATGCCGTGCTCGTCGAGGCGGTGGTTCTCCACGCCGTTGGCGTCGCCGCGGCGGGCCAGCTCGTCGAGCCGGGGCAGCTCCTCGGGCTCGGTCGCGACGACGAGCTTGCCGCACACCTGGTACGGCAGGTCGTGCTCGCGGCAGAACGCGATGGTCTCGGCGCAGCCGGCGACGGCCAGGCGGGCCTTGTAGCCGCCGGGCGCGTAGTAGAGCCCGGAGTGCACGACGTTGGAGTTGTTGCCGGTCTGGTGGTTCGCCAGGCGCTGCTCGCGCTCGACGACGGCGACGCTCAGCCCGTTGCGGGTGGCGGCGTACGCGGTGGCCAGGCCGACGATCCCGCCCCCGACGACGACGAGGTCGTAGCGCGGTGTCGCGGGCAGCCCGGTCACCGGGCACGCTCCGCGGGGATGGTCGTGCGGGCAGCCATCAGGTCCTCCTCGCGTCCCGCCCGCGGCAGGACGGTCACGTCCGTCGGTCGTTCCCCGTGCCCGGGGACGGCCAGGTCAGTGCCGTTCAGTGCCGATCAGTGCCGGTCGGCGCCGGCGTGCTCGGTGGGGTCCCCCGCGACGTGGTCCGGCACGTCGGACTCCGAGGCGCCCTGGCGCGGCCCGTCGTGGCCGGTGTCCTCGGTCTCGGCCGGCTCCAGCGGGCTGACCAGCACCGAGGTGATGCGGACCCGACCGCGGGCGTCCTTGCCGCCCTCGCCCTGCAGTCGCAGCAGGCCGTCCAGCTCCGCGGTGGCCCCGGGCAGCGGCACCTTGCCGAGGCGCTGGGCGAGCAGCCCGCCGACGGTGTCGACGTCGGCGTTCTCCAGCGCCTCGTGCAGCTCGTCCTCGCGCGGGGTACCGCGGAACCGCCCGGCGAACAGCTCCTCGAGGTCCTCGACGGGCAGCCGGGCCGCGACCCGGAAGGCGCCGTCGGAGACCTCGGCGACCTCGGGCACCTCCTCGGAGTCGTACTCGTCGGTGATCTCGCCGACGATCTCCTCCAGGATGTCCTCGATCGTCACCACCCCGGCGGTGCCGCCGTACTCGTCGACGACGACGGCCATGTGGTTGCGGGTGCGCTGCATCTCGCGCATGAGGTCGTCGCTGCGCTTGGAGTCCGGCACGAAGGCCGCGGGGCGCAGGATGTCGAGCAGGGCGACCTCGCGCTCGCCGCGCCGGGCCTCCTCGCGGGCCCGCACCAGGTCCTTGAGGTAGGCGATGCCGATGACGTCGTCGATGCCCTCGCCGAGCACCGGGATGCGCGAGTAGCCGCTCTTGAGCGCCAGCCGCAGCACCTTCTCCACCGGGGTGTCGCGCTCGGTCCAGATCAGGTCCGGCCGCGGCACCATGATGTCGCGGACCGGGGTCTCCCCCAGCTCGAACACCGAGTGGATCATCTTGCGCTCGCCCTCGTCGACGACGCCGCGGTTGCTGGCCATGTCGACGAGCTCGCGCAGCTCGACCTCGGTGGAGAACGGGCCGTCGCGGAAGCCGGGGCCCGGGGTGATCGCGTTGCCGAGCAGGATGAGCAGCTTCGCCAGCGGCGAGAGCACCACCCCGAGGGCGCGGATCGGGGCCGCGAGCAGCAGCCCGATCCGGTACGGGTGCTGGCGGCCCAGGGTGCGCGGGCCGACGCCGATCAGCACGTAGCTCGCCAGCACCATGATCACGCCGGTGAGCACCAGGCCGATCCAGGTGGCGGAGAACAGCGGTGCGAGCGCGACGGCCAGCAGGATGGTCGCGACCGTCTCGCAGGTGACCCGCAGCAGCATCAGCAGGTTGACGTGCCGCGGTCGGTCCGCGACGACGGCGGACAGTGCCCGCGCGCCGGCCCGGCCGGCCCGCACGACGGCGTCGACCCGGGCCCGCGAGATCGACATCAGAGCCGAGTCGGCGGCGGCGAACACCCCCGCGAGCAACACCAGCAGGGCCGTCGCGACGATCAGCCAGACGGTGGTCACTTCTGCTCCTCAGGAGAAAACGGTCGGGGGTGGCCGGTCACCGGCCGGGGTCGTCCTCGAACCCGGCGGCGCCGAGCAGCCGGTCGTCGCTGCGCTTCTGGGCGTCCCGGGCGCGCTCGCGGGCCCGGTCCTCCCGCCAGCGGACGAGCAGCCGGTTCTGCAGCGCGAACATCTCGCGCTCGTCCTCGGGCTCGAGGTGGTCGTAGCCGAGCAGGTGCAGGATGCCGTGCACGGTCAACAGGTGCAGCTCGTCGGCCAGGGTGTGCCCGGCCTTGCGCGCCTGGTCCCGGGCGAAGGCCGGGCACAGCACGACGTCACCGAGCAGGGCGGGGCCCATGTCCGGTGCGTCGGGCCGCCGGGTGTCCTCGGCGAGGGCGTCCATCGGGAAGGCCATGACGTCGGTGGGGCCGGGCTCGTCCATCCAGCGGACGTGCAGCTCCTCCATCGCGTCCAGCCCCACGGCGGTGATCGCCAGCTCGGCGGACGGGCTCACCTTCATCGCGTCCAGCGCGTACCGGGCGACCGACACGATCTGCGCCTCGTCGACCGCGACCCCGGACTCGTTGACGACCTCGATGCTCACGTCGCCGCTGCCCTGCCCCTGCTCGCCGATACGGATGTACGGGGCAGCCTAGACGGCCGCACCGACGGTCCCGGGCGCCACCCGCCCCTGGCCACCGTCCCCGGTCACCGCCGCCGGTCGGGACGCCGCGCGGGGCCGTTGCGGGGTGCGCCGTTGCCGACGGCGGCCGCGCGGTGCTCGACGGCGTCGAACCGGGCGTAGGCGTCGACGATGTCGGACACCAGGCGGTGCCGGACCACGTCGGCGCTCTCGAGCCGGGAGAAGTGCACGTCGTCGACGCCGTCGAGGATGTCCTGCACGACCGCCAGCCCGGACCGGGCATTGCCCGGCAGGTCGACCTGGGTGATGTCACCGGTCACCACGATCCGCGAGCCGAAGCCGAGCCGGGTGAGGAACATCTTCATCTGCTCGGGCGTGGTGTTCTGCGCCTCGTCGAGGATGATGAACGCGTCGTTGAGCGTCCTTCCCCGCATGTACGCCAGCGGCGCGACCTCGATCGTCCCGGCGGCCATCAGCTTCGGGATCGACTCCGGGTCGATCATGTCGTGCAGCGCGTCGTAGAGCGGGCGCAGGTACGGGTCGATCTTCTCGAACAGCGTGCCGGGCAGGTAGCCCAGCCGCTCCCCCGCCTCGACCGCGGGCCGGGTCAGGATGATCCGGTTGACCTGCTTCGCCTGCAACGCCTGCACGGCCTTGGCCATCGCCAGGTAGGTCTTGCCGGTCCCGGCCGGGCCGATGCCGAAGACGATCGTGAACGCGTCGATGGCGTCGACATAGCGCTTCTGGTTCAGCGTCTTGGGCCGGATGGTCTTCCCGCGCCGGGACAGGATGTCCAGGCTCAGCACCTCGGCCGGGGACTCGCCCAGCCGCTCGTCGGCGGTGTTCTCCGCCGAGAGCATCTGCACCGTGCGGCGCACGGTGTCCGCGCCGACCAGCTGGCCGCGCTCGGCCAGGGTGATCAGCTCGGTGAAGACCCGCTCGGCGAAGGCGACGTCGCCGGGGTCCCCGGACAGGGTCAGCTCGTTGCCGCGGACGTGGACGTCGGCGGTCAGCTCCTCCTCGGCGGCGCGCAGGCTCTCGTCGCGCGAGCCGAGCAGGGCGAGGAGGGCGGTGTCCGGCACGGCCATCCTCGACCGGACGGTCCCGCCCGGTGCTGCGTCGGACCGCTCGTCGGTCCGAGGGGTGGGGCCGGGTTCGGTGCCGGTCAAGAGTGTGTTCGCCTGCCTCGTACGTCGGATCGCCGGACTGGGCCGATCGTACCGGTCGGACCGCGGACGGCACCCGCGGATTCGGCAGCGGGTCAGGCGGGCGCGCTCAGGCGTTCCACCGCCGCCAGCGCCGCCGCCCAGCCCGGATGGCGCACGTCGATGAGCTGCAGGTGGTTCGCACCCTCGACCCGCACGATCTCCGAGCGGTCCCCGGCGGCCGTCGCGGCGGCGACGAAGTCCTCGCTCTGGGAGAGCGGGACGACCTCGTCGGCGGTGCCGTGCACGCACACCGACGGCACCCCGAGCGGAACGGCCTCCAGCGGGCTGGTCGCGCGGAACCGGGCCGGGTCGTCGGCCGGGGTCGCCGCGACGAGGTCGGCGACGGCGCCGTCGCCGAGCAGCATCCCGCCGGCCAGGTCGAGCACCCCGGCCAGCGAGACCACCCCGGCCGGGCGCACCGCGGGCGCGGCGCCCGGGTCACCGGGGGCGAGCTTCGCGCGCATCGCGAGCCAGCCCGCGAGGTGCCCGCCCGCCGAGTGCCCGAGCACGACGAGCCGGCGCAGGTCGAGCCGGGTGGAGCGCAGGGTGGCGAGGTGGTCGGCGGCCATCGCGACGTCGTCGAAGGTGGAGGGCCAGCCGCCGCCGGCGTTCACCGTGCGGTACTCGATGTTCCAGACCGCGAAGTTCGCCGCGACCAGCGCGTCGACCACCGGCCGCATGACCGTGAGGTCGGTACCGGCCCGCCAGAACCCGCCGTGCACGACGAGCACGGTGCCACGGGGCAGGTCCCGGGTGGCCGGGAAGGTCAGCTCGCCGAACTGCTGGGGCTGGCCGCCGTAGGCCATCCGCTCGGTCCGCGGTACGGCCTCGTCACGCGGGGGTCGGCGCGGGGCCGCGGGGGCGTCGTTGCCGCAGGCGCCGAGCAGCGGGGAGGCGGCGAGGCCGGCCAGCAGCGCGCGACGTCCGATCCGGGGAGCATGGTCACTCACGCGGCGGATGATGGCATCCGAACCCGGCCCACGACGACGGAATCGCCGGAAAGAGACGGCCCCGGCGGGGTCAGCGGGCCCAGCGGCCGGTGCGCACGGCGAGCGCGCCGAGCGCGACGCAGGCCGCGGTGGAGGCCCGCAGCACCTCAGGCCCCATCCGGACCGGGACTGCGCCGGCGTCGGCGAGGTGGTCGAGCTCGGCGTCGTCGACGCCGCCCTCCGGTCCGACGGCGAGCAGCACCTCCCCCGCGGGGGGCAGCGCGACCGAGGCGAGGTCGTCGCCCGCGGACTCGTGCAGCACCAGCGCGGTGTCGGCGGCACCGACCCGGGCGGCGAGCTGCGCGGTGGTCACCGGGTCGGCGACCCCGGGCTGCCACGGCCGCCGGGCCTGCTTGGCCGCCTCCCGCACGGTGGACCGCCAGCGTTCGAGGGCCTTCGCCCCGCGCGGGCCGTCGTCCCAGCGGGTGACGCAGCGCGCCGCCTTCCAGGGGACGAAACCGTCGGCACCGGCCTCGGTCGCGGTCTCCACGGCGAGCTCGCCGCGGTCGCCCTTGACCAGCGCCTGCGCGACGACGACGCGGACCGCGGGTGGGGGCACCCGGGTCACCTCGTGCAGCCGCACGGTCAGCGCGTCCCGCCCGGCGACGTCGACGACCTCGGCGCGGGCGAGCCCGCCCCGGCCGTCGGAGAGCACCAGCGCCTCGCCGGGGCGCAGCCGTCGCACGGTCGCGGCGTGCCGCCCCTCCGGGCCGTCGAGAACCGTGTCGGAGCCCGGGCCCGGGAGGGACGCGACGTCGTCGACCAGGAACAGCGGCGCCGTCGTCACCGGGTCAGCGTCCGGTCCAGCTGTCGCGCAGCTTGGAGAACAGGCCGTGACCGTTGCGCGAGCCACCGATCAGGTCCGGCTGTGCCTCGCCGCGCAGCTCGGCGAGCTTGCGCAGCAGGTCGGTCTGCTCCTTGTCCAGCCGGGTCGGCACCACCACTTCCACGTGCACGAGGAGGTCGCCGTGGCCGTCGATGCGCCCGGTGGAGCGCAGTCGGGGCATGCCCTTGCCGCGCAGCGTGCGGACCGTGCCGTGCTGGGTGCCCGGCTCGACGTCGATCTCGGCGATCGTGCCGTCGAGCAGCGGCAGCGGCAGCGTGGTGCCGAGCGCGGCCGCGGTCATCGGCAGCGGGAGCGTGCAGTGCAGGTCGGCGCCGTCGCGGGTGAACAGCTCGTGCGGCGCCTCCTCCACCTCGACGTAGAGGTCACCGGCGGGACCGCCACCGGAGCCGACCTCACCCTGCCCGGACAGGCGCACCCGCATGCCCTCGGCGACACCGGCCGGGATCTTGACCGAGACGGTGCGCCGGGACCGGACCCGGCCGTCTCCCGCGCACTGGCGGCACGGGTCGGGGATGACCTCGCCGAACCCGCGGCAGGTCGGGCAGGGCCGTGCGGTGACGACCTGACCGAGGAACGAGCGCTGCACGCTCTGGATCTCGCCGGACCCGCCACAGGTGTCGCAGGCGGTGGGGTGGGTGCCCTCGGCGCAGCCCGAGCCCTGGCACCGGGTGCACAGGACCGCGGTGTCGACCGCGAGGTCGCGCTGCACACCGGCGGCGCACTCCTCCAGCGTCAGCTCCATCCGGATCAGCGCGTCGGCCCCGGGCTGGACCCGGCTGCGCGGGCCACGCCCGCGTCCACCGGCCGCGGTGCCGCCGAAGAACGCGTCCATGATGTCGCTGAAGCCGCCGAACCCGGCGAACGGGTCACCGCCGCCGCCACCCCCGCCGCGTGCGTCGAGGGGGTCGCCACCGAGGTCGACGACCCGGCGCTTCTCCGGGTCGGTCAGCACCTCGTAGGCGGCGCTCACCTCCCGGAACCGCTCCTGGGCGCCGGGATCGGGGTTGACGTCCGGGTGCAGCTCACGGGCGAGCTTGCGGTACGCCCGCTTGATCTCCGAGGCGTCGGCGCCGCGCTCGACGCCCAGGATCCCGTAGTAGTCGCGTGCCACCTGGCTCTTTTCCTCTGAGAAGTACCTACAACGACGATGAAAGGGCCTACCGACCGGTCAGGATCTCACCCACGTACCGGGCGACCGCATGCACCGCCGAGATCGTGCCCGGGTAGTCCATCCGGGTGGGCCCGACGACGCCCATCCCGCCCAATGGGGTCCCCGAGCCGTACCCCACGGTGACCACGGACGCGGTGCGCAGGTCCTCGGCCTCGTTCTCCTCGCCGATCCGGACGGTGACCAGCCCGGACTCCTGCGACGCCGCGAGCAGCCGCATGACCACGACCTGCTCCTCCAGCGCCTCCAGGACCTGGCGCAGCGAGCCGGGGAAGTCGGCGTGGCTGCGGGTCAGGTTCGCCGTGCCGCCCAGCACCATCCGCTCCTCGGGGTGCTCGACGAGGGTCTCGATGAGCACCGTCGCGAGGTGCAGCAGCGGGGTGCGCAGGTCCTCCGGCGCGGTGTCGGGCAGCTCGGCGACGGCCGCGGAGGCCTCGGCGAGCTTGCGACCGTTGAGGGCGTTGCCCAGCATCTCGCGCAGCCGGGCGACGTCGTCGTCGGCGAGCACGTCCCCCAGGTCCACGACGCGCTGGTCGACGCGCCCGGAGTCGGTGATCAGCACCAGCATCAGCCGGGCCGGGGTCAGCTGCACGACCTCCAGGTGGCGGACCGTGGATCGGGTCAGCGTCGGGTACTGGACGACGGCGACCTGCCGGGTCAGCTGCGCGAGCAGCCGCACCGAGCGGCGCAGCACGTCGTCCAGGTCGACCGCACCGTCCAGGAACGTCTGCACGGCCCGCTTCTCCGCCGACGACAGCGGCTTGAACTGCGAGATCCGGTCGACGAACTGACGGTAGCCCTTGTCGGTCGGGATCCGGCCGGCGCTGGTGTGCGGCTGGGCGATCAGCCCGTCCTCCTCGAGGACGGCCATGTCGTTGCGGACCGTCGCGCTCGACACCCCGAGGTTGTGCCGGTCGACGATGGCTTTGGAGCCCACGGGCTCCTGCGTCGACACGTAGTCGGCCACGATGGCCCGCAGTACGGCGAAGCGCCGTTCGTCGGCGTTCATCTCATCGCACCTCCCCCGGTGTGCCCCGTCCATCCTAAGCTCCGCCGCGGTCGCGCGGCCGGGGCACACGGCGTGGCACGGTGGGTGGGGTGATGTCCGCACGCCGCTTCGGCCGGCGTTCCCTGATCGTCGGCGCCGGCGCCCTCGCCCTGGTCGCGGCCGGTACGACCGACCGCTGGCTCCCCGTCGACGGCATCGCCGGGACGCCGGACCCGGTCGCGCTGCGGGCCCGGATCCTGGCGGGTGTCGTCCCCCACTCCGGGCTGGCGACGGCGACCGGCCGGCTCGGGCTGCCCACCGTCGCGCCGATCGGGTCCGCGGCCCGGCTGCTGTCCACGACCACCCGGATCCGCGTCCAGGTCGCCGACGCCGGCCGCTGGCGGGTCGACGAGCTGACCCCGGTCGGCGAGATCGACACCTACCGCGACGGGCAGGTCGAGCAGGTCTGGGACTACGGCGCGAACCGGCTCACCACGGTCGAGCCACTCGCCCCGGTGCGGTTCCCGCGGGCCTCGGACCTCGCCCCGGCCGACCTGGCCCGCCGGCTGCTCGGCGCCACCCCGGACGACCCGGTGACGGCGCTGCCGCCGCGCCGGGTGGCCGGGCTGGCCGCGGCCGGGCTGCGGGTGACCCCGGCCGACCCGGACAGCCTGGCCGGCCGGATCGACGTGTGGTCGGTCCCCGTCGGCGACGGCGCCCTCCCGGTCGCGGTCGAGATCGCCGCGCGGGACGGCGCGGGCCCGCTCCTGGAGACGGCGTTCGAGGCGGTGGAGACCGTCCCGCCGGCCGGCTCCGGCCTCGTCCCGGCGCCGCCGTCGTCGGCGGAGCGGGTGCGGGCCCGCCCGGACGACCTCACCGGGTCGCTGCGCGGGGTCGGCGCGGTCCCGCCGCCGGACCGGCTCGCCGGCCGGGACCGGGTGGAGCTGCCGGTGTCCGGGGACGTCCCGGCCGCCGAGCTGCTGCCCGGGGTCGGTGTCTACGGGACGGGGGTCGGCCGGTTCGTGCTGGTCCCGGCCGGGCCGGAGGTCGTCGACGGGATCGTGCGCGGCTCGGCCGCCGCGGGCGGGGTGGACGTGCCGGGCCTGCCCGGCGGCTCGGCCGCCCGGGTGGCGACGCCGCTGCTCAGCCTGGTCGTCGCCCGTCGGCGACGGCGCGGGGTGCTGCTGGCCGGGACGGTGCGGCCCGGTGTGCTGGAGTCCGCCGCCGTCGAGCTGATGGGTGCGGGCCGGTGAACGACCCGGTGGTGGCGACGCACGCCCTGACCAAGCGGTTCGGCCGGGTCACCGCCGTCGACGGCGTCGACCTGGCGGTGACCGCCGGGTCGCGGTTCGGGCTGCTGGGCCCGAACGGCTCGGGCAAGACGACGCTGGTGCGGATGCTGCTCGGACTGGTGCACGCCACCTCGGGGTCGATCGAGGTGCTGGGCTCGCCGATGCCGCGGGCCGCGGCCACGGTGCTGCCGCGGGTCGGGGCGCTGGTCGAGTCCCCCGCCGCCTGGCCGGGGCTGTCCGGGCGGGCGAACCTGACCCTGCTCGACGCGGCGGGCTCGGTGGGCGGCCCGCTGCACCGGCCCGCCGACCGGCGACGGCGGGTGCAGGACGCGTTGGACCAGGTCGGCCTGGGCGGGGTCGACCGCCGCCCGGTGCGGGCGTACTCGCTGGGGATGCGCCAGCGCCTGGGCATCGCCTCGGCGCTGCTGCGTGCCCCGGAGCTGCTGCTGCTCGACGAGCCGACCAACGGCCTGGACCCGCGCGGCATCGGGGAGATGCGTGCCCTGCTGACCGCGCTGAACGACCGGGGCACGACCGTGGTGCTGTCCAGCCACCTGCTCGCCGAGGTGGAGACGCTGTGCACCCGGGTCGGGGTGATGGACGCCGGGCAGCTGGTGCTCGTCCAGGACCTCGACGAGCTGCGCGCACCGACCGGCCGGGTCGTGGTCCGCACCCCGGCCCCGGCGGCCGCGGCGCGGGTGCTCGGCCGGGCGCTGGAGTCCGCCGACGGCGACCGGCTCGTGGTGCGGGCCGTCGACCCCGCCGACCTCAACGCGCACCTGGTGCGGGCGGGGGTGCCGGTGGCGTCGCTGGAACCCGAGCGCCGCACCCTGGAACAGGTGGTGCTGGAACGCACCGGTGACGGCTCGGACCGGGTGGCGACGGCCGGGCGGGAGGTGGCGCGGTGATCCTCGTCGAGCTCGCGCTGCTGCTGCGCCGCACCCGGGTGTGGCTGTGCTGGCTGCTGCTGTGCGCGCTGCCGGCGCTGGTCGCGGTGGTCGTCTCGGCCACCGGGATCCTCCCGCCGCCGGGGCAGGGACCGGCGTTCCTGTCCGCGGTCGCGACGAACGGGCAGATCTTCCCGGCGTTCGCGCTGGCGCTGGTGCTGCCGATCCTGCTGCCGATCACCGTGGCGGTGGTCGCCGGGGACACCATCGCCGGGGAGGCCGCCGCGGGGACGCTGCGCTACCTGCTGATCCGGCCGGTCGGACGGCTGCGGCTGCTCGTGGCGAAACTGGTGTCGGTGGCGTTCTTCGTGGTCACCGCGGTGACCCTGGTGGTGCTGACGTCGTACGTCGTGGGGATCGCGGTGTTCGGCACCGGCACCACCACCGCCACCGGGGGCCTGACCCTGCCCCCGGTCGACGCCGGGCCCGGCTCGGTCGCGTCGCTGTCCGGGACGGTGATCGAGCCGGCGGACCTGGCGACCCGGACCGGGCTGACCGTGGCCTACCTGGCGCTGTGCATGCTCACCCTGGGCGCGCTGGGGATCTTCTTCTCCACCCTGACCGACTCGCCGCTGGCGGCGGCGCTGGCGGTGCTCGCGGTCGTCGTGACCAGCGCGTCGCTGCAGGCCCTCGACGCCTCGGCCGCGTTCGTCGACTTCCTGCCGACGGCACACTGGCTGGCCTGGATCGACCTCTACCGCGACCCGGTCCTCTACGACGCCGCCCGCACCGGGGCGTGGGTGCAGGCCGGCTGGGTGGCCGTCGCCGTCGGGGCGGCGTGGGCGAACCTGGCGACCAAGGACATCGCGAGCTGAGCGCCCGCCCGCAGCAGCCCGCCCGTCTCAGCCCGCCCGCTTCAGCCCGCGGAGCGCAGGGTGCCGCAGTCGGCCGGGGCCGCCCCGATCGGTGCGGTGGACAGCGCCCGGACGACCAGACCGATCACGGCGTCGTCGGCGGGCAGGGCGCCGTGGCCGACGGTCGAGCCCGGGCACAGCTGCTGCAGCTCCACGTTGACCGCGCCGTCGAGGCGGGCCGAGGTGGGCGGGGTGACGACCCGGTCGCGGTCGGTCCACACCGACAGCCACGGCACCGCCGTCCCGGCACCGGCGAGCTCCCCCAGCAGCGCCGAGCCCGGGACGAGCTGGCGGCAGGCCTGCGGGCACGCCTCCGGGGCGAGCGCGGCGGCGGACCCGGCGACGGTCGTCCCGGCCAGCGGGGAGCCGATCGACACGATCCGCCGAGCCCGGGCCGGGCCGTCGTCGCGGACCGCCCACAGCCCGGCGACGACGCCGCCCGCGGAGTAGCCGACGACGTCGACCGACGGCGCCCCGGAATCGGTGGCGACGGTGACCGCGCGGTCCAGCACGTCCACCTGCCGGTCGAGGTCGCCGGTGCCGTCGCCGTCGAGGGCCAGGACGCGGGCGTCGCGGCCCTGGGCGCGCAGGGCCCCGGCGAGGACCTCCAGCCCGGTGCGGTCGCCGCCGTAGCCGGGGACGAGCAGGACCGGCCCCGGCCGGTCCTGGGCGACGGGCCCGCGCGCGCCGCGGGACGTGTCGGGCAGGGCGACGACGACCGCGGCCACCACACCCACCGCGACCAGCAGCGCGACGACGACCAGCAGCGCCCGGCGGCGCGGGCTCACCGGACCCCCGCCGGGCCTGCGGTGCCGAGCACCCCCGCGGTGGCGGGATCGGTCGCGGCGGGTTCCTCGTCGGCGATCAGCAGGTCGGTGACGACCCGGTCGGCCAGCAGCCGTCCGCGGTCGGTCAGCACGGCGCGGCCCGCCGCGTGCGCCACCGGGTCCAGCAGCCCCTCGGCGACGGCGCGGGCGGCGGGCGCGCGACCGCCGTCGTGCAGCAGGGTCAGGGCCATGCCCTCGGCCAGGCGCAGCCGCAGCATGACCCGCTCGGTGTGCCGCTCGTCGGCGGTGAGCTCCTCGCGTCCGCCCTCGGGCGTCTCCCCCGCGGCGAGCGCGCCGGCCCAGCGCGCCGGGTGCTTGACGTTCCACCAGCGCGTCCCGGCCAGGTGGGAGTGGGCACCGGGGCCGATCCCCCACCAGTCGCCGTCGCGCCAGTAGCCCAGGTTGTGCCGGCACTCGGCCCCGGGCAGCGACCAGTTCGAGACCTCGTACCAGGCGAGTCCGGCGTCGCGCAGCCGGGCGTCGAGCAGCTCGTAGCGGGTGGCGGCGACGTCGTCGTCGGGGGCGGGCAGCTCGCCGCGGCGGACCCGGCGGGCCAGCGCGGTCCCGTCCTCGACGATGAGCGCGTAGGCCGAGACGTGGTCGACACCGGCGTCGAGGACGGCGTCGGCGGAGGCGCGCAGGTCGTCGTCGGTCTCGCCGGGGGTGGCGTAGATCAGGTCCAGGTTGACGTGGGCGAACCCGGCGGCACGGGCCTCCCGGGCGGCGGCGACGGCGCGCCCGGGGGTGTGCGTGCGGTCGAGCACGGCGAGCACGTGCGGGGCGGCGGACTGCATGCCCAGCGAGATGCGGGTGAACCCGCCGGCCCGCAGCCGGTCGAAGAACTCCGGAGAGACCGACTCGGGGTTGGACTCGGTGGTGACCTCGGCGTCCTCGGCGAGCGGGAGGTGCTCGCGGACGCAGTCGAGCATCGCGACGAGCCGGTCGGCGCCGATCAGCGACGGGGTGCCGCCGCCGACGAACACCGTCTCCACGGTGCGGTCCCCCACCGTCCGGGCGGCGAGCGCGATCTCGGTGCGGGCGGCGGCGAGCCAGCCGTCCGGGGACGCGGCGTCACCGGCCAGCTCGGAGGCGGTGTAGGTGTTGAAGTCGCAGTAGCCGCAGCGGGTCGCGCAGAACGGCACGTGGACGTAGAGCCCGAAGGCCGGCGGCACGGAGGTCACGTCCGGCGAGTGTGCCACTACCGGGTCGGACGGGTCGGCACCCGGACCTCGACCGGGACGCCGAGGGCGCGGGCCACCGCCGGGACGTCGAACCCGTCGAGCGGGTACTCCACGATCCCCGGATCGGTCTCCAGCGGCTCGTACACGGCGTCGCCGACCGACGGCACCGACAGCTCCAGGCGCAGGAACGCCGGGACCGGGAGCAGCCGGGGCGTGGACCGCATCGCGGTGTGCACGGTGACCCGGCGGAGGACGCCGCGGGGCAGCCGCACCGGACGGTCCGGCTCGACGGGGGCGACCAGCTCGACGACGTCCGGGCCGACGACGACGCGGCGGGCGAGCCGGATCCGCGCGGCCGTGCCGAAGAAGACGACCGCCGTCACCAGCGCGATCGGGCCGAGCACCAGGCCGATCAGCCGGGTCACGACGATGTTGCCGGGGCGGCCGTCGTCCATCGCCGACCAGCCGGTGGCCGCCGCCCGCAGGAAGGCGATCGCGGCGAGCATCGCCACTGCCGAGACCACGACCCCGACCGCGCCGCGCACCGGTTGCGGCCGAAGACGCACCACGTCCGTCGACGGGGTCGGGTCGTGCTGGCAGGGGGTGGCGTCGGGCGTCGTCATGGGCGGAGAATGGCCGAACCGGCACCCGCAGCGTGGCGTTTCCGGCCGGAACGGCCGTCCCGGCGACGAACGTCCGGACCTATCCACCCACCTCTCCCAGGATGCGAACATCACTTTGTGGCGAGTCCGGACACCGTGGCACCCTGTATCCGTGCCCGCACTCCGTCTCCGCCTCGTGGCGCGTCGCCACGTGGACCTGAACCGGACCCGTAGCGCGCTCTGTCGTCGGCACTGACCCGACGGCCCCTTCTGAACCGCCCGGGCCGCTCCGCGCCCCGTCCCGGGCCGGAGTGCGCCCGAACCCACATCGGAGCACCCACCACATGGCGCCCTCGAAGACCGCACCCCGCCGCCCGAAGGGCCAGGGGCAGTGGAAGCTCGGCCACCGCGAACCGCTGAACCCCAACGAGCGCAACAAGCGCGACGACAACCCGCTCAACGTGCGCGCGCGGATCGAGAACGTCTACGCCAAGCGCGGCTTCGACTCGATCGACCCCGCCGACCTGCGCGGCCGGTTCCGCTGGATGGGGCTCTACACCCAGCGCAGGCCCGGGATCGACGGCGGCCGCACCGCGGCGCTGGAGCCCGAGGAGCTCGACGACTCCTACTTCATGATGCGCGTGCGCCTCGACGGCGGCTCGGTCTCGGTCGAGCAGCTGCGCGCGCTCGGTGAGGTCTCGCAGCGCTACGGCCGCGACACCGCCGACGTCACCGACCGGGAGAACATCCAGTACCACTGGATCCGCGTCGAGGACGTCCCGGCGATCTGGAACCTGATCGAGCCGCTGGGCATGCAGACCACCGAGGCCTGCGGCGACTGCCCGCGCGTGGTCATGGGCTCCCCCGTCGCCGGCGTCTCCGCCGACGAGGTGGTGGACCCGACCCCGGCCATCGACGAGATCGTGCGCCGCTTCATCGGCGACCGCGAGCTGTCGAACCTGCCGCGCAAGTTCAAGTCCGCGATCTCCTGGCAGCAGGACGTCGCGCACGAGATCAACGACATCTCCTTCGTCGGCGTGGAGCACCCCGAGCACGGCCCCGGCTTCGACCTGTGGGTCGGCGGTGGCCTGTCGACCAACCCGCGGATCGCGGAGCGCCTCGGCGCCTGGGTCCCGCTGGACGAGGTGCCCGACGTGTGGCACGGCGTCATCCAGGTCTTCCGCGACTACGGCTACCGTCGCCTGCGCCACCGCGCTCGCATCAAGTTCCTCATCGCCGACTGGGGCCCGGAGAAGTTCCGCCAGGTCCTGGAGGACGAGTACCTGGGCCGGAAGCTGGTCGACGGTCCCGCCCCGGCGGTCCCCGAGCGCCCGATCGACCACGTCGGCGTCCACAAGCAGAAGGACGGCCGCAACTACGTCGGCGCCGCCCCGCCCTCGGGCCGGGTGTCGGGCACGACGCTGCTCGCCGTCGCCGACGCCGCCGAGCGCGCCGGGTCGGACCGCATCCGGTTCACCCCGTACCAGAAGATCGTCGTGCTGGACGTGGCCGACGACAAGCTCGACGGGCTGGTCGAGGACCTGAACAAGCTCGGGCTGCCGGCCCGGCCGTCGACCTGGCGTCGTTCGACGATGGCCTGCACCGGCATCGAGTTCTGCAAGCTCGCGATCGTCGAGACCAAGGAGCGGGCGATCCGGCTGGTCGAGGACCTGGAGAAGCGTCTCGCCGACGTCGTCCCCGACGTGCCGATCACGCTGCACCTCAACGGCTGCCCGAACGCCTGCGCCCGCACCCAGGTCGCCGACATCGGGCTCAAGGGCCAGATCGTCACCGACGCCGACGGCAACCAGGTCGAGGGCTTCCAGGTGCACCTGGGCGGCGGGCTCGGGCTGGACTCCGGGTTCGGCCGCAAGCTGCGCGGGCTCAAGGTCACCAGCGCCGAGCTGGGTGACTACGTCGAGCGGATCGTGCGCCGCTTCGCCGAGCAGCGCGACGGCGACGAGCGCTTCGCCCAGTGGGTCCTGCGGGCCGACGAGGCGGACCTGAAATGAGCGAGCGCGCCGCGACGTTCTACTGCCCGTACTGCGGCGAGGAGGACCTGCGTCCGGCCGAACGGTCGGACAAGGTCCCCGGTGCCGCCTGGTGGTGCGCCGGTTGCCTGCGCACCTTCGTCGTGACCTTCGTGGGGATCGGCGTCCCCGAGACCTCGGGAGCGGAATCATGAGTGTTGCCATGGAGACCGACCTGCGGGTCACCGCCGAGCGCGGTGCCGCCGACCTCGGTTCCGACGCGACCGCCGAGCAGGTGCTCGCCTGGGCCGCGGAGACCTTCGGCGACCGGCTGATCGTCGCCTCCAACATGCAGGACGCCGTCCTGGTCGACCTCGCCCAGCGGGCGAAGCCGGACGTCGACGTGCTGTTCCTGGAGACCGGTTACCACTTCGCGGAGACCATCGGCACCCGCGACGCGGTCGACGCCGTCTACCCGCAGCTGCGCATCGTGAACGCGCAGGCGGACCAGTCGGTCGCCGAGCAGGACGCCGAGTACGGCAAGGACCTGTTCGCCCGCGAGCCGGACCGCTGCTGTGCGCTGCGCAAGGTCGTCCCGCTGGAGCGGACCCTGTCCGGCTACGACGCCTGGGTCACCGGCGTCCGCCGTGTGGAGGCCCCGACCCGGGCGAACACCCCGCTGGTCACCTACGACGAGAAGTTCGGCCTGGTGAAGGTCAACCCGATCGCCGCCTGGTCCGACGAGGACATGGACGCCTACATCGCCGAGCACGGGATCCTGGTGAACCCGCTGGTCGACGCCGGCTACCCGAGCATCGGCTGCGCCCCCTGCACGGCGAAGCCGCAGCCCGGCGAGGACCCACGCTCCGGTCGCTGGGCCGGTCGCGCCAAGACCGAGTGCGGGCTGCACGCATGACCGCCCTGGAGGAGACCGCCGTGACCCCCGCCGTCACGACCCCGGCCCTCGACGCGCTCGACGCCCTGGAGTCCGAGGCGATCCACGTGTTCCGCGAGGTCGCCGGCGAGTTCGACCGCCCGGTGATCCTGTTCTCCGGTGGCAAGGACTCGACGCTGCTGGTGCACCTGGCGATCAAGGCGTTCGCGCCGGCCAAGGTGCCGTTCGGTCTGCTGCACGTCGACACCGGGCACAACTACCCCGAGGTCATCGAGTTCCGGGACCGGGTCGCCGCGCAGTACGGGCTGCGCCTGGACGTCGCCCGTGTCGAGGACTACCTCGCCGACGGCCGGCTCGTCGAGCGCGCCGACGGCACCCGCAACCCGCTGCAGACCCAGCCGCTGCTCGACGCGATCGCCGAGCACCGCTTCGACGCCGTGTTCGGCGGTGGCCGGCGCGACGAGGAGCGCGCCAGGGCCAAGGAGCGGATCATGAGCCTGCGCGACGCGTTCGGCCGCTGGGACCCGCGCAAGCAGCGCCCGGAGCTGTGGAACCTCTACAACGGACGGCACGCCCCCGGTGAGCACGTCCGCGTGTTCCCGATCTCGAACTGGACCGAGCTCGACGTCTGGCGCTACATCCGGCGCGAGGGCATCGAGCTGCCGTCGATCTACTACGCGCACGAGCGCGAGGTGTTCCGGCGCGACGGCATGTGGCTCGCCGAGGGTCCCTGGGGCGGAGCGCGCGACGGCGAGAAGCTGGAGCGCAGGTCGATCCGCTACCGCACGGTGGGCGACGGCTCGTGCACCGGAGCCGTCGAGTCCACCGCCATCACCCTCGACGAGGTCATCGCCGAGGTCACCGCGTCGCGGCTCACCGAGCGTGGCGCGACCCGGGCCGACGACCGGCTGTCCGAGGCCGCGATGGAGGACCGGAAGAAGGAGGGCTACTTCTGATGGTGGACACCGCCACCCCGCGCGACCTGCTGCGCTTCGCCACGGCGGGCTCCGTCGACGACGGCAAGTCCACTCTGGTCGGGCGCCTGCTCTACGACACGAAGTCGGTGCTGGCCGACCAGATCGAGGCCGTCGAGCGCGCCTCGGTCGACAAGGGGATGTCCACCCCGGACCTGTCGCTGCTCGTCGACGGCCTGCGCGCCGAGCGCGAGCAGGGCATCACCATCGACGTCGCCTACCGCTACTTCGGCACGCCGACGCGGGAGTTCGTGCTCGCCGACACCCCGGGCCACGTGCAGTACACCCGCAACACCGTCACCGGAGCCTCCACCGCGGAGCTGGCGGTGCTGCTGGTCGACGCCCGCAACGGCGTGGTCTCCCAGACCCGCCGGCACGCCGCGGTGCTGTCGCTGCTGCGCGTCCCGCGTCTGGTCCTGGCGATCAACAAGATCGACCTCATCGAGTACGACGAGGCCAAGATCGCCGACATCGAGCGCGAGTTCACCGAGCTCACCCGCTCGCTCGGCTTCGACGACGCCACGGTGCAGGTCATCCCGCTGTCCGCGCTGGTCGGGGACAACGTGGCGTCCCGCAGCGGGCACACCCCCTGGTACACCGGGCCGACGCTGCTGGAGCACCTGGAGTCGGTCCCGGTCGAGGGCCCGGACACCACGGCCCCGTTCCGGATGCCGGTCCAGTACGTGATCCGGCCCCGCACGGACGAGCTCCACGACTACCGCGGCTACGCGGGCCAGGTCGCCTCGGGCACCGTCCGTCCGGGCGACGAGGTCGTCGTCCTGCCCGAGGGGCACCGCACCACCGTCTCCGAGGTCCGGACCTCCGACGGCCCGCTGGCGGCCGCCGGGGCCGGGCTCAGCGTGACGGTGCTGCTCGCCGACGACATCGACGCCCCCCGCGGCGCCCTGATCGCGGCCGCGTCCGACGTCCCGGAGGTCACCTCCGAGATCGACGCGACGCTGTGCTGGCTGGCCGAGAAGCCGCTGCTGCCCGGCGCGCGGCTGCTGCTCAAGCACGGCACCCGCACCACCCAGGTGATCGTGGGGACGCTGGGGTCGCGGCTGGACACCGAGACGGTGTCCTACGCCCCCGCCCCGGAGAAGCTGGAGATCAACGACATCGGACGGGTGTCGCTGCGCGTCGCCGACCCGCTGCCGGTCGACGCCTACGCCCGCGTCCGCACCACCGGCGGGTTCCTGCTGATCGACCCGCCGACGGGCAACACGCTCGCCGCCGGGCTGGTGGGCGACCCGCTCGCGGCGGTGCCGGCCGCCGGCTGAACACTCCGCGCCGTCCACGGCCCCCGCATCCGCTCCGGGTGCGGGGGCCGCGTCGTACCCGGCTCCGCGACGACGACCGCGGCCGAGGGTGGCAGTGGCGTCGCGACCCGGCGGTGATCGCGACGGGGGAGGGGATCGGTGCCCGAACCGGCACCGATCCCCTCGCTGCCGGCGATCACCGGGTGGGCGCGACGGGGCACGGTGTCCGGACCGGCCCCGGTGTGTCGGGTCACAGCCGTGGCCCACGACAGCGATTCGTCCACGCCTCCGCCCGGACATCAGCTGGTCACAGCAGTTGTCCGGGCACCTTCACCGCGGTCCCGGTCTGCGGACGTCGGCTTGTCGACACCCCGCTCGCGTTCCACCATGGATCGGTGACCACCACCGCCACGCCCGCCGACCGGGTCCTGTCACCCGGCCGCTCGCAGGCGGATCCGGCGGTGTCCTGGCACCTCGTCGCGCACCTCGAGCGGTTCTGGCCGTCGCGCCGGCTCGACGCGTTCGACGAGTTCTGTCGCGCTCGCTGACCCGTCCCACGGCGCCGAGCGCCACCCCACCACACCACCGGTCACCGTGACCGCGGCCGCCCCGCCACCCGCGTCCCCCACCGGGACGGGCCGGGGCCCGGGACCGCGTCCACCGGCAGTCCGGGAAGGATCGTCCGTGCCCACACTCATCGTCTTCGCCCTCGTCGGCCTCGCGGCCCAGCTGGTCGACGGCGCGCTCGGCATGGCCTACGGCATCACCTCGACCTCGCTGCTGGTCTTCGCCGGGATCAACCCAGCCACCGCGAGCGCCTCGGTGCACCTGGCCGAGGTCGGCACCACGCTCGCCTCCGGCGCCTCGCACTGGCGCTTCGGCAACGTCGACTGGAAGCTCGTGCTCAAGCTGGGCGTGCCGGGTGCGATCGGCGCGTTCCTGGGAGCGACGCTGCTGTCGGCCCTGTCCACCGAGAACGCCGCCCCGTTCATGTCGGGGATCCTGCTCGCCCTCGGCGTCTACGTCCTGCTGCGCTTCAGTGTGCGGCCGCCGAAGGTCGCCACCGCCCGCACCTCCCCGCACGGCGCCCGGTTCCTGTCCCCGCTCGGCCTGGTCGCCGGATTCGTCGACGCGTCCGGCGGCGGCGGGTGGGGCCCGGTCTCCACCCCGGCCCTGCTCGGCGCCGGACGGACCGCACCGCGCACCGTCGTCGGTTCGGTCAGCGCCTCGGAGTTCCTGGTGGCGCTCGCCGCGAGCGCCGGGTTCCTCGTCGGGCTCGGCCACGAGGTGCTCGCCCCCTCCACCATCGGCGGGCTGCTGATCGGTGGGGTGCTGGCCGCGCCGCTGGCGGCCTGGCTCGTCACCCGAATCCCGACGCCGGTCCTGGGCTCGGCGGTCGGCGGCGTCATCATCCTCACCAACGCCCGGACGCTGCTGCGGGCCGCCGACGCGAGCGGTGCGGTGACCGCGGCCGTCTACGCCGTCATCCTCGTGCTGTGGGCGCTGGCGATCGGTGCGGCGGTCACCCGGCTGCGCCGCAGCCGGACCGAGGACGCGGCGACGCCGGTCGACCAGGAGCAGCCGGTCTCCACCGGCTGACCTCCCCACGGGCCGGGCGGATGCGGTGTCCGGACACCCCGTCCGTCCCGTGGGCGACACCTTGTCCGCTTCGTCCCGACGGCGCACGATCGGGCCATGACCGCCCCGGTGTCCCGTCGCTGCGCGACGCACCCCGCGGTCCTCACGCACCTCGCGCGAGACCGGGAGGAGTTCTGGCCGTCCCGGCGGCCGCACGCCTACGACGAGTTCTGTCCGCGGTTCTGAGGCGCGTGGCCCGCCGGGCCACGCGCCGCCGTGTACCCGCAGCCACTCGTCGTGGAGGAACTCCATGTCCCGCACCACCTCCGGGGGCCACCCGTGAGCACCCCGTCCGACACCCCGCCCGGCACTCGCGCCGGCACCGAACACGAGCCCGGGGACGTCCCCGCACAGCGGCGCCTCGCCCTGAACGAGGACTGGGCCGCGACGGTCGTCGGCCTCCTCCTGCTCGTCCTGATCCTGTCCGGGCTCTGGCCGGGGTGGCTGGTCCCGTGACCGACCAGCACGCCGGCCGACCGGCCGAACCAGGGACCACACCGCCGACCACGCCGCAGACCCAGCCGGAGACCGGGCCCGACTCCGGGACGCAGGCGTCGACCCGCTCCACCCTCCTGTGGGGGCTCGGCGGAGTCGCGGTCGTCCTCGTCCTCGGCGGACTCGTCCGCTTCCTCGAACAGACCGTCCCGGACGCCGCCGAGGGCACCGCGCTGTCCGGGATCGCCGACGCGATCGAGTACCCGGTCTACGCGATCGCGCTCGGGCTGCTCGGCAACGTCGTGCTCACCCTGACCGGGCTGCGCGAACGGCTCTCGGGCGGCTTCCGCACCGAGTTCTTCATCAAGACCGGTCTGGTCCTGCTCGGCGCCTCGATCGACTTCTCGATCATCGTCCGCGCCGCCGGACCGGCCGTGGTGCAGGCGGTCGTCCTGATCACCGTGGTCTTCGGCTTCACCTGGTGGCTCGCCGGGCGGGCCGGGGTCGACGACAAGCTCCGCGCCCTGCTGGCGTCCGCGGTGTCCATCTGCGGCGTCAGCGCGGCGATCGCGGCCGCCGGCGCGGTGCAGGCCCGCAAGGAGCAGCTCGCCTACACGGCCAGCCTGGTGATCCTCTTCGCGCTGCCGTCGATCTTCCTGCTGCCCGCCGCCGTCGGGGCGCTGGGTCTGTCGCCCGCCGCCGCCGGTGCGTGGATCGGCGGCAACATCGACACCACCGCCGCGGTCAGCGCGGCCGGGGCGATCGTCGGCGAGGAGGCGCTGCAGATCGCGACCATCGTGAAGACCACCCAGAACGCGCTGCTGGGCGTCGTCGCGGTGGCGCTGACGGCCTACTTCACGCTGAAGGTCGAGCGCAGCGGCTCGGCGGGCCGGCCGGGCCTGCGCGAGTTCTGGGAGCGCTTCCCCAAGTTCGTGCTCGGGTTCCTCGCCGCCTCGGTGATCGCGACCGTGTTCGTCGCGACCGCCGGCTCCGACGTCGCGAAGCCGCTGATCAGCGACGTCAACGCCTTCCGGACGACGTTCCTGATCCTGGCCTTCGTCTCGATCGGCCTGGAGTTCCGGGTGGCACCGCTGCGGGAGGCCGGGTGGCGCCCGATCGGGGTGTTCGCCGCGGCGACCGGGGTCAACCTGGCCGTCGGCCTCGGACTGGCGGTCCTGCTGTTCTCCGGTCTGACGGTCTGAGTCCGGGTCCCGCCCGGGGGCACACCCCGGGCGGGACGGCTCAGGCCGCCGGGACGGCGCGGGCCGCGGCGCCGGGCAGGGCCCCCAGCACGGCCCGGGCGACGGCGTCGTTGTAGCGCAGGCTCTGCGCGTTCATCCCGGGCCGGGTGAACGCCCCCGCGACCTTGACCGTGGTGTGCGGCCCGACCGCGAACCGTCGCTCGTGCACCCCGCCGTCCGCGGTGTGCAGTGCGCCGTCGGCCGGGCGGACCGACAGCAGTCCGGTGTTGCGCAGCGGGGCGCCGTCGTCGTCGTACAGCACCTCTTCGACGGCCTCACCACGGGCGAGCAGCCCGCCCAGCAGCCCGTCCACGGTGCGCGAGACGCTCGGGTCGGGCAGCCGGGCGTCGACCAGCACCCGGGAGGTGACCGGCTCCGCACCGGCGAGGGTGGTGCTCGTGGCGTGGAACCCGTCGGCGTCGACGTCGACGGTCATCCCCGCCCCGAGGAACCGCAGGTACCCGGCACGGGAGAGCGCGAGCATCTGGCGGACCCGGAACCCCGGCGGGCCGGAGGCGACGGAGTTGAAGAACGACTGCCACCACGGCAGCTCCCGCGCCCGCGAGCGCGGTGAGAGCACCCCGGCCCCGGCGAGGCGGGTGGTCTCGGTGTAGACCGACAGCATCGCGACGAACGCGCCCAGGTGCGGGGTGTGCCGCTCGTCCACGTGCTGGCGCAGGTCCTCGGAGATGCGCTCGCGCACCAGCGGTTGCAGCGTCTCCAGGTCCGGGGCGTGCACGCCGTCGAGCGGCCGGTCCAGCGCGGTGAGGTCGAGGCGGTCGAGCGGGTCCGGCACCAGCTCGGCAATCAGCGCCGTCTCCTCGGGCGAGCCGTGCGCGACGGCCGCGAAGCGCTCGGCGAACTCGTCCCACCCGGCGCGGACACGGTCGGGGTGGCCGACGAACAGCTCGTGGTACCAGCCCCAGCCGATCTCCTTCGCCATCAGCGGCCACACCTGGGTGCCGACGTCGACCGGGCCACCGGAGGCGATCAGGGCGTCGACCACCTCGGGCGTGAGGAACCGCGGCAGCGGCGGACGCCCGCCCCGCAGCTGGTAGTGGGTCTTGGAGTGGTAGGTCGCGCCGCGCGGGGACCCGCCGACCAGCACCGGCTCCCGCCCGCACGGCTCGTAGCGCAGCCGGTCCGGGTCGGTGTCGTCCGGGTCCGCCACGAAGCGCCCGCCGCGGCCCTCGAACAACAGCACCACGAGGTCGACGAACGCCAGCCCCAGCCCGCGGGCCAGCACGGTCTCGCCCGGGGCGATGACCGAGAGGTCGGAGTCCGAGGTCTGCTCGGGTGGCAGGTAGCGCAGGCCGAGCTCGGCGGCGCGGGCGGCGAGCGCGATCTCGTCGTCGGTGGGGGTGGCGTCGAGGTGCCCGGAGGCCAGGACGACGGCGTCGCCGCGCAGGACGGTGCCGTCGGCGAGGGTCACGACCTGCCGGCCGTCGGCCTCGTCGAGGGCCTCGGCGGTGCTGCGGTGCACGTGCACCCGCATCCCGGCCGGCGCCCGCTCGACGACCTCGCGCAGCACCGCGGCGAGGTAGTGGCTCTGCAGCCGCCGCGACGGGAACGTCGACGCCGTGACCTGCGCCAGCTCGTCGGTGAGCTCCGGACCAAGCCCGGCAACCGGGTCACCGTGCTCGCGCAGGTCCCGTGCCCAGTCCCAGAACGACGGGCCGGGCGCCACCGGGCCGTCGCAGACGACCGAGTCGTCGGTCCACATCGTGACGTCAGCGGCCATCGAGTTCATCGCGAGCAGCGGAAACTGCGCGTGCCGCCAGATGCGGCCCGCCCCGGCCGGGAACGGGTCGACGAGGTGGACGTTGACGCCGGGTCCCGCGAGGGCGTCGGGCAGCAGCTCGGGGGCACTCGCGACCATCCGCTCGAGCACGCCGGCCCCGCGGGGGCCGGCGCCGACGATCACGACGGACGGGGCGTGCGGACTACGGGACATGGGGCGCTCCTGGGTCGGCGGGCGGAGGGGGACGACCCCTCACGGCGCCCACCGCAGGCGGCACAGGTCGACGTGCCTGCGCCTCACCAGCCGGAGACCCATGGCGTCCACGGTAGGTCTCCTCCCCGTCCACGGCCACCCGTCACGGACCGTTCCCCGGGGTCAACGTCGTGCCGCACCTCTGAGATTCCGGGGCGTGGCCGTTCAGGTCGCCGGACCCGCCAGGGTGACCCGCAACGGCCGGTCGGTGCCCGCCGTCGTCTCGACGGCCTCGGCGAGGATCTCCAGGACGGCCGCGTGGGTGCCGGGGTCGGCCGCGGCGAGCGGCCCGTCGGCGACGACGAGCTCGACCGGCCCGGGGGGCAGCCAGGACAGGTCGCCCAGGCAGTCCGCCAGCGCGTCGAGGTTGTGGCCGTAGTACTCGGGGAAGCTCAGCGCCCGGCCGAGGGCGGACAGGACCGCGGTGCGGTCCGCGACCCCCTCGACGACGGCGACGAGACCGGTGCCACCGGCCCGCCCCCGGGCCGCGTCGACGGCGGGCGCGGTTCCGGCGCTCTCACGGGGAAGGGTGCTCACCTCGAGACGTCTACCACGACGAACGAGGCGTAGTGGTCGGCCGTGTAGTAGTACTCCCCGCCCGATCCGGTGACGATCCGCCGGGCACCGCGGGTGCTCGACCCGGGGGTCGTCACGGTGAACTCCTTGTAGTAGCCCGAGGACTTCGCGGGCAGGATCCCCTCCCGGTTCTGGAAGGTCGTCCCGTCCTGGCTGTACGGGTACGGCCCGCCGGAGCGGATCAGCCGGTAGGTGTCGGTGGCCTGCGACGGCAGCGACGACAGCGCCCGCACCGGCAGCCCGGACTCCTCCTCCCCCGGCACGGCGGCCGGGGCGGCGGGAGCGGCGACGGCGGCCGGGGCGGCGGGAGCGGCGACGGCGGCCGCCGCGGCCGGGGCGGGTGCGGCGACGGCCGCGGCGGGCAGGGCGAGGCCGAGGACGGCCAGTACGGCGACGAGCGCCCCGACGATCAGGGCACACAGCCCGGACCGCGCATCCGGTCGAATGATCATGGTCCGGACGCTAGGTTGTGTCACCCTTTCGGGTACAGGTGTCGCAACGAACCGTCACGGGCTCGTCACCCGCCGTTTCCATGACCGGCGCGACGACCACCCTCCGTTCGCCCGCCGACCGCGCCGACCGGCCCCCTGACAGGCGATGATCACGACCGATCACCGCGCCGGTGCACCCGGTCACCGTGTCCTGCGTCGCACCAGTGTTCTACGCACAGTAAAAGAGCGTTGGAGCGGGTACAACGGAGTACGAGAGACCAGGAACGACTGCGCATGACACGCCCCGACCCCGACACGTTCAACGGAGAACGTCGCATGACCGCAGAGTTGATTCACCCCCTGCCCGAGGCTCCCCCACCCGTGGAGACCCCGGCACCCCAGGCCGGCCGCTCGACCGTGGACCGGCTGCTGGACTCGATCGACGACCTGGTGCGCCGCCACCGTGCGCTCGCCGCACACGACGGCGCCTCCGCCGCCCTGCACGCCGAGCTGATCGCGGCCGAGCTGGACCAGCAGGTCGCGATCCTCCGGACGATGCCCCGCCAACCCGGCGGCTGACCGAACGGGTCAGAGCTCGGCGGCCGCCGGGATGATCTCCGACCCGAACACCCGCAACGGCTCGATCGCCGCCACGTCCGGCACCATGGTGTGCACGTGCTGCACGCCGAGTGCCGCATAGCCGCGCAGCTCCTCGACCGCCGCCTTCGGATCGGCCGGGTCGAGCCGCGTCATGACCGTCTTCTCGATCTCGTCGTAGTCGCGCCCCACCTCCTCGCAGCGGGTGCGCAGCACGTCCAGCTTGCGCTCCAGCTCGGGGCCGCCGAACAGGTTGCACGCGTCGGCGTACTGCGCGACCAGGCGCAGCGTCTTCCTCTCCCCACCACCGCCGATCAGGATCGGCGGGTGCGGCCTGCGCAGCGGCTGCGGCGTGTTCAGCGTGGCGCCGAGCCGGTAGTGGGTGCCCTCGAAGGGGCCGTCGTCGTCGCTCCACATCTGCCGGGCGATGCGCAGCGTCTCCTCCAGCCGCTCGAACCGCTCGGCCGTCGGCGGGAAGAACAGTCCGAGCCCGGTGGCCTCCTCGTCGTTCCAGGCGGCGCCGATGCCCAGCATCGCGCGGCCCTTCGACAGCACGTCCAGAGTGGTCACGGCCTTCACCAGCAGACCAGGGTCGCGGTAGGTCACCGCGGTCACCCAGGCCAGCAGGTCGACCTTCTCGGTGCGGGTCGCCAGGTAGCCGAGCACGGTGTAGGCCTCGAGCATGTCGGTCTCGACCGGTCCGACCGGCCGGATCTGCCAGAGGTGGTCCATGACGCTCACCCGTGCGAAGCCCTGTTCCTCGGCCGCCGCGGCGATCCGGGACAGGTCGTCGGCCAGCCCGGCCGGGCCGGCCGGGTAGGTGAAGTCCGCGATGTGCAGTCCGATCCTCACAGCTGTCCTCCCAGAAACGGAGCAATCTCCGTTTACGAGCGTAACCCTCTCCCGGCGACGGGCGCCACCGCACGCATCGGACCACGGGCGTCGCCGGTTCGGTCGACTCCATCACGTCGCGCAGAACCGTTCGGTGCGGTTCACTGGCGTCGTGATCGCGCTCGTGCGGAGGCTGCACATCGACCTCGCCCGGACGGCCGGGGCGCTCTGTCCGCGCCTCTGATCAGCCGCCCCGCACACGTATCGCACCCCTGGGAGTCTCACCCATGCCCCTCGTCACCTTCGCCGTCAGCGGTCAGGGCACCGGTGTCGCGCAGACCGTCGCGGTCGACGGCGCCGACTACGTCATCGAGACCGACGCCTACCCCGCCTTCGGCGGCAAGGACGAGCACCCCAGCCCGCTCGCCTACACGCTCGCGTCGCTGTCGTCGTGCAACCAGGTCACCAGCTCGATCGTCGCGAAGGAGCTCGGCATCACGATCGAGCACGTGCGCTTCGACCTCGCCGCCGACTTCAACCCAACGACGATGACCACCGGCACCCACCGTGACGGCGAGACCACCTTCCAGAACCTGCGGATCGACGCCGTCATCACCACCGACGGCACCGAGGAGCAGGTCGCGCAGCTCGCCCGCGAGACCGAGCGCCGCTGCCCGGTGTCGCAGCTGTTCGCCCTGGCCGGGGTGTCGATCACCAGCACCTGGACGAAGGCCTGAGGTCCTAGTCTGCGGGGGTGGCAGACACCGTCGACTCCCCCGAGCTCGTCCACCTGGCCGTCGAGGCCGGGGTCGCGACCATCACCCTGGACTCCCCGCGCAACCGCAACGCGCTCTCGACGCAGCTGCGCCGGGAGCTGATCGCGCACCTCGACGCGGCGATCGCCGACGACGCGGTGCGGGTGATCGTGCTGACCCACACCGGCACGGTGTTCTGCGCGGGCATGGATCTGCGGGAGTCGCGGGGCGCGGGCGCCGAGCAGCAGGGTGTCACCGAGGTGCCGCGGATCCTGACCACGCTGTGGGACTCACCGAAGCCGGTCGTCGCCCGCCTGTCGGGGCCGGCCCGCGCCGGCGGGGTCGGGATCGTGGCGGCGTGCGACATCGCCGTCGCCGCCGAGTCGGTCACCTTCGCGTTCTCCGAGGTCCGGATCGGGGTGGTGCCCGCGGTCATCTCGGTGACCGTCCTGCCCCGGCTGTCCGCCCGCGCCGCGCACGAGCTCTTCCTCACCGGGGAGACCTTCGACGCGCGGCGCGCGGTGGCCGTCGGGCTGATCAACAGCGCCGTCCCGGCCGAGGCCCTCGACGACGAGGTGGTCCGCTACACCGGGATGCTGCGCCTCGGTGCGCCCGGCGCCCTGGCCGGAACGAAGGCGATGCTGCGGCGCGAGCGCCCGGCGGCGATGAGCGACGACTTCGCCGCGATGAACACGTTGTCGGCGTCCTACTTCGCCTCCGAGGAGGGACAGGCGGGCATCCGGGCCTTCGGTGAGAAGCGGACGCCGTCCTGGGTGCCGCAGGGCTGAGCCCGTTGCCCCCCGGCCCGGCTCGCGCGGCCCGGCCCTGGCCCGGCCTCGCTCGCCCCGCCCGGCCCCGCTCGCCACGCCCTGGCCCTAGCTAGCCGGTCCGGTCCGGTCCGGTCCGGCGAGTAGCACATCAGGCACCTCGGACCCCCTGGGGCGAGTTCACGGCGTGCCACTCGGCGCGTGGTCCAGAGCCCGGCCGATCTCCGCGACGATGCGCCCGGGCTCGTCGCGCAGGTCGAACCGGGCGTAGCGGTAGATCCGCCACCCGGCGTCGACGAGGCGGGTCACCCTCGTGGCGTCGCGCAGGACCCGGTCGGGGCCGGTGTGGTCGGCACACTCGTACTCGATGCCGACGCGGACCGCGGGATAGGCGAGGTCGAGCCACACCGCGCGGCGCCGGACGTCGTCGAGCACCGGGCGCTGGGTCTGCGGTCTCGGGAGCCCGGCCCGGACCAGGAGCAACCGCAACCGGGTCTCGGGTGGGGACGCGGCGCGCCGGTCGGCGAGCCCCAGGACGCCGGGGACCCTGGACACCCCGCGCAGGCCCCGGTAGCGGACCACGAAGTGCAGCAGCCGGTCCGGGGAGAACCCGTGCCGGAACGCCAGCGCGTCCACCGCGACGACGGCGTCGGTCTCGTCCTCCCCGCGGGCGAGGTCGAACGCGGTGCGCAAGGGCGTGGTGACCCGGACCCCGTCGCACCACCCGATCTCACCGGGGTGCAGCCGGTCGCGGCGCACGCGCACCCCGGCCGGGGCCCGGGCCCGGACCGGGAGCACAACCTCGACCGCCGCCCCGGCCGGCGCGCACGGAGCACCGGACAGCTCCGCCGCGGCCCATCCCGCGATCACCCCGCGACCGCCGGACCAGCGGAACACCGCCCGGCACCGGTCGGCGTGCCCGAGCGGGACGAGGTGCCCGGCGGCCCAGGTGTCGGGCAGCACCCGGACGAACGCCGGCCCCTGCAGCCGTCGTGCCGTCACGAGACCGGCGCCGACGGCGGCCGAGCCGCGGAAGATCAGGGGCCACCCCGGCACGTCCACCGGCGCAGGATCCGGGACACCGCGCCGGGCGGGGCCGTTCGGCGTCCCCGGTGTGCGATCGCGAACCAGTCCGGTCGCCGGGGTACGCCGAGTGGCACACCACGGACCCGGGAGCGGCCCCGACGGGTTCACCGCGTACCACTCGGCGGGCACGTTCAGCGCCCCGGCGGGGCCGAGAACGCGCGGCGGGGCGGAGCGGTGACGCGGGCCATCGGAGCGCGCGGAACCGCCGGGCGCGCCTACCCTGGGGGCATGCCCTCCCCCGTCGTCACCACCGACCCGGGTGCGGCGCTGGATCTGCTCGCCGGGCGACGCCTGGTCGTCCTCACCGGGGCCGGGCTGTCCACCGACTCCGGCATCCCGGACTACCGCGGCCCGGGCTCGCGCCCGCGCAACCCGATGACCTACTCCGAGTTCGTCTCCGGGGAGGCCGCGCAGCAGCGGTACTGGGCGCGCAGCCACGTCGGCTGGGCCCGGATGCGCCGCGCCGACCCCAACCCCGGGCACCGCGCGCTGGCCGCGATGGGGGCCGCGGGCGTCGTCGACGGGCTGGTCACGCAGAACGTCGACGGCCTGCACACGGTGGCCGGCAGCCGCGACGTCGTCGACCTGCACGGGCGCATCGACGAGGTCGTCTGCCTGGACTGCCGGCAGATCACCGCCCGCGACGCGCTGGCGGCCCGGCTCACCGCGCTGAACCCCGGTTTCACCGAGGCGCACAGCGCGCAGGTCGAGACCGCCCCGGACGGCGACGCCGCGGTGGAGATCACCGACGGGTTCCGGATCGCGCCGTGCGCGTCCTGCGGCGGGGTCCTCAAGCCGCACGTCGTGTTCTTCGGGGAGAACGTGCCGAAGGACCGGGTGGCGCGGTGCTACGCGATGGTGGCCACGGTGACCCCCGAGGACGGTGCGCTGCTCGTCGCCGGGTCCTCGCTGACCGTCATGTCGGGGCTGCGGTTCGTCCGGGCCGCCCACCGGGCGGAGGTACCGGTCGTGATCGTCAACCGCGGGGCGACCCGGGGCGACGAGCTCGCCGACCTGCGCGTCGACGCCGGCTGCTCGGAGGCCCTGACCGCGCTGGCGGCCCAGCCGGTCTGAGTGCTCAGGCCCCGCCGTCGCGGCGCCCGCGGGGCGTGTCGAAGCGCCGGGTGGCACGGTCGGCCCCGATCGCGACCAGCGCGCACGCGGGCAGGACCACCACCGTCACGAACACGACCTGCACCACGAACGGCAGGCCGGTGAGCCACAGCTCGAACGCGTCCCAGCCGTCGACGATCGTGCGCACACTCCACACGGTAGTCCCCGCGCCCAGGCATTAGGTTCGGGGCCATGTTCGCTGTCTACGCGCAGGAGCCCAACGCCGACGCTCCCCTCGACTCCCTCGTCGTGGGCGAGCGGCCCGACCCGGAGGTCCCCGACGGCTGGGTCTCCGTCACCGTCTCCGCCGCCAGCCTCAACATGCACGACCTGTGGACGCTGCGCGGGGTCGGCATCAAGCCCGACCAGTTCCCGATGATCCTCGGCTGCGACGGCGCCGGTACCCTCGACGACGGCACCGAGGTCGTCCTCTACCCGATCATCGGGGACCCGGACTGGCGCGGCGACGAGACCCTCGACCCGCAGCGCACCCTGCTGACCGAGCGCCACCAGGGCACGATGGCCGAGAAGGTGATCGTCCCGGCGCGCAACGCGGTCCCCGCCCCGAAGAGCCTCACCCCCGGCCAGGGCGCCGTGCTCGGCACCGCCTGGCTGACCGCGTACCGGATGCTGTTCACCAAGTCGGGCCTGCAGCCGGGCCAGACCGTGCTCGTCCAGGGTGCCTCCGGCGGCGTCTCGACGGCGCTGATCCAGCTGGGCCGCGCCGCGGGCCTCCAGGTGTGGGTCACCGGCCGCGACGAGGAGAAGCGCGCGCTGGCCGAGCGGCTCGGCGCGCACGCCGCCTTCGAGTCCGGCGCGAAGCTGCCGGGCAAGGTCGACGCCGTCATGGAGTCGGTCGGCGAGGCCACCTGGAAGCACTCCATGCGGGCACTGCGCCCCGGTGGCCGCATCGTCATCTGCGGCTCCACCTCGGGCCCGAACCCGCCCGCGGACCTCCAGCGGCTGTTCTTCCTCCAGCTCGAGGTGGTCGGGTCGACCATGGGGACGCGGCAGGAGCTCGTGGATCTCATGAACTTCGTCGCGACGGCCGGGATCGCGCCGGAGATCGGGACCGAACTGCCGATGGACTCCGCGAAGGAGGCGTTCGAGGCGATGTCCGCGGGGCGGACGGCGGGGAAGATCGTCCTGACCCGCTGATCCGTTACGAGATCCGGGTGTGATGCATTCGTGATGTCGTTGGGTCACGTCAAGCGGTCTACGAAATGCCTGGTCGTCGCCCTGTCGGTCATCGCTGCGTGACGACCGCCCGGCGCTCGGGGGACGTTTGCCCAGGACAGGGTCGGATTTCGCCCGTTCGGCAAGTACAGTGCGTCATCGTGACCGAGCCTTTCAGTCGACGGGCGTCGGGGACTGCCACCATGGCTGCCCCGACGCCTGGAGCCGCGGGTGTCGTCGAGTTCCTGGACCGGGTCGACCACGCCGTGGCCACAGCCCTGTCCACCAACCCGTCCTCGACGGACGTCAGCCGTGACGGCTGGCGCGTCCTGTTGATGCTCGCCCGCGGCACCGGCCGCAGCATGGGCGAGGTCGCGGGACACACGTCGCTGCCCGCCCCCACGGCCACCCGGATCGTGGACCGCCTCGTCGAGAAGAAGCTGGCCTACCGGTCGGCCGACCCGCTCGACCGGCGCCGTGTGCTGGTGCACCTGTCTGCCGAGGGACGGACGGTCGTCGAGTCCGTCTGCCAGCGGGTGCAGCGCATCCTGTCGCCGCGCCGCGCCCCCGCCGCCCGGCCCGCGCCGTGCGACGGGCCGATCCCCGGCCCCCGGGCAGGCCTGGCCATGTAACCGGCCCCCGCGCTCCCCGCCCCCACCACGTACACGTCGGGCCCGACTCCCCGCTGAGAGTCGGGCCCGCTTCGCGTCCGGGGCTACTTCTTGGGCTTCTCGGTGGCCGTACCGCCCCCGGTGGACAGCGCGGCGACGAAGGCCTCCTGCGGGACGTCGACGCGGCCGATCGTCTTCATCCGCTTCTTGCCCTCCTTCTGCTTCTCCAGCAGCTTGCGCTTGCGGGAGATGTCGCCGCCGTAGCACTTGGCGAGGACGTCCTTGCGGATCGCGCGGATCGTCTCGCGGGCGATGATCCGGGCGCCGACGGCGGCCTGGATCGGCACCTCGAACTGCTGGCGCGGGATGAGCTCGCGGAGCTTGGTCGCCATCGAGGTGCCGTAGGAGTACGCCGAGTCCTTGTGCACGATCGCGGAGAACGCGTCGACGGCCTCGCCCTGCAGCAGGATGTCGACCTTGACCAGGTCGGCGACCTGCTCGCCGGCCTCCTCGTAGTCGAGGCTGGCGTAGCCGCGGGTGCGCGACTTCAGGTTGTCGAAGAAGTCGAAGATGATCTCGCCGAGCGGCATCGTGTAGCGCAGCTCGACGCGGGTCTCGGACAGGTAGTCCATCCCGCCGAGCTGGCCGCGCCGGCTCTGGCACAGCTCCATGATGGTGCCGACGAACTCCGACGGCGCCAGGATGGTGATCTTGGTGATCGGCTCGCGGACCTCGGCGACCTTGCCCACCGGCCAGTCGCTGGGGTTGGTCACCTCGATCTCCTCGCCGTCGTCGGTGGTGACCTGGTAGACGACGTTGGGCGCGGTGGAGATCAGGTCGAGGTCGAACTCGCGCTCGAGGCGCTCGCGGGTGATCTCCAGGTGCAGCAGGCCGAGGAAGCCGCAGCGGAAGCCGAAGCCGAGCGCGGCCGAGGTCTCCGGCTCGTAGGTGAGGGCGGCGTCGTTGAGCTGCAGCTTGTCCAGCGCCTCGCGCAGGTCGGGGTACTGCGACCCGTCGATCGGGTAGAGCCCGGAGTAGACCATCGGCTGCGGCTCGCGGTAGCCGGTCAACGGGTCGGTGGCCCCGTTGCGCTTGGAGGTGACGGTGTCGCCGACCTTGGACTGGCGGACGTCCTTCACCCCGGTGATGAGGTAGCCGACCTCGCCGACGCCGAGGCCGTCGGACGGCTTGGGCTCCGGGGAGACGATGCCGATCTCGAGCAGCTCGTGCTCGGCGCCGGTGGACATCATCTTGATCTTCTCGCGCGGCGAGAGCTTTCCGTCCACGACGCGGATGTAGGTGATGACGCCGCGGTAGGTGTCGTAGACCGAGTCGAAGATCATCGCCCGGGCGGGCGCGTCGGCGTCGCCGACCGGGGCGGGGATCTGGGCGATGACGGCGTCGAGCACCGCCTCCACACCCTCACCGGTCTTCGCGCTGCACCGCAGCACGTCCTCCGGCTCGCAGCCGGTGATGTGCGCGATCTCCGCGGCGTAGCGCTCCGGGTCCGCGGCAGGCAGGTCGATCTTGTTGAGGACCGGGATGATGTGCAGGTCCTTCTCCATGGCCAGGTACAGGTTGGCCAGGGTCTGCGCCTCGATCCCCTGCGCGGCGTCGACCAGCAGGATCGCGCCCTCGCACGCCTCGAGTGCCCGGGACACCTCGTAGGTGAAGTCGACGTGGCCCGGGGTGTCGATCAGGTGCAGCACGTGCTCGGTCTCGACGCCGTCGGCGTTCTTCGCGGTCCACGGCAGCCGGACGTTCTGCGCCTTGATCGTGATGCCACGCTCGCGCTCGATGTCCATCCGGTCCAGGTACTGGGCCCGGGCGTCACGATCGCTCAGTACCCCCGTGACCTGCAGCATCCGGTCGGCCAGGGTCGACTTCCCGTGGTCGATGTGGGCGATGATGCAGAAGTTCCGGATGCGCTCCGGCGGGGTGAACGTGCGGTCGGCGTACGTCGTCACTCGGCTGTACTCGGCTTTCGCTCATGCGTGGGGCTTCGGGCACTTCGGGTGCTCAGGGCACTCGGGGCTCGGGGCACTGGGGCCCATCGTCCCATGTCGGGCCGGGCGGCCGCCGTGGTGGCACCGCAGGTCGTCACACGCTGTTCACGCCGGGCGTCCCCGCGTTGCCCCGACGCGGCCGATCGCGCACGATCGAACGGCCAGGAGTCGAGTCCCCAACCCGGAGGAGTCACCGTGTCGGTCACCCCCGTCCCCCCGCTCGACCGGCTGAGCGCGGCGCGTGTCGTGCTCGCCAGGAAGAAGAAGCTGGGCCTGACCTGGGACAAGATCGCCGAGGCACTGGGCCGCTCGCTGGAGTGGTCCACCTCGGCCCTGCTCGGGCAGCAGACGCTGACCCGCGAGCAGGCCGAGGCCGCAGGCTCCCTGCTGGACCTGGACGACGACGTCGTCGACGCCCTCACCCTCCCGCCGGAGCGCGGCGCGGCCGCGGTGGACCTCACCGACCCGCTGGTCTACCGCCTCTCGGAGATGGTGCAGGTGTACGGCACGACGATCTCCGAGCTGGTCCGCGAGGAGTTCGGCGACGGCATCGTGTCCGCGATCGACTTCGAGCTGGACCTGCAGCGCGTCGCCGACCCGAAGGGCGACCGGGCCGTGATCACGCTGAACGGGAAGTTCCTGCCCTACCGCGTCTGGTGACCCGGAACAGGGGGCGAGGACGCCACTGGTAACCTTGTGCGTCGAGCGCTCGGCGTGCTCGCCCGAAACGGCCTGGACCCTCTCTCCAGTGATGCTGTTCGGTGCCGCCGGAGCGGACCCGGACGTACACAAGACCAGCCGACCAGCAGGCAGGAAGACCAGAGGCAGACGTGGCCAACATCAAGTCGCAGATCAAGCGTGTCAAGACCAACGAAAAGCGCCGGCAGCGCAACAAGTCGGTGAAGTCGTCGGTCAAGACCGCGATCCGCCACTTCCGCGAGGCCGCCGACTCCGGCGCCGACAACGTCGTGGAGCTGCAGCGCAAGGCGGCCAAGGCCCTCGACAAGGCGGCCGGCAAGGGCGTCATCCACAAGAACCAGGCGGCGAACCGCAAGTCGGCCCTGGCCAAGCGTCTCAACGACGTCCAGGCCTGAGCCGCCCCGGTTCCCCCACGACGGCGCCGCCCCATCGGGGCGGCGCCGTCGTCGTGTTTCCCGGACCTTTCGTGACCCCCGACCGCTCGTGTCCCCGGACCTCTCGTGTTCCAGGACCGCTCGTGTACCCGCACCGGACACGTCCCTCGACCGATCGCTTTCCCGGACCGGTCACGGCCGCGGGCCGGGGCCCGTCCATGCGCTGCGGGCGCAGGGTGCGAGGTGCGGGGCTCAGCGCGGGGTGCGGGCGGACACGACCGCCAGCACCGCCCGCTCCAACGCGTACCCCGCGTCCGCGGCGACGCCCTTGACGTCGGCGTTCACCCGGGCGGTCGCCGCGATGGCGTCGGCGAGCTGCTCCGGACGCCACTGCCTGACCGTCTGCTGTGCCTTGCGGATCTTCCACGGAGGCATGCCCAGCTCACCGGCCAGCCGGTTCGGGTCGCCCCGCCCGGCCGAGCCGACCTTGGCCAGGGTGCGCACCGAGTCCGCGAGCGCGTCGGCGATCAGGACGTGCGGGACACCGAGCACCAGCGCCCACCGCAGCGCCTCCATCGCCGCCCGCCGGTCCCCCGCGACCGCCGCGTCGGCCACCGCAAAGCCGGAGGACTCGGCCCGGCCGCGGTGATAGCGCCGCACCCCGGCCTCGTCCACGGCGCCGCCGGTGTCCGCGACGAGCTGTCCGGCCGCGGCCGCCAGCTCCCGCAGGTCCGACCCGACCGCCTCGACCAGTACCGCGAGCGCACCGGGGGTGATCGTGCCCCCGTGGCGGCGCACCTCGTCGCGCACGAAGTCCGACCGCTCGTCGGCGCGGGTGATGCGGTTGCAGGTGACGGTGTGCGCCCCGGCCTTGCGCATCAGGTCCAGGACCGCCTTGCCCTTCGCCCCCCCGGCGTGCTGGACCACCAGCACGATCCCGTCGGCCGGGTCCTTCACGTAGTCGGCGAGGGCTGCGGTCATGTCCTTGTTCGCATCCTGGCCATGAGTGAGCACGATCACCCTGCCCTCCGCGAAGAGCGAGGGGCTGAGGTGCCCGGCGAGCTCGCCGGGGGCAACCTCGGAGGTGCGGAAGCGGCGCAGCTCGGTCTCCGGATCGCGCTGCCGGGCGCGCCGGACCAGGTCGGACACCGCCCGCTCGGCCAGGAACTCCTCGTCCCCGACGACCAGCTGCAGCGGGCCCGGTTCGCTCGTGCTGCTCACACCCCCATGGTGGCCCACACCCCTGACAACGGGTGAGCCGCGTCCCGGCACGACGACCTCGCCTGGCGGTGCGGTGCCCCGTTCGCGTACCGTCGTCGTCGGTTCCGGCGCTCGGCGTCCGGAGCACCACAACCGCATATGGCTCATCCAGAGGGGCAGAGGGAACGGCCCGTTGAAGCCCCGGCAACCGGCGTCGCACGACGATCCGCCCAGACCTGCGCCTTCCGCGCGGCGAGGACGTCGACGAACACGGTGCCAATTCCGGCCCGCCACCTCCGGCGGGACAGATGAGGAGATCTCGTGACTCTCACTGCTGCGCCCGAAACCACCTCTGCCTACGACCTGGGCTCCGCGCGCGCTCTCGCGTGCCGCGAGTGCCGCCACGAGACCCCGCTCGCCGCGGAGTTCGCGTGTCCGCGCTGTTTCGGCCCCCTCGAGGTGGCCTACGACTTCCCGACGGTCACCCGCGCCTCCATCGAGGCCGGCCCGAAGTCGATCTGGCGCTACAAGGACCTGCTGCCGGTCCCCTCGACCGTCGAGCAGCACGCGAACACCGAGCCCGGCCTGACCCGGCTGATCGAGGCCGACAACCTGGCCCGCGCGCTCGGCGTCCGCAAGATCTGGATCAAGGACGACACGGGTAACCCGACGCACTCGTTCAAGGACCGCGTCGTCGCCGTCGCGCTCGCCGCTGCCCGTGAGCTCGGCTTCTCGGTGCTGTGCTGCCCCTCCACGGGCAACCTCGCCAACGCCGTGGCCGCCGCGGCCGCCCGCGCCGGCTGGGACTCGGTCGTGCTGGTCCCGTCCTCCCTGGAGCAGGCGAAGATCGTCACCACCGCGGTCTACGGCGGCACCCTGCTCGCCGTCGACGGCAACTACGACGACGTCAACCGGCTCGCCACCGAGCTGGCCGCCGAGCACGAGGACTGGGCGTTCGTGAACGTCAACGTCCGCCCGTACTACGCCGAGGGCTCGAAGACCCTGGGCTACGAGGTCGCCGAGCAGCTCGGCTGGCGGCTCCCGCAGCAGGTGGTCGTCCCGGTCGCATCCGGCTCCCAGCTCACCAAGATCGACAAGGGGTTCACCGAGTTCGGCACCCTGGGTCTGGTCGAGCCCACCCCGTACACCGTGTTCGGTGCCCAGGCCACCGGCTGCTCGCCGGTCGCGCGGGCCTTCGAGGCCGGTCACGACGTGATCCAGCCGCAGAAGCCGGACACCATCGCGCGCTCGCTGGCGATCGGCAACCCGGCCGACGGTCCGTACGTCCTCGACTCGGTGCGCCGCACCGGCGGCTCGGTCGGGCACGTGTCCGACGAGGAGGTCGTCGCCGGCATCCGGCTCCTGGCCCGCACCGAGGGCGTGTTCGCCGAGACCGCGGGCGGGGTCACCATCGCGACCATCAAGAAGCTGCTCGAGGCCGGGGCGCTCGACCCCGACGCCGAGACCGTCCTGATGATCACCGGTGACGGGCTCAAGACCCTCGACGCCGTCTCCGGCGAGGTCGGCCCGACGGCGACCGTGCCGTCGACGTCCTCCGCGGTCCGCGAGGCGCTGGCGAACCGGGGCTGACCGGCCCCGCCGGCCGGGAGCCGGACGGGGGTCGCCACGCGCGACCACCGTCAGCCCGGCCGGGTCGTCGCCGGTCAGGGCCAGGTCACCGGACCGGTCGGTGCGTGCGACCACGATGCCCGCCCGGCCAGTCGGTCCACCAGCTCCGGGTTGGGGTGCCGGTAGCTGTTGCCGTTGCCGACGCTGATCACCGCCGCACGCGGCGCGACGGCGGTGATCAGGTCCGGGACCACCTTGCGGGACCCGTGGTGGGGCATCTTCAGGACGTCGGCCCGCAGGTCGACCCCGGAGTGGAGCAGGTCGTCCTGGGCGACCAGTTCGGCGTCGCCGGTCAGCAGGATCGTCGCGGCCGGGGTGGTGGCGCGCAGCAGCAGCGAGATGTCGTTCACCGCGGTCCCGTCGCCGCCGTCAACCGTCAGGGGCGGGTGGACCGGGCCGAGGACCTGCAGGCGCAGCTCCGGCCACCCCAGCTCCATCCCGCGCACGAGCCCCACCACCGGAGCCCCGGCCCGCTCGGTGTGCCGGGTGATCTCGCGCAGCCCCGACGCCGGTTCCCGCACCGGCCCGACGGCGATCCCGCCTGCGGCCCGACCGCGCAGTGCGCCGGCGAGGCCGCCGTCGTGGTCGGCATGGAAGTGGGTGATCACCACGAGCTCCAGGACCCGGACCCCGAGCCGGTCCAGGCAGGTGTCGACGGCGTCGTCCGTCGGCCCGGTGTCGACCAGGACGGCGTGCCCCGGGGTGCCGGTGGCGAGGACGAGCGCGTCGCCCTGACCCACGTCGCAGGCCACCATCCGCCACCCGGTGGGCGGCCAGCCGGGCGGGGCGAACCGGGTCGGGACGAGGACGACGAGGAGCCCGACCAGCAGCGCCAGCAACAGGGCCCGCAGGCGCGGCACCCGGCCCATCGCCAGCAGCACGACGAGCACCCCGGTGAGCAGCAGCGCGCCGCCTGTGCCCGCGGGCCACGGCACGGTGGCACCGGGCACCGCGGCGGCCCGGTCCCCGACCACGACCAGCCACCACACGAACGGACCCGCCAGCCAGGCGCAGCACCACGCTGCGGCCGGGCTCACCGCGGACAGCACCGCACCGAGCACGCCCAGCACCGTCGCGGGGGCGACCGCGGGCGCCGCGAGCAGGTTCGCCACCACGGTGACCAGCCCGACTCCCCCGTTGAGCCCGGCGATCACCGGCGCGGTGGCCAGCGCCGCGGCGACCGGGACGACCAGTGCCTCGGCCGGCCCGGACGGCAGCCCGCGCCGACGCAGCGCCGCCGTCCACCCCGGTCCGAGCAGCACCAGCGCACCGGTGGCGACGACGGACAGCACGAAACCCGCGTCGACGGCCAGGGCGGGGACGGCCAGCAGCAGGCCGAGCACGGCCACCGCCAGCGCCGGCACCGCGGACCGCGCCCGGCCGGCGGCGAACGCGATGAGCACGACCCCGCCCATCACCGCCGCACGCAGCACCGACGGCGACGGCCGGGCCAGCACGACGAACCCGACCAGGGCGACCATCGCCATCGCGGCCGCGATCCGCGGGTCGATCCGGAACAGGCGCAGCAGGAGCAGCACCGCCCCGGTCACGATCGCGACGTTGGCGCCGGAGACGGCCGTGAGGTGCGCGAGCCCCGCGGTCCGGAAGTCCTGCTCGGTCTCGGCGAGCTGGGCGCGGGTGTCCCCGATCGCGAGCCCGGGCAGCAGCCCGGCCGGTGCCTCGGGCAGTGCAGCGACCGCCGCGTCGCGCAGGCCGTCGCGCAGGGCCCCGGCCCCGGTCTGCCACCACGGCGGCGCGGTCACGTCCTGCGGTGCGCCGCGGACCTTCAGCACGGCGACCGTGAGGTCGGGACGCTGTGCGGGCATGAGCAGCCCGGCGGCGGAGACCTCCTGACCGGGGAGCAGCCCGGTCCACTCCGCTGCCGGGGCCAGGAGCAGGAGCTTCCCGCCGGTGGTCGCCCGACCGCCGCCGACGGTGGCCGTGACGAGCTCGGTGGGGACCAGCGCCATCGCCCGGGCGGCGCCGGACTCGTCTCCACCGCCGGTGGTGCTGCGCAGGATCCGGGGGTCGTCGGTGAGCCGGACGCGGACCTCGGCGGCGGCGCCACGGTCGGCGGGCCCGCGCAGCGGGTGCGACGCCAGCGCGGCCGCGTGGACGGTGCCCAGGACGGCCGCGACGAGCGCACACCCGGCCGCGGCGAGCACGATCGAGGACGGCGCCGCGGCGCGAGCGCTGGTCCGGGCACGGAGCAGCGTGACCGTCAGGGCGAGCGCCGCGAGGACGGCGGCGGTGATCCCGCCCGCGGTGCCGCCGAGCAGCCCGGCGAGGACGGCGGCCCAGGTGGCGAGCGCGGCCGGGACGAGGCGCAGGTCGGGTGGGGCCGGACGTTCCTGCTGCTCCGCACGCTCGTCGTCGCGCTCCCCGGACACCGGTTCGGGCCGGCGGGCTCCGGCGCGGGTCACACCCGCACCAGTTCCTGGAGCTGGGCGAAACGGCGCTCGCCGATGCCGTCGATCTCGCGCAGCTGCTCGACCCGGCTGAAGCGCCCGTTGGCGCTGCGCCAGTCGATGATCTTCTTCGCGGTGACCGGGCCGACGCCGGGCAGGGCGTCGAGGTCCGAGAGGGTGGCGGTGTTCAGGTCGATCTTCCCGCCGGGGGCGGCGGGTGCGGCGGCCGCGCCCGGTTCGGCGCCCGACGCCGGCTCGGAGCCCGGGGCGGGCAGGACCGGGGCGGCGTCGGCGGCCGGTGGGACCCCGACCGCGATCTGTTCCCCGTCGCCGAGGCGGCGGGCCAGGTTCAGCGCGCCGAGGTCGACCTCGGGCAGCGCGCCGCCCGCAGCGTCGAGGGCGTCGGCGACGCGTGAGCCGTCGGGGACCCGGACGAGACCGGGCCGGGCGACCCGCCCGACGACGCTCACGACGAGCGGCCCCGCGGCGACCGGTGCCGCCGCGACGGGCGCCGGCCCACCGGGACCCGCGGACCGGTCCGTCTCCCCCGTCGCCGCCCCGCCGGGCACCGCCGTCACCTCGGGCAGGCCGCCGACGGGCTGCACGGTGGGACGGTCGAGCCACACACCCACCCCGGCGACGAGCGCCCCGGCGAGCACCACCGCCACCAGCGCGAGCGCACCGGGGCGGCCCGGGTCCACCCGCGCCCCGGCCAGCGACGGCGGCAGCCACCGCTGGGCTCGGCGGCGAAACCACGACGGCCGCCCGCCGTGCGGGACGTCGTCGCCGAGCTCCTCGGACGGTGCGGGGTCGTCCCGGGCCAGCAGGGCCAGAGGGTGGCTCGCATCGGGGTCGGCGGTCCACACCGGTGTCGGCCCCTCCGGCGCGACGGGACCGGTCGCGCCGCGGTGCGCGGCGGAGGGATCGGCGGACCACACCGGTGGCTCCCCGTGCGGGGCGGCGGAATCGGGCCGGCCCGGTGTCGCGCCGTGCAGGATGGCTGGGTCGGGCCGGCCGGGCGTCACACCGGGCCAGGTGCCGGGCCGGGACGCGGACGGCGTCATCCCGGGCCCGGAAGCGCAGGGGGTGTGGAGCGGGAGCGGCACGACGGCGCCCAGCCCGTGGGCCGGCGGTGGTCCGGGACGTGGCCCGGAGGGGCCGGTGGCCACCGGCAGCGCGGGCAGCGGGACGGTCGGGGGATCGAGCCGGTCCGCGACCGCGTCCACCCGCCCGCGCGTCCCGATCCCGGCGAGCCGCCGGGCCGGGTCGAGGGAGGCGTCGGTCCTGGTCACGCACCCGACGCTAGGTGCGCCACCCCCGTTCCGACCGGCCGATGCCGGGCCTGTGGACGGATCGATCGATTGGGGACCGATGCGCTGCCGTCGGCCACGACGCGGCCGGATCGTCGGCGGTCCGTGCTACACACCGGCGGGGCCCGCCGGCACCACCACGATCCCCACCAAACCCGCTCCCGCGTGCGCCCCGATCACCGCGCCGACCTCGGAGACGTGCACCTCGGCGGCGTCGGGCAGCTGTTCGCGCAGCCGGTCGGCGATGTCCTCGGCCCGGTCCTCGGCGCCGAGGTGGTGCACGGCGAGGTGTGCGCCCGGACCCGCCTCGGCGACGGCGAGCGCGACGAGCCGTTCGGTCGCGCGCGAGGTCGTCCGCACCTTCTCCAGCGGCGCGATCCGGCCGTCGCGCAGGTGCAGGATCGGCTTGACCGACAGGGCCGTGCCCATCAGCGCGGACGCGGCGCCGATCCGGCCGCCGCGGCGCAGCCGCTCCAGGTCCTGCACCGCGAACAGGACCCGTGCCCGTGCGGCGACGGCGCCGGCCACGGCCTCGACGTCGTCGGCGGTGGCGCCGGCTCCGGCGGCGTCGGCGGCGGCGAGCACGGCGAAGCCGAGGCCCATCGCGATGGCACCGGAGTCGACGACCCGGATCCGGTCCGGGGCGACCTCCTGCGCGGCGAGCCGGGCCGCGTCCCAGGTGCCGGACAGCGCGCGCGACAGGTGCACGGCCACGACGGCGGGGACGCCGTCGTCGAGCAGGGCGGTGAAGCGCTCGGCGAACGCGGCCGGGGTCGGGCGCGAGGTCTGCACGAGCAGGGTGCGGTCGGCTAGCGCGACGATCAGCTCGGCGGCGGAGACGTCGACACCGTCGCGGGCGGTGCGCTCGCCGAGCCGGACCTCCAGCGGGACGACGTGGATGCCGCGTCGTTCCGCGACGCCGGGCGGCAGGTGTGCGGTGGAGTCGGTGACCACGGCGACCGGCGAGGGGGGCACGGCCGGACCCTATCCACCCGGCGGGCGGAACAGCGGTGCCAGTGCCCGCTGCGCGGCGAGGTAGCGGCCGTGCGCGTCGTCCAGGCGGCCGCGGGTACGCGGGTCGGGGGTGAACTCGCGGTCGACCCGCACCATCCGTCCGGCGAGCTCACCGACCGAGGCGGCCCGGCCGGTCGCGAGCGCGGCGAGCATCGCCGCGCCGAGGACCCCGGCGTCGCGTTCGGCGGTGCGGCGCAGCGGCCGGTCCAGCACGTCGGCCTTGATCTGGCACCAGAGGTCGCTCGCCGCGCCACCGCCACAGGCGGCGATGGTCTCGGGGCGGCGGCCGGCGGCCGACTCCAGCGGGCCCAGGACGTGCCGGGCGGCGTGCGCGACCCCCTCCAGCACGGCGCGGCACAGCTCGGCGGACCCGGTGGCGAAGCTCGCGCCGAGCCAGTGCGCGCGCAGGTCGGGGTCCCACAGCGGGGCCCGCTCCCCGGCGAGCTGGGGCAGGAACAGCACCCGCCCCGGTTCGGCGCCGGCGGCCCGGGCCAGCAGCTCGGCCGGTGCGACGCCCAGCACCGCGGACGCCCAGGTCAGCGCGTCGCCGCCGGCCTGGGTGGGCCCTGCGTGCACGTGCAGCCCGCGCCACGGCGGAAACGTGACGATCCCCGGGGCGCCGCCGCCGGGCGTCGCGGCGAGGGCCAGGACCTCCGAGGTGCCCGCGATGTCGATCGCGTCGCCGGGGGCGGCGATCCCGCCGCCGAGCAGCGCCGCCCAGGCGTCCATCGTCCCGACGGCGACGGGCAGCCCCGCCGGGAGCCCGCCCGCGCCGGTGGTCTCCCCCGCGACCGACGCCGGGTCGGCCAGGGGCGCCGGCATCGAGCGCAACCCGGGGACGAGCAGGTCGAGCCAGTCCGGGTACCGGCCGTCGGGGTCGAGGAGTCCGGTCGAGGAGAGCGGATCGGCCACGGCGGTGCCGGTGAGGCGTTCGAGCAGCCAGTCCTTGGGCGCGAGCACCCTGCGCGCGCGGTCCCACGCGTCGGGCCGGTGTTCGGCGAGCCAGGCGGCGCGGGCGGCCGCGTGCGAGGCGTCGACGGTGCCGATCCCGCCACGGCGCCGGGCCCGGTCCGCGGACGACAGCCGCTCGGTGAGCGTCGCCGCGACCGCGCCGCACCGACCGTCCTGCCAGGTGATCGCCGGGTGCACCGGCGCGCCGGCCCCGTCGACGAACAGGTGGGTGTCGACCTGGGCGCACAGCCCGACGGCGGTCACCCCGGCCAGTGCCGGGCCGAGCGCACCGACCACCTCGGTCAGCCCGGACCACCAGTCGTCCGGGTGCTGCTCGGCGTGCCCGGGCGCGGGACGCGCGGTCAGGTGCGTGGCGCGGGCCGCGGCGACGCGGACGCCGTCGTCGTCGAAGACCGCCGCCTTGACCGAGGTGGTGCCGAGGTCGATGCCGAGCAGGGGCACGGCCGGGCCACCGTGGCTTCCAGGAGCCCGGCCAGCGCCTCCCCGACGGCGGAGTGTCCCGCCCAGCCCCAGTGCAGGCCGTCGGGGTTGCCGTGTCCGCCGAGGACGTGTTCGCCGACCAGCGCGGGCACGTCGAGCACGGTCACGGCCGGGGCGCCGGCCGCCCAGCGGCGGACCGCGGCGTCGGTGGCGGCGCGGTGCGGGTGGGCCAGGCCGTAGTCGGCGGCGCGGTGCACCGACGGGGCCAGCGCCACCACCGGCAGCCCGGGCCGCAGCGCGTGCACCCCGGCCCGGCAGCGTTCCAGGTAGGCGGCCGTGAGACGGGGCGGCAGCGTCGCCGGTCCTCCGCCGGGGAGCCGCGCCAGCACCGGCGCGATCCGCGGCTGGGCACGCCGGTAGGCGGTGCGGACGGTGTGCCGCAGCGGGGCGGGGCGCAGCACCGGGATGAGCTCGCGCAGCGCCGTCGGCAGCGGGGACGGCAGGGAGTCCATCCCGGACACCCCGAGCACGACCGCGCCGACCCGTGGCAGTGCCGCCCACACCCGTGGGTCCCCGCTGATCGCCGACCAGGCGTGCCGGGCGGTCCACCCGGCCCGGGCGACGATCTCGGCGCGGCCCCCGAGCCGGGCGGCGGCGACGTTGGGCCACAGCCGCGGCTCGTCTGCCGGGCAGGGTCGCTCGGGTCCGTGGAAGGCCAGCGAGTCGCCGACGACCAGCAGGTCAGGCACCGATGTTGTACCCCGACAGGCGCCAGCGGGGGTGGTCGTCACGACGGGCGACGACGGCCCAGCGCGTGTTGCCCAGCCCGCCGATCACCGGCCAGGACGACTGCGGGAGGTCGAGCAGCCCGCACACCATCCCGGCGATCATGCCGCCGTGCGCGACGAGCAGCACCGAGCGGTCCTCCGGGTCGGCGGCGTACTCCAGGTCCAGCTCCTCGACGACCGGCAGCGACCGGACGACGACGTCGACCCGGGACTCGCCGCCGGGCGGGGTGAACCGCGGGTCGGACCGCCACTCGGCGATCGCGCCCGGGTCGTCGACGCCGATCTCGTCGATCGTGCGCCCCTGCCAGTCCCCGAGGTGGGTCTCCCGCAGCCGCTTGTCCACCGACAGCGGCAGCCCGACGGCCTCGGCCACCGCGGTCGCGGTGTCGTGGGCGCGGGTCAGGTCCGAGGTGATGATCCGGTCGAACCGCTCCTGCGCGAGCCGCGGTGCGACGGCCGCGGCCTGCGCGCGGCCGACGTCGGTCAGCCGGGTGTCGAGATGTCCCTGCATCCGGCCGACGGAGTTGTACTCGGTCTGCCCGTGCCGCAGCAGGGTGACCCGGCGCAGCGTCATGCAGTGCCCTCCGGGTCGCCCTGGGGGTCGGGCACCTCGATCGCCGGGCAGTCCTTCCAGAGCCGGTCCAGGCCGTAGAAGCCGCGCTGCTCGGTGTGCATGACGTGCACGACGATGTCGCTGAAGTCCAGCAGCACCCAGCCGTTGTCGTTGTCGCCCTCGCGCCGGGTCGGCTTGCTGCCGCGCTCGCGCAGCTTCTCCTCGACCTCGTCGACGATGGCCTGGACCTGACGCTCGTTGGCCGCCGACGCCAGCACGAAGCAGTCGGTCAGCGCGAGCTGGTCGGACACGTCGAGCGCGACGATGTCGACGGCCTTCTTGTCGGCCGCGGCGGCCGCGGCCACCTTCGCCAGCTCGACCGCCTCCGGTGATGCCGTCACCACACTGTTCCCTTCACGACCACGATTGACCTCGACAGTGTGTCAGCCGGGCACCGGGGACTTGGGCGGCGGGCACCGGGCGGGATAGGTTTCCGCCTCACGGTGGAACGTCGAAGGAGACTCCCCATGCCCCTGGCGCCCGATCTCGAGGGCACGCAGTGCGAGCCGGTCGGCTTCGCGTGGGCACGGGACGACGTGCTCCTGTACGCGATCGCCGTCGGAGCGGGGAGTGAGGACCCCACCGCCGAGCTGTCGCTGACCACGGAGAACACCGCAGGCGTGCGGACGGCGGTGCTGCCGTCGTTCGCGGAGATCGTCACCGCGGGCGCGAAGGTCGACCTGGGCGAGGTGGACGCCGCCCGTGTCGTGCACGCCGAGCAGGCGTTCCGGGTGGTCGCGCCGCTTCCGGTGGAAGGGCGGGTCCGGGTGACCGCGACGGTCACCGAGGTGCTGGACAAGGGGTCCGGGGCGCTGGTGCGCACCGAGGCCGATGCCGTCGACGCGAGCACCGGGGAACTGGTGCTGACCAGCACGAAGACGTTGTTCCTCGGCGGGGAGGGCGGCTTCGGCGGCACCCGCGGGGACAGCGTGCCGAGCCCGGTGCCCGACCGCGCGCCCGACCACGAGGTCACCTACCGGACCACGCCGGGCCAGGCGCTGCTGTACCGGCTCACCGGGGACCACAACCCGCTGCACAGCGACCCGGCGTTCGCCGCGAAGGGCGGGTTCGACCAGCCGATCCTGCACGGCATGTGCACCTATGGGTTCACCACGCGCGCGCTGGTCGCGACCGTCTGCGGCGGCGACCCCCGCCGCCTCGTCGCGATGGACGCCCGGTTCACCCGGCCGGTCGTGCCCGGGCAGTCGCTCACCGTCTCGGTGTGGGACACCGGCGACGGCACGGTCGCGTTCCGGACCGCCGTCGACGGCGAGGTGGTGCTGGACCGCGGCAGCGCGGAGGTCAGCGCGGAGATCACCGCGTCGTCGCCGGCCGCCTGAGCGCTCAGGACGGCGCCGCGGTCACACTCCGCGGCGCCGCGTACCCCGGGTGGTCCCGCCCGCCCCGACGAGCCAGGGCGGACAGCGCGTCGAGCGCCGCCAGCTGCGGGTAGCTGCGCTCCGGGTCGTCCCGGTGCGGCCACCGGTGGTCCAGCTGGCGGAAGGTCACCGCGCGGTGCAGGGTGATGCCGAAGAAACGGGGGTTGTCGCGCACGAACCGGGCGTAGGCGTCCCGGAGGCCTGGATCGCGGTCCAGCTCGGTGCGGACGAACCGGTCGACGTCGGTGCCGATCTCGTGGACGTACTCCCCGCACGGCGCCACTACGAACGGCACCACCCACGCCTCGGGCACGCCGAACAGCTCGCGCACGGCACGCTGGCGGTGCCCGGCGTTCTCGCTGCGCGACATCCACGCGGCGACGACGGCGCGGCGGCGCGGGCTCAGCCGGCTGAGGACCGCGGCCGGCGGCCAGGGGAACGACACCCGGAACGGGATGTGGACCGGATCGCCGTCGACGTGCACGTCGTGGTCGGCGACGCCGCCGCCGGAGTCCTGGACGAGCTGGGCGGACACCGCACCCCACGGGGCGAGGACGTGCATCGCTGCGTGCGCGTCCCGGCGCACGGGCTGGGGCACCGCGCGGAGCAGCAGCCCGGCCACCGACGGGGTGGGGACAGCGATCACGAGGGGCACCGTAGCCCGATCGGTGCAGCTCGGCGTCACCGACGGCCGATTATCGCGCTGCGTTGTCACCCTTTCGGCGCTGCGTGACCGGCAACCGGTAGAGCGCGGCCACCGGTTCGCGGCCGTCCGGGAACCGCCACCCGGCGGGTGCCGTACCGGTGCGGAGCCAGCCCACGGACCGGTAGAGGCGTTGGGCCGGGACGGACTCGACGACGTCGAGCACCCCGTCGCGGCCGCGGGCCGCGAGTTCGGCGGTGATCCCGTCCAGCAGGGCACGGGCGTGGCCGGCCCGGCGGACGGCCGGGTCGACGAACACCCGGGTCAGCCGCAGCGCTCGGGGTTCGTGGTCGTCGGTCAGCAGGGCGGCGTGCCCCGCGACCCGCCCGCCCGCCGTGACGACCAGCGCGGTGACCAGCCCCGGCGGGGACAGGAACGCCACCGGGTCGGCCGGCCAGGTCGACGGGTACCGGTCGGTGTCGTGCACGGCGCGCAGCACGGCGACGCAGGCGGGCAGGTCGTCGTCGGTGCGGAGGCGCGGGGCAGGTGGCACGACCGGCGACCGTACCGCCGCGGCCGGGCCCTGCCGGGTCAGCGCGGGGTCACCCCGGCCGGGTAGACGGCGTCGACCTCGACCTCGACCTCCACCAGCCAGCCGGGGACCGGCAGGCTCGCCACCTCCAGCGCGAACCGGCTGGGCCGGGCGGGGTTGCGCACCAGCGGCGCGGCGGGCGCGGCCGTCCCGGTCGGGACCAGCACCGTCTCCCCGGTGGTCAGATCGGTGTTGGCGAAGTACTGGCGGTAGGCGCGGTTCCAGCCGGCGTAGTCGGCGCGGGTCGTGCCGGGCGCGTTGTCGAGGAACACCCGCATCGAGGTGACGTCGTCGAGGCGCAGGCCCCGGGCCTCGAGGTTCTCCTTGATCCTGGCCAGCACGTTCATGCCCTGGGCCTCGGTGATCGTGACCCCGGTGGGGAGGGTGCCGCCGGGGAACTGGCCGGCGTCGACGTAGGCCTGCGGGGTGCTGTCCGCAGCTGCGGGGTTCGCCGCGGCCGGGCCGAGGCCGCTGGACTTGTACAGCGACGCCCCGCTCACCAGGCTCACCCCCTCGGCGATCATCGGGTTGGCCTCGCCTGCCTCCAGCACGGGCAGGGCGGGCGGGCCGGGCTCGGCGGGGTCGGGCGCGGCGCCCGCGCAGCCGGTGGCCAGCGCGGCGGTGACGGCCAGGGCGATCAGGGCGGGAACGGGACGTCGCATCGTGTCTCCTCGGGGGGGAACGGGGGTGGGGTCAGGCGCCGCCGGCGACCCGGGCGTGCAGCGCCGAGACCGTCGAGCGGGCGGAGGTGAACGCGCCGTGCTGCCAGGCGATCGCGTGCGAGAGGTGGTCACCGGCGAACCAGATGCGGCCGGCGGGCTGGGTGAGCAGCCGGTACTCCGGGCTCGTGGCCTCCCAGCTCGCCCAGGCCGACTCCGACCAGCGGGTCACCGCCCACGACCCGGAGAACGACGACGCGATGTCGGAGCGGTACTTCTCGCCGTGGATCGCGGCGCCCTCGTCCATGGCCTTCGCGAGCCGCTGGCGGTGGGTCAGGGACTCGAAGGCCCGCTGCCGCTTGCCGGAGCTGTAGTAGCCGACGACGACGCCCCGGTCGGCGTGGAAGTGGTCGTAGGGGAACATGATCTGGGCGATGTCGCGGTCGGTGTTGCTGGCGCCGCCGTAGATCCGCTCGTCGGTCTCCCACCAGCGGCGGGTGTACTCGATGCCGAGCTTGCCCGAGGAGCTGGGCTTCGCCGCGCGCTGCGCGGCCAGCACGGCGGCGGGCAGGTTGGTGTCGAGCCGGGTCACCAGGTTCGCCGGCAGGGTGCAGACGACCTCGTCGGCCACCAGCCGTTCGACCGGGCCGCCCGCGACCGGGACGACGTCGACGGTCACCCCGTCCGGGGTGTTGTGCAGCCCGGTGACGGCCGTGCCGTAGCGGATCCGGTCCGCGCCGATCCGTTCGGCGAGCGCGTAATGGATCCGGTCCATCCCGCCGACCGGGGTGAACATCATCGTGGCCTGGTCGTACTCGTAGTCGAAGGCGAAGTTCCGGCCGAGTCCGCTGCGGATCACCGAGGACATCGGGTACGGAACCGTGGGGGTGCCCGCGTCGGTCCCCGCGCCGGGCTCACGGGCGTAGCCGCGCCGCGGGGAGCCGAGGTAGCGGCCGTCGGAGGACAGGTCGCCCAGCGAGACGAGGAACTCCGAGAGCGCCTCCTTGTCCGCGGCGCTCAGGACGTCGTCGAGCGCGCCGCGCGCGGTGGCCTTGTGGAGCAGCTCGGAGACGTAGCCGAAGGTGTCGGCCTTCGCCGCGCGGTAGGTGACCGAGGTTCCGGCCAGCGCCCCCGCGTCGGTGTAGTTGACGACGGTGTTGGCGTTCTGGTTGCCGAACGGCTGGATCTCCACCCCGAGCTCGCGGCAGTAGTCCAGCGTGACGTGGCTCTGCGGGATCCGGGTCGCGCCCAGGTTGAAGAAGTGCCCGGGGGCGAACGTGCAGCGTTGCGTCTCGCCGTTCAGGTCGGTCTCCTCGGTGCCCGCGCGCACCGACCAGACCCGCCCACCGGGCCGGGTGCGGGCCTCGACGACGGACACGTCGTAGCCGACCTTGCCGAGCTCGTGGGCCGCGGCGAGCCCGGCGGTCCCCGCGCCGAGGACGAGGACGCGGCGGCCGGCAGCGGCGGCGTCGCGCGACGGTGGCGTCCAGGCCGGATCGTCGCCGGCGCGCGGGGCGAGCCCGATGGTCGCCATGGCCTCGTACGCGGCGCCGGCCCCACCGGCCAGCCCCAGCGCCCTGATGAACGTTCTGCGGGTCACGGTCACAGCGGTGATACTCGGAACCGGCGGCGACGGTCGCGGGTCGCCGGCGCTGCGTTCACGGCAACCGGACCGGGAAGACCGGCGGCGGGTTCCCATCGCGGGTTCGACGTCCGACGCGCGGGCGCAACACCCGGGCAACAGCGCGGTCCTAGCGTCGCCGTCCGTGTCCGACCTCGACAGGGCCATCGCGCGGTCCTTCTCCCCCGGCCACACCCGGCTGCGGGCGGAGTCGCCGATGGCACCGCTCGGGCGGCGCCGGATGGGCGCGACCGAGCTGGTCGCGCAGTCGGTGGCGACGACCGCACCCGCCGCGTCGATGGCGATGCTGCCCCTGGTCGTGGGCCGGCTCGCCGACCCGCTGTCCGGGCTGCTCGTCATCGTCGGCGCCACGGTCGCGGTGACGATGGTGGCGCTCTGCCTCGGGCAGTTCACCGACGCCAGGCCGCCGCGGGCGGTGTCTACAGCTTCGTCTACCAGGGGCTCGGTGCCCGGGCCGCGCTCGCGACCGCCGTCGTGATCGGGGCGAAGTACCTGGGCAGCGCCGCGATCACGCTCTACGCCGGCGGCCGGGCCCTGACCGCGCTCGCCGCGGCGGCCGGGGTCGACGTGAGCGGGGCAGGCGCGCAGGTGCTGCTGCACCTCGTGGTCGCGGTGGGGATCGCGACGGTGCTCGTGCGGGGGCCGCGGGTCGCCGCCCTCACCCTGCTCGGCGTGGAGATCGGCTCGCTGCTGCTCGTCGTCGCGGTGCTGCTGGTCCCCGCTCCGCACCTCACCGCCCCGGTCCCGGCCGGGCCGGTGCCGGACCTGCTCGCCGTCGCGCTGATGGCGATGTTCATGCTGGCCGGCTTCGAGTCGGCGACCTTCTTCGGCCCGGAGACGCGACGTCCGCTGGTCACGGTGACCCGGGTGGTCCTCTGGACCCCGCTGCTGTGCGGGGCGCTGCTGTCGTTCGCGGCCTGGGCGAGCTGGACCGGCCGCGCCACGACCCTGGTCGCGATCCTGTCCGACCCCGGGGCGTCGGGCGCCCCGACCGCGCTGGTGGTGGCGTTGCACGCCGGTCTGGCCTGCTCCTACCTGGCCTCGGCCGCGGCCTCGGCGCACGCGGCGTCACGGGTCGCGTTCTCCCTCGGGGTGGAGCGGCTGCTGCCGCGTTCCCTCGCGACGGTGCACCGGCGGTGGCGCACACCGCACCGTGCCGTCGTCGGGATCGTGGCCGTGGTCCTGCTCGGCGGGCTGCACGCCGACCTGGCACCGGCCGGGACGGACGCGGTGCGCCACCTGGTGCGGGCGCTCGTCACCCTCATGTACGTGCTGGTTGCGGTCGCGGCCGTCGCGTTCCTGCTGCGCATCCGGGAGCACACCCGCCCGGTGCTCGTGCTGGGTTGCACGGTCGCGGTGCTCGGTGGGGCCCTGCTGGTGCTGCGGCTGCCCGGTCTGCTCGACACCCCCGAGGGGACCGGCGTTGCGGTGGCCCTCGCGGTCTGCTGCGCGGTGGGACCGGTGTGGTGGAGGTTCCTGCGCCGTCACCCGGACCGGCTCGCGAGGATCGGGGTATTCGACCAGCCCGGCAGCGACGACGTCCTCCCCGGGGCCGGCGACTTCGTCCCGGACGCCTCGGGGACGCCGCGGCTGGTCCGGCGGAGCCCCCGCGCCGGGGACCCGCCGTGAGCGAGCCGGGCGCCGCGAGCCGGGCCCTGGAGCTGCTGGAGGCGGTGGCGAGGATCGGGCCGGGCGCGACGGCGCGGGAGCTGTCGCGCACGACGGGCATCCCGTCCGCGACGGCGTACCGGCTGCTCAACGTGCTCGTCGCCGACGGCTACCTGGTGCGGATCGGCGACCTGTCCGGGTTCGCGCTGGGGCGCCGCACCCGGGAGCTGGCCGGCGCGGCCGAGGGACCTCCGCAGCTGGCCGAGGTCGTCGCCGGGATCCGCGGCCGGGTCCGGTTCGGGTTGTTCGTCGCCGACTGGCCCGCGGGCACGCTGCGGCTGGTCGACCGCGACCCGGACCACGAGCTGCCCGGGGAGCGGACGCTGCTCGCCCACCCGCACGCCTCGGCCATGGGGAAGATCATGCTGGCCGCGCAGCCGGAGCTCGTCCCCGACCGGCCGCGGGCGCTGACCCGGCACACCGTGACCGCCGGGGCCGCGCTGGCCGCGGAGCTGCGGACGGTGGCACGCACGGGGGTCGCCACCGAGGTCGACGAACTGCGGTCCGGCCGCTCGTCGGTCGCGGTCGCGGTACGCGACGCGGCGGGCGGGGTCGTCGCCTGTCTCGCCGCGCTCGGCCCGACCGGGCGGCTGCCGGTCACCGACCCGGACCTGACCGCGCTGCTGCGCGCGGGGGCCGACCGGATCGGCGGGCTCACGGGCGCGCGGGCACCGGGTCAGCGCGGCCGCAGGACGTAGCCGGTGTAGCCGTACTCGGTGCCGAACCGCTCCCGTACGGCGATCTCGCCGCCCACCACGTCCAGCGCCGCCGGGTCGACGCCGTCCTCCCGCAGGGTGGCGATCCGGCGGGCCAGCGGGCGGTAGTAGGCGTCCCAGTCGGAGTCGGGGAGCAGGTAGACCGCCTGGACCGTGTACCCGGCGCGCTGCGCGGCGGCGACGTTCTCCGCGGTCGTCCGCATCCCCGGGTGGCCCGCGTCCCAGAACTCCCGAGCGCCGGGAGACGGCTCGGTGGTCGTCCACTCGGCCTCGGTGAGGACCAACACCCCGCCCGGGGCGAGCAGCCGCCGCCAGCCGGCGAGCGCCGCGTCGAACCCCATGACGTAGGCGGCACCCTCGGACCAGACGAGGTCGGTCCCGCCGTCGGGCAGCGGCAGGTCGTCCATCGCGGCGACGAGGGGGCGCACCCGCTCCCCCAGCCCGGAGGTCGCGGCGCGGCTGCGCAGCCGCTGGAGGAAGGGTTCGTGCAGGTCGACGGCCACGACCTCGCCGCCGGTCGCCGCCGCCAGCGGCAGCGTCGCCGGACCGGTCCCGCAGCCGATGTCGACGATCCGCGGACGCTCCGGCAGGTCCCCGGCCAGGCGCAGCAGCAGCGCCGTCGTCTCCTCCGATCCCGGCGCCTCGCGGGGCAGGTCGTCGTGGGCGGCCAGGAAGACCTGCTCCAGCGGTGTGCTCACGTCCGCGCATGATGCCCGCACCGGGCCGCCACCGCACCACCGATACGTGTGCATGATGGGGTGGTGCACGTCGACACGTTCCTCCTGGCGATCCCCCCGCTCGCGATCTACTTCCTGTGCGCGGGTGTGGTCGGTGTCGAGAGCATCGGGGTGCCACTGCCCGGTGAGATCGTGCTCGTCGGCGCGGCTTTGCTGGCCGCCCGCCCCGGTTCGCCCATCGATCCGGTGGCCGTCGCGGCGTCGGCGACGGCGGGGGCGATCGTCGGCGACTCGATCGGCTACACGGTGGGCCGTCGCTACGGCACCGGTCTGCTCGACCGGCTCGGCCGCCGGTTCCCCAAGCACCTGGGTCCGGCGCACATGACCGTGGCCCGGCGGATCTTCGACCGGCACGGGGTCTGGGCGGTGCTGTTCGGCCGCTTCGTGGCGATCCTGCGCATCCTCGCGGGCCCGCTGGCCGGGACGATGAAGATGCACTACCCGAAGTTCCTCGCCGCGAACGCGACGGGCGCGGTGCTGTGGGCGGGCGGCACGGTCGTCCTGATCTACCTGCTCGGGATCGTCGCCGAGACGTGGCTGAAGCGGTTCTCCTGGATCGGGCTGATCGTCGCCGTGGTCGGCGGGCTGCTGGTCTCGCGGTACGTGCGGCACCGCGTCGAGCGGGCCGCCGCGCAGGAGGAGACGGCGTCGTGAGCCCCGCCGTCGGGCCGGGCGGGCGAGCGGACGCCGTCGGCGAGCTGACCGGTCCGGGCCGCGACCTGCTGACGGGGCGGATCGCTCAGCGCAGCGCGTGAGCGGTGTAGGTGACCGCGCCGAAGGTCCGCGAGTCGAGCAGCGGCAGGTGCTCGGTGGACCAGCCGTCCGGGAACAGCCGCCTGCCCGCACCTTGGACGACGGGGTGGTGGAACAGCCGGATCTCGTCGACGAGCCCGGCCGCGATCAGCGTGTGGCACAGCGTGATGCTGCCGGTGCAGACGATGTCGGCGCCCGGCCGCTCCTTCAGTGCCGCGACCTCGGTGACCGGGTCCCCGGACAGGACGGTCGAGTTCTCCCACTCCGGGTCGGTCAGCGTCGACGACACCACGTACTTGTCGACCTGGTTCAGGTAGTCGGTGATGCCGGTGGTGTCGTCGGCCCGGGCGGGCCAGAAGCCGCGGAAGTCGCAGAACGTGCGGCGCCCGAGCAGCGTCGCGTCGGAGGCGGCGTCCTGGCGGTGCAGCTCGGCGAGAACCTCGTCCTGGCCGTCGGCGGTGGGGTCGAACCAGTCGCCGAGGAACTCGACGGCGCCGTCGAGGGTGATGTTCTGGGTGATCGCGAGGGTGCGCACGGGAGGTGCCTCCACGGTCGTCGGTGCATAGACACCAGGGTCGACCGCGGAGGCGTCCCGAACTCGTCGGTCGCCGCCGGCTCAGCCCTCGACGACGGTGATCGCCGCCGCCGGGCAGCCGTGCGCGGCGTTGCGCACGGCCTGCTCCTGACCGTCCGGCGGGGTGTCGGTGAGCAGCTCGACGACTGCGTCGGAGTCGCGCTGGTCGAACACGTCCGGGGCGGTGAGCAGGCACTGCCCCGACCCGACGCAGGCGTGCTGGTCGACCTCGACCTTCATCGCGGGCTCCTCCCTCACCAGCGGACCGGCAGGCTGCGGACGCCGCCGGTGATGTGGTCGGTGCGCACGTCCAGCTCGTCCATGCCGACGGCGAGCTGCAGATCCGGCAGCCGGCGGGCGAGCGTGGCGAACACCGCGCGCAGCTCGGTGCGGGCAAGGCTCGCGCCGATGCAGAAGTGCGGCCCGTGTCCGAAGCCGACGTGCCCGCGCTCGGCGCGGTCGGGGTCGAAGGTCTCGGCGTGGTCGAAGACGTCGACGTCGCGGTTGGCGGCGTTGACCGAGAGGATCACCGCGTCGCCACGCGCGATGGTGACCCCGGCGATCTCCACGTCCTCGTGGGCGTAGCGCAGCAGCCCCAGGTCACCGGGCGCGCCGAGGCGCATGACCTCCTCGATGACGGCGTCGACCCGGCCCTCGGGGTCGGCGGCGAGCTTGTCCCACTCGTGCCGGTTGCCCATGAGGAACAGCATGCCCAGCCCGATCCGGTTCACGGTGGTCTCGTGCCCGGCGAACAGCAGCCCGACGCAGAGCCGGATCATCTGGTCGTAGCCGAAGGTCGGGTCGGCGGCCTGGGCCGCGACGAGGTCGCTGATGACGTCCTCACCGGGCTCGGCGCGCTTGCCCTCGGCGAGCCCGGCCATGTAGCGGCCGAACTCCTCGCGGGCGGCGTGGGCGTCGTCGCCGGAGTAGGTCGCCATCCGGTCGGACAGCCCGCGGAAGTACTCGCCGTCGGACTCGGGGACGCCGAGCAGCGAGCAGATCACCGCGACCGGCAGCGGGAAGGCGAGGTGGGCGTGCAGGTCGACCACGCCGTCGGCGGACGCGTCGTGGTCGGCGACCATCGCGTCGACGTAGCCGTCGACGAGCTCCTGCACGTGCCCGGACAGCCGGCGCATGCGCTTGGCGGAGAACGCCGGGGTGAGCAGCCGGCGCATCCGGCCGTGCTCCTGCTCCTCGGTCTCGTAGGTGCCGGTCGGGCCGTCCTGGACGGCCGCGGTGCTGATCCTCGACGCCTTCTCCGGTTCCGGGTGCGACCGGCCGAACCGCTTGTCGCCCAGCAGCTCGCGGACCTCGGCGAACCGGGTCACCAGCCACGCCGGGTCGCCGGCCGGGGTGGTCACCGGCGCGATCGGCGCCTCACGGCGCAGGACCTCGTAGAACGGCGCGAGGTCGAGCAGGTTCGGTCGGGTGAACGGCAGACGGGGACGCTCGGCGGCGAGGGTCATCGACACTCCTGGGGTCGTGGTGGTGACCCCAGCCTACGATTTACTGGCAGCATCTGCCACGAATGTGCCCGGAGTGCACCGGACCGTCCCCGAACGGGCGGGTCGGGGGCGGCCCGGGCCCGCGGTCACGCCGGGCCGTCGAGCAGCTCCTGCAGGTACTGGTCGATCTGCGGCATGTAGGTGGGCGCGACACCGAACAGGGCGAGGTGCCCGAGCAGGTCGTCGACGACGCGGATCGTCGCGTGCGGGGTCAGCTCCAGCTCGGCCTCGTGGTCGCGGACCGGGAAGAACATGTCCTCGTTGATCGGGATGACCCGGGTGACGGCCTCGTTGCGGCCGAGCGCCTCGGCGAGGTTCCCGCCGGTGTGGCGGGCGACGTCGCCGCGCTGCCACTTCCACGCCATGCAGAGCAGGTCGTTGGGGTCCATCGCGGTGAAGTACGGCTCCAGGAAGCCCGCCATGAAGGCCTCCTTGGAGTCGAACTCCAGGGCGCGCCAGACCTCCTGCTTCCAGAACTCGGTGGAGAAGCCCATGACCGCCCAGATGCCGGCGTGGCGCCGCAGCCCGGCCTCGACGTCGGCGTTGCTCGCGTAGTTCCCGCTGTTCCAGCCCGGGTCGGAGGTGATCGCCTCGACCAGGGCCTTCGTGTAGAGGAAGTCGTGCGGGGTGTTCTGCGCAGTCCCGGCGATCGGCGCGGCACGGCGCACCTTGTCCGGGAACCGGACCATCCACTCGTAGGTCTGCTGCGCACCCATCGATCCGCCGACGACGAGCGCGAGCCGCTCGATCCCGTAGTGCTCGCGCAGCAGCTGCTCCTGGGCGCGGACGTCGTCGCCGATCCGGACGTGCGGGAAGTTCGACATCGCGATGCCGGCGTTCGCGCCCGAGGCGTTGTGCGGGCTGGTCGACAGACCGTTGCCGATCTGGTTGACCACGACGATGAAGTACCGCTCCGGGTTCAACGCGTGGTCCGGGCCGATGTAGACGTCGCGGAAGATCTGGTGCGTCCCCGAGTACCAGGTCGTCACCAGGATCGCGTTGTCCTTCGCCGCGTTCAGCGTGCCGAAGGTGGCGACCGCGAGCTGCAGGTCGGGGATCACCCCGCCCTCCTCCAGCGCGAACTCGCCGATGCTGATCAGCTCGTAGTCGCCATGGAACTCGTGGGTGTAGAAGGGATTCTCGATCGCGGCCGGCTGCGCTGTCGTCACGGTCGTCACTGCTCTGTCACGCTCCTGCTCCGTCGAAGACGCGGACCGGAGCGACTCTTCACCTTTGTGACGCGCGGCACAAGATCCCGTCCGGGCGGGGATCAGCTCCAGGCGACGACAAGCACCAGCATCGTCACGACGATGCCGAGCCCCAGCATCATCATCAGCAGCCAGGCCCCGGCGTTCGGTGGCGGCTCGGCGGGCGCCGGACCGGTGCTGCGGCGCAGCTCGGCGAGCTGGGCGCGGTCGAGGATCGGCATGGTCAGGTCATCGGAGTTCACATGGTGGTAACGCGCGAAGTCGGGTCGTGGGCACTGAGCTCCCTACTCTCGTGTGCCGCAACAAGATCGATGTCGCGGACGGTGCCGCGCGTACTTCCACCGATATCACGGTGCGTCGACCTGAGCCCGACGGTCCGTCACGCACGGTCATCAACACCGGCCGGCCGGGACGGTCCGGTCGGTCATCCCTGCCCGCGCCGGGTCAGCACCCGGGATCCGTCCTCGGTGATCGCGACGGTGTGCTCGGAGTGCGCGGCGCGCGAGCCGTCGGCGGAGCGGATGGTCCAGCCGTCGGGGTCGAACACGATCCGGTCGGTGGTCCGCGCGAACCAGGGTTCGAGCGCGAGCGTCAGCCCCGGTCGCAGCGTGAGGCCGCGACCGGCCCGCCCGGTGTTCGGGATGTGGATGTCGCCGTGCATGGTGCGGCCGAGGTCGTGCCCACCGAACTCGGTGTTGACGGGGTAGCCGTAGTCGCGGGCGACCCCACCGATGGCGGCGGAGATGTCGCCGAGCCGGTTGCCCGGCCGGGCCGCGACGATCGCGGCCTCCAGGGCGTCCTCGGTGGCACGGATGACACGTCGGTCGCCCTCGTCGGCCGTGGTGCCGACGATGATCGTCCGGGCGGAGTCGGCGACCCAGCCGTCGATGCTGACGGCGATGTCGGCGCTGAGGACGTCGCCGTCGCGCAGGACGTCGTCGTGCGGCAGCCCGTGCAGCACGGCGTCGTTGACCGAGAGGCAGATGACGTTGCGGAACGGGCCGCGCCCGAAGGACGGGGCGTAGTCCCAGTAGCAGGACTCGGCGCCGCGCTCGGCGAGCATGCCGCGCACGTGCCGCTCGATGTCGAGGAGGTTCACGCCGACGTCGGCGATCCGGCCGACCTCGGTGAGCACCTCGGCGACGAACCGGCCGGTCGTGTGCATCCGGTCGATCTCGGCCGGTGTCTTCAGTTCGATCACGGTATTACTATACCGGAGCGTCAACGCTTGCCGGTACAGTAATACCGACCTTAGTCTCGTCCCATGGTCCGCCACCCCCTCACGCCCGAGCAGATCGACGCCGGTCGCCGTCTGGGTGCGCTGCTGCGCCGGGCCCGGGGCGACCGCGACCCCGTCGAGCTCGCCCGGGCCGCCGGGGTCTCCCCCGAGACCCTGCGCAAGATCGAGACAGGACGCCTGCCGAGCCCGGGGTTCGGGACGATCGTCTGCCTCGCCGAGGCGCTCGGGATGCCGGTGCAGGAGCTGGCCGACACCTGGCGCGGCAGCGACGTGGCGGACGTGGCGATGGAGGCCGCCGGGTAGCGGTGCCCGCACCTCCGGCACCGCTACCCGGCTATTGACCGGGACGCAGCTCGTAGAGGTGTCCCCGCCCCGCCTTCTCGCTGCACCAGCGTGTCGCCGGCGGGGTCGTGGTGCCGTCCGGCGAACCGTCGACCGGCCACCCGTTCGGCCGGTCCTCGCCGTCGACGACGCACCAGCCGGCTCCGTCGAGCCACCGGCACCACACGACCCCGTCCGACCGCCGGTAGACCGGCCGCCCGTTCCTGTCGGCCGCCTCGCGGTGGAACCGGTACACGAGCCCGTCGGACAGGGCGCACGAACTCGAAGGTCTCCACAGGTCCTGGGTACCCGACGCGGCCGGGCCCGTCGATCGGGTCGAGACCCGCCGGAATGACCGACGACGGGGCGAGGTTGACCCCAGCGGTGCCGGACGGCACCGGAACACCCCCTGGAGGAGCACGAGATGAGTGACGCGTCGGCCCCGTTCGACCTCGCGGCGATGAACCGCGCCGTGATCGAGGAGTTCCGGGCGACCGGAGGACGAGCGGGCGGTATGTTCGAGGGCAAGCCGCTCGTGCTGGTCCACCACACGGGAGCCCGGTCCGGCACCGAGCGGATCGCGCCCCTGGTCCCGCTCCTCGACGGCGAGCGGATCTTCATCTTCGCCAGCAAGGGCGGCGCCGACTCCAACCCGGACTGGTACCACAACCTCCTGGCGAACCCCGACACCCGCGTCGAGCTGGGCACCGAGACCCTGCCCGTGCAGGTGCGGGAGGTCACCGGTCCCGAGCGGGACGAGGTCTACGCCCGCCAGGTCGCGCTGGAGCCGCAGTTCGGCGAGTACCAGCGCTCGACGGAGCGGATCATCCCGGTACTGGAGCTGCAGCGGGTCTGAGCTCGGACGCTGCACGGGGATACCGGGAGCCCATGCTCCGTAACGGGAGCCATGCGACGCCCGGTTCCCGTGCAACCCCGGGCCCCGACCCGCCTCGTCCGTACGCTCTGACCGACGACGGCCCCCGGCCCACCGGCCGGTACACCGTTTCGATGGTGAACCGATCGGTCCAGAATTGGTAGCATCGCGTCATGCCGCGTCCACGCCAGTTCGACGAGAAGCGGGTCCTGTCGTCCGTGCAGGCGGCGTTCTGGGACAAGGGGTACGCAGGTACCTCGCTCGACGGCCTCCTGGCCGCCAGCGGCCTCGGCAAGGGAAGTCTGTACGGGGCGTTCGGGGACAAGCGGAGCCTGTTCCTGCGCGTGCTGCGCGAGTACGACGACGCCAACAACGCGATGCTGCGCACCCGTCTGGAGCAGAGCGACCGTGCCGTCGACGTCGTTCGTGACTTCGTGACCGGCCCACTGCGCGATCCCGACGGGGCGGAGGCACGGCGGGGCTGTCTGCTCGCCAATACGGCGATGGAGCTGTCCGCCGGCGACCCCGAGGTGGCTGCCGAGGCCCGGCGCAGCTACGCCGCGACGACGACCCTGCTGGCCGAGGCCGTACGGCGGGCCCAGCGCGAGGGCGACGTCACCCCCCAGGTCGACCCCGACGAGACCGCCCACGCGGTGCTCGCCGGGCAACTCGGCCTCCTGGTCCTCGGCCGGGTCGGCCAGGACCCGGCCATCCTGTCGACCATGGCCGGGAGTCTGCTCCAGGGACTGCTGCCCCCACCCTGCTCGGCTCCGGAGAGTCGACCTCCCCCTGTTGTTGACGGATCGGTCCATATCATACCGGATCTGTGCCGGGCGGGATCCGGCCGGCGAACCCCCAGGTCAGCGGCCTGGTTCCAGGTAGAGGCTGCGCTTGGAGATGTACTGCACCACCCCGTCCGGAACGAGGTACCAGACCGGCCGCCCCGAGGCCACCCGGTCCCGGCACTCGCTGGACGAGATCGCCATCGCCGGCACCTCCACCGTCGTCACCGACCCCTCGGGCAGGTGCCCGTCGGCCAGCTCGTACCCGGGCCGGGTCACGCCGACGAAGTGCGCGTAGCGGAACAGCTCGTCGACCTTGTGCCAGGACAGGATCTGCTGGAGCGCGTCGGCGCCGGTGATGAAGAACAGCTGCGCGTCGGGCATGGCGTCGTGCAGGTCGGCGAGGGTGTCCGCGGTGTAGGTGGGACCGTCGCGGTCGACGTCGACGCGGCTGACCGAGAATCGCGGGTTCGACGCCGTCGCGATGACCGTCATCAGGTAGCGGTCCTCGGCGGGCGACACATCGCGGGCGCTCTTCTGCCACGGCCTCCCGGTCGGTACGAAGATCACCTCGTCGAGGGCGAAGCGGTCCGCCACCTCACTGGCGGCGACGAGGTGGCCGTGGTGGACGGGGTCGAACGTCCCGCCCATCACGCCGATCTTGCGCTGCATCGACGCAGACTATGTCGGCCCCCCGCCCGCCGGCATCCCCGGATACAGGTGCCGGAACTGGACGCTGATGCGCGGCCCGCTGCGCGCCACCTTCGGCACGCTGTGCTGCCAGGTCCGCTGGCACGTCCCGCCCATGACCAACAGATCCCCCGAGGCGAGCGGGAACGACACCGAGGCGCCGCCACCGGTCGGACGCAGCCGCAGCGGCCGCGTCGCGCCGAGGGCGACCAGTGCGACGACGGCGTCGGGCCGCTCACGGGCGACCCGGTCGCCGTGCCAGGCCACGCCGTCGGCACCGTCGCGGTAGAGGTTCACGCCGATCTGGGTGAAGGCGTGGCCGTAGCGCTGCCCCAGCGTGCGGCCCATGTCGTGCAGCCGGCGGGGCACCGTGTCGTCGGGCAGCACCCAGCGGTGAGTGAGGCGCGGTTCGTCGACCACGCGGTCGTACATGCGGCGGCGGTGACCGCGGAACGGCACGGTCGCGCGCAGCAGCGCGAACAGCTCGTCCGGGTCGGGGACCCAGCCGACAGCGACGTCGACCCACGCTCCGTCGGCGAGCTCGTGCCGGTACGCCGGGGCCGCACCCCCGGCGGTGAAGAGCGAAGCCTGCCCGCCGACGTCCACCTCCGCAACGCTACGCCGGATCGAACGAGAGTTCGAGTGGCGGCTCTGCGACGATCTTCGTCATGTCCTCGCGTGCCGACGGTGCCGTGCTGTCCTACCTGGGTCTGCGGCGCGCCGTCGGCGTGATCGGGATCCTGCTCCCGTTCGTGCTGGTGGGGGGCGACCTGGCCCTCGGCGGCGACGGACTGCGGGACTCGATCAGCCGCTACTACTACTCGCCGATGCGCGACGTGTTCGTCGGCTCGCTGTGCGCGGTCGGCGTCTTCCTCTACTGCTACCGCTACGACCGGCCGGACAACCGGCTCGCCAACGTCACCGGGACGGCGGCGATCGCCGTCGCCCTGCTGCCCACCCGGCCCGACGGCGCGGCGACGACGGCGGCGACCGTCGTCGGGTACCTGCACCTGGCAGCGGCGACGGTGTTCTTCGCGGGCCTGGCCTGGTTCTGCCTGGCCCTGTTCACCCGCGGAGAGTCCGGAACCCCGGGCAAGGCCGCACGCAACGTCGTCTACCGCGTGTGCGGCGCGACGATCGTGGCCTGCCTCGTGCTGGCCGCGCTGGACGCGGCGCTGGTGCCCGACACCGTCGCCGAGCGGTTCCACACCCTGTTCTGGCTGGAGGCCGTCGCGATCCTGGCGTTCGGTGTCGCATGGTCCGTCAAGGGCGACACGATCCTCAGGGACCGGCCGACGGAGGACCCGGCGCCGGTGATCTGACCGCCCCAGCAGACGACGGACGGGCCGGGCCGGACACCCCTCGAGGGTCCGGACCGGCCCGTCACGGGACCGGGTTCGGTCAGCCGACCGGCAGCGACGGGAGCTCGCCACCGGTGGCACCGGTGACCAGGTCGACGACGCTGTCCAGCGGGGCCGGCAGCGCGAGGTCGTGCTTCTTGTCCTCGTGCTTCTTGTGGTCCCACTTCTTGTGGTGACCCTTGTCCTTGTCACCCTCGTGCTTCGAGTGACCCTTGTCCTTGCCACCCTCGTCGTAGCCGGTGTCGCCGGCGAAGGCCGCGGCGGGCGCCGCGACGGCCAGGGGGAGCAGCGCTGCACCGACGAGCGCACCGCGAACGGACTTCCGCATCTCACAACCTCCATGGTTGATCGTTGGACCGTCGCACACGGTCTCGCCTACTCAACGAAGACGGACGGGGCCCGCAACGGCCGTTCACCCGTTAGCGTCACCAGCACGAATAACCGATAGTCAGGTGTCGACTGCGGCAGCCGGGGGATCCGGCTCAGCTGCGCGAGCGGGCGGCCGCCTCGGCCAGGATCGGCAGGTAGGCGTCGAGCACCCAGGGGATCGACAGGACCGACGGCGCCGAGCTCGCCACCACCCGGTCGGCGCCGACGACCGGGGCGAACCCGCCGCGGGCCATCGCCGGCAGCAGCTCGACGCCGGGCGCGGTGCGGAACGCCTGCTCCTCGGCCTGCGTCGCGAAGAAGCCGATGACCAGGTCGGACTCGACGCGCGAGAGCAGCTCGCCGCTCACGGTGTAGTAGACCTCCCCGCCGCCCGGGGCGTTCTGCTCGACGTAGGGCGCCAGGGTGAGCCCCAGGTCGGTGACCAGCTGGACGCGGACGTCGCCCGCCCGGAACACCCCGAGCGCACCGGCGTCCATCCCTCCGGTGTAGACGAACGTGGCTCCCGCCAGCTGCGGGTACCGCTGCGCCGCGGTGCGCAGCCGCTGCCCGGTGGAGTCGATCAGCTGCTGGGCCCGTGCCGGGTCCCCGAACACCTGACCGGCGATGCGGGTCTGGTCCCGCCAGCCGGTGGAGTACGGGGCGTCGGGATAGGCGACGGTCGGGGCGATCGCCGACAGCTGGTCGTACTCCGCCCGGCTCAGCCCGGAGTACGTGGCCAGCACCAGGTCCGGGCGGGCCGCGGCGACCTGCTCGATCGGCGTCGCCGACAGGTCGTCGGAACCGATGACCTGCGGGAACGGGCCGCCGTGCGCGGTGATCGCGTCGCGCACCCAGGGCAGCACACCCTCGGCATCGCCCCCGTAGACGGTGCGCGGGATCGCCACCGGCAGGACGCCCATCGCCAGCGCGACGTCGGTGTTGGCTGCGCTCAACGTGACCACGCGCTGCGGCCGGTCCGGGACGACCGTCTCCCCCAGCGCGTGCCGCACCGTCACCGGGTAGCCCTCCGCGACCGCGCCCCCCGCCCCCTGCCCGTCCTGCGGCCGGGCGCCGCACCCGGCGAGGACGAGCAGGCCGGCGGCGCCGGCGAGGACGCCACGACGGCTCACGGAACGGGCGGACAGGGGTGCTGCAGCGAGCGGCACGGCGAACCTCCTCAGATCAAAAGGTAAGCCTAACCTGACCCAGTACGATGCCGACTCCTACGCCGAGTCCCGAACGTGCGACACGGGATCCGGCTTGCGACACGGGGTCGGACCCCGTGTCGCAAGCCGGATCCCGTGTGGGACGGGCTCGGGTCGGCGGTCGTTCTGGTCGCTCGGCGCGCCGGGGGACGCATCCGTCGCGGGGGACCGGCGCACCGGCCGGAGGGTCTGGACCCGCGGGTAACGTCGCGGCCATGCGTGCTCCGGACACCGGCGACCGGGCCGACCGCGACGCCGGCCCCCGCTCTCCCGCGCCCGGTCCCCCGGTCCCTCCGCCCGTATCCGGCGGACAGGGGCGGCCGTACGAGCCCGCGTCCCCGCCGCCCGTGCGGCCACCGGGGACACCCGGCCCGGTGGCGGCCCCGCCCGCCCCGCCGGCACCCGAGGTCAGCACCGACGGCCCGGACGGCCGGGCCGACAACGACCGGGACGACGACCGGGCTGGCGGACTGGGTGACGGGCAGGCGGCCGCAGCCACCGCCGTCGTACCGGCCGGGCCGTGGCCGACCGTGCGGCCGCCGTCGCTGCGGGCCGTCATCCTCGGCCGGGTCGCAGCGGGGGTCGCGGCGGTGTGGTTCGGCGTCGTCTACTCGATCACCACCGACGTGCACGCGCGGGCCGACCACCTGCTGGCCGCGATCGTCGTCGGCGGGCTGCTCAGCCTGCTCGGTGTGGTGCTGCTGTGGCTGTCGGCGCCGCGGATCCCGGCGCGGGTCGCCCCGGCCCGCGGGCCGGACATGGGGCTGGTGCGCGACCGTGCCGCGGCACGGAAGGTGCTGCGGTCCGGGGGCACGCCGGACGGCGAGCAGCACAGGCTGATCGCCGTCGACGTGCTCGCCGACGCCCGGCTCCCGCAGGTCACGGGCGCGGTGTTCGCGCTGCTCGGCCCGCTGGTGATGGCCGCGGTCAACGCCTCGGGGCCGCTCGGCTGGGCGGGGCCGCTGACCGCCGGGCTGATCGTGGTGGTGCTGGCCCTGCTGGGGTGGCGGACGTGGACGGCGCACGCGCTGCACCGGCTCGCCGACCGCAGGCACACCGTCCCGCGCTACGAGGAGTCCGGCGCCCCCTGGCGCCCCTGGCCCTGACCCGCCCGGGGAGCGCCGCTACAGGCAAGCGGCGACGAAGGACAGCTCGGCCTCCATGTCGGTGCGGTCGTCGTCGCCGTGCCGGTCGAGGGCGCAGCGGTGTCCGATCGCCGCGGCCAGCAGCCGCGCGGCGGCGCGGATCCGGTCCGGCGCCCCGCCGCCGGCGGCGAGGACCTCGTGCACCGCGTCCTCCAGCTCACCGGTGCGGCGCAGCAGCGCGTCGCGGACGACGGGATGGGTGTCGGCCTCGCGCCACAGCAGGTGGGACAGGACCGAGGACGCGTCGAGCGCCCGGTCCAGCGCGGCGGCCAGCGCCCGCAGCCCGGCGAGTGCGTCCCCGGCGACGGCGACGTCCGCCCCGCGCACCGGGTGCGGGAGCCGCTCGACGAGCGCCTCGAGAAGGTCGGGCTTGCGGCGGAAGTAGTAGTGCACCAGGCCCTTCGGCACTCCGGCGCGCTCGGCGATCCGCGAGGTGGGCGTCGCGTCGAACCCGTGCCGGGCGAACAGCCCCTCGGCCGCGTCGAGGATGCGGTCCCGGGCGGGTGCGTCCGGGTCGAGCTCGTGGTCCACGGTGCGATCCTCCCCCGGACGCGGCGGGGGCCGCGACCCCTGCGGGTCGCGGCCCCTCACCTGGTCGTCCGGCTGTCGGACGGTCGGTTCTGTCGGATCGATCGGCCCTGTCGGCCCTGTCCGTGCGGTCAGTGCGCGGCGAGCGTGCGGTGCTCGGCGTTCGCCGCGGGCAGCGCCGAGGCCGCCACGACGACCGCGAGGACACCCGCGACCCAGGACGTCCACGACGCCCCGGCCAGCGCGCTGTAGCCCATCACCCAGGGGGCGAGGAACAGCAGCACGCCGAGTACACCGTGCACCCACTCGCTCGCCACCGAACCGGGCACCGCGAGCGACCAGAGCGACGTGGCGGCGAGCACCACGCCCAGTACGACCATCGTCCACGCAGCGGCGGCGTTCGTCGTCGTCACGAGAGGCGAGAGGGCCGTCAGTACACCGATCACGAGAGCTGCCCAGTCCTGCCAGCGCTGCCAGGTACGACCAGTGGTCCCAGCCATCGTCAGTCACCTTCTCCTTGTGAGGTCCCTGTGGGGATGCCTCCGGTCTACTCTTGATTGGCCGGCCGGTCAAGACCCGGGTCGGTGGCGCAAGTGACGTGCAAGTCCCCGGCCAGCGGGTGGGCGCACGGTCTGCGGTGTCGAGAGACCGACCGTCCCGAACCCGTAGGAGACCCCCGGTGACCACCGCCCGCGACACCCGTACCGCCGACCTGGTCGGCATCACCCTCGCCCACCGCGTCATGCGCGCCGACCTGCACCGCCTCACCGACACCGCCCGCGCGATCGCCGACGGCGCGTCCTGCCCGGACCGGCGCGCCCGCGCGCTGCAGACCTGGCTGGCACATCTGGAGCACGAGATCCACGGCCACCACATCGCCGAGGACGAGATCGCCTGGCCGGTGATCGCCCGGCACGCGGGACACGCCGTCGACCTGGCCGAGCTCAGCGACGACCACGGCCGCCTCGACCCGCTGCTGGCCGCCGTGCGCGAGGCGGCGGCGGGAGTCGTCGCCGCGGCGGAGGGACCCGGCCGGGCGGGGGCGGCGGGGCTGCTCGCGGACCGGCTGGCCGTGGTCCGCGACGAGATCGACGAGCACCTCGACGCCGAGGAACGCGACCTGTTCCCGGTGATCGAACGCCACCTGCCCGCCGCCGACTGGGACGCCGTCGTCGCGCAGGTGCAGAAGTCCGGGCCGGGCCTGCGGTTCATGCTGCCGCGGATCGCCGCGGTCGCGCCACACCGGGGCCCCGAGCTCCGTCGCGACCCGTTCGGCCTCGTGCAGGTGGTGGACCCGGGCGCCGCCAGCCGGGTCGAGCATCTCCTCCAGCGCGGCGAGCACCAGGTCGGTGGGGCCGGTCGCGATCGTGCCCGACGACAGCCCCGCCACCGATCCCGTCCACGGGCGGAGCCGGGCGCGGCACTGGTCGGCGACGGCGCGGTCGCCCGGCCCGACGGCCACCTCGGCGCGCATGCACGTCCACAGCAGCCAGTAGTAGCTGCGGGCGAGCTCACCGTCCGGAGCCCATACCTCCCGGGCCCGGACCGGGTCACCCGCGTGCAGGTGGGCGAGCGCGAGGAAGTCCCCGAAGGCCGGCGGCAGGCGCGGTGCGACCGCGTCCAGCTCGGGGGCGAGTTCGCCGAGGCGGCCCCCGTGGCCAGGCGGTCAGACCGGCAGCAGCGCCTGGACGACGTCGGTGAGCTGGGCGGCGGTACGGCACTCGTGCATCGGGAGCACCTCGCCGTAGCGGGTGGCGGCCGAGTCCCCGGAGCCCCAGCTGCGCTCGGGCTCGGGGTTGAGCCAGTGCGCGTGCCGGACCCGCCCGGCGATCATCGCCAAGGCCCGCAGGTTGGGGTCCCGGTAGTTGGTGCGGCCGTCGCCGAGCACCAGCAGCGACGCCTTCGGGGTGAGTGCGTCGCCGTGGTGCTCCAGGAAGTCTCCGAACGCGCTGCCGTAGTCCGAGTGCCCGTCGAACGCGGTGAGCGTGGCCTCGCGCAGCACCCGCTGCATCACCCCGGACAGCTCCGCACCGGGCTCGAACAGGTGCGTGACCTCGTCGGTGCGCTCGATGAACGCGAACACCCGCACCTTCGAGAACTGTTCGCGCAGCGCCTGGACCAGCAGCAACGTGAAGTGGCTGAACCCGGCGACGGACCCGGACACGTCGCACAGCAGCACCAGCTCGGGGCGGCCGGGGCGCCGGACCTTGTGCGCCGGGTCCATCGGCACGCCGCCGGTGGACATCGACCGGCGCAGCGTGCGGCGCAGGTCGAGCTGTCCGCGGTTCGACCGGCGACGCCGCGCCGACAGCCGCGACGCGAGGCGGCGGGCCAGCGGCTGCACGGTGCGGCGCAGGTCGGCGAGCTGGGCGGCGTTCGCGGTGAGGAAGTCGACCTGGTCGGTCTGGGTGGGGGTGGTGGTGCGGGCGATCTGCTCGCGGCCGCGCTGCTCGGCGGTACGGCGGCGGACCTCCTCGCGGACGATGTCGCGGAATCGGGCGATGCGGTCGCGAATCTCGCGGCGGCGGACCTCGGAGACGAAGTCGGTGTCCCCCTCCTCGCGCAGCCCGTCGAGGATCCGGGCGAGCAGGGTGTCCGGGGACAGCGCGTTGAGCGCCTGGTAGACCGACCAGTTGGGCTTGGCCGTCTGCCCGCGGACGCCCTGGCCCGCGGCGCCGGAGTTCCCGATCGCGTCGACGGCGGCGCGGGCGAGCTCGCGCAGGGTCTCCTCGTCGCCGTCGCGCAACAGGTCGGCGAGGATCTCGCGCAGCGCGTCGACGTCGACCGGGCCCGTGCCCTCGCCGGACTCGTCGTCGATCCGCGGGACGTCGACGTCGGAGGACCCGGCGCCCAGCGCGGGCGGGAACCACAGGTCGAACAGCGCGTCGAAGGTGTCGCGCTGCCCGGAGCGGCGCAGCAGCGCCGCGGCGAGCCCTTCCCGCAGCTGGTCGCGGTGCAGCAGGTCGAGGGCGCCGAGCACACGGGCCGCGTCGACGGTCTCCCCCGGGCCGACCGCGACGTGGTGGCGGCGCAGTGCGGAGACGAAGTCGACGAGGTGCCCGGGCAGGCCGTGCTCCGGGGCGAGCGCGGCGGCGGGCGGGATCGTCACCCGTCCATCATGCGCGACGCGCGCGTGATCAGCGAGAGTGGTCGGCCCGCCCGCCACTGTCCGTACATGCGCCGACGCTCCGGTCGAGCCGCCGAGCCACGACCGGAGCGCCGGGGTGCACCGCGGTCCCACACCGCGGGAGCTTCCGCCTAGAAGGCGGGGTCGATCGGCACCGGCTGCGGGGTGAAGGGGCGGTCGCCCTCGACCAGGCGCAGTGCGCCACCGAGACCGCCGGGGCCGTTGGCGTAGTCGAGCATCTTCCGCAGGTCGCTGATGCCGTTCGTGCCGGGCGCCGGGGCCAGGTTCAGGGTCGAGAGCACACCGAGGGCGCGGCCGTCGGCGGTCAGGTAGCCCGAGCCGGAGTCACCGGGCACGCCCGGCGGGACGGTGATCACGGTGTGTGTCCAGCCGCCACCCGCGGTGCCGGTGGAGGTGCCGGTCTTGGGCCGCAGTGCACGCACGCCCTGGCGCAGCGAGGAGTTGCCGTAGCCGTAGACGACCCCGCCGGTGGCGACGCCGTCGGCCACCCCGGTCGGGCCGCCGTAGAACGGCACCGCGGGGCTCGTGCGCGCGGCGTCGTCCGGGGCGAGCTCGACCAGCGCGAAGTCGTTGAACAGGCAGGTGTCCGGGTCGGTCTCGCCCCGCTCCTGCATGCTCAGCCAGGAGGAGTAGGCGAGCCGGCCCGGTGCGGTGGCGCCCTCGACCTCGACCGGGGTGCCGAGCGGCAACGAGTCCGCCTCGCACCCGTCCACGTCGGTGGAACTGCCGGTGCCCGCACAGTGTGCGGCCTGCCCGAGGTAGGTCGCGGACCCGTCGGTGAACACGAAGTTCGCGGTGCACTGGGCCCCCTCGGACCCGGTGCGGGTCATGACACCCGGGTGCACGTCGATGTCCGGTGCCCCGTCCTGCGCCGACGCGGTGCCGGCGGTGGCGAGCCCGACCGCGAGCACGGCGCCGGCGGCCAGTGCGGCGCGCAGGAGACGGCGGGCGGTACGGGACGGTTCCGGGAGGGCGGTCATCGGTGGGCCTCCGGTCGCTGGGGAGCGTGTACCCGGCACAACTCGCGCCACCCGTCCCGGTTACGCCCGGCAGGCCGATCGATCCGATCTTCACTCCATAGGGGCGAGGACCTTGACGGCCGATCAGCGGTACGGCATTGGACCGTTCAGCACAGGTGCGCCGTTCAGTTCAGCCGGAGCTCGGCGGCGGCCTTGTCGGCGTCGGAGCGGTGCTTCAGGACGACACCGAGGGTGGCGCGGACGGCGTCGTCGTCGAGGGTGTCGAGGCCGAGCGCGAGCAGGGTCCGGCCCCAGTCGATCGTCTCGGCGACGCTCGGGGCCTTGCGCAGCTCCATCGCCCGCAGCACCCGCACGGTGCGCACCAGGGCGTCGGTGAGCTGCTCGGTCAGCTCCGGGACGCGGGTGAGCACGATCCGGCGCTCCAGGTCGGCGTCGGGGAAGTCCAGGTGCAGGAACAGGCAGCGGCGCTTGAGCGCCTCGGACAGCTCACGGGTGGAGTTCGAGGTCAGCAGCACGAACGGGCGCCGGTTCGCGGTGACGGTGCCCAGCTCGGGTATGGAGACCTGGAAGTCGGACAGGACCTCCAGCAGGAGGCCCTCGACCTCGACGTCGGCCTTGTCGATCTCGTCGATCAGCAGCACGGTCGGGTCGGTGCGCCGGATCGCGGTGAGCAGCGGCCGCGGGAGCAGGAACTCCTCGGAGAACACGTCGTCGCGGGTGGCGTCCCAGTCCGCGCTGGCCTCGCCGCGCTGCCCGGCGGTGATCCGCAGCAGCTGCTTGGCGTGGTTCCACTCGTAGAGCGCCCGGGCCTCGTCGATGCCCTCGTAGCACTGCAGGCGCACGAGCCCGGACCCCGTCGCCGCGGCGACGGCCTTGGCCAGCTCGGTCTTCCCGACCCCGGCGGGGCCCTCGACCAACAGCGGCTTGCCGAGCCGATCGGCGAGGAACACCGTCGTCGCGACGGCGGTCGAGGCCAGGTAGCCCGCGTCGGCGAGCCGGGCGGTCACGTCCGCCACGGAGCCGAAGACCGGGCGGTGGGCAGGGCTGTCGGACGACACGCGATCATCCTGCACGCCCGGACCGCCACGCGTCGGACGGGTGGCCCGGTTCACATCCCGGCGGCCCGCGTCGGATCGTTGTCGGGGGTCGGGTCCACCATGGGTGCCGTGACCACCGCATCGAGCACCGACCTGCGCGAGCGCGCGGAGACCGTCCTGCAGCAGCTGGCCGGGCCGCGGGCCCGGCTGCGCGAGGACCAGTGGACCGCTATCGAGGCGCTGGTCGCCCAGCACCGCCGGGCCCTGGTCGTGCAGCGCACCGGCTGGGGCAAGTCCGCGGTCTACTTCGTGGCCACCGCGCTGCTGCGTGCCCACGGCGCCGGCCCGACGGTGATCGTGTCACCGCTGCTGGCGCTCATGCGCAACCAGATCGACGCCGCGATCCGCTCCGGGATCGTGGCGGTCACGGTGAACTCGGCGAACGCCGACGAGTGGGACGCGGTCTACGCCGACATCGCGAACGGGGACGTCGACGTGCTGCTCGTGTCCCCCGAGCGGCTCAACAACCCCGACTTCCGCGACCGGGTGCTGCCGAAGCTGGCGGCGAGCGCCGGGATGCTGGTGGTCGACGAGGCGCACTGCGTGTCCGACTGGGGCCACGACTTCCGGCCGGACTACCGGCGGCTGCGCACGCTGATCGCCGAGCTGCCGTCGGGGATCCCGGTGCTGGCGACGACGGCGACGGCGAACGACCGGGTCGTCACCGACGTGTCCGAGCAGCTGGGGATGGGGCACGACCAGCAGGACACGCTGGTGCTGCGCGGGTCGCTGGACCGCGAGTCGCTGCGGCTGGCGGTGGTCCGGCTGCCGTCCCCGGCCCGGCGACTGGCGTGGCTCGCGGCGAAGCTCGACGAGATGCCGGGCGCCGGCATCATCTACACCCTCACCGTCCAGGCCGCGGACGACGTGGCCGAGTTCCTGCGCGAGCGCGGGGTCGCGGTGCGCTCCTACTCCGGGCGCACCGATCCCGAGGACCGCCTGGCTGCCGAGTCCGACCTGATGGAGAACCGGGTGAAGGCCCTGGTCGCGACCTCGGCCCTGGGCATGGGCTTCGACAAGCCCGACCTCGGGTTCGTCGTGCACCTCGGGGCGCCCGCCTCGCCGGTCGCCTACTACCAGCAGATCGGCCGCGCCGGTCGCGCGCTGGACCGGGCCGAGGTGGTGCTCCTGCCCGGCCGCGAGGACCGCGACATCTGGGCCTACTTCGCGTCGCTGGCGTTCCCGCCCGAGCCCCTGGTCCGCCAGACCCTCGCCGTGCTGTCGGACCGGCCCCAGTCCACCGCGTCGATCGAGACCCGCGTCGACCTGTCCCGCACCCGGCTGGAGATGCTGCTCAAGGTCCTCGACGCCGACGGCGCCGCGAAGCGGGTCAAGGGCGGCTGGATCGCCACCGGCCGGGAGTGGGTCTACGACACCGAGCGCCACGAGCGCGTGAACGCCGCCCGCCGTGCCGAGCAGCAGGCGATGCTCGACTACATCGCGACGACCGAGTGCCGGCTGGTGTTCCTGCGCCGCCAGCTCGACGACCCGGACCCGACGCCGTGCGGGCGCTGCGACACCTGCACCGGCACCGTCTGGTCCGACGAGGTGTCCGCCGACGGCGAGCAGGCCGCCGCCGAGCGCCTGGCCCGGCCCGGGATCGAGGTGGCACCACGGAAGATGTGGCCGTCCGGGATGAGGGACATCGGGGTCCCGCTCTCGGGGAAGATCGCCGCGGGCGAGCAGGCCGCCACCGGCCGGGCGATCGGACGGCTGTCCGACATCGGGTGGGGCACCCGGCTGCGCGAGCTCGTCTCCGGCGGCGACGACCCGGTACCGGCCGACGTGCTCGACGCGCTGGTCCGGGTGCTCGCCGGGTGGGACTGGGAGCAGCGACCGGTGGGTGTGGTCGGGATCGGCTCGCGGACCCGCCCGCACCAGCTCGACCACCTCGCCCGGCGGATCGCCGAGATCGGCAGGCTGCCGCTGCTCGGCACCCTCTCCCCCGTCGGCGAGCGTCCCGCGGCGGCGGAGAACTCGGCCCGGCGGCTGGCCGCGGTGTGGGAGGGGCTCGACGCCGCCACCGTGCCGGACCTGTCCGGGATCGACGGGCCGGTGCTGCTGGTCGACGACGTCGTCGACTCGGGCTGGACGATGACCGTCGCCGCGCGGGCGCTGCGGCGGGCCGGGGCGCCGGAGGTGCTGCCGCTCGTGCTGGCCGTCGCCGGGTGAGGTCTCCCGTGGAGGACGACGCCCGCCGACCGAGCCCTACCCGTCGGTAGGCTCGGGGCATGAACCCGCCCGACTTCGCACTCAAGGCCATGAACGCGGGCCATCGGCTGCTGATCCGGCTGACCGGCGGGAAGATCGGCCACTCGGCGATGGGGATGCCCGTCGTCGAGCTGACCACCCGTGGCCGACGCTCCGGTGAGCCGCGCACGGTGCTGCTCACGGCCCCGCTCCACGGCGACGGGAAGTACGTCGTCGTCGCCTCCCGGGGCGGCGACGACCGCCACCCCGCCTGGTTCCTCAACCTGCGTGCCGACCCGGACGTCGAGGTCGCCGTCCAGGGCGGCCCACGGGTGCCGATGCGCGCCCGGATCGCCGACCCGGCCGAGCGGGCGACGCTGTGGCCGCAGGTCACGGAGCGGTACCGCAACTACGCCGGCTACCAGCGCAGCACCAGCCGGGAGATCCCGCTGGTCCACCTGGAGCCGCACGGCTGACCGGCCGCGCATCATCAGGGCAGATGATTCCGGGGACCCGGATCACCTTCGTAGGGTCGGCACATGCCCGGTCCTGCCGTGCCTGTGGAGGCCGTCCCCCCGCAGGCGGCCCCACCGCAGCTCTCGGTCCTCGGCGGTGTGCGGGCGCGTCGTGACGGCGAGGACCTGGCTCTCGGTGGGCCGCGCCCGCGGGCCCTGCTCGCCGCACTCGTCGTCGCCGCTGGGCGTCCGGCCACCGAGGACCTGCTGATCGACGCCGTCTGGGACGGGGAGCCCGCCCCGGCCGCGAAGCAGGCGCTGCACACCTACGTCGCCCGGCTGCGGGCCGTCCTGGAGCCCGGACGTACGGCCCGCGGGGCCGCGACGGTGCTGGTCCGCGGCAGCGGCGGCTACTCCCTGGCCGTGCGACCCGAGCAGGTCGACGTGTGGGCGATGCGGGAGCTCGCCGCCCGCGGTGCCACCGCGCTGGCACAGCGACGTCCGCACGAGGCGGTGTCGGTGCTGGACCTCGCGCTCGCCACCGGCGACGGCACCCCCCTTCGGCGACCTCGCCGACCGTGCCTTCCTCGCGGCCGAGGTGGCCGCGCTGACCGAGCTGCGCGCCGGGATCCGCGAGGACCGGGCCGCCGCCGCACTCGCCACCGGCGAGGACCTGACGCTGCTCGACGAGCTGGCCGCGCTCACCACCGAGTTCCCGCTGCGCGAGCGCGCGTGGGCGCTGCGGGCCCGCGCGCTCTACCGCACCGGGCGCCGGGCCGACGCGCTGGCCGTCCTGCGGACCGCGCGGGACCTGCTCGCCGAGGAGCTCACCGCGCAGGGCGCCGGCCAGCTCCCCGCGGCCCTCGCCGACAGCTCAGGCCTGCTGGTGCTCGACAACTGCGAGCACGTCCTCGACGCGGTCGCCGAGCTGCTCACGACGCTGCTGCCCGCCTGCCCCGGGGTGCGGGTGGTCACGACCAGCCGCGAGCCCGTCGACCTGCCGGGGAACAGCTGCGGGAACTCGCGCCGCTGTCCCCCGCCGCGGCCGAGCAGCTGTTCCTGGACCGCGCGTCGGCCGCGGCACCCGGCGCCACACCGACCGGCGACGACCGGGCGCTCGTCGCCGAGGTCTGCGCCCGGCTCGACCGGCTCCCGCTGGCCGTCGAGCTGGCCGCCGCCCGCAGCCGCACCCTGTTCGGTCGGGGAGATCGCGGACGCCCTCGACGACCGGTTCTCCCTGCTCGTGGTGGCCGGCCGGGGCAACCCCGCCCGGCACCGCAGCCTGGAGCGCACGATCGCGCTGTCGGTCGACGACCTCGACCCGGCCGACCGTCGACTGTTCGCCGCGCTGTCGGTGTTCACCGGCGGGTTCGACGCGGCCGCGGCCGCCGCCGTCGTCGGGGCGCCGGTCCGCGACGGGCTGGCCACCCTCGTCGCGAAGTCCCTGGTCGGCGTCGCCGCCGGTGCGCCGGGACCACGCCGGTTCGCGCTGCTGGAGACCCTGCGGGCCTTCGGCGACACCCTGCTCGACGACGCCGGGCGGGCCGCTGCCCGCACCGCGCACCGACGCTGGGTCCTCGACGTCGTGACCGTGGCCGACGCCGCGTGGCTCGGCCACGACGCGGCCCGCTGGTTCGGGCGGGTCCGCGCCGAGCAGCCGAACGTCCGGGCCGCCTTGGCCGACGGCCGCACCGCCGCCGTCGACGACGCGCTGCGCCTGGCCGGGGCGCTGGCGGCGGCCGGGCCGGACGCCGACCCGGAGGCCGTCGGGCTGGCGCACGTCGCCTCCGGACCCCTGCGCTACCTGGCCGGGGACCCGGCGGGCGCGGCCGCCGACGTCGCGGCCGGGCTGGAGCGGGTGGCCCCGGCCCGGCACCCGACCAAGGTCGCCCGCGGGCTCGCGTTCCGCGCCTACCTGGCGGCGGCGACCGACCCGGCGGCCGCGCAGGCCCTGCTGGGCGAGGCGCTCGCGGTGTCGCGCGCCGCCGGGGACGGCCCCGGTGAGTCCGAGACGCTGATGGCCGCCGGGCACCTCGCGCGGCTCGGCGGGGACACCGCGACGGCGCTGGACGTGCTCCGGTCGGCGGTGGCCGTCGCGCGGCGGGCCGGGCACGGGTTCGCCGACGGGTCCTCGCGCTGGCACCTGGTGAAGACCCTGCTCGACCGCGGTGACGCGGCCGCCGCCCTGGACGAGGCGGAGTCGCTGGTGCGGTTCCTCGGCGGCGAGCCCGACGTGACGTCCTGGCTGGTCGCGACGCACACCCTCGCGGGCGCGCTGGGGCAGTCCGGGGACGGCGTACGGGGTGCCCGGCTGCTCGGGGCGGTGTCCGCGATCGGCGGCGAGGTCGGCTACCGGCCCGAGGAGATGGACCCGCAGGACTCCGAGCGCGACGTCGCCCTGGTCCGGGCCGCCCTCGGCGGGTCCGCCGAGCGGTACGCGACCGCGTTCACCGAGGGTGTCGCGGGTGGGCGGGCGACGGTCGCCGCGGTCCTCGACGAGCTCGGCGACGGCGACGGCGCCGCCCGGGCCGTGGGCCGCAGCGCCTGAGCCGGCCCCCGAGGACGAGGCCGCCCGGTCTCCCCCGGAGCCCGCCGCGGGGGCCGCCGGCACACCCCTGCAAGGCCGCTGCGAGTGAGCTGCCAGTGGTCCACCGCAGAATTCGGCGGTGTTCGCCCCACCCGCCACCCGGTCCGCCGGGGCCATCACCCGAGGAGACACCGTGAACGCCGCCCTGCGCGCCCTCGCCCGGCTCGGCCTCGCCGCCGCCGCGACGACCACCGTCCTGTTCGGCACCACGGTCTGCAGGACACCGTCGGCTCGCTCGTCGCGCAGAACGCCGGCGTCCCGATCGACGCCACCACCTGCGACGGCGACCTCGCCCCCGCCACCGGCCAGGCCGTGGGCTGCCGGGTCACCTCCGGCCAGGACTCGATCGACGTCCGCGCCACCGTGACCGAGATCCAGGGTGGCCTGGTCAACTTCGACGTCGAGCAGGTCTGAGCCGTGCGCTCACCCGGTCGGCCCACGCCGGGGCCCGCTCAGCCCCCGGCGTGGGCCGGACCCCAGCGCAGGGTCAGCCGGGTACCCGCACCGTCCACCAGCACCTCGCCCGGCCCGGCCCCGGGCGCTCCGGTGGCACTGGTGGCGCTGTCGGCGCCGTCCCGGGGATCGGCGAGCGACGGGACGACCGCCTCGATGCGCAGGTCCGCCGCGTGCGGCCGGCCCGCGTCGACCCACCCCGCGATCAGCCCGGCCAGCCGCTCGGCGGCGAGGTCACCGTCCGGCCCGCAGGCCCGCACCGTCGCCTCCGGGGCCGCCAGCAGCACCGCGCACCCGTCGCCGGCGACCAGGCCCAGCGTCGCGCGGACGCCACCGAGGTCGAACAACGTCGGCGCGGCCCCGCCCTCGGCCGGGCCGAACAGCCGCACCACCCCCGGGTCGGCGACCGCGGCCCACAGCCCGAGCCCGTCCCACAGGTCCGCCACCGTGCCCGCCGCGGCGACGGGCCGGGCGGTGCCCTCGCCGGTGGTCGCGCGGGCCAGTGCCCGCGGGTCCGGGTCGTCGGCGTCGTCGGAGCCACAGGCGGGCTGCACCCGCCACCGTCCGTCGGGCAGCGAGACCTCGGCCCCCTGGTCCGCACCCTCCCCGCGCAGCCGGACGAACGCGCAGCTGCGCACCGAGCTCGACCGCAGCCGCCCCGGGGCGGTGTGGACGAACGCCACCGACAGCTGGCTGCCGCGGACCGTGAGCGGCAGCAGCAGCCGGCCGCCGGGCGCGAGCTGGGCGACCCACTCCGGCCGGACGCCGGTGGAGCCGACCGTCAGCTCGATGCGGTCGTAGGGCGCCCCGGGCGGGTACCCGAGCGCCCCGTCCCCGGCGACGACGTCGACGTCGTCGAACCCGGCGGTGTCCAGGTTCGCCCGGGCCCCGGCGACCAGGTCGTCGTCGATGTCGAGGGTGGTCACGGCTCCGTCCGGGCCGACCAGCTCAGCCAGCAGAGCCGCGTTCCAGCCGGCCCCCGCGCCGACCTCCAGCACCCGGTGCCCCGGCCCGGCGCCCAGCTGTTCCAGCATGATCGCGACCATCGACGGCTGGGAGACCGAGCTGACCGTCACGCCGTCGTCGACCTTGATCGGGACGGCGACGTCGGCGTAGGCCTCGCCGGGATCGAGGGCGGGCAGGAACAGGTGGCGCGGCACCGTCTCCAGTGCCGCGCGGACCGCGGGGGTGCGCACCCGGCCGGCGCTGACCAGGGACGCGACCAGCGCGGAACGGGCGCGGTCGGCCGACATGCGGGCATTGTGCCCCTGCCGCCGCCTAGAGCAGAACGAGGTCGTCCGCGTGGACGAGTTCGCGCCGCTGTTCGGGGGGCAGCTCGCGGCTCCGGCGGCCGATCATGTGCGGCAGCTCGGTCGCGTCGTAGGACACCACGCCGCGGGCGATCGGGCGGCCGTACGGGGCGCGGAGCTCGACCACGTCCCCCGCGACGAAGTCGCCGGAGACCCCGTGGACACCCGCCGCGAGCAGCGAGCGACGCCGCTTCCGGACGGCCTCGACCGCGCCGTCGTCGAGGTCGAGGGCCCCGCGGACGTCGGCGGCGTGCCGCAGCCAGAATCGGCGGGCGCTCATCCGGGTCCCGGCGGCGCGGAACACGGTGCCGACCTTCGGCCCGTCGTCGGTGCAGGCCAGGGCGTCGGCGATCCGGTCGGCGGCGGTCAGCAGCACCGGGATCCCGGCGGCCGACGCCATCGCGGCCGCCTCGACCTTGGTGGCCATGCCGCCGGTGCCCAGCCCGGACCCGGGACGGGTGACGCTGACCCCGGCGAGCTCGGCCGGGTCGTCGACCTCGGAGATCAGCGACGTGCCGGGGTCGCGCGGGTGGCCGTCGTAGAGGCCGTCGACGTCGGAGAGCAGCACGAGCGCGTCGGCGCCGACGATGTGCGCGACGAGTGCGGCGAGCCGGTCGTTGTCGCCCACCCGGATCTCGGCGGTGGCGACGGTGTCGTTCTCGTTGACCACCGGCAGCGACCCGAGCTGCAGCAGCCGCTCCAGCGTGCGCTGGGCGTTGCGGTAGTTCGAGCGGCGGATCATGTCGTCGGCGGTGAGCAGGACCTGCCCGATGCCCTGCCCGTGCCGGGCGAAGGACGCCGAGTAGGCGTGGGCGAGCAGCAGCTGCCCGACCGCCGCGGCGGCCTGCTGGGTCGCGAGGTCCCGCGGCCGCCTGCGCAGCTGCAGTGGCGCGAGCCCGGCCGCGATCGCCCCCGAGGAGACGAGCACCACCTGTGTGCCGGCGGCGCGGCGCCCCATCAGGGCGTCGACCAGCGCGTCGAGCCGGGCCGGATCGAGCCCGCCGGTCAGACTCGTCAGCGACGACGACCCGACCTTCACCACGATCCGCTTCGCGGCACCCAGCGTGGCGCGCGTGCTCACGCCGGTCTCACTCCTCGATCTCGTGATCCGAGGAGTAGCGGGCGCCCGCGGCGAGCTCGGCGTCGGACAGGTGCGCCCGGCGCGCCACCCGGGCGCGCTTGCGCTCGGCGGCGCCGACCCGCTCGTTGCCCTCCAGCCGGATGTCGGTGCCGCGCCCGGTGAGCAGGGCGGCGACGCCGGCCGGGGTGGACGGCTCCCAGTCGAAGGTGACCTGGCCGATGGTGACCGGGCAGCCGGGGACGGCTCCGGCCTTGGCCAGCGCCTCCTCCACGCCGAGCCGGGCGAGCCGGTCGGCGAGGTAGCCGACGGCCTCGTCGTTCTCGAACGCGGTCTGGCGGATCCACCGCTCGGGGCGTTCCCCGCGCACGATGAACCCGCCGTCGAGCTCCGGGTCGGGTGTGATGGTGAAGCCGGTGTCGTCGACGGCGCGCGGGCGCAGCACGATCCGGCTCGGCTCGGCCTCCGGGCGCGCGGCGCGGGCCGCGGCGACCCGCTCGGCCATCGCGAAGCTCAGCTCGCGCAGCCCGGCGCGGGACGCGGTGGAGATCGCGTACACCGGCCAGCCGAAGCGCTCGGTCAGGTCGTCGCGGACCATGTCGACCAGGTCGGCGGCGTCCGGGACGTCGATCTTGTTGAGCGCGACCAGGCGCGGCCGCTGGTCGATCCGCTCGCCCAGCGCGCTGGTGCCGAGCGCCTCGGCGTAGTGCGCCAGCTCGGTCTCCAGCGCCTCGATGTCGGACACCGGGTCGCGCTCGGTCTCGAAGGTCGCGCAGTCCACGACGTGCACCAGCACCGAGCAGCGCTCGATGTGGCGCAGGAACTCCAGGCCGAGGCCACGGCCCTCGGCGGCGCCGGGGATGAGGCCGGGGACGTCGGCGACGGTGAAGGTGTCGTCGCCGGCGCTGACCACGCCGAGCTGCGGCACGAGGGTGGTGAACGGGTAGTCGGCGATCTTCGGACGGGCCGCGGACAGCGCCGCGACCAGCGAGGACTTGCCCGCGCTGGGGAACCCGACGAGGCCGACGTCGGCGAGGCTGCGCAGCTCCAGGGTCAGTTCGACCTCGTCGCCGGGCTCGCCGAGCAGCGCGAAGCCCGGTGCCTTGCGGGCGGCGGAGGCCAGCGCGACGTTGCCGAGCCCGCCCCGTCCGCCCTCGGCGGCGACGAACCGGGTGCCGACCCCGACCAGGTCGGCGACGACCTCGCCATTCGCGTCGAGCACGACGGTGCCGTCGGGCACCCGCAGCTCCAGGTCCGGGGCGTTGGCGCCCTGCTTGAACGCCCCCTGCCCCTGGGTGCCGTTCTTCGCCTCCGCGCGGGGGCGGTGGTGGTAGTCGAGCAGCGTGTGCACGCCCGCGTCGACGACGAGCACGACCGAGCCGCCCCGGCCGCCGTTGCCGCCGTCGGGGCCGCCGAGCGGCTTGAACTTCTCGCGGTGTACCGAGGCGCAGCCGTTGCCCCCGGCACCCGCGGTCGCGTGCAGCACGACGCGGTCCACGAACCGGGACATGACGGTGCTCCTGTCGGTGTCGTACCGCGGCGGGCCGCGGTGGGTGGTGACACGACGAACGGCGGGCCCCCCGTTACCGGGGTGACCCGCCGTCGGCGTCGCTGTGCTGGCGGGTCGCTCAGACCTCGGCCGGCACGATGTTCACGGTCTTGCGGCCGCGCTTGGAACCGAACTCGACGGTCCCGGCGGCGAGGGCGAACAGCGTGTCGTCCTTGCCGCGCCCGACGTTGACACCCGGGTGGGTGGCGGTGCCGCGCTGACGGATGAGGATCTCGCCGGCCTTGACCGACTGGCCGCCGAAACGCTTCACACCCAGGTACTGGGCGTTGGAGTCGCGACCGTTACGGGAGCTGGACGCACCCTTCTTGTGTGCCATGACGCGGGCTCCTTACTTGCCGATCGCGGTGACCTGGACCTTCGTCAGGGGCTGACGGTGACCCTGACGCTTGTGGTACCCGGTCTTGTTCTTGAACTTGTGGATCCGGATCTTCGGACCCTTGGTGTGCTCGACGACGGTGGCCGTCACCGCGGAGGTGAGGCCGCTGGCGTCGGTGGTCACCTGGTCGCCGTCGACGAGCAGCACGGCGGGCAGAATGATCTCGGCGCCGGGCTCACCGTCGAGCTTCTCGACGGTGACCACGTCGTCGACGGCCACCTTGTACTGCTTGCCGCCGGTCTTGACGATCGCGTACATCGCTGACGCACGACTCCTGAACATCGGGGGCGCATCTGGTGCGCTCGGGCTGTGACAGCTCGCGCCGGTCCCGGCGCGCACACCACGGCCCCCGTGCCGAACACTGTCGTGTGCAGAGGCGTGGCTTCTGTCGGTCGAGGTTACGCGACCCCGTCGGAGTGCTCTCCGGCGGGGTCACTGTCACCCTCCGTCCTGGGGCGGACCCGCCGGGCGGGATGCCGCCCGGCGCGAACGGCGGGTACGGGTGACGACCGCGGCGGGCTCCGGCTGCGCGGCGACGGCCGGGACGGCCGCCGTTCCCGCGTCGGCCGGTGTCGCCGTGGCGGCCGGCGGAGTGGACTCCTCCGGTGTCGAGGCGGTCGTGATGACCACCGGCTCACCACCGCGGACCGGGCCGGCGGACCGGCTGGCCCGGCGGCGGCGCGGTGCGGGTGCGTCGGGCTCCGGGGCGGGGCTCGTCGCCGTCGGCTCCGGGGCCACGTCCCGGGCCGGGGCCGCGGCCTGCGGGGCACCGGTGGGCTCGGCGACCACGGGGGCCGGGGAACCGGTCAGCTCACCGCGCGGCTCGGCGACGACGGTCTCGTCGTCGGCCGGTGCGGGTGCGGGCGCGGCGTCGACGGTGGTGGCGGTGTCGGCCGTGGCCGGCACGGAGACCCCGGTGGCTCCGGCGGTCGCGCCGTCGTCGCCCTTCGGGGTGCTGCCCGCGGCGACGGCCGCGACCGCCGCGGCGGCGTCGACGCGCCCGGTGTCGCCGGAGTCGTCCCGGGCACGGTCCCGGCCCTCGCTCCGACCGTCCGGACGGTCGGAGCCGTTGCGGTGGCCGGAGCCGTTGCGGTCGGCCTCCTGGCGGCCGGAGTCACCGTCACCCGGTTCGTTCTGGCCGGAGTCCCCGTTGCCGTTGCCGCCCCGACGCCGCTTGCGGCGTCCGCCGCCCTCGGAGTCGGCGTGGCCACCGTTCCCGGAGCCGCCGTGCCCGTTGCCCGAGCCGTTCCCGTTCCCGTTGCCGTTCCCGGAGCCGTTGCCGTGCTGGGCGCCGTTGCCGGAGCGGCCGTGCTGGTGGTCCGGCCCGGTGTCGGTCGAGACGATGACGCCCCGCCCGCGGCAGTGCTCGCAGGTGGTGGAGAAGTGCTCCAGCAGCCCGCCGCCGACCCGCTTGCGGGTCATCTGGACCAGGCCGAGCGAGGTCACCTCGGCGACCTGGTGACGGGTGCGGTCCCGGGCGAGGCACTCGGTGAGGCGGCGCAGGACCAGGTCCCGGTTCGCCTCGAGCACCATGTCGATGAAGTCGACGACGATGATCCCGCCGATGTCGCGCAGCCGCAGCTGGCGGACGACCTCCTCGGCCGCCTCCAAGTTGTTGCGGGTGACGGTCTCCTCGAGGTTGCCGCCGGAGCCGGTGAACTTGCCGGTGTTGACGTCGACGACGGTCATCGCCTCGGTCCGGTCGATCACCAGCGTGCCGCCCGAGGGCAGCCAGACCTTGCGGTCCAGCGCCTTGAGCAGCTGCTCGTCGATCCGGTACTCGGTGAAGACGTCGGACGGGCCGGTGTGGCGGTGCATCCGGTCGGCGAGCTCGGGCGCGACGTGCTCGACGTAGCCGGACACGGTGTCCCAGGCGTCGGCGCCGGACACGATCAGCTTCGAGAAGTCCTCGTTGAACTGGTCGCGCACGACCTTGACCAGCATGTCCGGCTCCTCGTAGAGGAGCGTCGGCGCCTTGGGCGCGCCGGGGCCGGTCTTGTTCGCCTTCTCCTTGACGACCTCCCACTGCGCCTGCAGCCGGCGGACGTCACGTTCCAGTGCCTCGTGCGAGACGCCCTCGGAGGCGGTCCGGATGATCACACCGGCGTCGGCCGGGACGATCTCCTTCAGCATCTCCTTGAGGCGCTTGCGCTCGGTGTCGGGCAGCTTGCGGGAGATCCCCGCGGCGCCACCGGAGGGCACGTAGACCAGGAAGCGACCGGCGAGGGAGAGCTGCGTGGTCAGCCGGGCACCCTTGTGACCGACCGGGTCCTTGGTGACCTGTACAAGGACCTGGTCGCCCGAGGAGAGCGCCTGCTCGATCTTGCGCGCCTTGCCGTTGAGTCCGGCGGCGTCCCAGTCGACCTCGCCGGCGTAGAGCACGGCGTTGCGACCACGCCCGATGTCGACGAACGCCGCCTCCATCGACGGCAGCACGTTCTGCACACGGCCGAGGTAGACGTTGCCGACCATCGAGCTGCCGGAGTTGCCACCGGTGATGAAGTGCTCGACCAGGATGCCGTCCTCGAGCACACCGATCTCGGTGCGGTCGGCGCGCTGGCGGATCACCATCTGGCGGTCGACCGACTCGCGCCGGGCCAGGAACTCCGACTCGGACAGGATCGGCGGCCGGCGACGACCCGCGTCGCGGCCCTCCCGGCGGCGCTGGCGCTTGGCCTCGAGCCGGGTGGAGCCGCGCACGCCCTGGACCTGGTCGTCGGAGGACGATCCGGAGTCCTGGCGGGACTCGCTGCGGGCCTCGCGGACCCGGGTGACGGTGTTGGGCGGGTCGTCCTCGGAACGGTCCTCGACCTCGGACCCCCCGCGTCGACGACGGCGCCGCCGCCGGCGCGAGCCGCCCGAGGACTGGTCCTCGGAGTCGTCGGAGTCGTCCGAGGAGTCGGAGTCCTCGGAGCCGGCCCCGGTGGACCCGGAGTCCGCCCCGGAGTCCTCGGAGCCGGGGTCCTCGGAGTCGTCGGAGTCGTCGCCGCCGTCCTCGCCGAAGTCCTCGCCGCCCTTGCCGCGGCCACGGCCACGGCGGCCCCGGCGGCGACGACGGCGGTTGCCGTTCTCGTCGTCACCGTCGTCGTCGGAGTCGGGCCGGTCCTCGGCCCGGTCGTCGGCGGAGTCCCCGGCCGGGACGTCCACACGGACCGGGTCACCGGCGTCGCCGGTGCTGTCGGCACTGCCGGTGCCGGCAGTGCCGTCGGTCACGGCGGCGTCGGTCGCGGCGGCGTCGCGGTCCTTGCGGCGACGGCCCTTCCGTCCCTTGCGAGGGGCGCCGTCGCCGGGGCCGTCCTCGGCCTGCTCGGCCGCGGTGTCGCGGCCCCACGCGGGCTCCGGGGTCGCGGCGGGAGCGGCACCCGGGGCGGCCGGGGCCTGGAACATCGGGACAGCGAAGACCGGGGCGAGCGCCGGTGCGGCCGCGCCACGAGCCCGGGCGGAGCCGGTCGTGAACGGGTCGGCGGGGTCCGCGGCGACCTCCGGGCCGGCGTCGGCGTCGGCGTCGGTGCCGCTGTCGGTGGCGCTGTCTCTGTCGGTGGCGCTGCCGGCGCCGAGGTCGAGTGCGGCGAGCACCTCGGTCACCACCGGGTCGGGCGCGTCGGTGACGGCCGGCTCCGGGGCCCGGTCGGCCGACGCCGCGGCGGGCTCGGTGCCCGGACGCAGGGCGGCGACGACCTGCTCGGCCGTCGCCCGGGTGATGCTGGACTGGACACTGCGGACCTCCTGGCCGAGCCCGGACAGGGCGGCGAGGACGTCTCGGCTCGCGGTCCCCAGCAGCTTGGCCAGGGCGTGGACCCGCATCTTCTCCGGCAGCTCGGAGAGCCCGCCGGTGTCACCGGCGGGCGTGTCGTTCACGGACATTCAGCTCCTTCGCCCCCGGGCGCCTCGCGTCGGAGGCGGCCACGCAGGGACCTTGCGCGTACGTTCCGCAGCACGCGCGGGTTGCGCGGTGCGGCACATCTGGTGTCGCTCCCCGATCTCCGGGGATGGTGCTCGACGCCGGACCGGAGGCGGTGCGCCGTCCGGGTCAGGAAGCGTCCGGCCGGGCCCGGGTCACCGGGACCGCACCGAGCGGATCCACCAGGTCGCCCGCGTCGTCGAGCAGGCCCTGCACCAACCGGGTGGCCGTCACCGGTACCGGCGGCGCCAGGTCTGCGACGACGGTGAGCGCGCCCAGTACGTCATCGGGTCGAACGGTCGGTGTCGTCAGCCGTACGACCGCCGTCAGTATCGCACAGTCGGTGACCGGGGACGGCGAACCCGCCGACCCGGACGGGTCACGATCGCCCTCCGGGTCGTTCACCTGCGGTTCGACGAGCAGAGTGACGACGGCCGCACGCACGTCGATCTCCTTGCGGCCGGACGGGGTCAGCCGGGTCACCACGACCGACTCCTGCGCGGTGAACGCCTCGACCGCGGCCCGCACCTCCTCGACGGCGATGCCGCGGACCTCCAGCCGCCAGCGGGCGGCGTCGATCCGGTCGGCCAGCGCCGGCGGGACCGCGGTCGCGGCCGCGACGACGTCGAGCCCGTCGGGCAGCGCCTGGTCCATCGCCGCGCGGACCAGCTCCGGGTCGACCTCGCGGGTCAGGCCCATCTCGACGTACTCGGCCTCGCTGGCCGCACCGGTCGGGGCGGCCCCGACCCAGGACAGCCGCGGATGCGGGCTGAAGCCGTGCGAGTGCGCGACCGGGACGCCGGCCCGGCGGACGGCGCGCTCGAAGCTGCGGGCGACGTCGCGGTGCGACAGGAACCGCAGCCGGCCGCGCTTGGCGAAGCGCAGGCGGACCCGCTGCACCGTCGGGGGTGCCGGGTTCGCCGCCGCTCCTGCCTTCACGCGTGCCACGGCTCGGAGTCTAGAGACCGGGCACGGTCCGGTCAGCCGCGGTGCGGCGGGTGCGGCCGGTCGGCGCGGACCGGGAAGGCTCCGGTGTAGCCCATCCGCTCCTGGGCGGCCTCGCGGACCCGGGTCCGCACCCGGAACCAGCCGATCGTCAGCAGCACCGCCAGCACCGGGATGGAGGCGACGGTGAAGGTCCCGACCGGGTAGTCGAAGCCCATCAGCACCAGCACCCCGAGCAGGAAGACCAGGACCGCGTAGCCGGTCCACGGCGAGCCGGGCAGCCGGAACGAGGGCCGGGTGAGGATCCCGGACTCGGTCATCCGCACGAACCGGATCTGGCAGAGCACGATCGTGGCCCAGCTGGCGAGGATGCCCAGCGAGGCGATGTTCAGCACGATCTCGAAGGCCTGCTCGGGGACCACCGCGTTCAGCCCGACGCCGAGCAAGGTGATCACCGCGGTCAGGCCGATGCCGCCGTAGGGCACTCCCGACTTGTTCATCCGGCCGGTGAAGCCCGGCGCCGACCCGTTCATCGCCATCGAGCGCAGGATGCGGCCGGTCGAGTACAGCCCCGCGTTGAGGCTGGACAGCGCGGCGGTCAGGACCACCAGGTTCATCACGGTGCCGGCACCGGGCACGCCGATCGAGTCGAAGAACGTGACGAACGGGCTGACGCCCTCGCGATAGGCGGTGTAGGGCAGGAGCAGGCCGAGCAGCACCAGCGAGCCGACGTAGAAGAGCGCGATGCGCGCGATCACGGAGTTGATCGCGCGGGGCATCACCTTCTCCGGGTTCTGGGTCTCCCCCGCCGCGGTGCCGACCAGCTCGGTCGCGGCGTAGGCGAACACCACGCCCTGGGTGATGACCACCGCGGCGAGCAGGCCGTTGGGCAGCAGACCGCCGTTGTCGGTGATCACCGAGATGCCGGTCTCGGCGCCGCGGATCGGGAACCGTCCCGCGAGGAACACCGTGCCCACCACCAGGAAGGCCACCAGTGCGATCACCTTGACCAGCGCGAACCAGAACTCCAGCTCGCCGAACAGCTTCACCGAGACCAGGTTCGCCGCCAGCACCACGACCAGGGCGATCAGGGCGATCAGCCACTGCGGGGCGTCGGAGAAGGCGCCCCAGAACTTCATGTAGAGCGCGATCGCCGTCACGTCGACGATGGAGGTGAAGGCCCAGTTGAGGAAGTACAGCCAGCCGGCCACGTAGGCCGCCTTCTCGCCGTAGAACTCGCGGGCGTAGGAGACGAACGACCCCGACGACGGCCGGTGCAGCACGAGCTCACCGAGCGCCCGCAGGATCAGGAACACGAACACGCCGCAGACCGCGTAGACCAGCGCCAGCGCGGGGCCCGCCGAGGCGAGCCGACCGCCCGCACCGAGGAACAGCCCGGTTCCGATCGCACCTCCGATGGCGATCATCTGGAGCTGCCGTTTCCCCAGACCTTTGTGGTAGCCCTCCTCCTCGTGGGAGAAGTCCGGGCGGTTGCTGCCCGCCGGGTCGTGCGTCGTCGCCATGTGGTCCCCCCACGCCGGATCCGGACGCCGTCGCGCCCGGTGCGGCCAGACCCTAGTTCGACGTTTCCCGTGAGATCACGTTCCCCTGTGACCGTCGAGTATCCGATCCGGACACCGCGGGACGGAGCCGACCGGACGGACGCGAACGCGGGGGTGGCCCCCTCAGTCGCCCAGGACCAGCAGGGTGTCGCCGGCCGGCCGGAACCCGGCACGTCGGTAGAACGCGGCGCTGCCCGCGGTCGGGGCCAGCATCAGCCGCCGGTACCCACGGGCCCTGGCGTGGGCGACGACCGCGGCGAGCAGCGCCCGCGGCACGCCGGCCTCGGTGAACGCGGCCAGGACGAAGGCGTTGCCGACCTGCCCGCTGCGCGTGCCGCGGCCACCGGGGCGGGGCATCTGGACGGTCTCCAGCACGTTGATCGACCCGACCGGTGTCCAGCCGGCACGGTCGCTGCCCGCCTCGGCCACCCAGAACGCGCGCCGCGGCTGCTCGACCCGCCACCAGGCGGCGAAGGACTCGGCGAACGAGGGGTCCTCGACGGGCCGCCCGGCGCGCTCCTCCAGCCAGAGCCGACGCAGCCGGCCGAGCGCGGCGACGTCGCGCTCGTCGGCGACCCGGACCCGCAGGCGTCTGCCGCCGTACTCCCAGGACGACCCGTCGGCGCCGGCGAGGGCCGGGTCCGGGATCGAGGACAAGCCGTTCTCAGTCACCCGGGCGTGCGTCCCCGAGCGACCCCGCGGCCGAGGCCGTCGGGTTGACCACGGTCAGCGGCAGCAGGGTGGTCCCGCTGGGGCCGACCTCGATGTCGGTGCCGGTGGACGGGCACACGCCGCAGTCGAAGCACGGCGTCCAACGGCAGTCGTCCTGCTCGCGGCCGGCCAGCGCGTCCTGCCAGTCCTCCCACAGCCAGTCCCGCTCCAGGCCGGAGTCGAGGTGGTCCCAGGGCAGGATCTCGTCGGCCCCGCGCTCGCGGACGGTGTACCAGTCCAGCGACACGCCCTGCGGCTCCAGCGCCTCGGCGGCGGAGTCGACCCAGCGGCGGTAGGAGAAGTGCTCGGACCAGCCGTCGAACCGGCCGCCGTCGCGCCAGACCTTCTCGATGACGGCGCCGACCCGGCGGTCGCCGCGGGCGAGCAGTCCCTCGATCAGCGAGGGCTCGCCGTCGTGGTAGCGCATGCCGATGTTGCGCCCGATCCGCCGATCGGAGTTGACGGCCTCGCGCAGCTTGCGCAGCCGGGCGTCGACGACCTCCGGGGCGCACTGGGCGGCCCACTGGAACGGGGTGTGCGGCTTGGGCACGAACCCGCCGATGGAGATGGTGCAGCGGACGTCGTTGCGCCCGGACGCCTCACGACCCGCCTTGATCACGCGGTGCGCCATGCCCGCGATCTCCAGGACGTCCTCGTCGGTCTCGGTGGGCAGCCCGCACATGAAGTACAGCTTCACCTGCCTCCAGCCCTGGGAGAACGCCTCGGCGCAGGTGCGGATCAGGTCGTCCTCGGAGACCATCTTGTTGATCACGCGGCGGATCCGCTCGGAGCCGCCCTCGGGGGCGAAGGTCAGCCCGGAGCGGCGGCCGTTGCGGGAGATCTCGTTCGCCAGGTCGATGTTGAACGCGTCGACCCGGGTGCTCGGCAGCGACAGCGAGGTGTTGGTGCCCTCGTAGCGGTCGGCGAGGCCCTTGGTGATCTCGGCGATCTCGGAGTGGTCGGCGCTCGACAGCGACAGCAGACCGACCTCGTCGAAGCCCGAGGCCCGCACGGCGGCGTCGACCATCTCCCCGACACCCTGCAGCGACCGCTCCCGCACCGGGCGGGTGATCATCCCAGCCTGGCAGAACCGGCAGCCGCGGAAGATCTCGACACTGGCCCGCTCGTGGACGGTCTCGGCCAGCGGGACCAGCGGCTTCTTCGGGTACGGCCACTCGTCGAGCTCGATCGTGGTGCGCTTCTGGACGGTGGCGGGGACCCGCTCGTCGACCGGGGTGACCGCGGCGATGTGGCCGTCCTCGGCGTAGGTCACGTCGTAGAGCGAGGGCACGTAGCAGCCCGGCGTCGACGACAGCCGCAGCAGCAGCTCCCGGCGCCCGCCCGGGCGTCCCTGCTCCTTCCAGTCGCGCACGACGTCGGTGATGTCGCCGACGACCTCCTCGCCGTCACCGAGCGCGGCGACGTCGACGAAGTCCGCGACCGGCTCCGGGTTGAACGCCGCGTGCCCGCCGGCGACGACGACCGGGTGGGTCTCGTCGCGGTCGCGGGCGTGGAGCGGAATCACCGCCAGGTCGAGCGTGGTGAGCAGGTTGGTGTAGCCGAGCTCGGTGGAGAAGGAGACGCCGAGGACGTCGAAGTCGCCGACCGCGTGGTGGGCGTCGACGGTGAACGACGGCACCCCCGACTCGCGCATCAGGGCCTCGAGATCGGGCCAGACCGCGTAGCAGCGCTCGGCCAGCGCGTCGGCGCGCTCGTTGAGGACCTCGTACAGGATCTGGACGCCCTGGTTGGGCAGGCCGACCTCGTAGGCGTCCGGATAGAGCAGTGCCCAGCGGACGGCCGCGGAGTCCCACGGCTTGACCTGCGAGTTCCCCTCACCGCCGACGTACTGCACCGGCTTGGCGACGCGGGGCAGGATCGGCTCCAGGGCGGGGAAGACGGAGGTGGGTGCCACGCTGCACCAGGGTAGCCACCTCCGTTCGGGACGAACCGGCGGGTCGTGTCCGACCGGACGCGGGGCGGGAGACTTACGCTCGCCTCCCGACCCTGTTCCCCACGTGTGTCGTCCCCGAGCTCCCAGGAGACCCCCGTGTCCGTGACCGACGCCGAGCTGCACGCCCGGTTCCGCCCGCTGTTCGACCGGATCGCCGCCGGTGCGGTCGAACGCGAGCTGAACCGGCGCCTGCCCGTGGCGGAGATCGCCGCCCTGCGCGACGCCGGGTTCGGCGCCGTCCGGCTGCCGGTGGAGGCCGGCGGCGCGGGCGCCTCGCTGCGCCAGCTGTTCGGGCTGCTCGTCGAGCTGGGTGCGGCGGACTCGAACATCCCGCAGGCTCTGCGGACCCACCTCCTGTTCACCGAGCTGTGGTCGGCAGGCGCCGCGGACGACCCGGTGCTGCGCGGGCGGGTGGAGCAGATCGCGGCCGGACGGCTGGTCGGCAACGCCATCTCCGAGCGCGGCGGGGTGGTGCGCAACTCCGCCACCACGGTGCTCCGCCGCGACGGGGACAGGCTCCTGCTCGACGGCGAGAAGTTCTACTGCACCGGGACCCTCTACGCCGACCTGGTCGACGTGGTCGCCCTCGACGAGAACGGCGAGCGGGTGACCGTGCTGGTCGAGACGACCGCCCCGGGTGTCGAGCGGGTCGACGACTGGCGCGGCTTCGGGCAGAAGCTCACGGCCAGCGGCACCACCCGGTTCACCACGGTGGAGGTCGACCCGGCCCAGGTGCGGTCCGCGCCGACCGACGTGCACCAGCCGGTCCGGCAGGCGTTCCTGCAGCTCGTCCAGCTCGCGGCACTGGCCGGGATCGCGCGGCGCGCTGCCGACGACGCCGCCGACTACGTGCGCGACCGGCGCCGCAACTGGCCCTACGGCAACGCCGACCTGCCCAAGGACGACCCGCTGGTGCAGCAGGTCGTCGGCAGGGTCGACGCGGCCGCGTTCACCGTCGCCGCCGTGGTCGGCGCCGCGGCGGCCTCGCTGGAGCGGGCACTCACCGATCCCGGACACGGCCCGACGGCCGAGCTCGACGTGTACCGGGCCCAGTCGACCGTGCCCCAGCTGGTCCTGGACGCGACCTCGGAGCTGTTCGAGGTGGGCGGCGCCTCCACGGTCGACGTCGACCGGGCGCTGGACCGGCACTGGCGCAACGCCCGCACCCTCGCGGTGCACAACCCGATCGTCTACAAGCAGCAGGTGATCGGGGGCTCGGTGCTGAACGGGACGGTGCCGGTGCTGTCGCTGTCCTCGGGTGTCGCGGGCTGAGCGGGGCTCAGCGGCCGGTGCGGCGGGTGAGGGCGGCGCGCGTCGCGTCGTCCGCGGGCAGGAAGGTCTCCAGCGCCAGCTCGGCGAGGGTGACGTCGTGCGGTGCGCCGAAGGTCGAGATCACCGAGTGGAACGTCAACGTGCCGTCGTCGGTGTCGAGGACCAGCGGCAGCAGCACGTCCGAGCCCGGCGACGGCAGCGCGGTCTCTCCCGGTCCGGGGTAGCCCCGGCACTCGGCGAGCAGCGCGACGAGCCGCCGGTCCGCGGTCATCCGCACCTGCCGTTCGAACCGGTGCAGCAGGTGCTCCCGCCACTGGGCCAGGTTGCGGATGCGCGGCGCGAGCCCGGCGGGGTGCAGGCAGACCCGGTGCACGTTCGGCGGCGACCCGAGCACCCCCGGGTCGAGCCCGGTGAGCAGCGCCGAGGCCGCGGTGTTGGCGAGCCGGACGTCGCCCCAGCGGTCCACGACGAGGGCCGGGTACGGATCGTGCCCGGCGACGAGCCGCGCCAGCGCGTCCCGTACGGGCGCGAGATCCGGGTCGTCGAGCGACCGCTCGGCGTAGGCGGGCGCGTAGCCGGCGGCCAGCAGCAGCGCGTTCCGCTCCCGCAGCGGGATCTCCAACGCCTCGGCGAGTGCGCCCAGCAGCTCCCGGCTCGCGCCCGAACGCCCGGTCTCGACGAAGCTGAGGTGGCGCGCCGAGACCCCCGCCGCCAGTGCCAGGTCGAGCTGGCTGCACCGGCGGCGGCCCCGCCAGAACCGCAGCATCTCCCCCGGTCCGGCGGTGCGGGCGGGGCGCGCGTCGGTGTCGCTCACCGGCCCGACGCTAGCCCGGCCCGGACGCCGCGACGACTACCTGCGGGGTAGGTGGATCCGATTACCCCGCAGGTCATCGCGCCGCGGCGCCGGCGGCAGCAGGCTCGGTGCCGACCGGACCACACCACCCAGGAGGTAGGGATGACCGACTTCACCACCCTCGCCGAGCGCTACGTCGCGACGTTCAACGAGGCCGGCCCGGCGGCGCGGAAGGCCCGCGTCGCCGAGCTGTTCACCACCGACGTCCGCTACACCGACCCGCTCGCCGACGTCACCGGGCACGACGGCGTCGCCGGGTTCCTGGGCGCGGCCCGGGAGAAGCTGGCCGGGTTCGAGTTCCGGCTGGACGGCGAGGTCGACGCGCACCACGACCACGCGCGGTTCCGCTGGCAGGCGGCGCCGCCGGAGGTCTTCGCCTCGGGTGCCGAGCCCCCGGTGGTCGGGTTCGACGTCGTCGTGACCGACGGCGACGGCCGGATCGCGCAGGTGCACGACTTCCTCGACGTCGTCCCGGACCTGTAGGGCCCGCCCTGCACCCACGACGGCGGCGGGCCGGGATCCGGCCCGCCGCCGCGGGACGAGCAGCGCGGCCGCGGTCAGCGCTTCCCGTTCGGCAGGGCCAGGCGGTTGATCGTGCCGAGCACCTGCATGTACTGCTTCCACAGCGGCCCGGTCGTGTACTCCAGCCCGTACTCCCGGCACAGCTCCCGCACCTCGGGGGCGATCTCGGCGTAGCGGTTGCTGGGCAGGTCGGGGAACAGGTGGTGCTCGATCTGGAAGCTCAGCTGCCCGGTCATCAGGTGGAAGAACCGGCCGCCGTCGAGGTTGGCCGAGCCCAGCAGCTGGCGGACGTACCACTCGCCGCGGCTCTCGTCCTCGAGCTGCTCCTCGGTGAACTGCACCGCGCCGGTCGGGAAGTGCCCGCAGAAGATCACCGCGTGCGACCACACGTTGCGCACCAGGTTCGCGGTCACGTTGCCCGCGAGCACCGGCAGGAAGAACGGCCCGGCCAGCGCGGGGAACGCGACGTAGTCCTTCAGGATCTGACGCCCGGTCTTGCGGCCGATCGACTTGACCTGCTCCCACACCCGGCTCAGCGGCTTCTGCCCCGCCACGACCTTCTCGACCTCGAGGTCGTGCAGCGCGACGCCGTACTCGAAGAACAGGCTGAGCAGGAAGTTGTAGAGCGGATTCCCGAGGTAGTACGGCGTCCACCGCTGCTCCTCGGACAGGCGCAGGATCCCGTAGCCCACGTCGCGGTCCTTGCCGACGACGTTGGTGTAGGTGTGGTGCATGTAGTTGTGCGAGTGCTTCCACTCCGCCGAGGACGAGACGTTGTCCCACTCCCAGGTCGACGAGTGGATCTTCGGGTCACGCATCCAGTCCCACTGGCCGTGCATGACGTTGTGCCCGATCTCCATGTTCTCCAGGATCTTGGCGATCGAGAGCATGGCGGTGCCGGCGATCCAGGCCGGCGGCAGGACCCCGGCGAACAGCAGCGCACGACCGCCGATCTCCAGCGCCCGCTGCTTGCGGATGACGCCGCGGATGTACTCGGCGTCGGACGCGCCGCGCTCGGCGAGGACACGGTCGCGGATGGCGTCGAGCCGGCGGCCGAGCTCCTCGATCTGCTCGGCGGTCAGCTCGGTCGTGGCCTGCACGTCCTCGCGACGCGAGGAGGGCACGAGCTCCAGCACCGGGCGCTGCGGGTGCTGCTCGCGGCCGGTCTCCTCCGGGCCGGGCTCGAGGTGCGCGGGGTTCTCCAGGACGGCGGTCATGAGGACCTCCTTCGGTCGGAGCGGAAGATCAAGGGCGGAAGGATCAGGGAAGGTCGATGCGGGCGGGCCCGCACGAGGAGTTGATGCAGGTCTGGACGAGGTCGCCGGGCTCGCCGTGCGCCTCGCCGGTGCGCAGGTCGCGCACCTTGCCCTCGCGCAGCGGCAGCACGCACCCGAAGCAGATGCCCATCCGGCAGCCGCTGGGCATGAGCTTCCCGGCCGCCTCCCCGGCCTCGAGGATGCTCTGCCCCGGCTCGACGACGACGTCCCCGCCGCCGAGGTCGACGGTGCCGCCGGTGCCCTCGGTGGCGCGGGCGGGCGGGGTGAAGCGCTCGGCCACGACGCCGTCCCAGGCGCCCTCCAGGGCGTCGAGCAGCCCGTCGGGGCCGCAGGCGTAGACGGTGCGGTCCGCCCGGTCGGCGACGACGGTGTCGATGACCGCGGGGTCGAGCCGCCCGGAGACGGCGCTGTGGCGCAGCACGACCCGCAGTGACGGGTGCCGCGCGGCCAGTCCGGCCAGCTCGGCGCGGAAGATCGTGTCCTCCGGCATGCGGGCACCGTGCACCAGCACCACGTCGGGCATCGTCCCGGCGCGGTCGAGCGTGCGGAGCATGCCCATCACCGGCGTGATGCCGCTGCCCGCGGTGACGAACAGCAGCTTCTCCGGGAGCGGGTCGGGCAGGGTGAACTCGCCGGCGGCCTGCTCCAGCTCGACGATCGTGCCGATCGGCAGGTCGCGGACCAGGGTGGGCGACACGGCGCCGCCGTCGACCTCCTGCACGGTCACCGTGAGGTGCTCGGCGCCCTCCGGGGAGGTGAGCGAGTAGCTCCGGGTGAACCGGACGCCGTCGACGTCGACGCCGAGGTACTGACCGGCGCGGTGCCCGGCCCAGGCCCACCCGGGTTCGATGGTCACCGAGACGGCCCGCCCGGTCTCGCGACGACGGGCGACGACCCGGCCGCGCAGCGACGTGGTCGACCAGAGCGGGTCGACCAGGGTCAGGAAGTCCTCCGGCAGCAGCGGAGTCGTGAGAGCGCTCGCGGCGGCCAGCAGGCCCCGGCCCCGCGAGGTCGTGCCAGGAGCGGATCGGAACATGACATGAACTCTGCACCATCCGATGTCACATGGCAACCCTCCTCCTCTGATTCCCGTGTCACATGATCGCCTGCTAATCTCCATGTCATGGTCGAGGACCCGGACACGGCGGACTGGCGCACCATCGACGAGCTGGCGCGGTCCAGCGGTGTCACGGTGCGCAACATCCGTGCCTACCAGTCCCGGGGGCTGCTGCCTCCGCCGCAGGTCAAGGCCCGGACGGGCTACTACGGCCCCGGGCACGCGGCACGTCTGGAGCTGATCCAGGACCTGCAGGACGAGGGCGTCAAGCTCGACACGATCAAGAAGCTGCTCGACACCACCGGCGGCTCCACCGAGCAGGTGGTGCAGTTCATCCGGACCGTGCGTGCGCTGTTCGCGCCCGAGGACCGGCAGATCGTGCAGCTCGCCGAGCTCGCCGAGCGGTACCAGAGCACCGACATCGCCGTCGCCAAGCGCGGGGTCAAGATGGGCCTGCTGCGCGAGCTGGGCGACGACACCTACGAGGAGATCAGCCCGCGGCTGATGAACGCCGCGGCCGAGCTGACCGGGCTCGGCATCCCGATCACCCGCTCGCTCGACGTCGTGGAGCAGCTGCGCAAGCACGCCGACGCCGTCGCGAAGCTCTACGTCGACCTGTTCCTCGGCGAGATCTGGCAGCCCTTCGACGCCGAGGGCCGCCCGGACGACCAGTGGCCGCGCGTCTACGAGACGATCGAGCGGATGCGCCGCATCTCTGGCGAGGTGATGATCGCCGTGCTGGAGCTGGCCGTGGCCGAGCGGGTCGACGTCACCTTCGGCCGCGACATCGTGCGCAACGTGAGGGCCACCAGCGCGGGACCCACCGTCGCCGCCGACGCACCGGCCCGGCCCGCGGACGACGCGGAGCCGGCCGACCCGGCGGGCTGACCGACCCGGCGGGCCGGCCGGCGCGGTTCAGCCGGCCGCCTCCGGCAGCGGGAGCCCGCGCTGGTCGAACAGCCACCGCAGCCGGTCCGGTGTGTCGGTGATGATCCCGTCGACGCCCAGGTCGATGAGCGCGTCGGCGGTCGGCACGTCGTTCACGGTCCACGGGATCACCGCCAACCCCGCGTCGTGGGCGGCCCGCACCATCTCCGCGGTGGTGAAGGGCTCGTAGCCCGGAGCGGTGGCGGCCGCGGACTGCGGGGTGCCGTGCACCGGTGAGATCGCCGAGGCACCGACCGAGCGGGCCGCGGCGACCAGGGCGGTGGCCGGGTCGTCGCCCAGGTCGTCGGCGTCGAGGCCGTTCAGCCACGGCGAGGCGCCGGGCTCGCCCAGCTCCAGGAACGTCTCGTTCATCAGCAGGATCCGGTCCAGCTCCGGGGCGACCTCGCGCATCCGGGCCAGGGCGGCGAGGTCGAAGCTCTGCACCGTCGTGCGGTCCGCGACGCCCGCCCGCCGCACCTCTGCCGCGACCACCTGCACGAACTGCTCGCGCGGGGCGGTCTCCTCCGGGGCGGCGGCCTCGACCTTGGTTTCGACGTTGAACCGGACGTCGTCCGCGCCGCGCTCGCGCGCCAGGGTGAACACCTCGCGCAGCTCCAGCATGCGGGCCCCGGGCGAGAGGGTCTGCGCGGGGAACGCGGGGCGGCGCACCGAGCCGCAGTCCAGCGTGCGGACCTGGTCCAGCGTCAGGTCCCGGACGTACTTCCCGACGTAGGGGTACTGCGGGTCCCCGGGCGTGACCGGCGCGGTGTCGCGGCACACCTCGGGAGTGGTCTGCCGGTCGTGGGTGACGACGGCGTGGCCGTCGGCGGTGATCTGGACGTCGAGCTCCAGGGTGGTGACGCCCAGGTCGAGCGCGGTACCGAAGGACAGGAGGGAGCTCTCGACCGCCAGCGCGGCGCCGCCGCGGTGCGCCTGCAGGTCGACCGGGCGGGCGGCACCAGGCGGCGCGGCGGCCGCCGTCGTCGTCGTGACGAGCGCGGCGGTGAGGAGCAGCGGGAGCAGCAGGCGGAGTCGCACGGTCCGGACCCTACGAACCGTCGATGACCGCGGCCCGGCCGCACGGTGTCCGCGACGTGGCCGCCGCGGGGCCGCGGGCCGTCGACGCCCCTCCCCCTGTCGAGGGCGGCCCGCACCGGCGCGTCGACGTCGAGGCGGGCGGCGACGACGGGTGCGCATGCCCGGCCGAGGCCGTCCCCCTGATCCGGACGGCGATCCCGGCGCGGTGCGCGACGAGCAGCACTCCGGGGAGCGCGGCGCTCAGGGCAGCAGGCCGGCGGAGCGCAGCGCGGCGCGGACGTCCTCGTGGTGCCACTCGTCCAGCGGCACCAGCGGCAGCCGGATTCCGCCGGGCATGAGGCCGAGCTCGGTCAGCGCCCACTTCACCGGGATCGGGCTCGGCTCGGAGAACAGCGCCGCGTGCAGGCCGACGAGGTCGGCATCGAGCGCGGACGCGGTCTCGGCGTCCCCGGCCACGGCCGCCTTGCACATGCGGGCCATGGTCTCCGGGGCCACGTTCGCGGTGACCGAGATGTCGCCGTGGAACCCGGCGAGCATCGAGGCGCGGGCGGTGCCGTCGTCGCCGGAGTAGAGCGCGAAGTCATCCAGACCGAGCGCGACGAGCTCGCGGACCCGGTCGAGGTCGCCCTTGGCCTCCTTGAGCCCGACGATGTTCGAGATCTCCGCGAGCCGGGCCACCGTCGACGGCAGCATGTCGCAGGCCGTACGGCCCGGGACGTTGTAGAGGTACTGCGGGATGTCGACGGTCTCGGCGATCCGCTTGAAGTGCTGGTAGAGACCCTCCTGCGGAGGCTTGTTGTAGTACGGCGTCACGAGCAGCGCCCCGTCGGCACCCGCCGCCCGCGCGGCGCGGGTCAGGTGGATGGCCTCGTCGGTGGAGTTCGCGCCGGTTCCGGCGATGACCGGGACGCGGCCGTTCGCGACCTCGATGGTGCGCCGCATGACCTCGGTGTGCTCGAGCACCGACAGCGTCGACGACTCACCGGTCGTGCCGACCGAGACGATCGCGGCGGTGCCCGCGTCGATCTGCCGCTCGACGAGCTCGCCGAGGGCCGTGTGGTCGACCTCGCCGCTGTCGTGCATCGGGGTCACGATCGCGACGATGCTTCCGGTGATCAAGACGGGCCTCCCTGGTACCGCTGCTCCTGCCGGTGCGACCGTAGCAAGCGGGACCGGTGACCCGGTGCGGCTTTCCTCTCAGCCCAGGGCGAGCCGGGCGGGCTGGACCGATCGCGTGATCCGGCGCACCGCCTGCACCGCGATCACCCCCGCGGCGACCGCCGCCACGACGGTCACGGCGATCGGCCGGTCGCCTGCCACGATGCCGAGCAGCGCCCAGCACAGCGCCCCGGCGAAGCCGGCGAACCCGGTGGTGGAGCCGACGACCGACAGCGCGACCGCGGTGAGGATCACCAGCAGCAGGATCGCCGCGACCTGCGGGAGCACCCCGTCGGACGGCAGCCCGACCGCGACGCCGGCCGCCATCAGGCCCAGCACCAGCGCGGCCGAGGACCAGCCGAGGTAGATCGCCAGCGGCAGCCGCGTCGCCAACCGTTCCGGCCACCCGTCGGCGACGCTGCGGGACAGTCGCCCGTACACGACGGCGAGCGCGACGACGAGCAGGACCAGCAGCACCTCGGCGGTGACCACCCACCTGTTCGAGAAGGCCGCGATCCACAGCGGGTTGAGCACCGCGGTCGCCGCGACCCACCAGCCGATGCGGCGGTGCACCTCGCGACCGCGCTGGCCGGGCAGCAGGGCGTAGCCGGCGTAGACCAGCACGCCCAGGTAGATCGGGCCCCAGATGGCGAACGCCCAGCCCGCGGCCAGCAGCGGGGTGTCGTAGTCGCGCGCGACGGCGCCGATCGCCGACCCCCCGAACGCCGACACGAGCACCTGCAGGATCGCCAGGACCGCCACGACCACCCCACGGACCAGATCCGCAGTCGTCGGGCGGGGGGTCAGCACGGTCATGCCCCACATGGTGGACCGCGGCGCGGGCCTCTGCCATCCGGCTCTCGGGGGGAATCGATCACTCCCGCGGGCCGGGGTCAGGCGAGCGGGAGGAAGAACAGGTGCACGTCGCGCGCGTCCTCCGGGGAGAGCCGCACCCCGTTCGGCAGCCTGCCGTACTCGACGAAGCCGCGTGCGGCGTAGAACGCGGGCAGCGGGGTGCCGCCGCGGGCGCCGAGGGTCAGCATCGCCAGGCCCGTCTCACGGGCGTGGGCGACGGCCGCTCCGAGCAGGACCGTGCCGAGACCACGTCCCTGCAGGTCCGGGCGGACCATGAGGCGTTGCACGTCGGCGCGGTGCGCGGCGATGCCGGTGCCCGGGACCAGGAGGACCGTGCCCATCGGGGCCGTCTCCTCCCCCAGCACGAACATCCGGGAGGGACCGGAGCGGACGGCGTCGACGGTCTGCACCGCCAGTGCGCGGATCTCGTCCGGGTCGGCGCCGGGCACGAAGTCCACGGCGCCGCCGGCCTCGGTCACGGCGATCCAGAGATCACCGAGCGCGGCGGCGGCGCCGGGGTGGGGCTCGACGACCCGGCGGACGGCCGGGACGCCTGCGGTCACAGGTTCGGGAACCAGAGCTTGATCTCCCGGTCGGCCGACTCCGGGGAGTCCGAGCCGTGCACGAGATTGGAACCGGTCTCCAGGGCGAGGTCGCCGCGGATGCTGCCGGGGGTGGCCTTCTCCACCGGGTCGGTGCCGCCGGCGATCTGCCGCCAGGCGGCGATGGCGCGGGGGCCCTCGACGACCGCGGCCAGGACCGGGCCGGAGGTGATGAACGACAGCAGCTCCTCGAAGAAGGGCTTGCCGTCGTGCTCGGCGTAGTGCTGGGCGGCCAGCTCACGGTCCACCGTGCGCAGGTCGAGGGCGACCAGATCGAGGCCCTTGCGCTCGATGCGCGAGACGACCTCGCCGACGAGCTTGCGCGCGACGCCGTCGGGCTTGACCAGGACGAGAGTGCGTTCAGTCACGCTCGACAGGGTAGCGACGACCCGACCGGTGCCCGTCACCCACCGTCACTCGCCTGCTGCGACGGCAACGTCCCCGCCGCCATCCGCCGGGCCACCTCGCGCCGCATCCACACCAGCACCGCCCAGACGACGATGAACACCGCCGCGATCACCACCAGCGACGGCAGGAACACCAGCGCCGCGACGAGCAACGCCGCCTGCAGCACCAGCGCGGCGGTGAGACCCCACGGCCGTCGCTGCACTCCCGACGCCAGGATCATCGCGACGGCGATGCCCGCCACCACGCCGAAGCCGAGCGCCGTCGATCCGGTGCCGAAGCGCGGGAGCACCAGCAGCGCCAGGAGGACGACGATCGCCTCCAGGATCAGCGTCGCGGCGAACACCCCGCGGGCGCCCTTCATCGGGTCGGTGGGCGGCGGCCGCACACCCTCGGGCACGCCCGGGACGTCGCTCACTCCGGCTCCTTCCCGAACAGTGCCCGCGCCTCGCCGACGGTGACGACCGACCCGGTGACGACGACGCCGACCCCGGACCCGCCCGCCTCCTCGGCGATCTCCCGGGCCTGCTCGAGCGCCTCGGCCAGCGACGGCTCGACGCTGACCCGCTCGGAGCCGAACACCTCGGCCGCGAGCGCGCCGAGCGCGTCGGGGTCCATCGCGCGCGGCGAGGAGCTGGTGGTGACGACGACCTCGTGCAGCGCGGGCTGCAGGCCCTCCAGGATGCCGCGGGCGTCCTTGCCCTCCAGCACCCCGATCACGCCGACCAGCCGGGTGAAGCGGAACTCGGTGCCGAGCGCGCCGGCCAGCGCCTGCGCCCCGGCCGGGTTGTGCGCGGCGTCGAGCAGCACGGTCGGCCGGTCCGGCCCGCCCTCGACGGGTTCGAGCCGCCCGGGCGAGCGGACCGAGGCGAACGCGGCGCGGACCGCGTCGGGGTCGAGGGGCTGCGCGGTGCCGGCGCCGACGAGCGCCTCGGCCGCGGCCAGCGCGACCGCCGCGTTCGACGCCTGGTGCTCACCGTGCAGCGGCAGGAAGATCTCGTCGTAGCGGCCGGACAGGCCCTGCAGCTCAAGGCGCTGCCCGCCGACGGCGATCTCCCGCTCGACCACGCCGAACTCGGCGCCCTCCCGCGCGACCTGCGCGCCGACCTCGGCGCAGCGCTCCAGCAGGATCTCGGCGACCTTCCGGTCCTGGGCCGCGAGGACGGCGACCGAGCCCTCCTTGATGATCCCGGCCTTCTCGCGGGCGATGTCGGTGATGTCGTCGCCGAGGTACTCGGCGTGGTCGAGCCCCACCGGCAGGACGACGGCGACGTCCGCGTCGGCGACGTTGGTGGCGTCCCATCGCCCGCCGAGCCCGACCTCGATCACCGCGGCCTCGACCGGGGCGTCGGAGAAGGCGGCGAAGGCCATCCCGGTGAGCACCTCGAACTTGCTGAGCGCGGGCCCGTCGCCGCGCTTGGCGTCGACGAGCTCGACCAGCGGCTCCACCTCGCGGTAGGCGGCGACGTAGCGCTCGGGAGTGACCGGCCGGTTGTCGAGGTTGATCCGCTCGGTGGCGCGCTGCAGGTGCGGGCTGGTGTAGCGCCCGGTCCGCAGCCCGATCTCGGTGAGCAGCGCGTCGACCATCCGGGAGGTGGAGGTCTTGCCGTTGGTGCCGGTCAGATGCACGATCGGGTAGCCGCGCTGCGGGTCACCGAGGGCGTCGCACAGGGCCTGCATCCGGTCCAGCGACGGCTCCATCACCGACTCGGGCCAGCGCCGGTCGAGCGCCGCGTCGACGGCGAGGAACTCGGCGTAGCCGGCGACGGTGGACTGGGCCGGGACGACGTCGGGGTCCCCGCTGCCGCGGATCTCGTCGAGGACGGCCGCGATCACCGCCTCCTGGGCGTCCACCGGGGCGTCGCGGTCGTCGTCCGCGCCCCGTGCGGCGGCGTCCGACCGGTCCTCGCCGTCGTCGGCCTCGGCCCCGTCGTTCGCGTCGTCCGTGTCGGCGGCCCCATCGGTGTCGCCGTCCGGGCCGCCGTCGTCCTCGGTGTCGCGGCCGAAGCCGCCCTCGGCCCACCGGTCCCCGCCGTAGGTCGGCGAGTCCTCCTCGGTGAAGTCGTTCCCGAGGTCGTGGCCGTAGTCGTCGTTCTCCCTCGCCACGGCGGGATCAGGCCTCCGGGAGCGCGGCGAGCCGCGCGGTGATGCGGTCGATGTCGGCGACGGCGGTCGCGTGCCGGGCACGGATCCCGTCGACGACCTCGGCCGGCGCCTTCTCGGTGAACTTCGGGTTGCCCAGCTTCTTCTCCGCCTGGTCGCGCTCCTTCTCCGCGGCGGCGAGGTCGCGGCGGAGCCGGGCCCGCTCGGCGGCGACGTCGATCGCCCCCGAGGTGTCCAGCTCGACGGTGACCGGGCCGCCCGAGGTGGCGACCTCCAGGCTCGCGGTGGTGGAGAAGCCGTCACCGGCCGGGTCGAGGCGGGTGAGGAATCGCAGCGCGCGCTCGTGCGCGGCCAGCCCGGAGTCGCCGAGACCGGTCAGGCGGGCGGCGACGGCCTTGCGGTCGGGCAGCCCCTGCTCGGTGCGGAACCGGCGGACCTCGGTGATGACCTTCTGCGCGTCGGTGACCCGCGCCGTGGCGGCCGCGTCGACCGGCGCACCGGTGTCCCCTGCCGTCGGCCAGGCCGCGGTCACGACGGTCTCGCCGCCGGTCAGCGCGGTCCACAGCGCCTCGGTGACGAACGGCGCGATCGGGTGCAGCATCCGCAGCAGCGCGTCGAGGACGTGCCCGAGGATCGCCCGGGTGCCCGGCTCGGTGGCCGGGTCGTCGAGCTGGGTCTTGCACAGCTCGACGTACCAGTCGGCCAGCTCGTCCCACGCGAAGTGGTAGAGCCCCTCGGTCGCCTTCGCGAACTGGTAGCCGTCGAGCAGCTCGTCGGTCTGCGCGCGGACCTCGGCCAGGCGGCCCAGGATCCAGCGGTCGGCGTCGGTACGGTCGGCCTCGGCGGGCAGCGGCAGGGCCGGGTCGGCCCCCTTGGACAGGGCGAACCGGGTGATGTTCCAGAGCTTGGTCGTGAAGTTCCGGGACCCGGCGACCCACTCCTCCGACAGCGACATGTCGGTGCCCGGGTTGGAGCCGCGGGCGATGGTGAAGCGCAGCGCGTCCGCGCCGTAGGTGTCGATCAGCGCGAGCGGGTCGATGACGTTGCCCTTGGACTTCGACATCTTCTTGCCGTGCTCGTCGCGGATGAGCCCGTGCAGGTAGACGTCGCGGAACGGGGCCTTCCCCATCACGTAGGTGCCGAACATCATCATCCGGACGACCCAGAAGAACAGGATGTCGTAGCCGGTGACCAGGACCGAGTTCGGGTAGTACTTCGCCAGGTCCGGGGTCTCCTCCGGCCAGCCGAGCGTGGAGAACGGCCACAGCCCGGAGGAGAACCAGGTGTCGAGGACGTCGGGGTCCTGGCGCCAGCCCTCGCCGGACGGCGGCTGCTCGTCCAGCCCGACGCAGACGACCTCGCCGGCCGGGCCATACCAGACCGGGATGCGGTGTCCCCACCACAGCTGCCGGCTGATCGTCCAGTCGTGCATGTTGTCGACCCAGTCGAAGTACCGCTTGGCCTGCTCCTTCGGGTGCAGGACGGTCTCGCCGGAGCGGACGGCGTCCCCCGCCGAGCGGGCGAGCGGCTCGACCTTGACGAACCACTGCAGGCTCAGCCGCGGCTCGATCGGGACGCCGGTGCGCGAGCAGTGCCCGACCGAGTGCAGGTACGGCCGCTTCTCGGCGACGATGCGCCCCTGCGCGCGCAACTCCTCGCGGATCGCGGTGCGCGCCTCGAACCGGTCCATGCCGTCGAAGCGGGTGCCGGTCCCGGCGATGGTGCCGGTCTCGTCCATGATCGTCGGCATCGGCAGGTCGTGGCGGCGGCCGACCTCGAAGTCGTTCGGGTCGTGCGCCGGGGTGATCTTGACGGCGCCGGAGCCGAACTCCGGGTCGACGTAGTCGTCGGCGACGACCGGGATCATCCGCCCGGTGATCGGCATCTCGATCTCGGTGCCGACCAGGTGCCGGTAGCGCTCGTCGTCGGGGTGGACGGCGACCGCGGTGTCACCCAGCATCGTCTCGATCCGGGTGGTCGCGACGACGACCGAGGCGTCCCCGTCGCCGTAGCGCATCGAGACGAGTTCGCCCTCGGTCTCGATGTGGTCGACCTCGATGTCGGAGATCGCCGAGCGCAGCGCCGGGGACCAGTTGACCAGGCGCTCGGCCCGGTAGATCAGCCCGTCGTCGAACATCTTCTTGAAGACGGTGGCGACCGCGCGGGACAGTCCCTCGTCGAGGGTGAAGCGCTCGCGGGACCAGTCGACGCCGTCGCCCAGGCGCTCCATCTGCCCGAGGATCGAGCCGCCGGACTCGGCCTTCCACTGCCAGACCTTCTCGACGAACGCCGCACGGCCGATCGCGTGCCGGTCCGGCTCCCCCGCGGCGGCCATCCGGCGCTCGACGACCGACTGGGTCGCGATCCCGGCGTGGTCCACGCCGGGCAGCCACAGCGCGTCGCGCCCCTGCATCCGGGCGCGCCGGGTCAGGACGTCGATGAGCGTGTGGTCCATCGCGTGGCCCAGGTGCAGGCTGCCGGTGACGTTCGGCGGCGGGATGACGATGCAGAACGGGTCGGCGTCCGACGACGGGTCGGCCCGGAAGTACCCGGCGTCGACCCAGCGGCGGTACATGTCGCCCTCTACCTCGCCCGGGGTCCACTTGGCGGGCAGGTCGGCGGTACGCGCTGGCAGGGTCTCGGTCACATGTCAAGTCTACGAGTCGACGGCGACCCGGTTCCCGGCCCCCGGACCGCCGCGCTCAGGACCGGAAGTGTGCCTTGGGGATGACCCCGTGCACCCCGACCGTCCGGTCCACCACCTGCGAGACCGCGAAGTCGGCGGCCGCGGAGAGGTAGGCGTACGCCGTCGCCCGGTCCATGCCCCGGTCGTCCTGCAGGAAGTCGAGTGCGTTGACCACGGCCCGGCGCATCGCGACGTCGAGGTCGGTCCCCTGGCCGCCGGTGCTCCCGTCCGGGTCGGAGAGTCCGATGGGCACCCAGGCGTCCGGGGTCTCGCCGAAGGGGTAGCCGAAGGCCACCGAGGGGGCCGTGCCCTCCCCCGGCCGGCAGACGGTGAGCCGGAACGTGGCACGCAGCGAGCCCTCCAGCGCGGTCAGCGTGACCTCCCCGTCGCCCATCGCGAGGTGCGGGTCGCCGACGTGGAACAGCGCCCCCTCCGCGCGGACCGGCAGGTAGAACGCCGAGTCCGGGCCGAGCAGCCGGATGTCGATGTTGCCGCCGCCCAGGGTCGGCGGGATCGAGTTCAGCTCGGGGGGCGTTCTCGGCGTCCGCCGCGGCGTGGGCCACCCCCATGGTGCCCATGAACGGGCGCAGCCCGAACGACACCTCCTGGCCCTCGCCGAAGGGCAGGTAGGCCTCCGGGCCGTCCGCGCCGTCGCGGACGGCGGTGAAGACCGAGACGTTGCCGTAGCGGGCGGGATCGCCGGTGGCCCGCCCGTCGGCGGCCGGTGGCGGCATCACCTCGTCGAGGGTGATCCCGGCGGGCGGCGCGCCGGACGCGGTGCGGCCGAGCGCCCCCTTCCCGTGCCTGCTGGAGACCACGCCGTAGGGCACCCGGGGCACCGCGGACAGGGTCTCGACCTTCAGGACGTCGCCGGGCCGCGCGCCCTCGACGAACACCGGGCCGGTGATGACGTGCGGGCCGTCGGCGTCGAAGTCGCGCGGGGTGCGGCGGTAGTCCCTGGCGACCGCGACGGCGTCGGACAGCACGCCGTCGGCCGCGACCCCGTGGCGCCCGAACCAGGCGACCGGGTCCCGGCCCTGGTCCTCCAGGATGCCCTCGTGGGAGACGGTGTCGATGGTGACCGTCTGCCCCGACCGCATCGTGAGCACCGGGGCGGCCCCGATCGCCGGGACGTAGCCCCATCGCACGTCCGCCGGGTCGGACCCGAGGTAGTGGTCGCCGGGGATGTCGCCCACGCCGGGCTGCAGCGGCCCGTCCGGCAGGGTCGCGGCCACCGGGGCGGGGGCCACGGAGGCACTGCAGCCGACCAGTCCCCCGGCGGCGGTCACGGCCGCGGCCGCACGGAGGAAGTCGCGCCGGCCGAGTGCGGCGAGCAGCGGGCGGGGATCGGGGGGAGCCATGTCCACACCCTCACCTGCGTCCGTTACGTCCGGATCACCGCGCGTTTACGCCCGACCCGTGGGCAGCAGCAGGCACCAGGGCCGCGGCCATCCCAGCACCGCCGCGACGGCCGTCGCATCCCCCCGCCGGAGCAGGCCCGGATCGAGGGCCCGCACCCGGCCGGAGCCGGGCTCGTAGCCGCGCCACCGGCCGTCGTCGCCGATGCCCAGGACCAGCACCCAGTGCCGCGGCAGCCACCGCGACCCGACCAGCAGCGGGACCGGGCCGACGGCGGCGGGCACCGCGGCGAGCGCGTCGCGGGTCGCCGGGCGGATCCGGAACGGTCCGGCGGCGGGCGCGTGCCGGCGCAGCCACGCCCGCATCCCCCACGGCGTCGTCCCCAGCGCTCGCGGCCAGAGCCGGTTGGCCTGGCGGTGCGCGGTCCGCTGCGCGGCGCCGAACCGGCCCGCCACCGCGCCGGGCCACCCCGAGCCGGTCAGCACCGCGGTCACGACCAGCACCGACGGACCGCAGGTGACGCCGTCAACCTGGCCGCCGAGCAGGGGTTCCGACGGCCGGGTACCGCGACGCCTCGTCGTCCACACCCCGGAGCCTGCCCTCCCCGGGCGCGGACGGCATCACGGCGCACCGTGGCGGCGGTCCAGCCGCACCGAGACCCGGGCCAGGACGACCGCACCGACCACTAGCACCGCGCCGACCAGCGGCGGGGCGGTCAGTCCGAGGCCCCCGGCGATCGCGAGCCCGCCCAGCGCCGGGCCGAGCGCGTTGCCGACGTTGAACGCCGAGGTGTTGGTCGCGCTCGCCAGTGTCGGCGCCGCCCCGGCCAGCGCGAAGACCCGGGCGTTCAGCGGGGCCGACGCGACGAAGGCGACGAACCCCAGCCCGACCGCGATCGCCGGTGCTGCTCCGGGCAGCGTCGCCGTGGTCCCCAGCAGTACGAGCAGGGTCGCGGCACCGCACAGCGCCCCGAACAGCGTCGGCCACGGATGACGGTCGGCCAGGCGACCCCCGAGCAGGATCCCCCCGATCGAGCCCAGCCCGGCGCCGAACTGCACGACGGGCACCCACCCCGGGGCGAGCCCGGCCACGAACACGAGCAGCGCCGCGAGGTAGGCGAGCATCGCGATCATGCCCGCCTGGTAGAGCGCGGTCGTGCCCAGCGCGACCCACAGCCGGAGCCTGCGGAAGGCGACGAGCTCGGCGGACAGTCGTCGCGGCGGCTCCCCGCCCCCGCTGCGCGACACCAGCCCGGATCTTTCGTCGGGCAGTCCTGGCTTGATCGACACCGGTGCTGGCCGGTGTGGCGGGGCCTGATTGTGCCCGTTGGGTGTGACAGTTCGGCCGAGGTCGCTCGGGGCGCCGGGTCCACGGGTCCGGTCGGTTTCCTGGGTCGTCGCGACGGAGGGTTCGTGCTCAGCCGGGAACAGCGAGCGTGCGCAGCCGGGCGAGGCCGTCGCAGAGCAGTTCGGCCCAGGGTGCGTGCGCAGGCAGGTGCAGCACGGTTCGGCGGGCGTGACGGGCTCGCTGGGCGGGCATCGAGAACAGCCGCAGCCGGAGTCGTTTCGGCTCCCAACGGCGTGCCGGGTGCCCGGTGTAGGCGAGCATCTGCGCCCAGGCGGTGACCTCGCAGGCGAGCGCGACCACGGCCTGCCAGATCCGGTTCTGGTCGAGCTCGTGCAGTGGCAGGTTCGTGAGCCCGGTGTCCTTCGCCGCGCGGATGCGGTCCTCGGCGCGGGCGCGGCGGCGGTGTCGCAGCTCGAGGTCGGCGAGTTGGCGGCCGGGGCCGCCGGGGCGGGTGTTGGTGGCGAACGCGGTGTAGCGCAACCCGTCCCGGTCGATGAACCGCAGCTGCGCGCCCGGGTGTGGGCGTTCGCGGCGCACGATCACCCGCATCCCGTCCGGCCAGGTCCCCAGGTTCATCAAGCCGGTGGCCTCGATGACCCACGCGCCCGGGCGGGGCTCACGGTCGGCGTCGAGCGCGGTCTGCCAGTCCGCAGCCGGGAGAGCGGCGAGCTGGTCGACCAGTTCCTGGGTGAGGCTGAACCCGACCGAGTAGGACAGGCGCTGCCCGGTCAGCCAGTCGAGGAGCTCGTGGGAGGCGCCGGCACCGTCGATGCGGATCAGTACCTTCCGCCCGGGACGGTTGCCGGGTTTGTGGTCGGGGAGCTGGCGCAGGGCGGCGCGGATGACGGTGACGTGATCGGCGGCGGTGTTCGACCCCGCATTGCCCGGCCGCAGCAGCGCCGCGAGAGGCTCTCCGGTTCCGGCCGCGCCGTGGTCGCAGAACGCCCACAACGGATGGTGGCCGAAGCCCTTCTTGAACGTCGGTGCGGCGCCCTGCTTGTCGGAGTGGGCGGTGACCAGGGTGGCGTCCACGTCGATGACCAGCGGTTTCGCTGCGTTCGTCTGGTGGTCGGGGGCTGCGGGCCCGGCCAGTGCCCACGCCTTCGCCCGTGCTGCGGCGCGGGCGGTGTCGATCGCGGCCAACGCCGCGGCACCGTCGGCGGCGAGGCGGTCGACCGTGCGTGAGACCGTCGGGTCCGACGCCACCAGACCGAACAGGGTGGGCTCGGCACGCAGCAGGGCGATGTCGGACAGGCAGTCCCCGCCCGCGGCGAGGGTGAGCGCGAGGTCGAGCAGAACCTTCGCCGGGTCGTGCACCGCCAGCCGCGGCCGCCACGGCTCCAGCCCAACCGACAGGGCTCGGTCCAGGCCGACCTTGGCGATGGTCTCGGTCAGCAGCCGCGTCCCGGCGTGAGACACCACCGTCGTCGCAGCCGTGTCGATGTCCGGGCACGGGTAGAACCCGATAGCCTTCTTCACCTGGAGGGTGCTCCTGCCTGCGCGACGATAAGGACTTCAGCAATCCCCATCTTCGCTGGTCAGTGGCACCCTCCAGCCCACTGACACGCCCTACTCGGCGAACCGCGATGAAAGCCCCAGGCCAGGGCCCCCACCCCGGCCACCCCGAGCAGGGCCAGCGCGGCGATCGCCCAGAACGTCGCGCGCCAGCCGAACTGCTGACCGAGCACGGTGCCCAGCGGGATGCCGACGACGTTCGACACCGTCAGCCCCGCCAGCAGCCGGGACAGCGCCCGCGCGCGGTCACCCGGCCCGACCGAGGACACGGTCACCACCGCCGCGATCGCCCAGAACCCGCCGGTGGACACCGCCGTCAGCACCCGGACCGCCATGAGCAGGGGGTAGTCGGTGCACAGCGCCCCCACGACGTGCAGCACGGCCACGGCGAGCAGCATCGCGACGAGCGTCGTGCGACGGGGCAGCCGCAGCGTCGCCACCGCCGCGGCCGGGGCCCCGACGACCATCCCGACCGCGAACCCGGAGATCAGGTACCCGGCCGCGGGGATGTCGACGCCGAGGTCCGCGGCCACCTCGGGCAGCAGGCCGGTGAGGACGAACTCGCTGGTCCCGAGGACGAACACGCAGAGGGCGAGGACCGTGACCACCCGCGGTACGGGGCGGCGGTGGACACCGGCCGTCGTCGTGCTCGCCATGCCCGCACCCCAGCACGGTGACGACGCCACCGTCATCCGGTTTCCGGGCCTAGGGCGTGTCTCCTAAGGGGCCTGTCTCGTGATCGGTGTTTCGGCGTCGTTGCTCAGTAGGTCTCGGCTCCCGGCCAGCGGTCACCGAACGTGATGGCGAACGCGTTGATCACGGGCTTCCAACGCATCGTCCACCTCGTGCGGCCCGTCCCGGTCGGGTCCAGGCTGCGAGTCACAAGATACAAGCATTTCATCGCAGCCTGCTCAGTGGGGAAATGACCACGCGCCCGCACCGCGCGCCGGTAGCGGGCGTTAAGCGATTCGATCGCATTCGTAGAGCAGATCACCCTTCGAATCTCGACGTCGTAGTCCAAGAACGGCACGAACTCTTCCCACGCGTTGCGCCATAGCCGGATCATCGCCGCGTACTTACGGCCCCATTTCTCGTCGAGCTCATCCATAGCGATAAGTGCTGCATTCGGGTTGGGCGCGGCATAGATTGGTTTGATGTCGCGCTTCACCGCGTCCCAGTCCTGTCGACCCACCAGCCGGAAAGTGTTTCGGATCAGGTGCACGACGCAGGTTTGGACAATGGTTTGCGGCCACACGTTGGCCACGACCTCCGGGAGTCCTTTGAGGCCGTCGCAGACCAGGAACAGCACGTCACGCACGCCGCGGTTCTTCAGGTCGACCAGCACGCTCATCCAGAACTTCGCGCCCTCACTGCCGACGCCCATCCACAGCCCCAGCACGTCCTTGCAGCCGTCCACGGTGACGCCGATGGCTGCGTAGACCGGCCGGTTGGCGACCTGCCCGTCCCGGACCTTGACGTGGACAGCGTCGATGAACACCGCGGCGTACACCGAATCCAACGGCCGACCAACCCAGTCATTCATCTCGGCGACGACCTTGTCGGTGATCCGCGAGACCGTCTCCTTCGATACTGACGCCCCATAGATGTCAGCGAAATGTGCGGAAACCTCCCCGGTCGTCATCCCTTTCGCATACAGCGACAGTACGACCTCGTCGACATCTGTGAGGCGCCGCTGACGCTTCTTCACGATCTGCGGCTCGAAAGTGCTGGCCCTGTCTCTCGGAACGTCGATCTCCACGTCACCCGCGGCATCCGAGAGAACCGTCTTCGAGCGGGACCCGTTCCGCACGTTGGTGGATTCCCGGCCGGGGTCGGCCCGGTTCTTGTCGTGCCCGAGGTGCTCGGTCATCTCCTCGTTCAGCGCCGTTTCCAGAACATTCTTGGTAAAGAGCTTCAACAGGCCGTCCGGGCCGGTCAACGCCAGCCCGCGCGCCTTCGCCTCGGCCACCATCGCCGCCGCAGCGGCCCGCTCCGCCGACGCCTGCCGAGCAGGCTTCGGGTCACCCTCTGTCAAGTCCCGGGTTCGATAGAGGCTCGGTTCTCACGCTCCGGCGGGTTGCCGGGCGGGTTCTGTGACGGCGTGCAGGGCCTCGTGCTCAACGGGCGGGATCAGGCCGAGCTCGCCGTGTAGGCGGCGGTGGTTGTACCAGTCGATGTACTCGGCGACGGCCAGCTCGAGGTCGTCGGTGCCTCGCCACGGGCCCCGGTTGCGGACGAGTTCAGCCTTGAACAGCGAGTTGAACGCCTCCGCCATCGCATTATCGTAGGAATCGCCGACCGACCCGACTGAAGCCACAGCGTCGACTTCGGCGAGTCGCTCGCCGTACCGCACGGCGACATATTGGACTCCGCGATCCGAATGGTGTATCAACTCGGAGAGGTCCGCGCCCGCCCGTTGCCGGGTCCAGATCCCCATGTTGAGCGCGTCCAGCGCGAGATCGGTGTACAGGTTACGAGAGAGCTGCCAGCCCACGATCCGTCGGGAGAACACGTCCATCACGAAAGCCGCGTACACCCATCCAGAGAACGTGCGGATGTAGGTGATGTCAGCGACCCACAGGCGGTCCTGGGCGGGTGCGGTGAAGTCCCGTTCGACCAGGTCCGGGCGCCTGTCCGCGCCCTTGGCTCGGACCGTGGTGCGCGGCACACGCAGCCGGGACACTCCACGGAGCCCGTTGCGGCGCATCAGTCGTTCCACGGTGCAGCGAGCGACCCGGCGGCCGCCTACTCCGCCTTCCCGACATAACGCCGCCCACACCTTCCGGCTGCCGTAGACGCTGAAGTTGTCGCGATGCACCCGTTCGATCTCTTTCAAAGTCTCGGCGTCGGTGAGTGCCCGCGCCGAGGGCGGTCGCTTCTTCGACGCATGGAAAGTGGACGGGGCGATCGGAACACCGGCGTCCTTCAACACCGCGCAGATCGGCTCGACCCCGAACTGTGTCTTGTTCTCCTCGATATAGTCGAGGACTACCTGCTGGGGCGGTCGAGCTCCGCCGCGAAGAAAGCCGACTTGAGAATGGCGTTCGCCCGGCGCAACTCCCGAACCTCACGTTCGAGCTCTGCGAGCCGGGTCGCGTCGTCGGTGGTCGTGCCCGGCCTGGTGCCGTTGTCGATCTCGACCTGCTTGACCCAGCCCCGCAGCGTCTCCGGGTTGATCCCCAGCTGCTCGCCGATGCGCTTGAAGATGTTCCCGCCCGCGGACGCCGGGTCGGCCTTGGCGTCCAACACGAGCCGGATCGCTCGCTCCCGCAGCTCGTCGGGGTACTTCCTCGGGGCGGCCATCGGTCGATCATCCTCCAGGCTTGATGGTCTCCATCAAACCCGGGACGAGACACTCGCTTGGATCCACAAGGTCCGATGTCATCACTGTCCGTGCCCATCTCGCCGGACCTCAGCCCGGCGTGTCGGGCCGAAAACACCGATCTTGAAACAGTCTCCCCGTTCACGACAGGATCGACGGGCGGTGCTTATGGTCGCGCATAGCGTGCGGTCCCCACGACAGTTTGCGGTTCCCCCATGATCGGGGAGGCATCAGCTATAAGGGGTAGCGATGCCAGAGGTACGGAAGCGCTACGACCGGGAGTTCCGTGACGGAGCGGTCCGGGTCGTGGAGGAGACGGGCAAGCCGATCGCCCAGGTCGCCCGTGACCTGGGGGTCAACGAGGGCACGCTGGGCAACTGGGTGGCCCGTGCACGAGAGGCCCGCGAGGACACCGAGGGCCTGTCTCGCGGCGGCGTCGAGGAGCTCAAGCGGCTGCGCGCGGAGAACGCCGAGCTGCGGATGGAGCGTGATGTCCTCAAGCGATCCGTGGTCCTGTGGGTCAAGGAGGCGACGAAGTGAGCGTGGCCCGTTTCATCGCCGACCAGAGGACCTTCCACCGGGTGCCGCACACGCTGGCCTGCGCCCTGTTGGGGGTGTCGATCTCCTGGCTGTACAAGTGGCTCGACCGCGCCGCGCGTTCCGACGGTGGTGCCACCGCGACCGAGAAGCGCCGCTGCGCGTTGGACGCCGCCGTGGCCGTGGCGTTCGACGACGCCCAGCGGCTACACGGCTCACCCCGTCTGCACGCCGACCTGTGTGAGGCCGGATGGCGGGTGTCGGAGAAGACCGTGGCGGACTCGATGCGCCGCCAGGGCCTGGTCGCCCGCCGGATCAAGCGGCACAACGGGCTGACCCGCCAGGACCGCACGGCGCCGAAGTTCCCGGACCTGCTTCGTCGGGGTTTCACTGCGGCCGAGCCGAACCGCAGATGGGTCGGGGACATGACCGAGATCCCCACCGCGGCCGGGAAGTTGTATCTGGCCACGGTGATCGACCTGTACTCGCGGCGGCTGCTCGGCGCGGCCACGGGGCTGCACCCGAACGCCGAGCTGGCGTGTGCGGCGATCCGGATGGCGGTGGCGGCCCGCGGCGGGGCGGACCGAATCGCCGGGGTGATCTTCCACACCGACCGCGGGTCGACCTACACCGCGGGCGCGTTCACCGCTCTGTGTCGGCGGCTCGACATCCGTCAGTCGATGGGCCGGGTCGGGTCGTGTTTCGACAATGCCGCGGCGGAGGCGTTCTTCTCCAGCCTGGAGTGGGAAGTGCTGTCCCGCAACGACTTCGACACCATCAGTAGGGCGCGGGCGGCGGTCATCGACTGGTGTTACGGCTTCTACAACCACCGGCGGCGACACAGTGCCGCCGCCGGGCTCTCACCGATCAACTACGAGAACGCCGCCCTCACCCGAGACGCGGCATAAGAACCCTCCACGATCTCGGGGGAACCGCAGGTTGGTCAGGCGACTGATCGGCGGTAGGCCGTTGGTTGCGCTGTGGGGCCGGTGGTGATTGTAGAAGTGCAGCCAGCCGGGGAGCGCGTCTCGCCGAGCCGTTTCGCAGGGGTGGAAGCGGGCGTATGCCCACCCGTCGGCGAGGGTGCGGTGGAAACGTTCGATCTTGCCGTTGGTCTGAGGCCGGTAGGGCCGGGTTCGCTTGTGGGTGATGCCCAGTTCGCTGCAGGTGTCACGCCAGGCGTGTGAGCGGTAGCAGCTGCCGTTGTCGGACAGGACCCGTTCGACGGTCACGCCGCGGGCGTTCAACCAGTCCACGGCCCGGCGTAGCACACCGGTGGCGGTGTCGGCTTTCTCGTCGCTGTGGATCTCGGCGTAGGCGACGCGGGAGTGGTCGTCGATGACGGTGTGGACGAACGCTCTGCCGGTGCGCGGCTTGTAGTCGGTTCCCCTGGGCAGTCCGGGAGTGGACCGCTTGTTCAGGGCGCCTTGTCGGCGTCCGACGAAGCGGTGTCCGCCTCCGTCGGGGATGTTGCCGAACTTGGTGACGTCGACGTGGATCAACGAGCCGGGGTGTGGGTGTTCGTAGCGGCGTAGGGGCTCGCCGGTGACCCGGTCGATGTGGGAGAGCCGGTTGATCCGGCAGCGGCGCAGGACCGCGTGCACGGTCGAGGCGGCGAGAGCGAGTCGGCCGCCGATCTGTACTGGTCCGAGTCGGTGGTGCCACCGCAGTCGCACGATCTGCTTCACCAGCCTCGGCGGGGTCTTGGCCGGCATCGACCGTGGTCGGGAGCTGCGGTCGACCATCCCGGGCGGGCCCTCGGCGCGGTAGCGGTCAGCCCACTTTCGGGCGGTGCGAGGGGCGACCATGAACATTCTGGCCGCGGTGGAGCAGGTCCAGTCCTGGTCGACGATCAGACGGGCCAGCCGTAGCCGGGCACGCGGAGTCAGCGCAGCGTTAGCGTGGGTCACAAGGGCCTCCGGTTGGTGAAGCGGTTCCTAGACAGCTCCACTTCACAACCGGGGGTCCTCGCCTGTCTCAGCGACAGGCCGTCATCAGCTCAACCTGGAACAACGTCCATGGACATCACACCTAGGCTCGGCCGCATGACCGTTCTGACCCCCGAGGTCGTCGAGTTCCTCACCCACGGCACCCGCACCGGCATGCTCGGCTGGACGGCGAAGGACGGGCGTCCGCTCGTCGTGCCGGTCTGGTTCCTCGTCGAGGACGACACGATCGTGTTCAACACCGGCGCCGACTCCGCGAAGGGCAGGGCGATCGTCCGCGACCCGCGCGTCGTGCTCACCGCTGACCTGCCCGAGCCGCCGTACGCCTTCGTGCAGGTGCAGGGTGTGGCCGAGACGAGCGGGGACCCCGACGAGCTCCTGCGCACCGCCACCGCGCTGGGCGGGCGCTACATGGGCGCGGACCGGGCCGAGGAGTTCGGCCGGCGCAACGGCGTGCCGGGCGAGCTCCTCGTCCGGATCCGCCCGACGAAGGTGATCGCGCACCTCGACATGACCGCCTGAGCTTGACCTGAAGCCAGGTTCAGCCCGCAGTGTCCACCTCCGGGCGATGACTTCCGGGAACCGCACCGGTCCGTCCCGCGAGAGGACGGTGGACCATGACGCAGCTCGACCTCCGGCACGGTACCCAACGGGTCTTCGCACACCTGCTGGTGAGCACCCTGGTGGTGTCGGTCGTGAACTTCACGGTGTGGTTCGCCGTGACGTTCTGGGTGTTCCTGGAGACGGGATCGGTCGCGGCGACCGGCATCATCGCCGGGATCTTCCTGGTGGCGACGGCGCTGACCGGCATCCCGTTCGGCGGGGTCGTCGACCGGTTCGGCACGCGCGCGGTCATGCAGGTCTCGGCGGCGGTGTCGGCCGTGGTCTACGCGCTGTGCCTGGCGCTGCTCCTGCTCGCGCCCGCCGACGCCTTCCGCGATCCCACGAGCCCGCTGCTGTGGACGCTGGTCGTCGCGCTGATGCTGGGGGTGATCGCCGGGAACCTGCGCACCATCGCGCTGCCGACGCTGGTCACCCTGCTCGTCCCGGCCCCGGTCCGGGACCGTGCCAACGGGCTGGTCGGCACCGCGACCGGGGTGTCCTTCCTGGTCACCTCGGTCGCGTCCGGGCTGCTGGTCGCGGTCGACGGGATGCGCACGGTGCTCGTCGCCGCGCTCGTCGTGCTCGTCGTGTCGCTGCTGCACCTGGCCCGGGTCCGAATCCCGGCCGTGCCCGCACCGGCCGGTCCGGCCGTCGCCGTGACCGTCGACGAGCGGGGCGGGCTCGACCTGCGCGGCACCGTCCGGCTCGTCGCGAGCGTGCCGGGGCTGCCCGCATTGATCGCGTTCTCCTGCGTGAACAACCTGCTCGGCGGGCGTTCATGGCGCTGATGGACCCCTACGGCTTGTCCATGATGTCGGTCGCGGCCTGGGGGCTGCTGTGGGGCGTGCTGTCCGCCGGGGTGATCGTCGGCGGGCTGCTCGTCGCCCGGATCGGGCTGGGCAGCCGCCCGGTCCGAACCCTGCTGCTGGTCAACACCGTGCTGTGGGCCGCGACGATGCTGTTCCCGCTGCACGCCTCGATCGTTCTGCTGGCCCTGGGCATGGCGGTGTTCATGCTGCTCATGCCGTTCGCCGAGGCCGCCGAGCAGACCGTGCTGCAGCGGGTCGTGCCCTACGGGCGGCAGGGCCGGGTCTTCGGGTTCGCGCAGAGCGTGGAGCAGGCCGCCTCGCCGCTGACCGCGTTCCTGCTGGCGCCGTTCACCGAGCTGGTGGTCGTGCCGTTCATGAGCGACGGCGGCGCCGGTGCGGCCGCGATCGGGTCGTGGTTCGGCACCGGCACCGCGCGTGCGATCGCCCTGGTGTTCGTCGTCTGCGGCGCCCTCGGCGTGGTCCTGACCCTCGCCGCCCTGGCGAGCCGCCCCTACCGGCGGCTCTCCGCCGCCTACTCCGCCGCGCCCGGCACGGACCCGGACACCACCTCCGACACCGGTGCGCGCACGGCCGGGTCCCCGGCCACCCCCGTCGCGGTCCCGACGGCCCCGGCCGTCCTGGCCGCGACGACCACCGCCCCCGCACCCGCCGTCGCGGACCGGCGGCCCACGGACCCGGACGCCGCCCCTCCGGCATGACCCGCTTCCGTCCCGCAACCGCACCGGAGGCCGCCGGGCGCGGAGGAGTACCGGACACCGAGGGGCACGGCGGAGTACCGGACCGCGAGGGCGCTGCGGGGTGGCGAGCATCGTCGGGGCGCGCCGGGGCCGGGCGCCGCCGAGGCGGCCGGAGGGGCCTCGCGCACCCCGCTCGTGGCTGTCGCACCCTCCGCGACGGGTGCGGCGACCTCGGGTGGGGTGCGGTGCTCTCAGGGTACGGCGCCGTCCACCGACGAGCGGCCGGTCATCGGGCCGCGGCAGGCCCCGGGGGCAGCGGGGACCCGGGGCACTGCCGCGACCGGGCCACGACGGCGACCGCCCCGGCCCGTCCTCGCCCCTCCAGCCTCCCGCCCTCCGGCACCGGCCGACCACCGGTCACCGGTCACCCGGCGGCTGGGTCAGGTCCGGCGGAGCGTGGTCGTCCAGAGGGAGGCGCCGGTCTGGTCCCGCAGGTGGACCTCCAGGGTCGCGCCGTCCGGGGCGACGTCGAGCTCCCCGAAGTGCTGGAACCCCTCCAGCGGGCTCGCGCCCTGCCGGGACGGTCCGCGCACGAACTCCGCCCGCGGGCCGAACGTCGGGTCGAGCTCGTTCGGACCGAAGGCCCCGGCGTGCAGCGGGCCCGACACGAACTCCCAGAACGGGTCGAAGTCGGTGAACGCGGCGCGCTCGGGGGCGTAGTGATGGGCGGCGGTGTAGTGGACGTCCGCGGTCACCCACACGACGTTGCGGACCCTCCGCCGGCGGATCCCGGCGAGCACCCCGGCGATCTCCGACTCGCGCCCGCTCGGCGGTCCGGGCACGCCGTTGGCGACGGCCTCCCAGGCGGTGTCGCCGTCGGGCACCAGCACCCCGATCGGCATGTCCGAGGCGACGATCTTCCAGGTCGCCCGGGACGACGCGAGCGCGTCGACGAGCCAGCGGGCCTGGGCCTGTCCCAGGATCCGCTCGCCACGGCCGGTGTTGGCGGAGTTCGCGCTGCGGTAGGTGCGCATGTCCAGCACGAACACCTCGACGTGCGGGCCGAACGGCACCCGCCGGTACACCCGTCCGTCGACGGCGGTGCGCGGGTCGACCGGCTGCCACTCGTGGAACGCGCGGAACCCGCGGGCCGCGAGCACGTCCACCCGCTTCTCGGTGTAGCGCTCCCCCACCTCACCGGTGAGGACCTCGCCGGGGTACCAGTTGTTGGTGACCTCGTGGTCGTCTCACTGCACGATCTGGCCGACCGAGGCCGCGAAGCGGCGCAGGTTGTCGTCGCGCAGGTTGTAGGCGAACTGGCCGCGGAACTCGGCGAGGGTCTCGGCGACCTTGGCCTTCGCCTCGGTCATCTCGTTGCGCCACACCCGGCCGTCGGGGAGCGTGACGGTCTCGGTGAGCGGGCCGTCGGCGTAGACGGTGTCGCCGGAGTGCAGGAACAGGTCGGGGTCGCGGTCGGCCATGGCGGAGAAGATCCGCATGCCGCCGGTGGCGCGGTCGATGCCCCAGCCCTGCCCGACGACGTCGCCGGACCACTGGATACGCACCGGCTCGCCGCGGCCGGGGACCGCCCGGAAGGAGCCGGTCAGCGGGGCGCTCGCGGGGCCGCCGTCGAGCGGCTCGGCGACGACGCGATAGTGCACCCGCCCCCGCGTCGCCGGGACCCGCAGCTTCCCGGTGAGGTCGGTGGCCGGGGTCAGCACCGGGCCGGGGATGCGCAGCGCCCGCCGGAAGTCCGGCGAGCCCGCGACCTCGACGACCATCCGCGACGGCCGGTCGGCCCGCGTCCAGACGAGCCCGGAGCCGGGCCGGACGTCACCGGCCGCGACACCGTGGGTCAGCAGCGGCCGGCCGGAGCGGACCAGCGCGGGGGCGGCGGCACCCGTCCCCGGCAGGACGAGGGCCGCGGCGCCGGCGAGACCACCGGCGGCCGCGGCGCGGAACAGGGAGCGTCGGGAAAGAGCCACGCCCGCCGTTCTAACCCGGACGGGTGAGGACGATCCGGACCGTCCGGGTGAACGGCGGGCGAAGTCTCAGCCGAACAGCGCGGGGATCTTGAGCACGAGCTCGTAGAGCCCGTAGGCGAACGGCACGCCGACCCACAACCAGGCCAGGACGGCGCCGACCCACTGCACCGGCCCCCAGGTCGACGACCCGCCGGTCTCGGCAACGCTGCTCACGCGGTCTCCTTCTGCTGTGTGGGGCCCTGGGCGGCCGCCGCCGTGGGCTCGTGGAACTTCCCGTCGACCGGCTTGATCAGCTCGTTGCAGACGAACGCGATGACCAGCAGGACGATCATGATGACGAACGCGGTCGTGTACCGGGCGGGGCCCTCGACGCCGGCATCGATCCGCGCGTCGGCGATCGCGTTGACGATCAGCGGGCCGAGGACGCCCGCGGTGGACCACGCCGTCAGCAGCCGGCCGTGGATCGCGCCGACCTGGTAGGTGCCGAACAGGTCCCGCAGGTACGCCGGGACGGTGGCGAAACCGGCGCCGTAGAACGACAGGATCAGCACCGCGGCGACGATGAACATCGCCCGCGACTGGTTCGGGATCAGCGTGATCAGCAGGTACAGCAGCGCGCCGACGCCCAGGTAGATGCGGTACATGTTCTTGCGGCCCAGCACGTCCGACAGCGACGACCAGGCGATGCGCCCGGCCGAGTTCGCCAGCGACAGGATCGCGACGAACCCGCCGGCCGCCGCGGCGAGGGTGGCCGTGGCGCCGTTCTCGGCGAAGAAGTCCTGGAAGATCGGTGAGGCCCGTTCCAGGATGCCGATGCCCGCGGTGACGTTGAAGCACAGCACCACCCACAGCAGCCAGAACTGCGGCGTACGGATCGCGTTGTTCGCCGAGACGTTCCCGGTCGAGATCATCCCGCTCTTCCTGGCCGTCGACGGGTCCCAGCCCGGCGGCGTCCAGCCCTCGGCGGGCACCCGGATGAGGATCCAGCCGACCGACATGAAGACCAGGTAGATCAGGCCCATCGTGAGGAACGTGGACCCGATGCCCGAGGACGTGGCGTCGTCACCGGAGCCGCCGAACGCCGACAGCAGCGAGTTGGTGAGCGGGGTCGCGATGAGCGCGCCACCGCCGAAGCCCATGATCGCCAGACCGGTGGACAGGCCAGGGCGGTCCGGGAACCACTTGATCAGCGTGGAGACCGGCGAGATGTAGCCGATGCCCAGGCCGATGCCGCCGACGAAGCCGTAGCCCAGCACGACCAGCCAGTACTGCTCGGCGTAGAGGCCGAGACCCGAGATGAGGAACCCGGCGACGAAGCAGCTCGACGCGACGACCATCGCCCAGCGCGGGCCGTTGCTGTCGACCTTCGTGCCGAACAGCGCCGAGGACAGCCCCAGCATGATGATGCCAAGGGTGAAGGGCAGCGCCGTGGCGACGCCCGACAGGTCGAGCGCGGTCGCCAGCGGGGTCTTGAAGACACTCCAGGCGTAGACCTGGCCGATCGCCAGGTGGATGGAAAGCGCCGCCGGTGGGACGAGCCAACGGCTCCATCCGGGTGGAGCGACGATGCGCTCACGCGTGAGAAATCCGGACATCTCGCCCCTCCGTCGACTGTTGACGGAGCAACGCTAAGTAGTGCGGAAGGGTGCGGCAACCCGAGCCGGTCTCGCTACGACAACGCCGGTCCCACCAGCAGGTGGGACCGGCGTCGGGTCGGTGCGTGCGGCGGCTCAGGCCGAGCGGTCGCGGCGCTCCCGGCGCTGCGGCTGGCGCGGGACGATCGTCGGGTTGACGTTGTCCTTCACCGTCTGGGCGGTCACGACGACCTTCGCCACGTCGTCGCGGCTGGGGATGTCGTACATCACCGGGAGGAGGACCTCCTCCATGATCGCCCGCAGGCCACGGGCGCCGGTGCCACGCAGGATCGCCTGGTCGGCCACGGCGTCGAGGGCGTCCTCGGCGAACTCCAGCTCCACGCCGTCCATCTCGAACAGCTTGCGGTACTGCTTCACCAGAGCGTTCCGCGGCTCGGTCAGAATCTTGACCAGGGCGTCCTTGTCGAGCGAGGTCACCGAGGCGACGATCGGGAGCCGGCCGATGAACTCGGGGATCAGGCCGAACTTGATCAGGTCCTCGGGGAGGGTCTCGGCGAAGCGCTCCGCGGAGTCCAGATCCTTCTTCGAGCGGATGTCGGCGCCGAAGCCGATGCCGGACTGCCCGACCCGCTCGCCGATGATCCGCTCCAGCCCGGCGAAGGCGCCGGCCACGATGAACAGGACGTTCGTCGTGTCGATCTGGATGAACTCCTGGTGCGGGTGCTTGCGGCCGCCCTGCGGCGGGACGCTCGCGGTGGTGCCCTCGAGGATCTTCAGCAGCGCCTGCTGCACGCCCTCGCCGGACACGTCACGGGTGATCGACGGGTTCTCCGACTTCCGAGCGATCTTGTCGACCTCGTCGATGTAGATGATGCCGGTCTCGGCGCGCTTCACGTCGTAGTCGGCGGCCTGGATGAGCTTGAGCAGGATGTTCTCGACGTCCTCGCCCACGTAGCCGGCCTCGGTGAGGGCGGTCGCGTCGGCGATGGCGAACGGGACGTTGAGCATCTTGGCCAGCGTCTGCGCCAGGTAGGTCTTGCCGCAGCCGGTGGGGCCGAGCATCAGGATGTTCGACTTGGCGATCTCGATGCCGTCGGAGGCGTCGCCGCCCGCGGCACGGCTGCGCTCGCCGGCCTGGATGCGCTTGTAGTGGTTGTAGACCGCCACCGACAGCGTGCGCTTGGTGGTGGCCTGACCGACGACGTACTGGTCGAGGAACTCGTGGATCTCGGTGGGCTTGGGCAGCTCGTCGAGCTTGACCTCACCGGCCTCGGCCAGCTCCTCCTCGATGATCTCGTTGCAGAGATCGATGCACTCGTCGCAGATGTAGACGCCGGGGCCGGCGATGAGCTTCTTGACCTGCTTCTGGCTCTTCCCGCAGAACGAGCACTTGAGCAGGTCCCCGCCGTCGCCGATGCGTGCCATAGGTGTCGATCCCCAGTCCTGGTCCGGCGTTCTCGCGTCGCGCCCGTCGCCCCGTGCCGGGTTGACGGTACCTGCCCGCGGCCCGCACGGGGACCGGAAGCGGTGTCCGGTTCCCCGGCGGGTCGCCGGGCGGTCACCGGCGGCCGGATCCGGCCGCCGGTGACCCGGGTGTCACTTGCCGCCGGCGGTACCGGACAGCTTGCGGCTCTGCACGATCTCGTCGACCAGGCCGTAGTCCTTGGCCTCCTCGGCCGTGAGGATCTTGTCCCGGTCGATGTCCTCGCGCACCTGCTCCGCGGTCCGGTTGGAGTGCCGCGCGATGACCTCCTCCATCCGCTTGCGGATGCGGGAGATCTCCGCCGCCTGGATCTCCAGGTCCGACACCTGGCCGTACACGCCCTGGGTGGCCGGCTGGTGGATCAGGATGCGGGCGTTCTCGACCGCCATGCGGCGGCCCGGGGTGCCGGCGCACAGCAGCACGGCCGCGGCCGATGCCGCCTGCCCGAGGCAGACGGTCTGGATGTCGGGCCGGATGAACTGCATCGTGTCGTAGATCGCCATCAGCGACGTGAACGACCCGCCCGGCGAGTTGATGTACAGCGAGATCTCGCGGTCCGGGTCGAGCGACTCGAGCACCAGCAGCTGGGCCATGGTGTCGTTCGCCGAGGTGTCGTTGATCTGCTCACCGAGGAAGATGATGCGCTCCTCGAAGAGCTTGTTGTACGGGTTCGACTCCTTGACCCCGTAGCTGGTGCGCTCCACGTACGACGGGAGCACGTACCGGGAACGGGCCGGGTCCGGCGCCCAGCCGCCGGGGCCGCGCAGGTCGGTCATCGACTCCGGGTGGCGCGGGTCGAAGGTGCTCACTGGGCGCTCCCGTTCTGCTCGCCGATCCGGCCCGCGTGCGTGACGACGTGGTCGACGAAGCCGTAGTCCTTGGCCTCCTGCGCGGAGAACCAGCGGTCGCGGTCGGAGTCACGCTCGATGGTCTCGACCGACTGACCGGTGTGCTGGGCGATCAGCTCCGCCATCTCCCGCTTGGTGCGGCGGAACTGCTCCGCCTGGATGGTGATGTCGGCTTCCGTGCCGCCGACGCCGGCGGACGGCTGGTGCATCATGATCCGCGCGTGCGGCAGCGCCGAGCGCTTGCCCGGGGTGCCCGCCGACAGCAGGAACTGCCCCATCGACGCGGCCATGCCCATCGCCGTGGTCGCCACGTCGCACGGGACCAGGTTCATCGTGTCGAAGATGGCCATGCCGTCGGTGACCGAGCCACCGGGCGAGTTGATGTAGAGCTCGATGTCCTTGTCCGGGTCCTCGGCCGCGAGCAGCAGCATCTGCGCCGCGATGCGGTTCGAGATCTCCGCGTCCACCTGCTGACCGAGCACGATGATGCGCTGCTGGAGCAGGCGGTCGTACACGGAGTCGGACAGCGACATAGCGCTGATGCCGGACCGCATCTGCGGCCCGGTGCCGCGGCCCGCGGACGGGCCGGTGTCCTGCTGGCTCACTTCACCCTGCTTTCCGAAGTCGGGCCCGCTCCCGCGGCGCGGACGCCGCGGGAGGGGTCCCGGAGTCTTCCTCTGGATCGCTCTCGGTTCTCCGGTGTCGGGTCTTGCGAACCCGTTCACGGTCCGGTGGGGACCGGTTCGGGGCCGACCCTACGCGGAGCGGGGGCCCCGCGTAGGGAACGACGCCCGATGTTCGCCGACAGCGCACGGCACGTCGTGCGAGGCCGGGTGACGACGGCCGGTCAGGCCTTCGCGTCGGCCTTGTCGGAGGCCTTGTCGGAGGCCTCGTCGCTGGTGGTCTCCGCGGTGGTGTCGGCGGTGTCGGCGGCCTCGTCGGCGGTGTCGGCAGCACCGTCCACATCGGCCGCGGGGATCTCCTCGACGGTGGTCTCGTCCTCGTCCGGCCCGAGCAGGTCGGACAGGTCGACGACCTCGCCACCCGGGAGGGTGACGGTCGCCGCGCGCACGGCGGTGATCAGCGCCTTGGAGCGGCGCACGTCCTGGTAGATCACGCCGAGCTGGCCGGCCTGCTGGATCTGCTGGACGAACTGCTGGACGAACTGCTCGGGGGCCATGCCGTACTGCTGGGCCTGGTACATGATCCGCTCGGTGAGCTCCTGGTCCCCGACAGAGATCTCCTCGCGGTCGGCCAGGGTGTCGAGCACGAGGCGGTAGCGGACGGCCTTCTCGGCCTCCTCGCGCGTCTCGGTGTCGAACTGCTCGCGGGTCTTGTCCTGCGAGGAGAGGAACTCGCCGAACTTGTCCTCGTCGTGGTCGAAGGCGTGCACCGCGTCGTGGGTGCGGGTCTCGACCTCGGCCGCGACGACCGACTCCGGCAGCGGCACCTCGGTGTCCTCGACGAGCTTGTCCAGGAGACGGTCGCGGGCCTGCGCGGCCTGCTCCATCCGCTTGGACCGGCCCAGGCGCTCGCGCAGGTTCTCGGTCAGCTCGTCGAGGGTGTCGAACTCCGACGCCAGCTGGGCGAACTCGTCGTCGGCGTCGGGGAGGTTGCGCTCCTTGACGGTGGTCACCTTGACGGTGATGTCCGCGTCCTTGTCGGCGTGCTCGCCGGCGACCAGCTTCGAGGTGAAGGTCTTCTCCTCGCCGGCCGACATGCCCTCGAGGGCCTCGTCGATGCCCTCGATGAGACCGCCCTGGCCGACCTCGTAGGAGAAGCCGGTGGTGGTGGCCTCCTCGATCGGCGTGCCGTCGACGGCGGCGGAGAGGTCGATCTGGACGTAGTCGCCCTTCTGCGCCGGGCGGTCGACACCGGCCAGGGTGCCGAACCGGGCGCGCAGCTGGTCGAGCTGCTCGGTGACCTCGTCCTCGGTCACCTCGGTCTCGTCGACCTCGACGGTCAGGCCGTCCAGGTCGGGGAGGGTGATCTCGGGGCGGACGTCGACCTCGGCGGTGAACGCGATGCGCTCGCCGTCGGCGATCTCGGTGACCTCGATGTCGGGCCGGCCGATCGGCTTGACGTCGTCGGACGTCACCACGGCCTCCTGGTACTTCACCGGGATCGCGGCGTTCACGACCTCGTCCAGGACCGGGCCACGGCCGATCCGGGCCTCCAGGATGCGGGCCGGCGCCTTGCCCGGGCGGAAGCCGGGGATGCGGACCTGCTGGGCGATCTTCTTGTACGCGCGGTCGAAATCGGGCTTGAGCTCGTCGAACGGCACCTCGACGTTGATCCGGACGCGCGTCGGGCTGAGGTGCTCGACGGTGCTCTTCACGGTGGAACTCCTTGGGGCGGTACGAGTGATGCATCGGGCCGCGGCTCGCGCGGCCCCCGGTCGGTGGCCCCGCCCGCCGGCGCCGGACGATCCCGGCTCTCGCGCCGGGCGTCCCGTGCCACCGGCCGCCGGGTGCGTGGGACGCGCCCGGTGACGGCGGGGCTCGCGCGAGTCTAGGCGAGCCCGGTCACCGTGCGACGGCCCGGGCGCGGGTCACGGTGCGGCGGGGCCCTCGACACCGCCGGCCGCACCGACGTCGGCGACGGTCACGTCCACGGCCAGGGTGTCGTCACCGAGGACGGCGCGGACCCGGTCGGCGACCTCGTCGGCGACCTCCGCGAAGGGCCTGCCCAGCCGGAGGAGGACGGCGATCTCGACCGGGTCGGCCAGCCGCACGCCCTGGATCCGGTGCCCGGGCAGGTACGACGCGATCGCGCCGAACGGGCCGCCGTCGAGGCGCAGCACCGAGGGGTGGGCCAGCACGGCGTCCGCGACGGCCTGCGGGCCGGGTCCTGCGGCGGGGTCGGTCACGGGGCCGGACCTTAGCGACAGACGACGGCGGCGGCACCCCGCTGTGGGGTGCCGCCGCCGTCGTGGTGCGCGGGTCAGCTCTTGAAGGTGTCCTTGAGCTTCTCGCCGGCCTGCTTCAGGTTGCCGGTGGCCTGGTCGGCCTTGCCCTCGGCCTGCAGGTCCTTGTCGTCGGTCGCCTCGCCGGTGGCCTCCTTGGCCTTGCCACCCAGCTCCTCGGCCTTGTTGCTGATCTTGTCTCCGAGACCCACGGAACTCACCTGCTTCCCGGTCGCGTGTCCGGCGGGCGGGGGTGCCCACCGGTCGCTACCGTCCTCGACGAGTGGGGCTACCCCCACCTTCCACCGCTCAAACCCGACGGGGCCGTCCATGGCGAACGCGCAGGTCAGCGGCCCACCGGCCGCCCGGCCCACGAGCCCGGACGTGCCGTCGGCACAGCCGGCACGGGTGCCGTCGCGGGCCGAGCTGGACGAGACCACGCTGGTCGTCCGGGCCCAGGACGGCGACGTCGGCGCGTTCGAGGAGCTGGCCCGCCGCCACCAGAACGCCCTGTTCCGGGTCGCGGTCCGGGTCCTCGGCGACGCCACCGACGCCGAGGACGCCCTGCAGGACGCGCTCATCGACGCCTGGCGGCGGATCGGCACCTTCCGCGGCGAGGCGGCCTTCTCCACCTGGATGTACCGGATCGTCACACACCGCTGCACCGCACTGGTCCGGCGGCGGCGACGGAGCGACCCGCTCCCGACCGACGACGGTCCGGGCGCGCCGGCCGACGACCGCTCCCCCACTCCGGAGCGGGCCGCCGAGGTCGACGCGGAGATGGCGGCACTGTCGCGGGCGATCGCGTCGCTGCCGGAGGATCAGCGCACGGCGTGGGTGCTGAGGGAGCTGGAGGGGCTGGGCTACAGCGAGATCTCCCAGATCACGGGGGCGGGCGAGACCGCCGTCCGCGGCCGGATCCACCGGGCACGCGGAGGACTGGCGGAGAGGATGCGGGCATGGCGGTAGGGAGGACCGGGGCGGACCGGGGCGAGCCGCTGGCCTGCGGCCGGGACGCCGCCGACGTCTGGGACCACGCGGAGGAGGGCGTGCTCGACGAGCACGAGCTGACCTGTCCGCACTGCGTGCGCGCACGCGCCGACCACGACCGGCTCGGCAGGCTCGTGGCGAGGATGGCGGCCGAGCCGCTCCGGCCGCCGCCGTCGGTGCTGGAACAGTTGATGGGCGCGGTCGTCGCGGACCTGCGCCCGCACGAGCTGCTCACCCTCGGCCCGGACGCGTGGCTCGGCAGGCCGACCGCCGAGGCGGCGCTGCGCCACGTCGTGGACACGATGGACGGGCTGCGGGCCCGCCGCTGCCGGATCGAGCAGCTCCGCGACCCGGACGGTTCCGCGGACGGCCCGCCCGCGGTGTGGGTGCGGGTGACGGTCGTCGCGCGGTTCGGCGTCGACCTCTCGTCGGTCACCGCCCGCGTCCGGCAGATGATGATCTCGGCCGGGGACCGCACGCTCGGCGTGCCGATCGCCGGGGTGGACATCCTCGTCGAGGACCTGTGGGAGGAGCCGGCATGAGTGGGCCGACGACTGTGTCCGTCTCCGATCTGGCCGTCGCGCGGGTGGCGGCACGACGGGTCCGGCGGGTCCCGGGGGTCGTGGCGCTGATGGGCGACGTCGCGCACACCCTGCTGGGACTGGCCGCGGACTGGCTGCCCCGCGACCCGGTGCCCGAGGAGCTGCGGGTGCAGGGCCTGGTCGCGTCGGTGCACGGGCACGAGGCCGAGATCCGGGTGGCGGTGGGCGTGCGGTTCGGCACGAACTGCGCCGAGCTGGCCGAACGGGTGCGCCGGGAGGTGGCCGAGGAGGTCGCGACGGTGTGCGGCCTCGACGCCCGGGTGCGGGTCACCGTCGCCGACATCGCGCTGCCGGCCTGACCCGCAGAGGTCCGGGGCGCCCGGCCCGGTCAGGCGCGGCCGGCGAGCACGCAGTCGCCGCAGGTCCCGCCGCCGGGGGCGCGGACGTAGAGGCAGCAGGAGCGGCGCCGGAACGCCCACTCGGTGTCCGGGTCGGTGTCGTCGAGACGGAGCAGGCGCCCGGTCGCCCCCGAGGGCAACGGTCCGCGCAGCACCGGGTGGTCGACGAGCGCGTCGAGCAGGGCCAGGTACCGACGCCGGTCCGGGCGCCGCACGGCCTCCATGACCCGCGCCGCCCCGCCGATCGCGGACACCACGTTGCCGCGCAGCACCCGCGGCGACACCGCGGCGCGGACGGCGACGGCGGCGTAGAGCGGCTCCAGATGGGCGGCGGCGAGCTCCCGGGCGAGCAGGTCCGCGGCACCCACCGGGTCGACGGCGACGTCCGGGGTGGCGACGCCGGTGGTCCCGGCGGGCAGGGCGGCCGCCCACGGGTCGGCTGCGCCCGCGTCCCGGCGCAGCTCCCCGAGCGACGGGAGGACACCGTGCAGGGCCACGGCCGCGAAGGGCATGGACACGATCCGCGCCGCGAGCCCCATCACCGCGACCGACGCCCCGACCCGCCGGTCCCCGCCGAGTGCGGTGGTGACCTCGTCGATCCGCCGGCCGAGCGGGTCCGGGCCGCCGGCCACGGGCGCGGCGTAGAGCGCGTCCCACCGGACGGTGCCGGACGCGGCGGGCGTCGCCACCGCGAACCAGGGACCGATCGTGGCGACATCGGCGAGCACCGCGGCGACCCGTTCGTCGGACACCCGGTCGGGTGAGGACGGCGGCGGCCCGGCGGCGGGAGTGTGCGGCGACGCGTTCATCGCGCTCAGTCTCCCCGGCTCCCGGGAAGCGGTGCGTAACGACCCGCTCCCGCACGGCGATCCCATGCAGTAGACGGCACTTCCCGACGGATGGTCACGCTCGGCTCACCGTCCGGACACGGGACGGCAACGTTGACCTGCTCGCATGGTCAGCGATCCACATCACGGGACAGGTGGGCCGCTCTCAGTAGCGCACCACGGTTGCGACGTGCGACTCTGTGCACTCGCCAGACCGGACTCGCCGGGGTGTGCGGTCGAACCGTGCCGCAGGAACGGCCGGGTACTGGAAGTCAGCGCCCGGCCGCTCGGCGTGCCCGGAGGAAGATTCCGTCCGCCGGTCACCCACCCGGCGGCACGGTGCACCTGAACGGCCCTCGTCGCACGTCCCACTCGGGCTGCGCGCTGTACTCTGAGAACCCTTTTCGGACCGCAGCGAGCTTGCCTGTCCTGGTCGTCCGATGCGGGTGGCTCCAGGTGCACCGAGACGACAGGAGGAGCAGTTGGCCGCGATCAGTGACCAGACGCGTCGCCCCTCGCCCGGTGGGCTCTACGCCGCCGATCACGAGCACGACGCCTGCGGTGTGGCCATGTTGGCCGACGTCACCGGCAAGCGCAGCCACGCCATCGTGCAGAAGGCCATCGAGGCCCTGCTGCGACTGGAGCACCGCGGTGCACGTGGCGCCGAGTACAACACCGGTGACGGTGCCGGGATCCTGATCCAGGTCCCGGACGCGTTCTACCGCGAGGTCACCGACTTCGACCTGCCCGCGGAGGGCGCCTACGCCACCGGCATCGCGATGCTGCCGCGTGACGAGGCCGAGGCCGCCGCGGCGATCGAGCGGATCGACGCGCTCGCCGCCGAGGAGGACCTCACGGTCCTCGGGTGGCGCGAGCTCCCGACCGACCCCGACGCCGCGGACCTGGGCTCCATCGCCCGGAACGCCATGCCGGGCTTCCGGCAGCTGTTCGTCGGTGGCGTGGAGCTGACCGGGGACGCCCCGGAGAGCGCGCCCGCCGGCATCGACCTGGAGCGCCGCGCGTTCTGCTTCCGGAAGCGGGTCGAGCACGACACCGAGACCTACTTCCCGTCGCTGTCGCCGCGCACCGTCATCTACAAGGGCATGCTCGCCGAGCCGCAGGTCGCGGCGTTCTACCCCGACCTGAACGACGAGCGCGTGACCTCCGCGCTGGCGATCGTGCACTCGCGCTTCTCGACGAACACGTTCCCGGCGTGGCCGCTGGCGCACCCGTTCCGCTACGTGGCGCACAACGGCGAGATCAACACGCTGCGCGGCAACCGGAACTGGATGGCGGCCCGCGAGTCGCTGCTGGAGTCCGCGAACCTGCCCGGCGACCTGTCGCGGCTGACCCCGATCGTCACCCCGGACGCGTCGGACTCGGCCACCTTCGACGAGGTCCTGGAGCTGCTGCACCTGTCCGGGCGCAGCCTGCCGCACGCGGTGCTGATGATGATCCCGGAGGCCTGGGAGCACAACACCGAGCTGGACCCCGCCCGGCGGGCGTTCTACGAGTACCACTCCACGCTGATGGAGCCGTGGGACGGACCGGCCCTGGTGGCGTTCACCGACGGCACGCGGATCGGCGCGGTCCTCGACCGCAACGGCCTGCGCCCGGCCCGCTACTGGGTCACCGAGGACGGCCTGGTCGTGCTCGCCTCCGAGGTCGGCGTGCTGGACGTCGCGCCCGACAAGGTCGTCCGCAAGGGCCGCCTCGAGCCGGGCCGCATGTTCCTCATCGACACCGAGCTCGGCAAGATCGTCGACGACGACGAGGTGAAGGGCGCGCTGGCGGCCGAGCACCCGTACGCCGACTGGCTGCACGCCGGCCTGATCCGGCTCGACGAGCTGCCCGCCCGTACCCGCGAGACCCCGACCCACGAGACGCTCAACCTGCGCCAGCAGGCCCTCGGCTACACCGAGGAGGAACTCAACGTCCTGCTCCGCCCGATGGCGGTGTCCGGGGCCGAGCCGATCGGCTCGATGGGCAACGACGCGCCGCTCGCCGCGATCGCCGAGCGCCCGCGCCAGCTCTACGACTACTTCATCCAGCTGTTCGCCCAGGTCACCAACCCGCCGCTGGACGCGATCCGCGAGGAGCTCGTCACCTCGCTGTTCAGCCAGCTCGGGCCGGAGCAGAACCTGCTCGACGCGACGCCGGCGCACTGCCGGACCATCGTCGTGCCGTTCCCGGTGCTGACCAACGACGACCTGGCGAAGATCGTCCACATCAACGACGACGGGGAGTTCCCCGGCTTCGCCTCGCACGTCGTCCGCGGCACCTTCACCGCCCGCGACGGCGGCAAGGGCATGCTCTCGCGGCTGGCCGAGATCAAGCAGGAGGTGTCCCGCGCGATCGAGAACGGGGCCCGCCTGATCGTGCTGTCCCAGCGCGGGGTGGACGCCGAGCACGCGCCGATCCCGTCGCTGCTGCTCACCGGCACCGTGCACCACCACCTGGTCCGGGAGCGCTCGCGCACCCGGGTCGGGCTGGTCGTGGAGTCCGCGGACGCCCGCGAGGTCCACCACATCGCGCTGCTGCTGGGCTACGGCGCCTCCGCGGTGAACCCGTACCTGGCGATGGCCACGGTCGGGGACCTCGCCGAGCGCGGCGACATCCCCGGCGTCGACGGCCCGACCGCGGCGAAGAACCTGGTCAAGGCGCTCGGCAAGGGTGTCCGCAAGACAATGTCGAAGATGGGCGTCTCGACGGTCGCGTCCTACACCGGTGCGCAGATCTTCGAGGCCGTCGGCCTGGGCTCCGAGGTCGTCGACGCGGCCTTCCGCGGCACCGCGTCGCGGATCGGCGGCGTCGGCTTCGACGTCCTCGCCGAGGAGGTCCTGGCCCACCACCGGCGTGCCTACCCCGCCGACGACGTCCGTGCCTCGCACCGGGCGCTGCCGGTCGGCGGCGAGTACCAGTGGCGCCGCGAGGGCGAGCTGCACCTGTTCAACCCGCAGACCGTCTTCAAGCTGCAGCACTCCACCCGGGCCGGGAAGTACGAGGTCTTCAAGGAGTACACGAAGGCCGTCGACGACCAGGCGAAGCGGCTGATGACGCTGCGCGGGCTGTTCCGCTTCACGGACGGGCGCGAGCCCGTGTCGATCGACGAGGTCGAGTCGATCGAGTCGATCATGACCCGGTTCGCGACCGGCGCGATCTCCTACGGCTCGATCTCCCAGGAGATGCACGAGACCCTGGCGATCGCGATGAACCGCATCGGCAGCCGGTCCAACACCGGTGAGGGCGGCGAGGACCCGGACCGCTTCACCCCGGACCCCAACGGCGACTCGCGGCGCAGTGCGGTCAAGCAGGCGGCGTCCGGCCGGTTCGGCGTCACCTCCGAGTACCTGGTCAACGCCGACGACATCCAGATCAAGATCGCCCAGGGCGCCAAGCCCGGTGAGGGCGGTCAGCTGCCCGGCAGCAAGGTCTACCCGTGGATCGCGACCACCCGGTACTCGACGCCGGGCGTCGGCCTCATCTCGCCGCCGCCGCACCACGACATCTACTCGATCGAGGACATCAAGCAGCTCATCCACGACCTGAAGAACGCCAACCCGCGCGCCCGCATCCACGTGAAGCTGGTGTCCCAGGTCGGCGTCGGGACCGTGGCGGCCGGTGTGTCCAAGGCGCACTCCGACGTCGTGCTCATCTCGGGCCACGACGGCGGCACCGGCGCCTCGCCGCTGTCCTCGATCAAGCACGCCGGCGGCCCCTGGGAGCTCGGCCTGGCCGAGACCCAGCAGACGCTGATGGCCAACGGGCTGCGCGACCGGATCACGGTGCAGGCCGACGGCCAGCTCAAGACCGGCCGTGACGTCGTCATCGCGGCGCTGCTCGGCGCCGAGGAGTACGGCTTCGCGACCGCCCCGCTGGTCGTGTCGGGCTGCATCATGATGCGCGTCTGTCACCTCGACACCTGTCCGGTGGGCGTCGCGACGCAGAACCCGGAGCTGCGCAAGAAGTTCAACGGCAAGGCCGAGTACGTCGTGAACTTCATGCGGTTCGTGGCGCAGGAGGTCCGCGAGATCCTCGCCGAGCTGGGCTTCCGCTCGCTCGACGAGGCGATCGGCCGGGCCGACGTGCTCGACGTCGACACCGCGGCCCAGCACTGGAAGTCCAAGCACCTGGACCTCTCGCCGATCTTCCGGATCGCCGACGTGCCGGACGACGCGCCGCGCAAGCGGACCCGCGAGCAGGACCACGGCCTGGACAAGGCGCTGGACAACACCATGATCCAGCTGGCCGAGGGCGCGCTGCGCAACGGCGACCGGGTCCGGCTGGACCTGCCGGTGCGCAACGTCAACCGCACCGTCGGCACGATGCTCGGGTCCGAGCTGACCCGGGCACACGGCGGCAAGGGCCTGCCCGACGACACGATCGACATCACGCTGACCGGCTCGGCCGGCCAGAGCTTCGGTGCATTCGTGCCCAAGGGCATCACGCTGCGGCTGGTCGGCGACACGAACGACTACTTCGGCAAGGGGCTGTCCGGTGGCCGGCTGACCCTGCGGCCGGACCCGTCGTCGCCGTTCCCCGCCGAGGAGAACGTCACCGCCGGCAACGTGATCGGCTACGGCGCGACCTCGGGCGAGATGTTCATCCGCGGTGTCGTCGGCGAGCGGTTCTGCGTCCGGAACTCGGGTGCGGTGGCCGTCGTCGAGGGCGTCGGTGACCACGGCTGCGAGTACATGACCGGTGGCCGGGTCGTCGTCCTCGGGCGGACCGGGCGGAACTTCGCCGCCGGCATGTCCGGTGGCGTCGCCTACCTGCTCGACGTCGACCGCAACCGGGTCAACCCGGAGATGGTCGACCTCGACCCGCTCGCGGACGAGGACCGGTCGATCGTGCACGACCTCGTCGAGCGGCACCACGCCGAGACCGGCTCCGCGGTGGCGCACGCGCTGCTCACCGACTGGGACAACGCGGTCGAGCAGTTCGGCAAGGTCATGCCCAAGGACTACAAGCGCGTGCTGCTCGCGACGGAGAACGCCGAGCGCGAGGGCCGCGATGTCAACCAGGCGATCATGGAGGCTGCTCATGGGTGACCCCAAGGGCTTCATGACCACTCCCCGGCAGACGCCGACCCGGCGGCCGGTGGACCTGCGGCTGATGGACTGGCGCGAGGTCTACGAGGACTTCCCGAAGCAGACCCTCGAGAAGCAGGCCGGGCGCTGCATGAACTGCGGCATCCCGTTCTGTCACCAGGGCTGTCCGCTGGGGAACCTCATCCCCGAGTGGAACGACCTGGTCTACCGCCGGGACTGGCGCGAGGCGATCGAGCGGCTGCACGCCACGAACAACTTCCCGGAGTTCACCGGGACGCTGTGCCCCGCCCCGTGCGAGGCGGCGTGCGTGCTCGCCATCAACGACGACGCGGTCACGATCAAGCAGGTCGAGATCGAGATCATCGACAAGGCGTGGGACGAGGGCTGGGTGCCCCCGATGGTCCCGGAGGTGAACACCGGGAAGAAGGTCGCCGTCGTCGGGTCCGGGCCGGCCGGGCTGGCCGCCGCCCAGCAGCTGACCCGGGTCGGGCACGACGTCGTCGTGTTCGAGCGGGCCGACCGCATCGGCGGGCTGCTGCGCTACGGCATCCCCGAGTTCAAGATGGAGAAGGCGCGCCTGGACCGGCGCCTGGAGCAGATGGTCGCCGAGGGCACCCACTTCCGGGCCTCGGTCGACGTCGGCACCGACATCACCGTCGAGCAGCTGCGCGCCGACTTCGACGCGGTCGTCCTCGCCGGCGGCGCGACGGCGTGGCGCGACCTGCCCGCCGAGGGCCGCGACGCCGAGGGCGTCTACCAGGCGATGGAGTTCCTGCCGTGGGCCAACCACGTGCAACAGGGCGACCTCGACGCACCGCCCATCTCCGCCGAGGGCAAGGACGTCGTGATCATCGGCGGCGGTGACACCGGCGCCGACTGCCTGGGTACCTCGCACCGTCAGGGTGCGCGCTCGGTGACCCAGCTGGAGATCATGCCGACCCCGCCGGAGCACCGCACCGAGAACATGCCGTGGCCGACCTACCCCATGGTCTACCGCGTCTCCTCGGCCCACGAGGAGGGCGGCGAGCGGCTGTTCTCGGTCAACACGACCGAGTTCGTGAAGGACGCCGACGGCACGCTCGCCGGCATCCGGATCGTCGAGGTGAAGCGCGGGGAGTCCGGCTTCGAGCCCATCGAGGGCACCGAGCGGGAGCTCCCGGCGCAGCTGGTGCTGCTCGCGATGGGCTTCGTCGGCCCGGAGAAGGGCGCCCTGCTGAACGACCTCCAGGTCGACCTCGACGAGCGCGGCAACGTCGCCCGCGACGAGCGCTACATGTCCTCGGTCGACGGCGTGTTCGTCGCCGGTGACATCGGCCGCGGCCAGTCGCTGATCGTGTGGGCCATCGCCGAGGGCCGCTCCGCGGCGGCGGGTGTGGACGAGTGGCTCACCGGCCGCTCCGTCCTGCCCCGCCCGATCGACCCGGGTGACCGGCAGATCGCCTGACGTCGTACGCGGCCCGAGGGGCCCGGCCGCACCGGCCGGGCCCCTCGCATGTGTCCGGGTGTGTGCCCGGGTGTCCGTCCGGTCAGTCCATGCGGATCAGCTCGAAGGCGTCGTCGCCGATCCAGATCCGCACGCCCTCGGCGTCGTCGGAGATGTAGCCGTCCTCCTCCTCGCCGAGCTCGCGGATCGCGCCGAGCGCGAGCCGGTCGAACTCGACGACGCCGTCGCCGACGTCGACCGGCCGGTACTCCCGGGCCAGCAACGCGGTGCGGCACTCCGTCGCCAGCCACGCCGCGTTCTCCGTACCGACCTCGACCCGCCACCGCTCATCACGCATGCGACCAGTATGGCCTGCGTCACTCCGTCCGTCGCCGGTCTTCTACCGGCGGTCGTGACGCACTGCTCCTCATCGGACGCCCACCGTGAGCTGCTCCCGCCCGTCGCGGGCGCGGCGCCGCTCACGGTGGCGGGCAAGACAAGAGCCACTGCACCCACAACCCGACGGCAGGTCGGGCGTTGAACCCCGTGACCGGCATCTGCAGAACCGGGAGCCCCTGTCGATGCCGGGCACCATCGGGTCATCGGGTACCGCGGCCACGCGCCGCGGGCCCGATGCCCGGTGGTGTAGTCCCCGCCCGCGCGACCGATGAGATCGCCGGGGCCCGCCGGTCATAAGCGGTGAGCGCCCCGGAATCACCGGGGCCGTGCTCGCGGAGGCACCATGACCACCCCCTCCCCCACACGCCGCATACCGGTCGCCGCGCACCGCGCACTGTGGGTGCTCCAGATCCTGCTCGGACTGTTCTTCGTCCTGGCCTCTGCCCTGCCGAAGTTCTGGGGCGACCCGTTCGCCGTCGCGATCTTCGACGGGATCGGCCTCGGCCAGTGGCTGCGCTACGTCGTCGCCTTCCTCGAGCTGGCCGGCGGGATCGGGCTGTGCATCCCGCGCCTCGCCGCCCCGGCCGCCGCCGGGCTCGTCCTGCTGATGATCGGTGCGGCGCTCACCCAGGCCTTCGTCCTGCACGGCGGGGTACTCGTCGTCACGCCCCTCGTCCTCGGCGCCCTGGCTGCCGTGATCGCGGTCACGCGACGGAACGAGACGCTCGCCACGCATCGCTGACCTGCGTTTACGCTCAGCGATCGTCGGGCATGCCCAACGGGAGAAGACCGTTCCGGATACCCCGGTTCGCCCAGTCAGTCCCGTACAGGGGAGGAACCCGCCATGGCCGACCGCCACGTCAAGCCGGTCGACGACGGCTGGACCGTCGAGAAGGAAGACGCCCGACGCCCGAGTGCCCGTACGAGCACCCAGGCCGAGGCCATCACCCGGGCGGTGGAGATCATCGCCAACGACGGCGGCGGCAACCTCGTCGTCCACGGTACCGACGGCTCGGTGCGCGAGCGCCGCTCCATCGAGCCCGACGCCGACGCCGGCACCGCCACGAAGGCCGCCGCGGGCGCCACCGCCACCGCGGTCAAGGACACCACGTCGAAGGCCGCCGACTCGATCGGGAAGGCCGCCGACTCGATCGGCTCCGACACCCGGACGACCGCCAAGAAGGTCGCCGGCGAGACCGGTGACGGCGTCTCGAAGGCCGCCGACGCCGTCAAGGAGGGCGCCGACACGGTGGCCGCCGAGGCGCGCAAGGTCACCACGAACGGCAAGACCCCGAAGAACGCCGGCAAGGCCGCGGCCCGGGCGGCCAAGGCCACCGGTGGGAAGCTCGCCGGCACCGCCGAGCGGACCGGCAAGCAGGTCGCCGGCGAGGCCCGGGCGTCCGCGGAGCGGTCCGCCGGGACCGTCAAGGCCGTCGCCGACCAGGGCGCCCGGTCCGCGGTGCGCACCGCGGACCGGGCCGCTCGGGTGAGCGCCCGCGTCGAGGAGGACCTCGACGACTCGGGGGCCCGCCTGGCCCGCATGCTGTACGAGAACGGCGAGCGTGCCGCCGCGAAGCTCGACGACTTCGCCCTGCGCGTCTACAAGCCGCTGAACCCGATCCGGTTCACCAGCCGCGTCGCCGCCGGGGCGGTCGCCACCGCGTTCGGCGTGACCGGTGCGGTCACCGCGCGCGCGGGCAAGCTGTTCCAGCGCGGGACCCGCAAGGCCACCGGCCGCTGAGTCCCCGCCGTACCACGACGGTGCCCCCGCCGACCTCGTCGGCGGGGGCACCGTCGTGTGTGGTCAGGACGTCGGGCGCAGCACGTAGTCGCCGGTGTCGTCGCTCCACTCCATCTCGATGAGGTCCCGGGCGCGGGCCGCCTTGGCGAAGGACAGGAAGCTGCCGAAGCCGTAGCGCTTCTCGGAGAAGTCCGGCACCCGCCTCCGGAGCTGGTTCTTCAGCCCGGACAGCTGCGGCGGGTCCCCGGCCGCGGCGATCTCCCGCACCACGTCGACGAGCAGCGCGAACGCGTCGTGGTCGGCGTCCGGGTCGTCGGGCAGCGCCACCTCGGGGTCGCCCTGCGCCGCACCGGTGGTCAGCGTGACCGCGCCGCGGTCCTGCAGGTGGCGCAGCAGCTCGCCGAAGCCGCGGAACCCGTGGTCGGACTCGTCGAAGGTCGGGTCCTTGCGCAGGATCGCGCGCTTGAGCCGGGACGCCAGGACCGGACCGTCGGCCTGGCGGGTCAGCCCGCCGAGGGTGCTGACGACGAGGCCCGCGAGGTCGCGCTCCTCGGCCCCGGTGGTGGCGGTGTCGTCGCTGCCGTCGGAGAAGGTGACGTCGAACGGGTCCGGCGGGACGACCGGGACCGGTTCCGGTTCCGGGGTCGCGACCGGGGCGGGCGTCGGGACCGGTCCCGCGGCCGGAGCCGGTACGGGGCGGGGGCTCCCCGGCGACGACGCGGCGGCGCGGGCGCCTGGGTCGGCTCGACACCGGGGAGCCGGTCGTAGAACAGGAACTCGTCGCAGGCGGGCGGCAGCAGCGCCGAGGTCGAGGACTGCACGCCGATCCCGATGACGCGCTTGTCCAGCTCACGCAGCTTGTGCATGAGCGGGGTGAAGTCGGAGTCGCCGGTGCCGATGGCGAAGGTGGTGATGAACCCCCGCTCGTAGGCGAGCTCTATCGCGTCGACGGCGAGCTTGATGTCCGCCGCGTTCTTGCGGGAGCCGCCGATCCGCTGCGGGATCTCGATGAGCTCGACCTGGGCGCGGGCCATCAGGCGGCGGTCCTCGTCGAAGGAGGACCAGTCGGCGTAGGCACGGCGGACCACGACCCGCCCGCGCTCGGCGAGCGCGTCGGCCACCGGGCCGAAGTCGAACGGCACGACCCCGAGCCCGTCGCGGGCGCCGATCGCGAGGTTCTCATAGTCGAGCAGCAGTGCGATACGTTCGTCCTCGTGGGCCACCGCGGGATCCTAATGCGCTGGCCCGTGCGGCCGCCCGCAGGGCACGCTGCACCGATGCGCGCGGAGGACGTCGAGGACGCGGTGGCGGTCCTGGTCCGGGCCCTGGAGCCGGTTCCCGACGACGGCTGGTCCGCCCCGGCCGGGCCGCTGGGGTGGTCGTGCCGGGACACCGCGGTGCACGTCGCGGACGACCTGTTCGGCTACGCGGCACAGGTGGCGCTCGCCCTCCCCGACGACTACCCGCCGTTCGAGGTCGTGGTGCCCGAGGGCGTCGGCACCGCCGGGCTGCTGCAGGTCGTCGCGACGGGCGGGGCGATGCTCGCCGCGGCCGTCCGGACCGCACCGCCGGGGGTGCGCGGCTGGCACCCGTTCGGCGACGCGGACGCGGCCGGGTTCGCGGCGATGGGCGTCGTCGAGGTCCTGGTGCACACCCACGACATCACCCGCACGACCGCCCCGGGGTGGACGCTGCCCCCGGAGCCGTGCCGGGACGTGCTCGCCCGGCTGTGGCCCGGCGTCGACGCGGGCGACGACCCGGCCGGGGCGCTGCTCCACCACACCGGCCGGGCGTCGTGGCGCAGTGTGCCCGCCCCCGTCCGGTGGCGCTGGCACGGCGCGCCGCGCTGAGGGCGGTCGGTTACCGCCCGGCCCCTACCTCCGGACCGTCGGTGACGTGGCCGGGACCGGACCGGCCGAGGGGATCGGGGTCGCGCAGCTGCTGCTGAGCCGGAAGGTCCCGGCGACCGGTCAGGTCGTGGAGGTCCCGATCCCGGGGACGGCGTCGCACTTCGCGGCCCGGCCCGCGGTCGTGTGGGTGCCGCCCGCCTGGTACCGGCGACCCCGGCCACAGCTGCCGGTGATCGTGCTGCTGCACGGGACCCCCGGACGTCCGGTGGACTGGGTGGACTCCGGGGGCGCCGCCGACGTCGCCGATGCCTGGGCCGCCCAGCACCACGGGGTCGCGCCGATCCTGGTGATGCCCGACGTCAACGGCACCTACACCGCGGACTCCGAGTGCGTCGACACCCCGACCGCGAAGGTCGAGACCTACCTGACCCGCGACGTGCCACGGGTGGTGAGCTGGCTGTTCGGGACCCGGCCACCGGGACCGGCGTGGGCGGTGGCGGGGTTGTCCGAGGGCGGCAGCTGCGCGGTGATGCTGGCGCTGCGCCACCCCACGGTCTTCGCCACGTTCGGCGACTACGCCGGGCTGCTCGGCCCGCGGGTCGGGGACTCCAACGGCGGGGTCCCGGACACCGTCGCCGAGCTGTTCGGCGGGTCGCAGGCCGCGTTCGCCTCGCACGACCCGGCGACGCTGCTGGCCGCGAACCGCGCCCCCGGGATCGCCGGCTGGTTCGAGGCGGGTGACATCGACACCGACCCGGCCGCCGCCGCACGCACCCTGTCGGCGGTGGCGACCCGGGCCGGTGTGGAGAACCGGCTGGTGATCGTGCCCGGAGGCGGGCACGACGTCGACCTGTTCTCCCAGGCGCTGGCGGACTCCTACCCCGGGCTCGTGGGACGGGTGTCGGTCCCCGCGCCCTGACCCGGGGTCACGGGGCGCCGAAGCCGGCCGCCCCGAGGACCTGACGACCCTCGTCGCCGTTCACGAACTGCACCCACTTCTGCGCCAGCTCGGCATTCCTCGTGTTCTTCAGGACGACGCTCGGGTACTGGTTGACCGCCTGCGACGCCTGCGGGATGTCGACGCCCTGCGCCTGCCCGCCGGACGCGGTGACGTCGGTCCGGTAGACGAGCCCGGCGTCGGCGTTGCCGGTGGTGACCTTCTGCAGCACCGACTTGACGTCCTGCTCCTCCGAGACCGGCCTGATGTCCACGCCGGCGGCCTGCTCGACCTTCTCCGTCGCCGAGCCGCACGGCACCTGCGGGGCGCAGACCACCGTCCGCAGGTCCGGCTTCGTCAGGTCCTGCAGCGACGCGATCCGCTTCGGGTTCTGCGGCGCGACCGCGATCTGCAGGGTGTTGGTGGCGAAGACCTCGGGCTGCCCCTGGGCGTTGCCCGCGTCGGTCACCTTGGTCATGTTGTTCTGGTCGGCCGAGGCAAACACGTCGGCCGGGGCGCCCTGGTTGATCTGCTGGGCCAGGGCCGAGGACCCGGCGAAGTTGAACACCACGTCGGTGCCGGGGTTGGCGGCCTCGAACTTCTTCTCCAGGTCACCGAAGGTGCCGGTCAGCGACGCCGCGGCGAACACCGTCAGCGTGCCGCCCTGCGCCTGCCCGCTCGGCTGGGCGGCGGTCCCGCCGCCCCCGTCTCCCCCGCCGCAGCCCGCCACTGCGAACAGCGCCGTCACCGCCAGCGCGGCCCCGGCCACTCGTCCTCGGATCCTCACGAACACCCTCCCGGGATCGACACCTCGCGCCGTTCGTAGATCACGAACTGCGGCTCGGCGGGCATCTTATGCACGCAATCACCCGCTGCACACCACCGATCGGCACGCAGGGCCGGTTCTTCGCGCCGTGGCTCGGTCGTCGACTCTCAGTGATCGCTCAGCGTTCTCTGTGGTTGCTCCGCGCAACGACCGGAAGGCTCCACCGCGGCGGCGGATCATGCTGCCACGACGCAGGAGGACGACGGCGCATGGTGCTGGAGACGCTGGTCCCGCCGAGGGCCGTGGCCCCGGGTACGACAGTGGAGGGGGCGACCGGCGGGCGGGACGCCACCGCCCCGGATCCGGCGGTGCGGCGGCAGAACCTGCTCCCGCTCGTCGACGACGGCGCGGTGAACCCGACGTGCGCCACGGGCGGCACCGCGGAGTGGGGCAGCACGATCGGGCAGAACGCGTTCGTCCATCGTTCCGGGTTCGGCGTGACCGCCGACGGCACCGAGGTCTACGTCGCCGGGCCGGCACTGTCGGTGTGCACGCTGGGCAGGCTGCTCGCCGACGCGGGAGTGGTCCGCGGCAGGGAGCTGGACATCAACCCGGCCTGGGTCAGCGGGACCTACTTCCACGACCGGCACGGGCACGTCCCGCAGGGATTCCCGCTGTTCCTGCCGAGCAGGTGCCGCCGACCCACTACGTCACGCCGACGATGCGCGACTGGTTCGCCCGGTACCTGCGGTCGTGACCGGTCGGCGGATCCCGCCGGGACGGTCAGTCCTCGGGCGGGGCCTCGCCCAGCTCGTCGGCGTCCGCACCGGCGGCGGTGATCTCCTCCTTGACCACCCCGTAGGCGACCCCGGGGCCGTAGCCCTTGCGCGCGAGCATGCCGACCAGCTTGCGGGCACTGGACTGCCGCTCCTCGCGGCTCCCGATGGGCAGGCTCCGCAACCGCCGCACGACGAGCTCACGGGCCCGGTCGCGTTCGGAGGCGTCGTCGATGCCGGTGAGTGCCTCGTCGGCGATCTCGCGGTCGACGCCCTTGCGGTGGAGCTCCATCGCGATCGCCCGCCTACCGAGGCCGCGGTGACGGTGCCGGGACCGGACCCACTGTTCGGCGAAGGCCTGGTCGTCGACGAGGCCGACCTCGTCGAACCGCTCGAGGACGCGGTGCGCGACCTCGTCGGGGATCTCCTTGCGGCGCAGCGCGTCGCCGAGCTCCTTGACCGTGCGGGCGCGGTCGGTGAGCAGGCGCAGGCAGATGTCGCGAGCGCGGCTCTCCTGCTCCTGCGGTGTCTCGACGCGCGGGGTGCGCTCCTCGCTCCGGCGGCTCCCCCGGCCGCGACGCTCGCCACGACGACGGCCACGGGAGGTGGCGCCCGTCTCCCCGGTGCCCGTCGCTTCGGTGCCCGGCCCGGCAGGTCCGGTGCTCCGGGACAGATCGGCCCCGGCGCCCGGAGTGGTCGTGGCCGCCGCGGTACCCGCACCGGTCAGGGCCGCTGCGGTGGCCGGGCGCCGGCGGGGGGTCCCACGGTCGCGGCGGGCTCCGCCGCGCTGTGTGCCCCGCCCCGACAGCTCCTCGAACGAGACCACGCGGGGCGCGCCGGATCCGTCGCCACCACCGTCCGTGCCGCTGCCCGCAGCGGGGCAGGGGGCGGGGTCGTCGAAGGTCAGCCTGCGGACCGGGGCGGGCTCCGCCACCCCGTCCGTCGCAGCGTCGGCCGCCGGATCCGTCGGCCGGGCCGTCGCCGGCGGGTCGGTGATCGCCGCGGTGGCCCCGTCGGCGCCGCTGAGCGTCGCGAACGAGACCTGGTGCGGACTCGCGTCCCACCCGGGGACGGCCGGGGGCTCTGCAGCGGGCTCCCCCGGTTCGGCGCCGGTCGGGTCGGCGGTCCGGATCGCGGGCGGATCCGGTGCGTCGGCGCCCGACGGGGTCACGCCGAACAGGTCGTCGAGCGGGACGGTGCGGGGCCCGGTCGGCTCCGCACCGTCCTGTCCGGACGTGCCTCCGGACCCGTCGTGGTCGCCGGTCACGCTCAGAAGTCGACCGGGGCCGGGAGGGGCTCGACCGGGCTGTTCTCCTCGGCGTCGACGACCGCGCCGATCCCCAGCTTCTCCTTGATGCGCTTCTCGACCTCGGCGGCGACGTCCGGGTTCTCCTTGAGGAACTTGCGGGCGTTCTCCTTGCCCTGCCCCATCTGGTCGCCCTCGTAGGTGTACCAGGCGCCGGACTTGCGGATGATCCCCTGCTCGACGCCCACGTCGATCAGCGAACCCTCCTTGGAGATGCCGACGCCGTAGAGCACGTCGAACTCCGCCTGCTTGAACGGCGGGGCCACCTTGTTCTTCACGACCTTGACCCGGGTCCGGCTGCCGACCATGTCGGTGCCGTCCTTCAGCGTCTCGATGCGGCGGATGTCCATGCGGACCGACGCGTAGAACTTCAGCGCCTTACCACCGGTCGTGGTCTCCGGGGACCCGAACATCACGCCGATCTTCTCGCGCAGCTGGTTGATGAAGATCGCCGTGGTGCCGGAGTTGCTGAGGGCGCCGGTGATCTTTCGCAGCGCCTGGCTCATCAGCCTGGCCTGCAGACCGACGTGGCTGTCACCCATCTCGCCCTCGATCTCGGCACGCGGCACGAGCGCGGCCACCGAGTCGATGACGATGATGTCGAGCGCGCCGGAGCGGATCAGCATGTCCGCGATCTCCAGCGCCTGCTCACCGGTGTCCGGCTGGGAGACCAGCAGGTCGTCCGTGTCGACACCGAGCGCCTTGGCGTACTCCGGGTCGAGCGCGTGCTCGGCGTCGATGAACGCGGCGACACCGCCCGCGGCCTGCGCGCTCGCCACGCAGTGCAGCGCGACCGTGGTCTTACCGCTGGACTCCGGGCCGTAGATCTCGACGACCCGGCCGCGCGGGATGCCCCCGACGCCGAGCGCGACGTCGAGCGCGATGGAGCCCGTGGAGATGGCACTGATCGGGACGCGGGCCTGGTCGCCCAGGCGCATCACCGATCCCTTGCCGTGGTTCTTCTCGATCTGGGCGAGGGCGAGTTCGAGCGTCTTGCCGCGGTCCGGAGCAGACATCTCTTGACTCCTCGCTGGTGGTCGACGGTCGGGTCCTGCTGGTGTCTTTCGGGGAGGCACACCACAACGGTATGGGGTACCCCTGACAGTTTCGGGCCCGGATCGGCGCCTGTGGACAACTCGTCCGACACCACGCCGCAGGACCGGTAACGCAAGCCCTGCCCGAACCGTAGACGAACACGCGTTCGATCCGACACCGCGACACGCCGACCGGGCGCCCACGGGAGCCGAGCGGTCGGCACGACCGCCCGGCACACCGCTACCGCCGTGCGGGTGGGACCTCGTAGGCCGCGCACACCGCGCGCCAGATCCGGCGCAGGTCGACGCCGGCCTCGATCGCCTGCTCGACGGTCCGGCCGCCGAGCTCGGAGAAGACGTGGTCGCGGGACAGCGACGCCGCCCGCACCGGCCCGAACTCGCCCTCCATCAGTTCCCGGAAGTGGCTCAGTCGCACGTCCGCGAGGGTAGACGGGTCACCCGTTCCGTGCGGTGTCCGCCCGATGACGCCCCGGAGCAGGTAGCCTGGGTGATATGTCCGAACTGCTCGCCACCGTCCCGGTCGACGTCGCCGACGAGGTCCTCGCGACGACCGGCATCGGCTCGCCACTGGCGTGGCAGATCGTGTCCCTGCTCGCGCTGCTGTCCGCGCTGGTCGTGCTGGTGCGCTGGTGGCTCCACCAGCGCCGTCGCTGAGGGTCCCGCTCAGCCGGCCGCCGGGCGTCCCGCACCGGCCGAACGCACCGCCACCAGCAGGAACGGCACCGTCACCACGACTGCCACCGCGCCGAGCAGCGCGTCGGACGACACCGTCACGAGCACCCCGGCCACGATTCCGGCGGCGGCACCGGCCAGGTTCATCGCCACGTCCACCGAGCCCTGCACCCGCGGCCGGTCGGCCACCGCCAGCGACTCCGTGAGCTGGGCCGAGCCGCCCACCACCGCCGCCGACCGCGGGTGAGCCGGACAGCCGGGAGGCGACCAGCGAGCTCGCGGCGATCGAGGTCGCGACGGCCGTCCCGCCGAGCACCTGCACCATCGCGAGAACCGTCAGCAGCCGGGGCTGCGCGGGGTCCTGGGCCGGGGAGACAGCGTCGGGTGCGGCGGTCACGGACGGATGCTGCCGTGCGACGGCCGCCGTGCGCCAGGGCGTTACGCTCCGGCCCGGCCACACGAGCGGAGGACGGTGGACATGGCGGGGACGACCCCGAACGCACGCCGGTCGGCGGGCGCGAACGACGCGGAGCTGCGGAACGCCTACCGCATGGTGTCCGACGTGCTGGCCGGGGCGGTCCGCGAGACGCTCGCCGCGCCGGGGCCCGATCCGGCCCGGTTCGCCGTGCGCCGGCTGACCGCGGTCGACCGGGACGTGCCGCCGGACGCCACGCCGCCCGGCTGGTCGCTGGCCTTCCTGGTGCTGGCCGACTGGTACGACGCCGCCCGCGCCGCGCTGGTCGACCACGACGACCGCGCCGAGCGGGCGCTGGCCTGGATCGGGCAGAACCTGGGTCCGCGCTACGCGGCCCGGGCGCGCTACACCATCGCCCCGCTCGTCGAGCCGGCCGACGCCCGCGAGACCTCGCACTACGTCGACGCGCTGGGCGTGGACTTCCTGGCGTCGATGGTCTGGACGGTCGCGGCGGTCGTCGCGGAGTTCCCGGCCGAGGACGCCGCGGAGGTCTGGCCCCGTACCAGGGCCGACGCCGCCCGCTGACCTCGCAGGTCACGCCCGGTTCGACGGGAACTCGGCGGGTGCTCGGCGGGTGCTCGGCGGGTGACTGTCGGACCCCACCCGCATGATGGTCGGCGTGACCGCACTCGAGGGCTTCTCCCCCGCCACCCGCCAGTGGTTCGAGGGGGCCTTCGCCGCGCCCACCGCGGCCCAGGAGGGCGCCTGGTCCGCGGCACAGGCCGGGCGCAACGCCCTCGTCGTCGCGCCGACCGGGTCCGGCAAGACCCTGGCCGCGTTCCTCTGGGCGCTCGACCGGCTCGCGGTGACGCCACCGCCCGCCGAACGCAAGCACCGCTGCCGGGTCCTCTACGTCTCCCCGCTCAAGGCCCTCGCCGTCGACGTGCAGCGCAACCTCCGCTCGCCGCTGACCGGCATCCGCCAGGCCGCGCAGCGGCTCGACGAGCCGGTTCCGGACATCACCGTCGGGATGCGCACCGGCGACACCCCGGCCGACGAGCGGCGCCAGTTCCAGCGCACCCCGCCGGACGTGCTGGTGACCACTCCGGAGTCGCTGTTCCTCCTGCTCACCTCGGCCGCGCGGGAGTCGCTGCGCGGGGTGACGACCGTGATCCTCGACGAGGTGCACGCCGTCGCCGGCACGAAGCGGGGGGCGCACCTGGCGGTGTCGCTGGAACGGCTCGAGGAGATCACCGAGGCCACCCCACAGAGGATCGGGCTCTCGGCGACCGTGCGCCCGGTCGACGAGGTCTCGACGTTCCTGTCCGGTACGCGCCCGGTCGAGGTCGTGCAGCCCGCGATCCCCAAGACGATCCGGGTCGAGGTCCAGGTCCCGGTGCCCGACCTGGCCGCGCTCGACGAGCGGCCCGCGCCGGGCAGCACCGACGAGGAGGTCGTCGGGTCCGCCGCGGGCACCGCACGCAGGCCCTCGATCTGGCCCGCCGTCGAGGAGCGGCTGCTCGGCCTGGTGCGCGAGCACCGGTCGACGATCGTGTTCTCCAACTCCCGCCGGCTCGCCGAGCGGCTGACCTCCCGGCTCAACGAGCTCGCCGCCGAGCAGGAGGCCGCCGCACTGGAGGAAGCCGCCCACCTCGACACCGCGCCGGGCGCGTTCCCGGCCGAGGCGGTCGGGCAGTCCGGGGTGGGCGGCGGGGTCGCACCGACGGTCGCCAAGGCCCACCACGGCTCGATGTCGCGTGACCAGCGGACCCTGGTCGAGGAGGAGCTGAAGTCCGGCGTGCTGCCGTGCGTCGTCGCGACGTCCAGCCTGGAGCTGGGCATCGACATGGGCGCGGTCGACCTGGTCGTGCAGGTCGAGGCACCGCCGTCGGTCGCGTCCGGGCTGCAGCGGGTCGGGCGCGCCGGGCACCAGGTGGGCGCGGTGTCCGAGGGTGTCGTGTTCCCGAAGTACCGCGGGGACCTCGTGTCCTGCGCCGTCGTCGCCGAACGGATGACGACCGGGTCGATCGAGTCCACCCGCTATCCCCGGAACCCGCTCGACGTCCTGGCCCAGCAGATCGTCGCGATGGTCGCGATGGAGTCGTGGCGGCTGTCCGACCTGGCCGCGACGGTCCGCCGGGCGGCCCCGTTCGCGGCGCTGCCGGACTCCGCGCTGCACTCGGTGCTCGACATGCTGGCCGGGCGCTACCCGTCCGAGGAGTTCGGCGAGCTGCGCGCCCGCATCACCTGGGACCGGGTCACCGACGAGCTGCGCGGGCGCCCGGGTGCGCAACGCCTGGCCGTCACCTCCGGCGGCACCATCCCCGACCGCGGCCTGTTCACCGTGATGACCCCGGGCGGCGCGGACGGCGCCGGGTCGCGGGTCGGTGAGCTCGACGAGGAGATGGTCTACGAGTCCCGAGTCGGGGACACGTTCCTGCTGGGGACCTCGTCGTGGCGGGTCGAGGACATCACCCACGACCGCGTGATCGTCACTCCGGCGCCGGGGGTGCCCGCCCGGATGCCGTTCTGGAAGGGCGAGTCGATCGGTCGGCCGCTGGAGCTGGGCCGGGCGGTCGGCGCGTTCGTGCGCGAGATGTCCGGGCTGGCCGACACCGAGGCCCGCGAGCGCGCCACCGCGGCCGGGCTCGACGCGTGGGCCTGCGACAACCTGCTGTCCTACCTGCGCGAGCAGCGTGAGGCGACCCGGCACGTGCCGAGCGACCGCACGATCCTGGTGGAGCGGTTCCGCGACGAGCTGGGCGACTGGCGCCTCGTCGTGCACTCGCCGTTCGGTGCTCAGGTCAACGGGCCGTGGGCACTGGCGATCGCGGCCCGGATGCGGGAGCGACGCGGGGTCGAGGTGAGCGCGTCGGGCGCGGACGACGGGATCGTGCTGCGCCTGCCGGACGCGGTCGACGACAACGGCACCGAGGTCGTCCCGAGTGCGGAGGACGTGCTGCTGGAACCGGGCGAGATCGAGCAGATCGTCGTCGCGGAGCTGGGGAACTCGGCGCTCTACGCCTCCCGGTTCCGGGAGTGCGCCGCGCGGGCGCTGCTGCTGCCCCGTCGCGACCCGCGCCGCCGCAGCCCGCTGTGGCAGCAGCGCCAGCGCTCGGCACAGCTGCTGGGCGTGGCGGGCAAGTTCGAGCAGTTCCCGATCACCCTGGAGGCGATGCGGGAGTGTGTGCAGGACGTCTACGACCTGCCGGGGCTCCGCGAGCTGATGGGCGACGTCGCCGCGCGCCGGGTCAAGGTCGTCGAGGTCGAGTCCGCGCAGCCGTCGCCGTTCGCGCGCAGCCTGCTGTTCGGCTACGTCGGGATGTTCCTCTACGAGGCCGACGCACCGCTGGCCGAGCGCCGCGCGGCCGCCCTGTCGCTGGACTCGACGCTGCTGGCGGAGCTGCTCGGCTCCGAGGCGATCCGGGAGCTGCTCGACCCGGAGATGCTGGCCGAGATCGAGGGGCAGCTGCAGCGCACCGCCCCGGAGCGGCACGCCCGTGACATGGAGGGTGCCGCGGACCTGCTCCGCTTCGTCGGTGACCTGTCCGAGGCCGACGCGCGGGCCCGAGGCGTCGACCCGGCGTGGCTGGCGCAGCTGGAGCGCGACCGCCGGGCGCTGCGGGTGCGGATCGCCGGTGAGGAACGCTTCATCGCGATCGAGGACGCCGGGCGCATCCGGGACGCGCTGGGCACGGCGCTGCCGGTCGGGGTGCCGGAGGCCTTCACCGAGCCGGTGCCCGACCCGCTCGGGGACCTCGTGCTGCGCTGGGCACGCACACACGGACCGTTCACCGCCGCCGAGCTCGCCCGTCGCTTCGGGCTGGGAGTGGCCGTGGTCGCCGGGGTGCTGGAACGGCTCACCGGCACCGGGCGGCTGATGAAGGGCGAGCTGCGCCCGCAGGCCTCGGTGCCCGCCGGATCCGGCGGTGAGCTGGAGTACTGCGACGCCGAGGTGCTGCGCCGGCTGCGGCGCGCGTCGCTGGCGAAGCTGCGGCACGAGGTCGAGCCCGTCGAGCAGCGGGCGCTGGGGCGGTTCCTGCCGCAGTGGCAGGGCGTGCAGGTGCGGTCGGGTTCCGAGCGGCGCGGCCGGGTGCGCCGTGCACCGGGGGCGGAGGACGTGCTCGGTGTGGTCGAGCAGCTCGCCGGGGCGCCGCTGCCGGCGAGCGCGGTCGAGTCGCTGGTGCTGCCCGCCCGGCTGCCGGGCTACACCCCCGCGCTGCTCGACGAGCTGACCGCCGCCGGTGAGGTGACCTGGGTCGGGTGCGGCGCGCTGTCCGGGCAGGACGGCTGGCTCGCGCTGGCCCCGGCCGACGTGGCGGACCTGCTGCTGCCCGCCCCGGACCTCGACACCGCGGGCACCCCGCTGCACACCGCGGTGCTGGCCGCGCTCGGGCTGACCGACCCGGCCGCGCTGACCGACCCGGGGGCGGCGCCCGATTCCGGGGGCGGTGCGCTGTTCTTCCGCGAGCTCGCGACCCGGGCCGGGGTCCTGCTGACCGAGCAGGGCGAGCCGGCTCCCTCCGACGACGACGTCGTCGCCGCCGTCTGGGACCTGGTCTGGGCGGGTGCGCTCACCAACGACACGCTCGGCCCGCTGCGGGCCCGGCTGTCCGGGGGCGGCTCGCGACGGGGCGCCTCCGGGCGGCAGGGCGGGGCGCATCGCACGGCGCGGCGACCGGCCCGCGGACGCTACGCACAGCTGCGTGCGGGGCGGCCGTCGATGCCCAGCCGGACCGGGCCGCCGTCGGTCGGCGGGCGCTGGTCGGTGGCGGTGCCGCGCGAGCCCGACCCGACCCGCCGTGCGCACGCCGCCGCGGAGGCGTTCCTGGAGCGTCACGGCGTGCTGACCCGGGGCGCGCTGGGCACCGAGCGGGTCACGGGTGGGTTCGCCGCGGTCTACAAGGTGCTCCGGGCGATGGAGGAGTCCGGCCGGTGCCGACGCGGCTACATCGTCGAGGGGCTGGGCGCGGCGCAGTTCGCGGTGCCGGGTGCGATCGACCGGGTCCGGGCACTCGCCGGGATCGAGAGCGGCCCGTCCCCCGCCCCGCCGACCGGTCCGCGCCGCCTCGGCGCCGGGCCGGGCGCGGTCGTCACCGACCCCACCGACCGCACCGGGTCCGCCGGCAGGGCCGGGTCCGTGGACCGGGCCGGGGACGGCGAGCCCCTGCCCGACGCCCTCTCCGGCGACGCGGCCGGACTCCCGATGTCCGACGACCCGTACGCCGGGGTGCCCGACGACCTGCGCGGCGGGCTCGGCGGCGCGGGTCGCCACGCCGAGTTCGACGGGGGCGCCGGTCGCCGCCCGCAGGCGCCGCGGGAGGCGTGGCGCGAGCTGTCCCGGGTGGTGCTCGCCGCCACCGACCCCGCGCAGCCCTACGGCGCCGCCCTGCCGTGGCCGGACACGACCGGCGAGACCCGGCACCGCCCCGGTCGCAAGGCAGGCGCCCTGGTCACCCTCGTCGACGGGGCGCCAGCGCTCTACGTCGAACGCGGCGGGAAGTCCCTGCTGTCGTTCACCGAGGACCGTGACGAGCTGCGCGCCGGGGCCGAGTCGCTCGCCGGGGCGGTGCACGAGGGCTGGCTGGGGTCGCTCGCCGTCGAGCGCGCCGACGGACAGGACTCGCTGGCCTCGGCGCTGTCGGAGGTGCTCACCGAGGCCGGGTTCCGGGTGACGCCGAAGGGGCTGCGGCTGCGGGCCTGACCGGCGACACCGCGCACCCCGGGTCAGTACCGCCGGTTGGCCAGGACCGGGATCGCCCGGCGGGCCGCGGTGACCGCGTCGAGGTCCAGGTCCACGACCAGGGTCCCCGGTGCGGCGTCCAGCGCCGCGACGACCGAGCCGGTCGGGCCGGCGACCGTGCTCGCCCCGATCCCGGTCGGGGCGCCACCACCGGGGACCGGGCGCCCCGCCGCCTCCGGGTCCGCCTGGTCGCAGGCCGCAACGCAGGCCGTCGAGTCGAGGGCCCTGGCACGTACCAGCAGCTCCCACTGCTCCCGCTTGCCCGGCCCCGCGCCCCAGGACGCGGGCACGACGACGAGCTGCGCCCCGGCGTCGCCGAGGGTCTGGAACAGGCCGGCGAACCGCAGGTCGTAGCAGGTCGCGAGGCCGACGGTGACGCCGTCGACGGTGACCGTGACCGGCCGGTCCCCCGGGGCGACCGTGTCGGACTCGGCGAACCCGAACGCGTCGAACAGGTGGATCTTGTCGTAGTGCTCCTCGACGCCCGGGCCCGTGACGAGCAGGGTGTTGCGGACGCGGCCGTCGTCGGCGGGGGTGAACATCCCGGCGACCACGGTGACCCCCGCACCGGCGGCGATCCCGCGGACCCGGGACGCCCAGGGGCCGTCGAGGGGCTCGGCGACCGGGCCGAGCGGCACGCCGAAGCGGCACTGGGTGGCCTCGGGGAACACGACCAGCCGCGCGCCCCGGGCGGCCGCGCCGGCGACGCCGTCGGCGACCAGGGTGAGGTTCTCCGCCGGGTCGGTGGTGGCGGCGATCTGGACGAGGGCGATCCGCATGGCGTCTCCTGGGGTGGTTCGGTGTATACGTGTCGTATGCCGACGTCACGGGAGTCCGGTCGCGACCGCGCGTTGCACTACCTGCGCGAGACCGTCCTGGTGGACCCGCGGGTGCAGGGCACGTTCCTCAACGAGAACGAGCTCGCCGGCCGGATCGGGGTGTCGCGCACCCCGGTCCGTGAGGCGTTGCTCCTGCTCGTGGCCGACGGCCTGGTCGAGATGCTGCCCGGCCGCGGCGCCTACGTGCCGCCGCTGACCGGCCGGCAGATCTCCGAGCTGATGGAGCTGCGCGGGGTCCTGGAGAAGCACGCGGCGCGCACGGCGATGGGCGCCGACGGTGTCCCGTTCGAGGCGATGAACGCTGCCCTGGACCGGCAGCGCGAGCTCGCCGGCGCCGGCGGGGACCCGGCCGAGTTCATCGAGCTCGACATGGTCTTCCACCAGGCGCTCGTCGACGCCACCGGGAACGCGCTGCTCTCGCGGACCTACGCCGGGCTGCGGGTGCGCCAGCGCCGGGTGGGCGTGACCGCGCTGTTCCGGACCGAGGACCGGCGACAGGCGGTCTGCGCCGAGCACGACCGGATCGTCGCGACGCTGGCCGGCGACGACCCGGACGCGGCGGCGGAGGCGATCGACGAGCACCTGCAGCTCACCCTGCGCGTGCTGCTCAGGGCGTGAGGGCGAGGTAGGCCTCGTCCTCGTCGTGGTCCGGGTCGCGACCGATGACCAGCCCGACGACGGTCAGCGCGCAGGCGATGGCCAGGTAGGACGCGACCGGCACCCAGTTCCCCGACCCGCCGGACAGCGCGGTGAACGCCAGCGGCGCGACGGCGCCCCCGACCACGCCGGCGATGGTGTAGGCCAGCGAGCTGCCGGTGTAGCGCAGCCGCGGTGAGAACTGCTCGGTGACGAACGCGGCCTGCGGCCCGTACATGAACGAGTGCAGGCCGAGCCCGACGACGATGCCGACGACGAGCAGCGCGAACGAGCCGCCCGCGATCATCGGGAAGAAGACGAACGGCCACACCGCTCCCCCGACCGCGGCGACGCCATAGACCAGGCGCCGGTTGAACCGGTCGGTGAGCGCCCCGGCCAACGGGATCGCGGGCAGCTGCAGCGCCGAGCCGATCAGGATCGCGCCGAGCACCTCCGACCGGGAGAACCCGAGGTGGGTGGTGGCGAAGGTCAGCACGAAGACGGTGAACAAGGCGTAGCTGACGTCCGGACCGATCCGGCTGAGGATCCCGGCGAGCAGCGGGCGGCGTTCGGCGGTGAACACCTCGCGCACCGGCGCCGACGGCCGGTCACCGGACTCGGCGATCGCGCGGAAGACCGGGGTGTCCTCCAGCTTGAGCCGGATCCACAGCCCGAACGCCACCAGCACGGCCGACAGCAGGAACGCCAGCCGCCAGCCCCAGTCCAGGAACTGCTGGTCGGTCAGCAGCAGGGTGAGCAGGGCCAGGACGCCGTTGGACAGCAGGTTCCCCGCGGGCGGCCCGACCTGGGCGGCCGAGGCCCAGAACCCGCGCCGGCGCGGCTCGCCGAACTCGCTGGAGAGCAGGACCGCGCCGCCCCACTCCCCGCCGACGCCGACGCCCTGGGCGAAGCGCAGCAGCACCAGCAGGATCGGTGCCGCGACGCCGATCGTGCCGTAGGTCGGCAGCAGCCCGATGAGAAACGTCGCGACGCCGATCAACACGAGCGTGATGACCAGGACCTGCTTGCGGCCGATGACGTCGCCGAGCCTGCCGAACACGACACCGCCGAGCGGGCGCGAGACGTAGCCGACGGCGTAGGTGGAGAACGCGAGCAGCAGACCGGTCACCGGGTCCGCAGCCGGGAAGAACAGCACGGGGAACACCAGCGCGGCCGCCGCGGAGTAGACGGCGAAGTCGTACCACTCGAGCGAGGTGCCGGTGAGGCTCGCGACGAAGGCCTTGCGCAGGTCACGGCGGTCGACCGGTGGTGACGAGGAGGCGGAGGGCGAGGTCATCGCGGGCTCCCGGGGTCGGGCGGTGGGTGGACGGGCCTCATACTTGCTGTATACAAAGTGTGTGCGCAACCCTCGTGCGCATCGGTTACGCGACGTACACATCTGACGGAGGTCCCCCGTGACGCTCGAGCTGACCCTGCCCGACGGCGACACCCGCTCGGTGGAGGTCCACCGGGTCTTCAACGCCGGCTACGCCGGCCGCGCCCAGGAGGAGGTCGCCGCGCACGTCGCCGAGCTGGCCGAGCTGGGCGTGCCCGCCCCGGACACGGTGCCCGCGCTCTACCCGGTCGCGCCGTACCTGGCGGCGCAGACCGACCGGGTCCCCGCCCAGCACGACCGGACCTCCGGCGAGGCGGAGTGGGCGCTGGTCGTCGGCGACGACGTCACCGACCCGCTGCTGACCGTCGCGTGCGACCACACCGACCGCGCGCTGGAGGCGCACGGTGTGGCCTGGAGCAAGAACGCCGGTCTCGACGTCCTGGGGCGCAAGGCCTGGCGGCTGTCGGAGGTCGCCGACCGGCTCGACGACATCACCCTGCGCGCGTGGGTCCGTCACGGCGGCGACCACGACGGCACCGAGGCTCTCGTGCAGGACGCGACGCTGGCGGCCCTGCTGCCGCCCGCCTACTGGGTCGACGTGCTGCGCGAGCGCGGCTGGCTGGTGCCCGGCACCGTCCTGCTGTCGGGGACCGTCGCGATGAAGGCGGGGGTCGACCAGTTCGCCGACGCCTGGCGGGTGGAGCTGCACGACCCGGCCACCGGCGACACGATCGGCCTGACCTACGAGGTCGACCGGCTCCCGGCGCCGATCGGCTGACCGCCCGGCCGGGTGGCACCATCCCGGTCATGATCCGTCGCTCCCCCACCATCCCGTCCCGCGACCGACGCCTCGCCGTCGGGCTCGCGGGGCTGCTCGGCACCGCCGCCCTCCTGCACGTGGTGCGGCCCGAGCCGTTCGACTCGATCGTCCCGCGCAGCCTGCCCGGGGAACCCCGGTTCTGGACCTACGCCTCCGGAGCGGCGGAGGGCGCCGTCGCCGCGGCCATCGCGCATCCCCGGACCCGGCGCACGGGTGGTTACGCCGCGGCCGCACTGTTCGCGGCGGTGTTCCCGGCGAACGTGTCGATGGCCCTGCGGTGGAACCGCAGGGCGCCGCTGTACCGGGTGATCGGCTGGGGACGGTTGCCGCTGCAGGTCCCGCTGGTGCTGTGGGCCCTGCGGATCGCCCGCGGTGCCCCGCGCGGCTGACCCGGGGTGATCCGGCGGTAGACCGAAGTCGATCGCCGACCGCCCGATGCCCGCTGCGCCGGGAGGACCCTGCGGGGTGTGCTGAGGCCGGGCCCGGGCACCACCGGCGCCCTCGCCGTCGCTCGGAGGGACAGATGACGTCGTCGACCACGGTCCGGGGCTCCGGCACCGCGCCCACGGCCGCTCCACCGCTCGCGCGGCTGCCCGTCGGGATCGTCGCCGGGGTGGTGGCCGTCGTCCACCTCGTCATGGGGACGCTGGGGCGCGGGTACTGGTTCGACGAGGCGCTGATGCTGGCGATCGGACGGCACCACCTCGACTGGGGCTCGGCCGACCAGCCCCCGGTCGCGCCGGCGCTGGCCGGGCTCGCCGACGCCCTCGCCCCCGGGGTGAACGGGGTACTGCGGATCGTGCCGTCGCTGGCGACGGCCGGCGCGGTCGTCGTCGCGGCGCTGATCGCCCGGGAGCTGGGCGGGGACCGCCGTGCCCAGGTGCTCACCGCGCTCGCGCAGGCCACCGGGCTGTGGGTGACGCTGTTCGGGCACTTCCTGACGCCGTACTCGCTCGAACCGCTGCAGTGGGCGCTACTGCTGTGGCTGCTGGTCCGCTGGACCCGGATCCGCGACGACCGGCTGCTCCTCGCCGTCGGGCCGCTGCTCGGGCTGGCCGCGCTGACGAAGTTCCAGGTGATCCTGCTCGGCGCGGTGCTGGTGGTCGCGATCGGAGTGGCCGGGCCGCGGGCGATGCTGCGCCGGCCGGCGTTCTGGTGGGCCGCGCTGGCCGGGGCGCTGATCGCGTCGCCGACGCTGGTGTGGCAGGCCGTGCACGGCTGGCCGCAGCTGCGGATGACGTCGGTCGTCGCGCAGGAGTCGGTCCTGTTCGGCGGGCCGGGCCCCAGCGCGGTGGCGATGCTGCTGCTGGCCGGGCTGCTCGGCACCGTGCTCGTCGTGGTCGGGGCGGTCGCGGCGTTCACGACGCCGCGACTGCGGCCGTACCGCTTCGTCGCGGTCACCTTCCTCGTGCTGTGGATCGTGTTCGCCGTGACCGTGGGACGCGCCTACTACCTGTGCGGTCTGCACGGCGCCGTCGCCGCGCTCGGGGCGGTGTGGTTCCAGCAGCGGCGCGAGACCGGGCGACGACGGTGGTCCTGGGGGGTATGGCCGGCGGGTGTGCTGTCGGTCGCCATCGCCGCGGCGATGCTGTCCGCGAGCGCCGGGGTGGCCGACCCGGCCGTGCCGGAGCGGATCGTCGGGGAGGTCGCCCGCGTGCGCGACGGGCTGTCCCTCGACCAGCAGGACCGCGTGGTCGTGATGGGCGGCTCGTACATCTACGCGGCCTACGTCGACACCGCCGACCCCGCGCTCGGTCTGCCGCCGGGGTACAGCGGCAACCGCAGCTACGGCTACTTCGACCCGCCCCCGGACGACCACGACGTCGTGATCCTCCTCGGCAGGGACCCCGGCCTGCTCGCCCCCACCGGGATGGCGCTGCGACCGGTCACCGACCTCGGCGACGGCAACCGCATCTGGCTGGGCGAGGGCATGACGCGTCCGTGGTCGCAGGTGTGGCCGCAGCTGCGGACGCTCGTCGTCGACTGAGCCGTCGACCGACCCGTCGGCAGGGCCGTCGACAGGGCCCGGGACGGTCCGGCCCGCCCGGGTAGCGTCGCGGTCGTGCCCGAGGGAGACACCGTGTACCTGGCCGGCAAGCGGCTGCACGCCGCGCTGGCCGGGCACGAGCTGCTGCGCGGCGAGCTGCGCCACCCGCGGCTGGTCGAGCACGACCTGGCCGGGCTGACCGTCACTGGCGTCGTCTCCGTCGGAAAGCACCTGTTCACCCGTTTCGACGACGGCCGCAGCCTGCACAGCCACTTCCGGATGGACGGCTCCTGGCACCTGTACCGGCCCGGGATGCGCTGGCGCCGGGGCGCCCACGAGGCGCGCGCGGTGCTGGCGACCGCCGACCGGGTCGCCGTCGGGTTCGCCCTGCACGACCTGGAGCTGCTCCCCACCGACGACGAGCACACCCTCGTCGGGCACCTCGGGCCCGACCTGCTCGACCCGGCCTGGGGCCCCGCCCACGACGCCGAGGCGCTGCGCCGGATGACCGCCCGCGCCGACCACCCGCTCGGGCTGGTACTGCTCGAACAGCGGGTCATGGCCGGCCTCGGCAACCTCTACCGCAACGACATCTGCTTCCTGCTCGGGCTCACCCCCTGGGTACCGGTCCGCGACGTGCCCGACCTCCCCGGGGTGATCGACCTGTCGCGGCGGCTGCTGTCGTCGAACAAGGACCGCCCGGAGCAGACCACGACCGGCTCGCTGGCCGCGGGCGAGGCGCACTGGGTGTTCGAGCGGGCCGGGCGGCCGTGCCGCCGCTGCGGCACCCGCATCCGGACCGCCGACCAGGGCGACGACCACCGGGCCCGGGTCACCTACTGGTGCCAGCGCTGCCAGGCCGGGCCGTCACCGCGCCCGGTGCGCCGCGGCACCGGCCCGCGTCGCGGCGCCCCCGGGCGGCCGCCGCCCGGCGCGGCCCGCACGCCCTGACCGCGTCGGCCACGTCGCGACCGACGGCCGGAGCCGGCGAGGCGCCCGGAGCCGGGTCGCCGGCCCGGACGGGCCCGGACACACGTCCGCCGCGGCCCCGGGATCGGGACCGCGGCGGACGGTGTGGAACGGCTGAGCCGCTCAAGCGGTGCCGGGCTGCTGCTGGTTCTGGGTGTTCTGCTGCTGGGCCGGTGCCGGCGAGGACGGCAGCTGCTGGGTCGCCTCGCCCTGGCCGACCTGCTGAGCCTGCTGGCCACCGGCGATCGGCGCCCCGGACATCGACGCCCGGATCTGCTCCAGCCGCGACATGCCGGCCATGTCGGTGGTCGACTGCTGGACCTCCAGCATCCGGCCCTGCACCGAGTTCTGGGCCAGCTCCGCGGACCCGAGCGCGGTGGCGTACCGCTTCTCGATCTTGTCGCGGACCTCGTCGAGCGAGGGCGCGTTGCGCGGCGCGGACAGCTCGCTCATCTGCTGCAGCGACTTCGCGGCCTGCTCCTGCATCTTGGCCTGCTCGAGCTGGCTGAGCAGCTTGGTGCGCTCGGCGATCTTCTGCTGCAGCATCATCGAGTTCCGCTCGACGGCCTGCTTGGCCTGGGCGGCGGCACCGATCGACTGGTCGTGCAGCGTCTTGAGGTCCTCGACGCCCTGCTCCGCGGTCACCAGCTGGGTCGCGAAGGTCTGCGCCGACTGCTCGTACTGCTGGGCCTTCTGCTCGTCGCCCTGGGAGCGGGCCTGGTCGGCCAGCACGAGTGCCTGCCGCGCCGACGACTGCAGTTTCTCGATCTCACCCAGCTGCCGGTTCAGCTTCATCTCCAGCTGACGCTGGTTGCCGATCACCGCGGCGGCCTGCTGCGACAGCTGCTGGTGCTGGCGCTGGGCGTCCTCGATGGCCTGCTGGATCTGCACCTTCGGGTCGGCGTGCTCGTCGACCTTCGACGAGAACAGGGCCGACAGATAGCTGAAGAACTTGGTGAATCCGTTGGCCATCTCTGCGCGTCCTCCGCCTGCGTTCGCTCGCGACCGTGCCCGCCACCACGGCGGGCGTGCGGACCCCGGACCGACCCCGCGTTCCCACCGTGGTCGGAACCGGGCCTCCGGCCCTGTCCATCCTGGCATTGCTGCCGGTCTGCCCGCACCCTACCGCGCAGGAGCGGTCGGCCGGGGTCGGCGGTGCGATCAGGCCGCCGAGGCCACCGGGCCGCCCGAGGACGCCGGTGCGGCGACCACGGAACCCGGCCGGCCGGCCAGGCGCAGCTCGGCGTGACGCTGCCCGATCGGGACGAGCACGTCGTCGCGGCGGCTCGCGGCCGCGGCGGAGGTCGCCGTCGCCATCTCGGCGGCGACGGTGGTCAGCAGGTCCGGCACGGAGACCCCGAGTGCCTCGCAGATCGCCGCGAGCAGCTCGCTGGAGGGCTCCTTGCGCCCGCGCTCGACCTCGGAGAGGTACCCGAGGCTCACCCGCGCGGCCCGCGAGATGTCGCGCAGCGTGCGCCGGCGCGCCGTGCGCACCTCACGCAGCCCACTGCCGATCGCTTCCCGCAGCAGCATGTGCCCTCCTCGACTGCTCCCCGGACATCCGGTGATGTCTCACCGTACCGACTTCTCCGGTTCCTCCGCGCCGTGACGCTGTACGCCCACGGCGAACACCTCAACGCCGTACGGGCCCCGGATCGTCCCCGCAGGTCAGGCGGCCCGGGGCCGGACGGCCTTGCGGACGTAGTCGGCCCCGGTCACCACGGTGAGCACCAGCGCGACGGCCATCACCGCCCACTGGAGCACGAGCACGGCGGTCGCGGCCGCGGCCGCGGTGCCGGGGCCCAGCAGCTCCGGCAGCGGCAGCAGGAACAGCCCGATCGCGACCGTCTGGGCGACGGTCTTGGCCTTGCCGCCACGGCTGGCCGGAATGACGCCGTGCCGGCGGATCACGACGAAGCGCAGCACGGTGATGCCCAGCTCGCGGACGACGATCACGATCGTCACCCACCAGGGCAGCACATCGAGGATCGACAGCCCGATCAGGGCCGCGCCCATCAAGGCCTTGTCGGCGATCGGGTCGACCAGCGCGCCGAACCAGGTGACGAGCCCCCGGCTGCGGGCCAGCTGGCCGTCGAGCCGGTCGGTGGCCGCCGCGACGACGAACACCGCGAACGCGACCAGGCGCCACACCACGTCCTCGCCGCCGCCGACGAACAGCGCGACGACGAACACCGGGACGAGCAGCAGCCGCAGGACCGTCAGCGCGTTCGCGATGTTCAGCAGGGGCGGGTCGCCGACTCCGGCGGCGCCCCCGGCCGGGTGCGAGCTCATCCGGCCGCGGAGGCCGCCGGGACGGCGGCGGCCGGTGCGTTCGGGTCGATCAGCTCCAGGGCCTCCACCAGCAGGTCGACGCCCTCGGTGTCCACGACGCGGCAGCGGACGAGGTCACCGGGACGCAGCGAGTCCGGCCCGGGGCCGTCCTGCGCCGCCGCGACGACGGTGCACTCGCCGTCGGCGTCGGGGCCCTGGTGGGCGGCACGGCCGGTGCAGTCGTCCTCGTCGCCCTCGGCGGACTCGACCAGCACGACGACCTCGGTGCCGATGCGCTCCTCGGCGCGCTGCTCCATCAGCTCGTCGACCAGCGCCGAGATCCGCGCGACGCGGGCCCTGACCTCGGCCGGATCGACGTGGCCGTCGTAGCCCTCGGCCTCGGTGCCGTCCTCGTCGGAGTAGCCGAACACCCCGACGGCGTCGAGCCGGGCACCGGTCAGGAACGCCTCCAGCTCGGCGAGGTCCTCCTCGGTCTCGCCGGGGAACCCGACGATGACGTTGGAGCGGATCCCGGCCTCCGGCGCCAGCGCGCGGATGCGCTCGCAGAGGTCGAGGAAGTCGGTGCGCGACCCGAACCGGCGCATCCGGCGCAGCACCCGCGCCGACGCGTGCTGGAACGACAGGTCGAAGTACGGCGCGACGCCCGGCGTGGTCGCGATGACACGCAGCAGGTCGGGCCGGAGCTCGGCGGGCTGCAGGTAGGCGACCCGGATCCGCTCGACGCCCTCGATCGCGGCGAGCTGCGGGAGCAGGTCGACCAGCGCGCGGGTGCCGCCGGGGAGGTCCTTGCCGTAGCTGGTGGAGTTCTCGCTGACCAGCACGAGCTCGCGCACGTCCTGCCGGGCGAGCCAGGCGGCCTCGCCGAGCACGTCGGCCGGCGGGCGGGACACGAAGCTGCCGCGGAAGCTCGGGATCGCGCAGAACGCGCAGCGGCGGTCGCAGCCCGAGGCCAGCTTGAGCGAGGCCACCGGCCCGCCGGACAGGCGGGTGCGCGCGATGTCGGGCACCCAGTCGTGGCCGGGGACCGAGACGTCCGCGGTCGCGGCCGGGCGCTCCGCCGGCGAGATGGGGAGGAGCTTGCGACGGTCGGTGGGGACGTGCGGGGCCGGGGCGTGCCCGCCCAGGACGTCGCCGAGCCGCTCAGCGAGCTCGGGGTAGGCGTCGAAGCCGAGCACCGCGTCGGCCTCGGGGAGGTCGGCGGCGAGCTCGGCGCCGTAGCGCTCGGCCAGGCACCCGACCGCGACGACCTTCGCCCCGGCGGGACGCGCCACGTCCGCGGCGGCCAGCACCGTGTCGATCGAGTCCTTCTTCGCCTGCTCCACGAACCCGCAGGTGTTGACGACGATGACGTCGGGGCTGCCGTCCTCGGCGTCGACCAGTTCCCAGCCGGACCCGGCCAGACGGCCGGCGAGCTCCTCGGAGTCGACCTCGTTGCGCGCGCAGCCCAGGGTCAGCAGGGCGGCGCGCCGGGGCGCAGTCTCGGGGGAAGCCACGAACACCAGGGTAGACGGCGCCGTCGGCGACCCCGGTCTAGGCTCTCCTGCCGTGCCCGACCCCGTGTCCGCCCCGGTCCCCGACGTGATCGTCCGCCGCGCCCGCACCCGCGACGTCCGCCGGATCCGTGAGCTCGTCGACGAGTACGCGGGTACCGTCCTGCTGGCCAAGGAGACCGTCACCCTCTACGAGGCGGTCCCGGAGTTCCTGGTCGCCGAGGTCGACGGCGTGGTCGTCGGCTGCGGCGCGCTGCACGTGCTGTGGGAGGACCTGGGCGAGATCCGCACGGTGGCGGTGTCGCCGTCGGTGGTGGGCCGCGGGGTGGGGCACCGGATCGTCTCCGCGCTGATCGACGGCGCGCGCGAGCTGGGCCTGGAGCGGCTGTTCGTGCTCACCTTCGAGAAGCAGTTCTTCGCCCGGCACGGTTTCGCCGAGATCGACGGGACCCCGGTGTCGGCCGAGGTGTTCGCGGCCATGCTGCGCAGCTACGACGCCGGCGTCGCCGAGTTCCTCGACCTCGCCCACGTCAAGCCGAACACCCTGGGCAACGTGCGGATGCTGCTCACCCTCTGACCTCGGCCCGCGGCGGCCCGCCACGACCACCACCCACCCGAGCGCCCGGGCGGGGCTACCCTGGCCGCCATGTCCGACGGGGCCCGGCGCTGGCGTCCCTCCGCACGGCTGCGCCCGCTGGTGTCGGGGATCTGGTGCTGGTCCTCCCCGGCGGCCCCGGTGGGGACCCACCAGGGTGTGTCGAGCGCGCACCTGACGGTCGTGCTCCTGCTGGACGGCGCTCTGGACCTGATCGCCGCCCCGGATCCGCGACGCGGCCCCGGGCGCTTCACCGCCTCGGCCGCCGGCCTGCACGCCGCGCCCGCGGTCCTCGGCAGCGGCGGGGCCGCGCAGGCCGGGATGCAGCTGGAGATGACCTGGCGGGGCGCCCGCGCGCTGCTCGGGCTACCCGCCGGCGAGCTGGCCGGCGACGTCGTGGACCTCGCGCTGCTGCTGCCCGGGCTCGACGGCCTGCTGGACCGGCTGCGCGCGGCGCCGGACTGGGCCGCGCGCTGCGCCCTGCTCGACGCCGCGCTCTGCCGTCTCGCCGACGCCCGGGGCCGCCCGGTCGACCCGCCACCGGAGGTCGTCCGTGCCTGGGAGGTGCTGGTCCGCACCGGCGGGACCGCGCGGGTCGCCGACGTCGCCGGCGAGGTCGGCTGGTCCGAGCGGCACCTCGGCGAGCGGGTACGACGGGAGACCGGGCTCGGGACGAAGACCGCCGCCCGGGTCGTCCGGTTCGAGCGGGCGTGCACGCTCCTGCGCCGCCCGCTCGCCCCTCCGCTCGCCGAGCTGGCTGCGACCTGCGGGTAGGCCGACCAGCAGCACCTGGCCCGCGACTTCCGCGATCTCGCGGGGACGACCGCGCTGACCTGGCGCGCCGAACGGGTCCGACCGGCGGCTCCGATTCGTCCACGACCGCGGCACCCCGCCCCGGCACCCTCGCACCCATGAGCGATCTGCCCGGCCTCTGGCCCAGCCTGTCCAGCCCCGACCCGCGCGCCCTGGTCACCTTCCTGACCTCGGCACTGGACTTCACCGAGCGCGCCGTCCACACCGGCGACGACGGCGCGATCGTCCACGCCGAGCTGGTACGCCCCGGGTCGACCGGCGCCCCCGGCGGCGTGATGCTCGGCCCCACCCACGACGGGTGCCGCCCGCCCGGCGGCGCCGCCGTCCATCTCGTGTGCGACGACCCGGACGCCCTGTTCGCCCGTGCCGTGGCGGCCGGCGCCACCGTCGTGCACGCGCCCTTCGACGCCGAGTACGGCAGCCGTCTGTTCGAGATCGCCGACCCGGACGGGAACCACTGGAGCGCGGGCACCTGGTACGAGTAGCGCGTGGTCCGCCTCGCCCTGCACACCCCGGAGATCCCGCCGAACACCGGCAACGCGATCCGGCTCGCCGCGAACACCGGCGCCGAGCTGCACCTGGTCCGGCCGCTCGGCTTCTCCCTCGACGAACGCTCGGTGCGCCGGGCCGGGCTCGACTACGCCGATCTCGCCGAGGTCGTCGTGCACGACGACACGGCCGCGTTCGCCGGCTGGGTGCGGGCCGCCGGGGCACGGGTGTTCGCGTTCGTGCCCGGCGCGCCGGTCCGCTACACCGACGTCGCCTACTCCGGCGGGGACGTGCTGCTGTTCGGCCGCGAGTCGACCGGGCTGCCGCCCGAGGTCGCGGCGGCGGACTGGGTGACGGGCACGGTGGCGCTGCCGATGCGGCCGTCGAACCGATCGCTGAACCTGGCCAACGCCGCCGCCGTCGCCGTCTACGAGGCGTGGCGGCAGCAGGGGTTCAGCTGATCCCGTCGAGGAACCGGGCGATCCCGGTGTCGAACACCCGCTGCAGGTCGTACGGGTAGTCGCCGACCCGGCGCAGCGCGGGCCCGCCGTGACGGCGCAGCGCGGCCCGCAGCCCCGGGTCGTGCTCGGACCAGGTGTCGGCGTCGACGCCGGTGTCGGCCTGCGCCTCCTGCTCCGCGGCCAGGGTCAGCGCCATCCCCCGCACGAATCCGGTCAGCGCCAGGTGCAGGTCGAACCGCTCCACCGGGTCCGCGACGACCTCCTCCAACGCGGCCAGCTCGAACTCGGCGAAGCGCAGCAGCGACGGCAGCGCCTGCGGCCGGGACAGCGACAGCACCCGCGCCAGCCACGGGTGCCGCCGGTGCACCCGCCACTGGGCGTGCGCCGCGCCCTCCAGCCGGGCCCGCCACGGCCCGTCGGCCGGGGCAGCACCAGCTCGGCGAAGACCGTCTCGAGCATCGCCAGCAGCAGCTCGTCCCGGCTGCGCACCAGCCGGTACAGCGACATCGTCGGCACGCCGAACGACCCGGCGAGACGCCGCATGGACAGCGCGGCGAGGCCCTCGTCGTCGGCGATGCCGATCGCGGTCCGCACCAGCCGGGCCGTGTCCGGCGCCGCAGCGGTGCCCGCAGGCCCAGTCGGCTCCGCCACCACCGACCCGACCCGCGCCGTCGTCCGCAGCAGCCCCTCCTCGCGCAGCCGGGTCAGCGCCCGGGCCGCGGTGGACATCGCGACACCGTGCTCGGCCACCAGCGCGCGCACCGACGGCGCGCGGTCCCCGGGCCGCAGATCCCCCGACTCGACACGGGCACGCACCGCGGCCGCGACCCGGTCCGTGGGCGAACCGTCCACCGGCGACCTCCCTGTACCACCTGTGCCACTACACGACACACGTCATCGCAGCTAGCGGCGGCAGCCTCGACGCGTACACCGTACCGAGGAGGACGTATGACCGACATCCTGATCAGCGGGGCCGGTATCGCCGGGACGACGCTCGCGTGGTGGCTGCGCCGGCGCGGTTTCCGCCCGGTCGTCGTCGAGTCGGCGCCGGGGCCGCGGCCCGGCGGGCAGGCCGTCGACGTCCGGGGGCCCGCGCTGACCGTCGTGGACCGGATGGGGCTCGGAGCCGCGCTGCGGGCCGCCCGCACCGCGATGGACGGCATGTCCCTGGTCGACGAGGACGGCACCGAGGTCTTCCGCAGCACCGCGGTGACTCTCACCGGGGGGCCGGTCGCGAGCGACGACGTCGAGATCCTCCGCGACGACCTCGCCGCGCTGCTCACCGGTGCGCTCGACGGCGTCGAGCACCGGTGGGGCGACCGGGTCGTCGCGCTCGAACCGGACCCGGCCGGCGCCCGGGTGCGCTTCGCCTCCGGCACCGAGGAGCACTACGACCTCGTGGTGGGCGCCGACGGCCAGCACTCCGGCGTCCGGCGCCTGGCTCTCGGCCCCGACGACGACGGCCGGCTGGTCCCCCTCGGCCAGCACGTCGCCGTGTTCACCCTGCCCAACACCTTCGGGCTGCGCCGCTGGCAGGTGTTCCTCCAGCGTCCGGACGCGATGGCCGGGCTCTACACCGCGCACGACGACACCGAGGTCCGGGTGATGCTCGGCTTCTCCGACCCGGACGCCACCTACCACCACCGCGACCTCGGGGCGCAGCGCGCGCTGGTGACGCGGCACTTCGCCGGCGGGGGCTGGTGGCTGCCGGAGCTGCTCGCGGGGATGGACCGCGCCGAGGACCTGTACCTCACCCCGATCACCCAGGTCCGGCTGCCGACCTGGTCGCGCGGTCCGGTCGCGCTCCTCGGCGACGCCGCCTGGTCCCCCACACTGCTGTCCGGTCAGGGCACCACGCTCGCCGTGGTCGGCGCCTACGTGCTGGCCGGGGAGCTCGCGCGCTCCAGCGGCGATCCCGGACCGGCGGCCGCCGCCCACGAGCGGCGGATGCGCGGCTGGGTGGAGGCCAACCAGGAGCTGGCGCTGACCAACGCCGCGCGGGTCCGGGACCTCACCGCCCCGGACGCCGCCGCTCCCGGGCTCGTCGAGCACTGGGCCGCGACCGCGGCGACGGCCTCACGCTCCCCGAGTACTGAGCGCGCCGTGCGGGGGTCAGGACTGCCGGACCGCCTGCACGTCGAGCTGGATCCGGATCGTCGACCCGACCACCGGCAGGCCCTTGGCGATGGTCTGCTGCCAGTTGAGCGTGTAGTGCTCCCGGTGCAGCTGGGTGGTGGCGATCGCGCCGACCCGGTCGCCGTTCCACTCCGCCGAGCCCAGGAAGGTGGTGTCCAGCGAGACGTCGCTGGTCAGGCCGTGCAGGGTCAGGTCACCGTCCACCGTCCACCGGTTCCCGCCGTGCGCGGCGAAGCGCACGCTGGAGAAGCGCAGCTCGGGGAAGCGCTCGACGTCGAGGAAGTCGGCGGAGCGCAGGTGGGTGTCGCGGGCGGCGACGTTGGTGTCGACGCTGGCCGCGTCGATCACGACGTCCACCGAGGACTCCTCGAACGGCTCGGCGATCCGGATCTGCCCCTGGAACCGGTTGAACCGGCCGTACACCTTGGACATCCCGATGTGCCGGGCGACGAAGCGGACCGAGCTGTGGTCGCCGTCGATGACGAAGACACCGGGTCGCGGCGGGCGCAGCGCCGGGTCCTCACCGAGGACGATGTGGCCCATGTCGGCGTGCTCGCCCCACGACACCTCGACGACGTCGGTGACCTGCTGGTAGCCGCCCGCCTCGACCCGCACCCGGTACCGGCCGGGCATCAGCGACGCGGCGAACCGGCCGAACGGGTCGGTCTCGACGTACACGGCACGCCGGTCCGCGGGGTCCAGCACGGACACCTCGGTGCCGGCCAGCGCACCGCCCTGCTGGTCGCGGACCTGGCCGGACAGCACCCCGCCGGTCAGCGGAATCGGGACGAGGGCGTGCCGGTCGGTGGTGCCCCGCGCCGGGCGACGACGGTCCTTCTTCCTCCAGAACACCAGCCAGTACCTCCCCTGCCCGGCGTCGACGGGCAGCACGACGTGCGATCACCGGTCGGCGACCCGAGGCCACTGTGGCACGAACGTGACCGTCCCGTTAAGCCGTGAGCCCGAAATGTCGATCACCGGCGGTGTCGGGATCATCACCGCCCGAGACCGTCACCCGGCGGGGGGGTCACTCGTCGTCGTCGGCGATCTCGCCGCCGTCGGCGGTCCCGCCGCCCCGGATCAGGAGGAGTGCGCCCTCCAGCTCGTCCGGCTTGACCAGCACGTCGCGGGCCTTCGAGCCCTCCGAGGGCCCGACGATGTTGCGGGTCTCCAGCAGGTCCATCAGCCGGCCCGCCTTCGCGAACCCGACCCGCAGCTTGCGCTGCAGCATCGACGTCGACCCGAACTGCGAGGTGACGATCAGCTCAGTGGCCTGCAGCAGCAGGTCGAGGTCGTCGCCGATGTCGGCGTCGATCTCCTTCTTCTCGCCGGCCTTCTGCGCGGTGACGCCCTCGGTGTAGCTGGGCTCTGCCTGCTCCTTGGTGAACGCGACGACCTTGGAGATCTCGTCGTCGTCGACGAAGGCGCCCTGCATGCGGACCGGCTTGCCGGCACCCATCGGCAGGTAGAGCGCGTCGCCCATGCCGATCAGCTTCTCCGCACCCGGCTGGTCGAGGATGACCCGGCTGTCGGTCAGCGACGACGTCGCGAACGCCAGCCGGGACGGGACGTTGGTCTTGATCAGACCGGTGACGACGTCCACCGACGGCCGCTGGGTCGCCAGGATCAGGTGGATCCCGGCGGCACGCGCCTTCTGGGTGATCCGGACGATCGCGTCCTCGACGTCGCGCGGGGCGGTCATCATGAGGTCGGCGAGCTCGTCGACGATGCACATGATGTACGGGTAGGGCCGGTACACCCGCTCCGATCCGGGCGGGGCGGTGATCTCCCCGGTGCGGACCTTGCGGTTGAAGTCGTCGACGTGCCGGACCCGGTTGGCCTGCATGTCCTGGTAGCGCTGCTCCATCTCCTCCACCAGCCAGGCCAGCGCCGCGGCGGCCTTCTTCGGCTGGGTGATGATGGGAGTGATCAGGTGCGGGATGCCCTCGTAGGGCGTCAGCTCGACCATCTTCGGGTCGATGAGGATCATCCGGACCTCGTCCGGCGTGGCCCGGGTCAGCAGCGACACCAGCATCGAGTTGACGAAGCTGGACTTGCCGGAGCCGGTGGAGCCCGCGACCAGCAGGTGCGGCATCTTCGCCAGGTTCGCGACGAGGTAGTGGCCCTCGATGTCCTTGCCCAGGCCGATGCCCATCGGGTGCTGCTCGGCGCGGGCGTTGCCCGAGCGCAGGACGTCGCCGAGGCGGACCATCTCGCGGTCGGTGTTGGGCACCTCGATGCCGACGGCGGACTTGCCCGGGATCGGCGCGAGGAGCCGCACGTTGTCGTTGGCGACGGCGTAGGCGAGGTTGCGCTGCAGCTGGGTGATCTTCTCGACCTTCACCGCCGGGCCGAGCTCGATCTCGTAGCGGGTGACCGTCGGGCCGCGGGTGAAGCCGGTGACCTGGGCGTCGACGTTGAACTGGTCGAGGACCCCGGTGATTGCCTCGATCATCGCGTCGTTGGCGGAGCTGCGGGACTTCGGCGGCGGACCGGACTCCAGGGTGTCAGCCGGCGGCAGGATGTACTCGGTGTCGGACTGCGGCTGGCGGATCGCCATCGAGAGCTGCTCGCCCTCGATCGGCTCGTCGGCCACCTGCGGCGTCTCGACGACGGGCTTGCGCGGCTTCTTCGCCGGCGGCGCGGCGGCCGCGGGGACGTCCTCCTCCGGGGCACCGGGCAGCGACGGGTCCACCGGGGCCGGGGCGTGCTCGCCCTCCTCCACCCGGAACGCGTCGGCCTCCGCGGCGCCCTGCCTGCGCCGCGCCGGGCGACGCCGCTTCGGGGTCTGGTCGGCGTCCTCGGCACGGCCCTCCCGCTCGGCGACGGCGTCGGCCACCGTGCGCGGGCGGTCCGCGCCGGACTCGCCCTCGCCGGCCTGCTCGGGCGGCAGCTGCCCGGTGAGCCTGCGGACACGGTCCGGCAGCTCCCGCACCGGGATCCCGGTGACCAGCAGCACCGAGTACAGGGTCAGCAGGACGAGGACGGGGACGGCCGTCCACAGGCTGAGCCCGGCCTTCAGCGGGGTCCCCGCGACGTAGCCGAGCGCGCCGCCCGCACCGCGCCAGGCATCGGGCTCGGCGGGCGCTCCGGCCGCCAGGTGCACCAGCCCGAGCACGCCGAGGGCGAGCAGCAGGCTGCCGGTCACGATCCGCGGCCGGGCCTCCGGGTGCCCCTCGGTGGTGACCAGCACGATGCCGATGCCCAGCAGGATCGCCGGCAGCGCGACACCGGCCTGTCCCATCACCGCCTGCACGAGGAAGGTGAACCAGTAGCCGACCGAGCCACCGGCCTGCCACCACAGCCCGGCGGCGGCGATGACGGCGAGCACGAGCATGCCGAACCCGATGCCGTCGCGGCGGTGCGCGGGGTCGATCTCGCGGGTGCGCCCGACCGCGCGCCCGGAGGCGCGGACGGTCTTGGCCACCCCCCGGCCGACCGCGTCGATCCCGCGGTCGACCAGGTCGGGGCCCTGGCGCCGGGCCGGCGGCCTCCGGCCTGCCGACGGACGCCTGCGGGCGGCGGACGCACGCGAGCCCGACCGCCCCGAGCCGCGGCCCGCGGCCGCAGTCGTGGTGGTCCTGCCCGTGCCCGTGCGTCCTGCCATGTCACACACGGTAGCCCGGTTCGGTGATCGAACCGGGGACCGACGCGGCAGTGGAGGGGTCGACGACCCCTCCACACGCTCACACCGCGATGACCGTGGGGACGATCATGGGGCGGCGACGGTAGGTGTCGGACACCCAGCGGCCGACCACGCGCCGCACGCCCTGGGCGATCCGGTGCGGGTCGGTGACGCCCTCGTTCTCCAGCCGGGACAGCTCGTCCTCGACCAGCGCCTGGGCGGCGTCGAGCGCCTTCGGGTCGTCGGAGAACCCGCGCCCGGACAGCGTCGGGCGCGACAGCGCGCGGCCGGTCTTGTGGTCGATCGCCACGTTGATCGCGATGAAACCGCCCTCGCCGAGCGCGATGCGGTCACCGAGCGTGGTCTCTCCCACATCGCCGACCGACAGCCCGTCGACGTAGACCTGCCCGACCTCGACCCGGCCGGTGATCGCCGCGCGGCCGTCGACGAGGTCGACGACCACGCCGTTCTCCGCGATGACCACCGACTCCTCCGGCACCCCCGTGCGACGCGCGAGCGCGGCGTTGGCCCGCAGGTGGCGCCACTCCCCGTGCACCGGCATGACGTTCGACGGGCGCACCGCGTTGTAGAGGAACAACAGCTCGCCGGCCGGGGCGTGCCCGGAGACGTGCACCTTGGCGTTGCCCTGGTGCACGACGGTGGCGCCGAGCCGGGTCAGCCCGTTGATCACGCCGAAGACGGCGGTCTCGTTGCCGGGGATCAGCGAGCTGGCCAGGATGATCGTGTCGTCCGGGCGGATCGTGATGCTGCGGTGGTCCCCGCGCGCCATCCGGGACAGCGCGGCGAGCGGCTCACCCTGCGATCCGGTGGAGACGAGCACCAGCTTCTCGTCGGGCAGGCGCATCGCCTCGTCGATGTCGACGAGCAGCCCCGGCGGGATGTTCAGCAGCGAGTGGTCGTCGGCCAGGCCCATGTTGCGGACCATGGACCGCCCGGTCAGGCACACCTTGCGGCCGTGGGCCTGCGCGGCGTCGAGCACCTGCTGGACACGGTGCACGTGGCTGGCGAAGCAGGCCAGGATGATGCGCGACGGCGCCCGGCGGACCAGGTCGGAGATGACCGGCCCGATGTCGGCCTCGGGGGTGACGAAGCCCGGCACCTCGGCGTTGGTGGAGTCGACCAGGAACAGGTCGACGCCCTCCTCGCCCAGCCGGGAGAACCCGCCCAGGTCGGTGAGCCGCCCGTCGAGCGGGAGCTGGTCGAGCTTGATGTCACCGGTGTGCAGCAGCAGCCCGGCGGGCGTGCGGACGGCGACGGCGACGGCGTCGGGGATCGAGTGGTTGACCGCGAAGTACTCGCAGTCCCACCCGCCGTGGGAGACGCGGTCGCCCTCGCGGATCTCCTGCAGGTGCGGGGTCAGGCGGTGCTCCTTGCACTTCGCCGCGACCAGGGCGAGCGTGAACCGGGACCCGACGACGGGGATGTCCGGGCGCATCCGCAGCAGCCACGGCACGGCACCGATGTGGTCCTCGTGGCCGTGGGTGAGCACGAGCGCGTCGATGTCGTCGAGGCGGTCCTCGATGGTGCGGAAGTCGGGCAGGATCAGGTCGATGCCCGGCTCGGAGTCGGAGGGGAACAGCACGCCGCAGTCGACGATGAGCAGCCGGCCCTCGTACTCGAAGACGGTCATGTTGCGACCGACCTCACCGATGCCGCCGAGCGCGTAGACGCGCAGGCCACCCTGCGCGAGGGCGGGTGGCGGGCCGTCCGGGAGCTCCGGACGCTCGATGTGCTCCGGCGGCGCGGAGAGCGACCGGCCGGGCCGGTTGCGTCGGTCGTTGCGCTGGGGACTCACAGGGGTTCGTGCCTCACATGGGTTCGTGTTCTCTGGTTCGTGTTCTGGGGTCCGCTTCCCGGCGGGCACCCGCTCAGGTGCGGTGGTACGCGACCTCGGCGCCGACGTCTGCGGCGGTACGCCCACCCAGGGCGCCGTGGCCGGGCTGGTAGACCGGGACGTTCGGACGGGCCTGCGGATCCAGCGCCACCCCGGCGACGGCGAGGTCCCCCGCGATCGCGGCGATCTGGTCCTCGGTGGCGGGCGGCAGCGGCAGCCGGGTGTCGCCGACGTCGATGCCCCGCAGGCGCAACGCGGTCTTGGCGAACACCGCGCCACCGACCCGGCCCATCCCGCGGATCACCGGGAGCATCGCGTAGTGCAGCGCGCGGGCCCGCTGGTGCTCACCGGCGTGGTAGGCGTCGATCATGGCGCGCAGCCGGTCGGCGACGACGTGGCCGATCACGCTGACGAAGCCGACCGCCCCGACCGAGAGCCACGGCAGGTTCACCGGGTCGTCGCCGGAGTAGTAGGCGAGCGTGGTGGTGGCCAGCACCTCGGTGCCGACGCGCAGGTCGTTGCGGGCGTCCTTCACCGCGACGATGCGGGGGTTCTGCGCCAGGCGCTGGAAGGTGTCGACGTCGATGCCGATGACGCTGCGCGGCGGGATGTCGTAGAGCATCACCGGCAGGTCGCCCGCGTCGGCGACCGCGGTGAAGTGCGCGAGCAGGCCCTCCTGCGGCGGCCGGGAGTAGTACGGCGTGACCACGAGCAGCCCGTGCGCACCGGCGCGCTCCGCGCTGCGGGCCAGCTGGATCGAGTGCGCGGTGTCGTACGTGCCGGCCCCGGCGACGATCGTCGCCCGGTCCCCCACCGCGGACACGACCGCGCGGATCAGCTCGGACTTCTCGGTGTCCGACGTGGTCGGGCCCTCGCCGGTGGTGCCGTTGACGACGAGCCCGTCGTTGCCGAGGTCCACCAGGTGGGTCGCCAGCTCCTCGGCCTTGGCCAGGTCCAGCTCGCCGTCGGCGTCGAACGGCGTGACCATCGCGGTCAGCACCTCGCCGAACGGTCGGCGCGGCGGGTGCTGCTGCCCGCCGGGGGCGGGATCGGGACCGGTGCTCATGACTGGTGACGGTACCGCCCGGTACCGACGGATCCCGGTCAGATCCCGGTCGGTGCGCCGCGGTAGGCCTCCACGTCGGCAGGCAGACCGGTCACCTCGACCCGCGCCGCGTCCCGGCCGAAGGCGTGCAGCACCAGCTCCGCGGGCTCGCCGGTCACCGTGACCACGCCGAACCCGGTCGCGACGACCTGGGTCGCGCCCTCCGGGCGGGCCAGGACCACGCCCACCGGGCTGCGCCGGAACAGCAGCCTGGCCTGGGTGTGCAGCAGGTTCCACAGCTGCCCGTCGCGCCCCGGGTCGGACGGGCGGGGCTCCCAGCCGGGCTCCCCGCGGCGCAGGTCCTCGTGGTGGACGAAGAACTCGGCACCGTTGGCGATCTCGTCGATCTTGCCGACCTTGAACGGCGACCACGCGGGCGGGCCCTTGCGCAGGTCGTCGATCATGTTCGGCCAGGCCGCGGACGCGTAGCCGTCCATCGCCTTGTCGGTCATCGCCGACAGGGCGGGCAGCACGATCCCCCCGGCGCTCCACGGCTGCCGCTCCCGGACCAGCAGGTGGGTGAGCAGGTCGCGGGCGTTCCAGCCCTCGCAGAGCGTCGGTCGGTCGGGTCCGGAGCGTTCGAACTCGGCGCAGAGGGCGGCACGTTCGGCGGTGGCGAGGCTCACCGTCCCCAACGTAGTACCGGACGTGCGCGACCGCACCGCGACCAACGGTCGACAGAAACCTGACGGAACGCACGCCTCGTGTAGCCGGTGATACAGATCTCACCCGTCCGTGTGTCGATACTCCGATCCGTCCCACTCATCGCTTCTCGACGGGGAGAACACACGTGACGAACGCTGCCACCACGCAGCCACCGCGGTCGATGCGCCGGATCGCGCTCGCGAGCATGACCGGCACGGTCATCGAGTTCTACGACTTCTTCATCTACGGGACCGCCGCGGCCCTGGTGTTCAACAAGGTCTTCTTCCCCGAGCTCGGGGCGGCGGCCGGTACCGCACTCGCGCTGGCCACGTTCGGTGTCGCCTTCGTCGCGCGGCCGTTCGGGTCGGTGCTGTTCGGTCACTTCGGGGACCGCCTCGGCCGCAAGGGCACGCTGGTCACCACGCTGCTGCTGATGGGCTTCTCGACGCTCGCGATCGGCCTGCTGCCCACCACCGGCACGATCGGCGTCCTGGCGCCGATCCTGCTCGTGGTGCTGCGCATCCTGCAGGGCCTCGCCGTCGGCGGCGAGTGGGCCGGGGCGACCCTGCTCACCGCGGAGAACGCGCCGACCAAGGCCCGCGGGAAGTACGCGCTGTTCCCGCAGCTCGGCCCGTCGGTGGCCTTCGCGCTGGCGTCGGCGACCTTCCTGGTCACCGCACTGACCATGAGCAACGAGGCGTTCCTGACCTGGGGCTGGCGCATCCCGTTCATCGGATCGGTGCTGCTCGTCGCGGTCGGGCTCTACGTGCGGCTCGCGCTGGAGGAGACGGCGGGCTTCCGCAACAGCGGCCCGGTGTCGACGAAGCTCCCGATCACCGAGGTGTTCACCACCCGGCCGGCCGCGGTGCTCCTCGGGGCGGGCTCGACCACCGCGGTGTTCGCCTTCTTCTACATCGGCGTCACCTACCTGACCAGCTACGGCACCCAGCAGCTGCAGCTGCCGCGCCCGTCGGTGCTGGCCATGGGCATCGTCGGCGGCATCGTCTTCGCCCTGACGACGATCGCCTCGGCGATCCTGTCCGACCGGGTCGGGCGACGGAAGATGGTCCTCGGCGGCAACATCGCCTCGGTCGCCGCCGGGCTGGTCGCGTTCCCGATCATCGACATCGGGACGGTGTGGTCGTTCGGGCTGGGCCTGTCGCTGGTGCTCGGCGTCGTCGGCATCGCCTACGGGCCGATCGGCGCCCAGCTGCCGGAGCTGTTCCCGACCCGATTCCGCTACACCGGCGCCGGGATCGCCTACAACCTCGCCGGCGTGTTCGGCGGCGGCGTGGTCCCGCTGTTCGCCGCGGCACTCGCCGCGTCGACGCTGGGCAGCCTCGGCATCGGCCTGCTGCTCTCGGCGGTCTCGCTGCTCAGCCTGCTCTGCACGCTGGCCCTGCCGCAGACCGACGCGGACTCCCTCGCCGAGCAGGACGCACAGCTCGCGGCCGCCTGACCGGCCACCGGGGCGGCCCGTCCGGGCGGGCCGCCCCGCACCCACCCGGTGCCGGCGGCCGCCGGTCGGCACCCCCGGACCCGAAGGCCCGGACGCACCCCTCGGCGTCCGGGCCGTCCGCCTACCCGCGGGCGCCCCGGCCCGCTACCGTCCGGACGAACCATCGGCGACGGCCGGGAGGCGGGACCATGAGCAGCGCGGCGCGGAGGCCGGACGGCACCGTGCGGGCGCTGCCCGCACCCGATCCCGACGACCACCCGGTCTCACCGTTCCTGACCGCACCGTGGACCTCGGTGACCGCCCGGATCGCGGAGCTGGGCAGCCCCCGCCACTACGCCCGTGGGGAGCACGTCTACACCCAGGGTCAGCTGTCGTCGCGGTTCCACCTCGTCGTCTCCGGGCGGGTGCGGATCTACCTGCACCGTCCCGACGGCTCGGAACGCTCGCTGGCCTACGCCGAGCCCGGCGCCACCCTCGGCGAGGCGGCCTGCGTCGACGGACGGCCCCGCCACCTCGCCTCGGTCTGCACCCTGCCGTCTGAGATCGTCTCGGTGACCCGCGACGCGCTGCTGACCGCCGCCCGTGACGAGCCGGAGCTCCTGCTCGAGATCACCCGTCGGATCGCCTACAAGCAACGGGTCATGCAGCTGCACGTGCTCATCGAGGGACTGCCCGCCCGCGAGCGGATCATCCTGCTGCTCGGCCACCTCGTGGAGGCCTACGGCGAGATCGCGCTCGACGAGGTGGCCCGGCTGTCGATCCGCCCCGCCGTCGACGAGCTGGGGCTGCTCGTGGGACTCACCCGGGTCACGACCAGCCGGGAGCTGTCCCGGCTGGTCGCCGAGGGGCTGCTGGAGAAGGAGGGACGCGGGTTCGTCGTGCGGGACCTGCCGGACCTGCGACGACGGGTGCACGCCGTCCTCGCCTGAGCTATCGCTCGGCACCGATGCTCGCTCGGCAAGCCTCGCTCAGCCTTCCGCGACCAGCGGGCTGGAGGCGATCTCGGTCCCGTCGGCGAGGGTCTGGATCTGGAAGTCCGCGAACACGTTCGGCACCTCGGCCTGCAGCTGGCGCAGGCACTCGACGGCGAGCTTGCGGATCTCGACGTCGGCGGCCTCGGAGGCGCGCATCGCGATGAAGTGCCGCCACGCCCGGTAGTTCCCGGTCACGACGATCTTGGTCTCGGTCGCGTTCGGCAGCACCGACCGCGCGGCCTGACGGGCCTGCTTGCGCCGGAGCGTCCCGTTCGGCACGTCGGCGAAGCGCGCCTCGAGCCCCTCGAGGAGCTTCTCGTAGGAGGCGAGCGCGTCGGCCGAGGCCTGCAGGAACAGCTCGTGCAGCTCCGGGTCCTGGGCGATGACGTCCGGCTCGACCATCGCGGCGTCCCGCTCGGGGACGTAGCGCTGAGAGAGCTGGGAGTAGGAGAAGTGCCGGTGCCGGATCAGCTCGTGGGTCAGCGAGCGCGAGATGCCGGTCAGGTAGAAGCTGACCGAGCCGTGCTCGAGGACCGAGAGGTGCCCGACCTCGAGGATGTGGGCGATGTAGCCGGCGTTGGTCGCGGTGCGCGGGTTCGGCTTGCCCCACGACTGGTAGCAGGCGCGGCCGGCGAACTCGGCCAGCGCCTGGCCGCCGTCGGCGTCGGTGGACCACGGGACGTCCGCGGGCGGGGTGAACTCGGTCTTCGCGACGAGCTGCACGGTCAGCGGGACGGTCTTCGGCGCGGTCTCCGGCATGCCGCGAGGGTAACGACCGGCGTGCCCGGCACCCGCCGGGCCCCGCGCCCGCACCCACGGTGGCGGCCACGGCACCCCCGGTACGCTGCGACGTCGCGGCCGACGCCACGAACCGGTGGCGTGATGTCATCAGTGACGCCATAGTGGTGTCATGGACCTCACGCCGTACGTCGCGCAGCTGCGCGACGACCTCGCCGCCGCAGCGGCCGCGGGCGACGAGCAGACCCGCCGCACCGCGGCACTGCTCGGCTCCGCGCTCGAGCCCGCAGCCCGGCTCGCGATCATGAACGCACTGTCGGACCTGGCCTCGGAGGCGACCGCCGCGCTCGGCGACCGTTCTGTCGAGGTCCGCCTGCACGGCCGGGAGGTGCGCGTGTCGGTGTCCGGCGGCGACCCGGAGCCCGGACACGCACCCACCCCGGACCCCACCCCGGCGGGCGAGGGGACGTCCCCGTTCGACGGCTTCCCGTTCGACGGCACCGCCGCCTCCGGTCGTCAGACCTCCTCCGCAGGCCCGGCGGCCGGCGGCTCGCCGTTCTCCGGCGACGCCGGTGACATCAGTCGGGTCACCCTGCGCATCGTCGAGCAGATCAAGGCCCAGGCCGAGCGGGCCGCCCAGTCGCAGGGCGTCTCGCTCAACACCTGGGTGTCCCAGGCCGTGCAGGGGGCGCTGGCCGGCGCGGAGGGGCGCACCGGCAGACCGCACCGCAACGGGCGCAGCCTGCGGGGATGGGTGCAGGGATGAGCGACGAGCAGACCGGCCCCGTCGAGCCGGACGACGCCGGCGCTGACGCCACGCACGACGGCGGCGCCCACACCGAAGGCACCGGCGCCGGCGGAGCACGCAGCGGCGACGCCGGCCACCCGCCGACCGCCGGTGCGGACCCCGGCGGTGCGGGCACCGGGGACGCCGGCACCGACACGCCCTCCCGCAGCGAGCGGTTCGACTGCGCCGGTGCCGCCGAGATCGAGGTGACGACCGGCGCAGGCCGGATCCGGATCGACCTGGTCGAGGGCGCCGACGAGGTGCGCGCGGAGATCACCGCCGACCGCAGCGCCGCGCCCTGGTCCGGCGGCCTCGGCGGGCTGCTGGACTGGATCGGCAGCTCGATGACCGGCCGCGCCGGCGTCCCCCAGGCCGGGGCGGGCTGGTCCGGGCGCGGGTTCGACCCGATCGTCGGTGCCCCCTGGGAGGCCACCGGCGATCCCTCGGCCGACGCCGTCGACGCCGTCACCGTCGAGTGGTCGGCGGCGACGCGACGCCTGGTGGTGCGCGGTCCGGACGGCGCCGCCCTCGGCGCGGTGCCGCTGGTGGTGACCATCTCCGCGCCCGCCGGGTCGCGGCCCGCGGTACGGACCGGCGCGGCCTCGGTCGAGCTGACCGGCCGCGCGTCCTGGGCCGCGGTGCGGACCGGGTCCGGTGCGGCCCGGCTCGCCGAGGTGCACGGCGACGCCGACGTCACCACCGGTGCGGGGTCGATCGACCTGGGCACGTGCTCGGGCCGGGCCCACCTGCGTGCCGGCTCCGGCGGGGTCGAGGCCGGATCGCTCGGCGGCGCGTCGCGCATCCGGACCGGCAGCGGCGACATCCGCGTCGGCGAGCTCACGGCGGACCTGGAGGTGCGCTCGGGGTCGGGGGACGTGGTCGTCGCCGATGCGGTGTCCGGTGACGTCCGCCTCGGCACCGGGTCGGGGTCGGTCCGGGTCGGGGTGCACTCCGGTGTCGCCGCCGAGCTGGACCTGTCGACCGGGTCGGGCCGTGCCCGCTCCGAGCTCGACGTCCGTCACGACACCCCGCCGACAGCGCCGGCGGTGCGGCTGTCCGGGCGCACCGGCAGCGGTGACGTCCTGGTGACCCGCGTCTCCGTGGCGGTCTGACCCACACTCGGTATCTCGCTCGTCGAGATGATCGGCGAGCGAGATACCGGCGTAGGATCGGCGCCGTGGACCGCACCGAGATCGCCGCGACGAACGCCTCCATGACCGCCCGGGTACTGCAGATGCCTCCGGCCCCCGTCCCGGACGGCGGCTACGCACTGCGTGTGCTGCGCACCCGCGGGCGGCGCAGCGGGGAGCCGCGCGACACCCCGATCGGCGTCGTCGGGCACGACGGTGCCACCTACCTGGTCTCCCCCACCGGTGGGCGGGACTGGGTGCGCAACCTGCGGGCGACGCCGGAGTGCGCGATCCGCTCCGCCGCGGGCGACGAGCCGCACCGGGGGGTGGAGCCCGACCGCCCCGAGGCCGCGGCGGCCGTCGTCGGCTACCTGCGGGCGCTCGACGTGCCGTGGGCCCTGGCGGCGTTCCCGGTGTCGGCCGACGCCACCGAGGAGCAGGTCGCCGAGCACCTGGATGCGATCGCCGTGTTCCGTCTCGACCCCGCCTGAGCCGTCAGCGGGCGGCGACCTCGGCACGCAGCTCCGCGGCCAGGTTGCCCCGCTCCCCCACGGCGACGCCGTCGAGCGCGAGCCAGCCCGCCATCGTCGCGAGCTCGCCGGCCAGCTCGGCGGCGATCCGCGGGCGCGGGGCGGTCGCCCCGGGCTCGGCGAACGCCCCGGGCACCCGCAGCACGCCGGCCGCCCGGTCGGCCTTGAGGTCGACCCGGCCGACGAGCTCGCCGTCCAGCAGGAACGGGAAGACGTAGTAGCCGTACTCCCGCTTCGGCTCCGGCACGTAGATCTCGATGCGGTAGCGGAACCCGAAGATCCGCTCGGTCCGGCCCCGCTCCCAGACCAGCGGGTCGAACGGACACAGCAGCGCCCGCCCGGTCACCGTGCGCGGCACCCGGGCGGCCGGGTCGCGGTAGGCGGGCCGGTCCCAGCCGCGCACGCTCACCGGCTCCAGGGCACCCGCGTCGACCAGCTCGGCGATCGCGGTGCGGGTGCGTTCCGGGCCGAGCCGGTAGTAGTCGCGCAGGTCGGTCTCGGTACCGACCCCCAGCGCGGAGGCGGACCGCGCGACGAGCTCGCGCGCCGCGTCGGCCGGGTCGGGGGCGGGCAGCGCGAGGATCTCCGGCGGCAGCACCCGCGAGGGGAGGTCGTAGCGGCGCTCGAAGTGCACACGCGTGCCGACCGCCAGCTCGCCGACGGCGAACAGGTACTCGCAGACCCGCTTGACCTCCGACCGCTCCCACCAGGTTGCCCCCGGCGGGCGCGGGCGCACCTCACCGGCCCGCCCGTGCGGGGCGAGCGCCTTCTCGATCGCACCGGCGCCCAGCGGCCCGGACTCCGCCACCACGTCGAGGATGTCCCCCGCCAGGGACGGGTGCTTCTCCAGCAGCGGGCCGTAGTGCTTCCACCAGCGCCGCGGCAGCGCCTCGTGGGAGAGCAGCGGCATGTCCTGGACCGGGACCAGACTCGCCTCGTGCGCCCAGGTCTCCGCCAGCAGGCGCGGTCGCCGCGCGCTCGGTGACCAGGCCGCGTCGTCGAGGAGGGCGATGGGGTAGGCACCGAGCCTGCTGAACAGCGGCATGTAGTGCGCGCGCACCGCGATGTTGACCGAGTCGAGCTGGAGCAGCTTCACCCGGTCCAGCACCCGGCCGAGGTGGCGGCGGGTGACCGGCCCGGACGGCCGTGGATCGGTGAAGCCCTGGGCCGCAAGGAAGGTCCGACGGGCGACGTCGGCGGAGATCGTGCGCACGGCCGGGATGCTGCCACGGGGCACCGACAGGATCCGGCAACACGTCCGGTGACCTCCGGCCGGTCAGCTGCCGGGCGGGGGGCCACCGGCACCCGGCCCGCCACCGCCGGGGGCGGCTCCCGCGTCCGGCTGGGTGGTGACGTCGACGGCTGCGGTCAGCGCGACCGTGTAGCCCGTGGTCGGGTCGCCGGTGACCGTGGCGAGCTGCAGGGCGCCGCCGTCGTCGCCGAAGACGTTGTCGGAGGCGAGCGAGACCTTCGCCAGGTTCGTGACCGACTGCTCGTGACCGGCGGTGGCGTAGACGGCGGCGCACACGTCCTGCGGGAGGGCCACCTGGGAGGTGGCGACCGCGTTGCCGGCGTCGTTGATGTCGGCCTGCGCGGGGTACACCTCGAAGTGGACGTGCGGCCAGCGGCCGTCGTAGCAGGCCGGGACGATGCTGGTGAAGCGCACCGTCCCGTCGCTGCCGGCGACCTGGACCCCCCGCAGGTAGTTCTCGGCCCCCAGCCCCTCGGAGTACAGGGAGTACCGGCCTTCCCGGTCGCAGTGCCAGACGTAGACCGCGGCACCGGCCATGCCGGCGGCGGCCATGTCGGTGATCGTGAGCTCCAGGGTCATCGGCACCCCGGCCGCGGTCGCCGAGCCGCTGCCGAAGCTCGACCGGATGTCGCTGCGCACCACCCCGGACTCGGTGAGCACGTTCGCGCCGTTGGAGCCGTCGCCGGGGTACGGGCCCGCCGTCTCGTCCGGGATCTCGCCGGTCGAGGTCGCGGTCGTCGCGGTCGTCGCCGACGGGGCCGCGGTGCCGCAGGCCGCGAGCCCGGCGGTGACGGCGCCGACGCCGAGCACTGCCAGCATGCGGCGCCTGCTGAGCAGGGTGCCGAGGTCGAACCCGAGACCCTGGTCGACGACCTCGTCGTCGGGGCGGGGCAGGGCACGGCCCTGGTAGCGCGGCATGGCGGGTCCTCCGGTGCGTCGTCGTTCGGGACTGTCGTGCGGAACGAGAACGACGGTAGGAACCGGACATGGGCCCCGGATCGCACCGCCTGTGGACCCGCTGTGGACCCGGGCGGTGACGTGGCCCGCGGGGTCGCACGGTAGGCATGCCCCATGGCCACCGCGACCGTCCGCCCCGCCACCGACGACGACGTGGGCGCGATCATGGCGATCCAGGACCGCACCTGGCGCACCGCCTACGCCGGGCTGCTGCCCGAAGAGGCGTTCGCCGGGCTCACCTCGGACGCCGCGCGCTCGCACTGGAGCGACGCCGTGCACGCCGGCGACGGCTACCACCTGTTCGTCGCCGTCGAGGGGGACGAGACCGTCGGGTTCGCCGCCGCCGCCCGCTACGCCGGGGCCGACGGCCTGGCGATCGCCGAGGTCAGCACGCTCCTGGTGGAGCCGCGCTGGGGCAGGCGCGGGCACGGCGGGCGGCTGCTCGCCGCCGTGGCGGCAGCGCTGCGGGAGTCCGGCTCGGACACCGGGCGCACCTGGGTGCCCGAGGCCGACACCGCCTCACGGAACTTCTACGGCCGCGCCGGCTGGGCGCCCGACGGCGCGGTACGCACGCTGGACACCGGCTCCTCGACGCTGCGCGAGGTCCGCCACGCCGGGACGCTGGACCTGCACCTGGTCGACTGAGGACTCAGCCGAGCCCGAGCAGCGGCTCCAGCCCGATCGTCAGCCCCGGGCGCTCGCGCACGGCACGCACCGCGAGCAGCACGCCCGGCATGAAGCTGGTCCGGTTCATCGAGTCGTGGCGGAGGGTGAACACCTCACCGTCGGTGCCGAGGACGACCTCCTGGTGCGCGATCAGCCCGGGCATCCGGACCGCGTGCACGTGGATGCCCTCGACGACCGCGCCACGGGCGCCGTGCGGGTCGTCGGTGGTGGCGTCGGGAACCTCGCCGAGACCGGCCTCGCGCCGTGCCGCGCCGATCACCGACGCGGTCCGCGCGGCGGTGCCGGACGGGGCGTCGACCTTGCCGGCGTGGTGCAGCTCGATGACCTCGGCGGAGTCGAAGAAGCGGGCGGCCTGCGCCGCGAAGTGCATCATCAGCACTGCGCCGACCCCGAAGTTCGGGGCGACGAGCACGCTGCCCGAGCCGTGCTCGTCGAGGATCGCGCGGACCTCGTCGAACTTGGCGGCGTCGAAGCCGCTGGTCCCGACGACCGGGGCGACCCCGCGTGCCAGGCACTCGCGGATGTTGGCGATTGCGGCGCCGGGGTGTGTGAAGTCGACGGCGACGTCGGCGCCGTCGAGGGCGGACAGGTCGTCGCCCGCGTCCAGCGCGGCGACCAGCTCGGTGTCCTCGGCGGCCTCGACCGCCCGGCACACCTCGCTGCCCATCCGGCCCTTCGCGCCGAGGACCGCCACCTTGATCGTCACCGTGTCCGTACTCACGGGCGTCACCCTACGACGAGGCCGCCGATCCACACCGCGACCGTGACCAGGCCCGCGGCGAGCTCGATCAGGATGCTCCAGCCGACGGCGGTGAGCGCCTCGCGTGCCGATCGCCAGGCAGTGGCGGCGTCGGGCAGGCGCGCCAGCTCGGCCAGCCACACCCCGAGCACGAACCCGAGGAACAGCCCGACGACGGGCACGACGAAGAAGCCGACGACCCCCAGCACGAGCCCCGCGAACAGGGTGCGGGTCGGGACCCCGGCGGCCTTGAGCCGGCGGCCGGGGAGCAGGTACTTCGCGACCTGACCGGCGACCGTGACGAGCACCGCGATGCCGAGCACCCACCAGCCGACCGCGTCACCGCGCGGGACGGCCCAGACCGCCACCCCGCCGACGATCAGCAACGGCCCGGGCAGCACGGGCAGCACGATCCCGGCCAGGCCGACGAGCATCATCAGGCCGGCGACGACGGCGAGGGCGGTCATGGCGCCCAGCCTGCCAGCAGGTCACACGCGTCGAGTGGGCGACATCGCGGTGACGGCCGGCTGTCATCGTCACGAATGGGTAAACGCTGTGATGCTGGCCTATCGATTTCTGGTACTCGCGTGCCAGCCTCGTTGCCATCCGAAACAGTGACACCCGCTCACCGGCGGTCGTCCCACCACCCGTGCGTGCCGGTCACCACCACCACACCGCGGACGAACAGAGAAGAGCAGCGTGCTCCGGTACCTCCTGCGCAGGGGCGCCGGGTGGCTCGCGATGATCGTCGTCGCGACCAACCTGGTCTACTTCCTCGCGAACTCCTTCCTCGACCCCCGGGTCAACTACCTGCAGCTGCGGCCGCCGCGCACGGACGCGGAGATCGCCCGTTCGCTGGGCCAGTACAACCTGGACTCGAACGTCCCGGTCCTGGAGCGCTGGTGGATATGGGTCACCGGGATCGTGACCCGCTGGGACTGGGGCACCAGCCCGATCGGCGACCCGGTGAACGCGCAGGTGGCGTTCCGCGTCGTGGTGTCCGGGCAGCTGGTGTTCTTCTCGCTGTTGCTGTCGATCGTGATCGGGGTGGCGCTCGGGGTCTACTCGGCCCAGCGCCAGTACCGGCTCGGTGACCGCGCCGCCCAGCTGACCTCGGTGTTCACCCTGAACATCCCTTCGGCCGTCGCGGCGCTGGCGGTCGTGTTCGTCGCCATCGCGATCAACCAGGGTGTCGGCGGGACACTGTTCTACGTCGCGGGGTCCGAGTCGCCCGGGGTCACCGGGTTCTGGCCGCTGCTCCTCGACCGGGCCCAGCACCTCGTACTGCCGACGATCTCGCTGCTGATCATCTCCTACGCGGGCTACCACCTGCTGCAGCGCTCGATGCTGCTCGACGTGGTCAACTCCGACTACGTCCGGACCGCACGGGCCAAGGGGCTGACCCGCAGACAGGCCATCCGCCGCCACGGGCTGCGCAGCTCGATGATCCCGGTCGCCACCCAGGTGGCGTTCGCGATCCCGGCGCTGTTCACCGGTGCGGTGATCACCGAGAAGACCTTCGCCTGGCAGGGCATGGGCGACTACTTCATCCGCACCATCTCGACCAACGACATCCACGGCGTCGTCGCCACGGCGGCGTTCGGCGCGGTGACGACGGCGGTCGGCGCCATGCTCGCCGACATCGCGGTCGTCGCCCTCGACCCGAGGGTGCGGGTGGGCTGACATGAGTCTGAACATGCCCGAGCTCGCCCCCACCGTCTCCGACGGTGCCGACGGCGCTCCGGGGCCGGGCGCACCCCGTCGTCGCCGGGGTGCGCGCGCCGCGCTGGTCTGGCGTCGCTACCGGCGCAACCGGCCCGCGATGGCAGGCCTGGTCGTCTTCGGTCTGCTGGTGCTGTTCTCCCTGGTAGGCGGGTTCCTCTCCCCCTACGACCACACCGACGTCGACTTCGCGGCGCTGACCGCGGCGCCGTCGCTGGACCACCCGCTGGGCACCACGGCCGGCGGCAACGACGTCTACGCCCAGGCCGTGCACGGCCTGCAGCGCTCGCTGACCATCGCCGTCACGGTCTCGCTGCTGACCACCCTGATCGCCGCGGTGGTCGGGGCGGGCGCGGCCTACCTGGGCGGCGGCCGGACCTGGGCCCGGCGCGGCGAGCGCGTCCTGCTCACGGTCGTCCACTTCCTGATGGTGGTGCCGTCGTTCCTGATCCTGGCGCTGGCCTCGCAGTGGGGGTCGGGCGACTACCGGATCCTGATCGTCGCCCTGACCCTGCTGGGCTGGATGACCACCGCCCGCGTGGTCTGGACCGTCGCGACGACGCTGCGCGAGCGCGAGTACGTCTCGGCCGCCCGCTTCATGGGGGTGTCCGGGCCGGGGATCGTCTTCCGCCACCTCATCCCGAACATCGGCTCGCTGCTCATCGTCACCTTCACCCTGAACGTGGCGAGCACCGTGCAGAGCGAGACCGCGCTGTCATTCATCGGGTTCGGCGTGCAGATCCCCGACGTCTCGCTGGGCACGATGCTCGCCGACGGCGGCTCCTCGATGGCGACCGCACCGTGGATCTTCATCGTGCCGTCGGTGCTGCTGGTGCTGCTGACCGCGTCGCTCGCGTTCGTCGGCGACGGCCTGCGCGACGCCCTCGACCCGACGTCCCGGGCCGGAGGCAGCGCATGAACGCCCCCGTGCTGTCCGTACGCGACCTGATCGTCGCGTTCCCCTCCGAGGCGGGCCGGGTGGCGGCCGTCCGCGGGGTCGACTTCGACCTGCTGCCCGGGCGCACGCTCGGCATCGTCGGCGAGTCCGGATCCGGCAAGTCGGTGACCTCGCTGGCGGTGATGGGGCTGCTGCCCGAGACGGCGTCGGTGACGGGCTCGATCACTCTGTCCGGCCGCGAGCTGGTCGGGTTGTCCGACGAGGCGATGTCCGGGATCCGCGGCGACGACATCGGGATGATCTTCCAGGACACGCTGTCCTCGCTGACCCCGATCTTCACCGTCGGTGACCAGCTCGTCGAGGCGATGCAGATCCACCGCGACATCGGCCGGGCGAAGGCCCGCGAGCGCGCGGTCGAGCTGCTCGACCTGGTCGGCATCCCCGACCCCCGGCGACGCGTCCGCGCCTTCCCGCACGAGTTCTCCGGCGGCATGCGCCAGCGCGTCATGATCGCGATGGCGATCGCGAACGACCCGGACGTGATCATCGCCGACGAGCCGACGACCGCCCTGGACGTCACCGTGCAGGCGCAGATCCTCGACGTGCTGAAGGTGGCGCGCGACGAGACCGGCGCCGCCGTCGTCATGATCACCCACGACCTGGGCGTGGTCGCCGGGGTCGCCGACGACGTGCTCGTCATGTACGCGGGGCGCCCGGTCGAGACCGCCCCGGTGGACGAGCTGTTCGCCGCGCCGCGGATGCCGTACACGATCGGCCTGCTCGGTGCGGTCCCCCGCGTCGACAGCGTCGAGCGACGCCCGCTGGTCCCGGTGCCGGGCAGCCCACCCGCACCGACCGACCTGCCGACGGGCTGCCCGTTCGCGCCGCGCTGCCCGGTCGCCGTCGACGCCTGCCGCACCGCCGAGCCGCCGCTTCGGCCCGTCCCTGGTCGCGACGGCCACGCCGCCGCCTGCGTGCGGACCGGCGAGATCGTCGACGGTGCGATCGACGGCGAGCTCGTGTTCGCCGTTCCGGACCTCCTCCTCGACGACGACCGCGCCGGCGACCGCGAGGACCGCCCCGCGGTGCTGTCGGTGAGCCACCTGCGCAGGACGTTCCCCCTGATGAAGGGGTCCCTCATGCGACGCCGGGTCGGCACGGTGCACGCCGTCGCCGACGTGAACCTCGACATCCGCCGCGGTGAGACCCTGGGCCTGGTCGGCGAGTCCGGCTGCGGCAAGACCACGACGCTGCTGGAGATCATGAACCTGCTCCCGCCGGAGAGCGGGACGATCGAGATCGCCGGAACCGACGTCGCGACGCTGCGCGGCCGCAGCGACATCGCCGCGCTGCGTCGCGAGATCCAGATCGTGTTCCAGGACCCGATGGGCGCGCTCGACCCGCGCATGACGGTCGGCGACATCCTCACCGAGCCGCTGCGGGCTGCCGGCTGGACCGACCGGGACCGGGTCGCCACCCGGGTCGACGAGCTGATGGCGCTGGTCGGGCTGGATCCGGAGCACGTGGACCGGTTCCCGGCGGCGTTCTCCGGCGGGCAGCGCCAACGCATCGGGATCGCCCGCGCGCTGGCGACGAGGCCGTCGCTGCTGGTGCTCGACGAGCCGGTGTCCGCCCTCGACGTCTCGGTGCAGGCCGGGGTGCTGAACCTGCTCACCGCGTTGCAGCGTGAGCTGGGGCTGAGCTACCTGTTCGTCGCGCACGACCTGTCGGTGGTGCGGCACGTCGCGGACCGGGTCGCGGTCATGTACCTGGGCCGGATCGTGGAGTCCGGCGCGGTCGCCGACGTGTTCGGCAACCCGCAGCATCCCTACACCCAGGCGCTGCTGTCGGCGATCCCGGTGCCGGACCCGCAGGTCGAACGGACCCGGCAGCGGGTTGTGCTCTCCGGGGACCTGCCCAGCCCGACCGACGACGCGCCGGGCTGCGCGTTCCTGGGCCGCTGCCCGCTGGCCCGGACGTTGTCCGAGCAGGAGCGCTCGCGCTGTGCCGGTGAGACCCCCGAGCTCCTGGTCAAGGACGGCGCGAGCGACGCCGACTCCGACCACCGCAACGCCTGCCACTTCCGCTGACCCACCTCTGCCCCGACCGGGGAACCGAACGAAGGAGAGACATGCGCAGACCCATCCGACGCGGGGCGATGACCGCCGCCGTCGCGGCGCTGGCCCTGGTGCTGGCGGGCTGTGGCGGAGGTGGCTCCGGCGGGCCCGCGCAGACGGCCGAGTCGCTGTCGACGACGCCGTCGTACAACGCCCAGCCCTACGAGAACGTCAAGGACGGCGGCCAGGTCACCCTGCCGTTCCGCTCGGACCTGAACCCGCAGTTCAACGTCTTCCAGGGCGACATGACGACCGACACCCGGCTCGCCTGGGGCTTCTACAACCCGCTGGTCATCACATTGAGCCTTTCCCAGTAGTGGGGAGCGGCTGGCGGCGACACGCCGGGGGCGTGGAGGTGCTCAACGAGGGTGCGGGACCCCGGTAGAAGAGGTCGGTCCGCTCAAAGATCGACTCACCACCGAGGTCCCGCGTGCCCGATCCTGTCACCTACACCGCCGTGCTCCCGATCGGGGAGCCCACCGCGTCCATGTTGTCGCGGCTGTTGGCCGAGGAACGCCTCCGGCGCGGGACCCGGCGCGGGCGTCGGGCGCTGGACTGTGACCGCCACGCGGTGCTGGTGCTGCGCTGGTTCCTCGACGCGACCCGGGTCGCCCAGCTCGCCGCCGACAACCAGCTGAGCCTGTCGAGTACCTACCGCTACCTGCACGAAGGCATCGACGTTCTGGCCGCCGCCGCGCCTGGACTGCCCGGCGCGCTGCTCGCGGCCCGCACCGCCGGGCACACCCACGTTCACCTCGACGGCACCGTGATCCACACTGACCGCTCCCGCACTCCCGGACCGACCCCGGGAGTGGATCTGTGGTGGTCGGGTAAGCACCACGTCCACGGCGGGAACGTTCAGGTCCTCACCGCGCCTGACGGGTGGCCGTTGTGGACATCCCCGGTGCGCCCGGGCCGCGAGCACGACACCACCTGCGCCCGCGGCCACCCCGGCCTGCTCGACGCGATCGAGGACTGGACCGACGACACCCACGTCGTGCTCGCCGACCTCGGCTACGACGGTGAGAACACCCGCCTGACCTGCCCGTTCAAGACCCCCACCGGCGGCGGACTGTCGGTGGACAAACGCACCGTCAACACGCTGCACTCCGCCACCCGAGCCCTGGCCGAACGCGGGAACTCCCTGCTCAAGACCACCTTCAAGGCGCTACGCCGGGTCAGCTTCTGCCCCTGGCGGATCGGCGCGATCACCGCCGCCGCGCTCGTTCTCCTCCACGTCGAGCACGACCGAACCACATGATCAACCAGCACCTACTGGGAAAGGCTCACTGTCGCTGTATGCGGGACTGTTTCAAGATCGGTGTTTTCGGCCCGACACGCCGGGCTGAGGTCCGGCGAGATGGGCACGGACAGTGATGACATCGGACCTTGTGGATCCAAGCGAGGGTGACCCGAAGCCTGCTCGGCAGGCGTCGGCGGAGCGGGCCGCTGCGGCGGCGATGGTGGCCGAGGCGAAGGCGCGCGGGCTGGCGTTGACCGGCCCGGACGGCCTGTTGAAGCTCTTTACCAAGAATGTTCTGGAAACGGCGCTGAACGAGGAGATGACCGAGCACCTCGGGCACGACAAGAACCGGGCCGACCCCGGCCGGGAATCCACCAACGTGCGGAACGGGTCCCGCTCGAAGACGGTTCTCTCGGATGCCGCGGGTGACGTGGAGATCGACGTTCCGAGAGACAGGGCCAGCACTTTCGAGCCGCAGATCGTGAAGAAGCGTCAGCGGCGCCTCACAGATGTCGACGAGGTCGTACTGTCGCTGTATGCGAAAGGGATGACGACCGGGGAGGTTTCCGCACATTTCGCTGACATCTATGGGGCGTCAGTATCGAAGGAGACGGTCTCGCGGATCACCGACAAGGTCGTCGCCGAGATGAATGACTGGGTTGGTCGGCCGTTGGATTCGGTGTACGCCGCGGTGTTCATCGACGCTGTCCACGTCAAGGTCCGGGACGGGCAGGTCGCCAACCGGCCGGTCTACGCAGCCATCGGCGTCACCGTGGACGGCTGCAAGGACGTGCTGGGGCTGTGGATGGGCGTCGGCAGTGAGGGCGCGAAGTTCTGGATGAGCGTGCTGGTCGACCTGAAGAACCGCGGCGTGCGTGACGTGCTGTTCCTGGTCTGCGACGGCCTCAAAGGACTCCCGGAGGTCGTGGCCAACGTGTGGCCGCAAACCATTGTCCAAACCTGCGTCGTGCACCTGATCCGAAACACTTTCCGGCTGGTGGGTCGACAGGACTGGGACGCGGTGAAGCGCGACATCAAACCAATCTATGCCGCGCCCAACCCGAATGCAGCACTTATCGCTATGGATGAGCTCGACGAGAAATGGGGCCGTAAGTACGCGGCGATGATCCGGCTATGGCGCAACGCGTGGGAAGAGTTCGTGCCGTTCTTGGACTACGACGTCGAGATTCGAAGGGTGATCTGCTCTACGAATGCGATCGAATCGCTTAACGCCCGCTACCGGCGCGCGGTGCGGGCGCGTGGTCATTTCCCCACTGAGCAGGCTGCGATGAAATGCTTGTATCTTGTGACTCGCAGCCTGGACCCGACCGGGACGGGCCGCACGAGGTGGACGATGCGTTGGAAGCCCGTGATCAACGCGTTCGCCATCACGTTCGGTGACCGCTGGCCGGGAGCCGAGACCTACTGAGCAACGACGCCGAAACACCGATCACGAGACAGGCCCGGGACGGTTCAGATTGGAACTGACCCCCGGCGTGGTGTGGTGATGGTCAGTCGTTGCTGGCGCGGTTGTGTTTGGCCAGGAGCTCGCGTCGGGCGCGGGTGCGGTAGGAGTCCCCGGACAGGGTCAGGACTTCGGCGTGGTGGACGAGGCGGTCGATCATGGCTGCGGCGACGACGTCGTCGGAGAAGGTCTCGCCCCAGCGGCCGAAGGGCAGATTGCTGGTGACCATGACGCTGCCTTGTTCATAGCGGGAAGCGATGAGCTGGAAGAACAGGTTCGCTGCGTCCTGGTCGAACGGGATGTAGCCGACCTCGTCGATGATGATCAGTTTGTAGCGGCGGATCTTCTTCAGCTCGGCCTCGAGCCGGCCGCTCTGGTGCGCGGCGGCGAGTCTGGTGATCCAGTTGCTGGCGGTGTCGAACAGGACCGAGTAGCCGGCGTGGGCGGCTTTGACGCCGAGCCCGATCGCGAGGTGGGTCTTCCCGATCCCGGGCGGGCCGAGCAGGATCACGTTCTCGCACTTGGCGACGAACGTGCTCGTGGCCAGGTGGGCCAGGATGTCGCGGCGCAGCGAGGGCAGATGGTCGAGGTTGAAGTCCTCCAAGGTCTTGACCTGGGGGAAGTGCGCGGTGCGGATCCGCATGACCGTGCCCTTGGACTCGCGGTCGGCGACCTGGCGCTGCAGCAGCGCGCCCAGATACTCCTCGTGCGACCAGTTCTCCTCACGGGCCTGGGCGGCAAGCTGTTCCCAGCTGGCCGCGATGGTCGGGGTCTTCAGGACCCGGGTCAGGTAGGCGATCATCGCCGGCAGTCCGTCGGGGACCGCGGCCAGCACCGGACCGGCCGGCCCCGAGCTCCCAGCGGGGTCGGTGGTGATCTTCGGTGGTGTGGTTGTCATGAGCTGCTCGCTTCCTCGGCAGTGGAGACGAAGTCGACACCGAACAGGGCGTCGTAGTCGGGCAGTGCGCGCAGGGTCACCGGGTGGCCGTCGAGGTGACGGCGTGCTGCGGCCTGTCGGGTGTTGCGGTCGTGGGCCAGGGCGCGGCGCATCGCCGCGGCGGTGTGCTGGTGCGCCGGGTCGGTGATCACCGCGTGGCGGGCCCAGCTGCGGTCGTGACGGGCGACGACCTGGCCGGCGCAGTAGACGACGACCTCGCGCGGTGAGGCGGCGACATCGACGAACCGGCCGATCATCTGCGGATCCACGGAGTAGTCGTTGGCATCGACGCGGACGTAGTAGTCCCGTGCCAGCCGGATCCGCTGGGCCAGCCCGATCGGCGGGTCCAGCGGCGGCAGCGGAGTCATCGCCGCGTAGTCGTGGGCGAGCACGTCCACCGGGCGGCCGCCGATCGCTCGGACGGTGCGGGTGTTGGCCCGGGCCAGCCAGTCGTCGATCTGGTGGTTGAAGTCGGCTGGGGAGGCGAAGCGACGTCCGGGCAGGAACGAGGTCTCGAAGTAGCCGTTGTTGCGTTCGACCAGCCCCTTGAACTCCGGATCCCGCGGTGGGGCAAGCCGGATCCGGGTGGCCAGAGTGCCGGCGAACGCAGCGGCCGGTGCCGAGACCCGCCCGGTCCCGCCGATCGCAGACTCCCGGTCCCAGACCAGCGTGCGGGTCACCCGCCCGACGTCGCTGATCAGCTGCCACATCCCGGACAGGATGTCCCCGGCCTGGCGCGAGGGGATCATCGTCGCGGACAAGAACCGCGAGTAGCCCAGCGTCATCACCAGCACCGGTAGGACCCGTTCCTGGCCTGGGCCGACGGGGATCGTGGTCTCGGGGAACCACAGGTCGCACTGGGTGATCTCGCCCGGTGCGTAGGCGACCCGGTCGACCGGGTCGATCCCGACATACTCGGGGCGGATCTGGCGGATCCGGTCCTTGAGCACGGTCAGCGAGTGCTCCCACCCGATCCGCTCTGCGATCACCGTGGCCGGCATGCGTGGGAACTGCGCCAGCAATGCCCGCACCTGCGGCTCGACCGCATCCGCCAGCGATCCCCGCGGGCCCCGTTCCCGCTTCGGCGGGCCCGGCGCCCGCAACGCGGAGCGCACCGTGTTGCGGGCCACCCCCAGCCGGCGGGCGATCTCCTTGATCGGGACACCCTCGGCCCGATGCAGACGACGGATCTCGGCCCAGTCCTCCACCGACAACACCCCCTCAGCGTCGTGCAGAGGGGGTCAATCCCAAGCCGACGCTAGGGGGTCAGTCTGAGCCCGTCGTCGACAAACCTGCGTCGTGCACCTGATCCGAAACACTTTCCGGCTGGTGGGTCGACAGGACTGGGACGCGGTGAAGCGCGACATCAAACCAATCTATGCCGCGCCCAACCCGAATGCAGCACTTATCGCTATGGATGAGCTCGACGAGAAATGGGGCCGTAAGTACGCGGCGATGATCCGGCTATGGCGCAACGCGTGGGAAGAGTTCGTGCCGTTCTTGGACTACGACGTCGAGATTCGAAGGGTGATCTGCTCTACGAATGCGATCGAATCGCTTAACGCCCGCTACCGGCGCGCGGTGCGGGCGCGTGGTCATTTCCCCACTGAGCAGGCTACGATGAAATGCTTGTATCTTGTGACTCGCAGCCTGGACCCGACCGGGACGGGCCGCACGAGGTGGACGATGCGTTGGAAGCCCGTGATCAACGCGTTCGCCATCACGTTCGGTGACCGCTGGCCGGGAGCCGAGACCTACTGAGCAACGACGCCGAAACACCGATCACGAGACAGGCCCCCGCCGCGGAGAAGAAGGCGCTCTTGGACTCAACCGGTCAGCGCAACAGTGCTCCGAATCTATCAGCCGGGGTGTCGAAATCAAGCGTTTTGCGCGGTCGGGTGTTGAGGCGTTCCGCGACGCGGTCGAGTTGGGCCTGGGTGATGTGGTCGAGCCGGGTGCCCTTCGGGAAGTACTGGCGTAGTAGCCGGTTGGTGTTCTCGTTCGTGCCACGCTGCCAGGGGCTGGCCGGGTCGGCGAAGTAGACGTCCAACCCGGTCCGGGCGGTGACGATGGTGTGGCGGGCCAGTTCCATCCCGCGGTCCCAGGTCAGCGACTTGCGGACGTGTTCGGGCAGTCGGGCCATCTGCCGGGACAGTTGGTGGGCGACGGTGTGCATGTCGCGCCCTCCGAGCGCGACCAGCACGGTGAACCGGGTCGCGCGCTCGACCACGGTCGCGATCTGGGTGGTGCCACGCCCGAGCAGCAGATCACCTTCCCAGTGCCCGGGCACCGCCCGATCAGTCACCTCGGCGGGCCGGTCGTGGATGGAGACCGCGCCGGGGATCTGCGAGCGCCACTGCCCACCGGTGGTGTTGTGCACGTTACGCCGGATCGGACGGCCCGACCGCAGGTGTTTCTGCAGGTCTTTGGCCAGCACACCGCGGGTCTGCACGAACAGCGACTTGTAGATCGTCTCGTGTGACACCCGCATCCCCGATCCCGGAGCGTAGTGCTTGGCCAGGTGCCCGGCGATCTGCTCGGGCGACCAGTCCTCACCAAGTCTGGCAGCGACGAACCCACACAGCAGCGGACGACGGGCGAGCAGACACGTCTTGGGGCGCTGGGCCCGGCGCCAGGCGCGGTCCTCGGCGTCCACAGCACGGTAGGCACGCCGACCCTTGTTGCGGGCGACCTCCCGGCTCACCGTCGAGGCCGGACGACCGAGCCCAGCCGCGATGGCCCGGATCGAACGATACTGGGCCAGACCACGAGAGATCTCCTCCCGCTCGGCCGCGGTCAGCGTCCCCGGTCGGCGACGACGTGATGGCGGCACGTAGCCACCGGTGGACTTGAGCACCGTGAACACCGACCCCGGCGGGCGTCCGATCGCCCGAGCGATGTCACTGATCGACTCCCCACGCCCCCACCGGACCCACAGATCCGCGCGGTCGGCATCGGACATCCCAGGTCGTCCCAGTCGCGCCATCCCACACCCCTATCATGATCAACTACCCGGGTGTTGCGCTGACCGGTTGAGTCCAAGCCGGAAATCTTCCGGAACACCCGAACCGCCCGGACCCGCGACCCGAACAATCAATCGACAGTCCATGAAGGACAGACAGTTTCCTCGAAAGGGAATCCAGCCATGCGCGCTTCTCGCACACTCGCCACCGTCGGTCTGCTCGCCACCCTGTCGCTCGGCCTCACCGCCTGTGGCGGCGGCAGCGACACCGCCGCCCCTCCCGCCGCGGCCCCGGCCACCTCCTCTGCACCGGCGACCACCGCCGCCGCCGACGGCGTCACCACCAACGCCGACGTCTTCGGCCCGGCCTGCAGCCAGCTGCCGCAGGGCGACGAGCCCGGCTCGCTCGACTCGATGGGCCCGCAGCCCGTCGCCACCGCCGCGAGCACCAACCCGCTGCTGACCACCCTGGTCACCGCCGTCGGCAAGGTCCCCGGCCTGGCCGACACCCTGAACCAGCAGGAGGGCATCACCGTCTTCGCCCCGGCGAACGACGCCTTCGCAGCGGTGCAGAAGCAGCTCGGTGAGCAGCAGTTCAACGCCCTGCTGGCCGACACCACCGCCCTGCAGGGGCTGCTCTCCTATCACGTGACCCCCGAGCGTCTGGACGCCGCGGGCATCGTGGGGAAGAAGACCCTGACCGAGCTGGCCGGCGGTGACCTCACCATCGGCGGCACCGCCGAGGCCCCCACCGTCACCGACGGCCAGGGCAACACCGCGAACATCCTCTGCGGCAACATCCCGACCGCGAACGCCACCGTCTTCGTGATCGACAAGGTCCTCATGCCCAAGAGCTGACGACCGCCGCACGACACGGCGGGCCCGGGGTGCGAACCCCGGGCCCGCCGTCGTACGAACACCCCGCTGTGACGACGGATGTGGCGCATCGAGATCGAACCGGGACCCGGTGAGCGCACCCTGCGCGTGCGCGCGGCCGAGCGGACCGGCACGGTGCAGACGGAACGGGAACAGGGCTCGATCCCCGACGGCGTGACCGCCTGCACGCGGTGCCGGTCGCCGCCGTCGGACGGACGGCCCGGTCCCGCGCCGCGCTCCCCCCCCCCCCCCGCCGAGTCGATCCGGAAGTCGATGCACCCCTCAGACCGCTCCGCCCCGTCGCCCGTCTCCCGCCGCCTGGTCGTCGCGACCCTGGTCGCCGGACTGCTGGCGGGGTTGTTCGCGGTGCTGGTGCCGTTCGCCCCCGTCGACACCCGCACGACGACCGTGTCCTGGCCGCGGGCGGGCGAGCGGCCCACGTCCACGACGGCGGCGTTCCAGCCCGCCGCGCCGGAGGCGGTGCGCGTCGAGGTGCCCTGCCGGGTGCTGCGCGCCGCGCAGGCCCGCTCCGCCGGCACCGGGGTATCGACGACCGTCGTGGGCTCGGAGCGGCCCGGTGCCCCGGGGATCGGGTTCGCCGTGCTCACCGCGGCGGGCGGGGAGCTGCGGGTCCAGGTCGGCGGCCGCGAGCTGCTGCGCGCGCCCGTCCCGTCCGGCGACGCCTGCGGGCTGGTCCTCGACACCGACGAGGCCGGGTCCCGGGTCACCCTCGGCGACGGCGCCCCGCGCGCCTTCCCCGGCGACGTCGTGCGCGCCGTGGCCGCGTTCGGCACCCAGCTCTCCCCCGCCGACGCCGACGGGCTGCGGGTCACCGCGCGGACCGCGGACTGGTTCGCCGCCGCGTCGTCGCCGGCCAAGACGGCGCTGCTCGGGCTGCAGTGGCTCGCCGCCGCCGTCGCCGCCGTGCTGCTGGCACGTCTGGCCGGTGACCGGTTCCGGCGCCGCCGCGGGACGGCCCGGGTCCGACGGGCCCGGCTGGCCGCGGTGGGCACCCCGGCCGGGATCGGGCGGGCCGCCACGGACGTGCTCGTCGTCGCCACGCTGGCGGGGTGGACGGTGCTCGGGCCGCTGTCGACCGACGACGGCTTCACCGAGGCCATCGCGCGCAACGCGACCAGCACGGCGAACGGCGACTTCGGCAACGTCTACCGCTGGGGCAACGCCTCGGAGGCGCCGTACACGCTGGTGATCCGGCTGGTCCGGGCGCTCGCCGAGACCGGTGTGGGGCCGTTGGTGCTGCGTGTGCCGTCGGTGCTCGCCGGGATCGCGGTGTGGCTGCTGCTGTCGCGGGTCGCGCTGCCCGCGGTGCTGGCCCGCCACCACCGACGGGCCTGGGTGCGGGGCACGCTCGGCGTCGCGCTGCTGGCATGGTGGCTGCCGCTGAACCTCGGGGTCCGCCCGGAGCCGTTCGCGGCGCTCGCGACGACCGCGGCGCTCTGCTGTGCGCTGCGCGCCGCCGCCCGGCCAGGGCTCCGCGGCGGGACGTGGACCGCGGTCGCGGCGCTGACCGCGGGGCTGGCGCTGGCGGTGACGCCGTCGGCGGTGACCGTCGCCGGTCCGCTGGTGCTGCTGCTGCCCGCGCTGTGGCGGCGGGTCACCCGCCACGGCGGCGGGGGGCTCGCCGTCGGGGTCGCGGCGACCGTCGCCGCGGCCGGGATCGCCGCGGCGGGGCTCACGCCGGTGTTCACCGGGCAGAGTCTGTACACAATCGCGCGGGCCACACAGATGCACCAGTTCTACGGTCCGGCCACACCGTGGTTCCAGGAGCTGCGCCGATGGGACTACCTGCTCGGATTCGGCACCGAGCAGGGCGGCCTCGGCCGCCGGGTGCCGGTGCTGCTCGCCCTCGCCCTGCTGTTCGCGGCGATGCCGCTGGTCGCCCGCGGCGCGCACCGGTGGGGTCCCGGTCTGCGGTGGACACCGGTGCCCCTGGTCGGGCTCGCACTCGGGTTCGTGCTGCTCACCCCGGCGCCGTCGAAGTGGACCCACTACTTCGGGACGCTCGCCGGGGTCGGGGCGCTCGCCGCCGCGGCCGGGGTGGTGCTGGTGGTGACCGCGGCCCGGCGGCCCGGCGACCCGACCGTGCGCGGCGCGGCCGCCGCCGGGACCGTGGCGGCGGCCGTACTCGCCGCGCTGGCCTTCAGCGGGCGCAACGAGTGGTTCCTGTGGTCCGGCTGGGGTGTGCCGCGCGCCGACGGCCCGTTCACGCCGCTGGACTCGCCGCTGGTGTGGGCGCTGGTGGCACTGGCGGTGCTGGTCGTGTCGGCCGCCGCGGTCCACCGGGCGGGCCGGCGAGCAGGTCTGCTGGCAGGTCGACGGGCGGATCACGGACGGCACCGGACCGGGCGGGACTGCGTGGCCCGGGCCGCGGCGGCGCTGCCCGCCGGGGTGGTCGTGGTGGCCCTGCTCACCGGGGTGTCGGTGGTGGTGGCGTCGTTCGTCGTCGCCCCGGTGCGCCAGGGCGGGGGCTACAGCGTCGGCGGACAGCTGTGGAGCGAGCTGACCGGCCGCGACACCTGCGGGATCCTCGACCACGTCACGGTCGGGGTCGACGGGGGCGCGCTACCCGCCGCGGGCGGCGCCGACACACTCACCGGGTTCACCGAGGGCCGTGGCTGGCTGGACGCCCTGCCGCGCGGCGGGCTCGCCTGGGGCAGCATCGACGGCGGCCCGGGCGCCACCGGTGAGCTCCGGAGCCGCTGGTTCGCCGTCACACCGGGGCCACCGGACCGGGTGCTGTCGGTCGACGTCGCCGGGCGGACCGGGCAGGGCAACACCCTGGAGCTGGAGTACGCCCGCGCCGGTTCGCCGGGCCCGGACGGCCGGGTGTCGTTGGACGACACCGCGACCGGCGCCCGCGGCACCTACCCCACCGAGCGGGTGCAGGAGGCCCTGCCGCTGGACCGGTCGGGCTGGCGCACCGTGCGGGTGCCCGTCTCCGCGTTCCCGGCGGACGTCGACCGGGTGCGGGTGCACGCCGTCGACACCACCGTCGGGCCGGGCGGCTGGGTGGCCGCCGCCGCCCCACGGGTGGTCACCTCGGCGCCGGTGGTGCCGATGCTGCGCGAAGCCGACGGGCCGGTCTACGTGGACTGGTCGATCCTCTGGGCGGCGCCCTGTCTGCGCGACCTGCCCGCCGTCCGGGCCGGTCTGGTGCAGACCCCGCGCTACCTGGTCCTGGGTCCGTCGTCGCTGGGGTTCGCCGTGGACGTGTCCTTCGCCGACGTCGCCGGGGGCAGCTTCGCGGCGATGCGCCGCACCACCACCGAGCAGGTCGTCGCGACCCGGATCGACTCCGCCGACGTCCCGGGCCAGGTCGACTGGGGTGCGGTCGTCCGGGTCGACACCGACCTCGCCGTCGACGCCTACGACGTCAGCTCGGTCCCGGTGCGCCGTTGGGGCTGGGAGGGCGACCGGAGTCCGATCGGGTACCCCGCCCTCCCGGCGCCCTGACGCCCCGTGGGTCGGGGATGTGTCCGGACACATCGCGCCGTGGGTCCATCCGGTGGACGGCTCCTTGCTCCGGACCGGGTATCGCGATCGAATCATGCGGTGATGCGCACCCTGCTCGAGCCGTTCTGGCCCGGTCGGCGCATCGTCGCGTTCGACGAGCTGTGTCGGTGGGCCGCGTAGCGACCCCCGGGTCGCCGCGTGGCCGCCCCGTGCATCGCGCGCGGGTACGACGCCCGCGTCACCGACCACCACTCCGGAGGACCCCGTGTCCGTCACCGACGAACTGCTCGAGAACAACGCCCGCTACGCCGAGAGCTTCTCCGGCCCGCTCCCGCTGCCGCCGGCACGCAAGATCGCCGTCGTCGCCTGCATGGACGCCCGGCTCGACGTCTACCGCATCCTCGGCCTGGCCGATGGCGACGCCCACGTCATCCGCAATGCGGGCGGCGTCGTCACCGACGACGAGATCCGCTCCCTGACGATCAGCCAGCGGCTGCTGGGGACCGAGGAGATCATCCTCATCCACCACACCGACTGCGGGATGCTGACCTTCACCGACGACGCGTTCAAGGCCTCGATCCGCGACGAGACCGGCATCAAGCCGCAGTGGGCCGCCGAAGCGTTCGACGACCTCGACGAGGACGTCCGCCAGTCGCTCGCCCGGATCCGGACCAACCCGTTCATCCCGCACACCGACGCCGTCCGCGGCTTCGTGTTCGACGTCGCGACCGGGCGGCTGAACGAGGTGAAGTAGGCCCGCCGCACCGCCCGTGCGGTCGTCGGCGGACCGCCACCGGGGCCGCGGGGGTCAGGACGGCAGCAGCACCAGCACCGCCGCCCCCGGTGCGCCGGCCTCGCCCAGCAGGTAGGCCGTGCGCTCGACACCGCCCAGGCGTACCCGGGGCCGCCCGAACGCGCCGACCCCGCGGCACTCCCACAGCGGGGCCCGCTCCGGGGCCTCGGCGTGCAGGACGTCGCGGACCCCTCGGGTGCCCGGGGCGGCCGGGTCGAGGTCGGAGGCCATCCGGAACCTGCGGTGCAGTGCGGTGAGCAGCTCGTCGGGGTCGGGGCCGATCCGGGCACGGGCCGCGGGGTCGGCGGACAGCTGCCACAGCACGTGCCGGCGTCCCGGGTCCCCGTCGGCCGGGCGGCCGATCGCGGCCTCCCAGGCGTCGTTCACCGCGACGACGCCCAGCTGGGCGTCCAGCAGCGCCGCCGGGTCACCGGGCCAGCTCGCGAGCACCGGCAGCAGCTCCTCGGGCGCCGTCGCCGCCGGGGCCGCGCCGTCGCGGGACAGCCGGACCAGGTGTGCGACCCCGGGGGCGTCGATGCCGAGCACCCCGCCGACGGCGGCGAGCACCTCGTCCGAGGCGGTCACCCGGCCCTGTTCGAGCCACGTGTACCAGGTGAGGCCGACCCCCGCGAGTGCCGCGACCTCCTCGCGGCGCAGCCCCGGCGTGCGACGCCGGCCGCGGTCGGGCAGACCGACCGCGGCCGGCGCGACGCGCTCACGGTAGGAGCGCAGGCAGGCGCCGAGCTCCCGGCGGCGGTCGGTCGTCGTCGTGGGCCGCACACGCGCCGGCGCCGATCCTGTCACCACGGGTACCCCCATCGGTTCGCTCCTGGTCCGGGCCCGGCCGCCGGCGGACGGTGGTGCCCATGATCGGTATCGGTGTCAACCTCGCGGCCGGGCTCGACGATCCCCCACCCGCGAACCTGGTCGAGGAGATCGTGGCGCGGGCGCGGGCGGTGGCCTCCGCCGGGCTGCGCACGGTGTGGCTGCCCCAGGGGTACGGGGCCGACACGCTCACCCTGTACGCCGGCGTCGCCCGCGAGGTCCCCGACGTCGAGCTGGGCGCGTCGGTCGTCGTGGTGCAGCCGCGGCACCCGAGGGTGCTGGCCGCGCAGGCGCTGACCGTGCAGGCGGCGTCCGGTGGGCGGCTCACCCTCGGTCTCGGGGTGAGCCACCCGGGGCTGCTGGAGGTGTACGGCATGCCGTTCACGCGGCCGGTGGCCGCGCTGACCGACCACCTCGACGTGCTCGCCCCGCTGCTGCGCGGCGAACGGGTCCCCGGCTCGTCCGGTCCCGGGTCGGACCCGGCGGACACGGCGGTGCCCGGCGCCACGCCCGAGGTCCCGCTGCTGCTCGGTGCGCTGGGCCCGCGGATGCTGCGGCTGGCGGGTGAGCGGACCACGGGCACCATGACCTTCCTCACCGGGCCGCGGACGATCTCCGAGCACGTCCGGCCGCTGCTCGACGCGGCGGCCGCCGGACGGCCGTCGCCGCGGGTGGTCGTCGGGGTGCCGGTGTCGGCGACGGCCGCGCCGGACCGGGTGCGGGCAGCGGCCGCGGTCGACTACGCGGACTACGCCCGGCTGCCGTCCTACGCCGGGGTGCTGGAACGGGAGGGGCTGAGCTCCCCGGGCGGGCTCGTCGTCGCCGGGGACGAGGACACGATCGCGGCCGGGATCGCCCGCTACGCCGACGCCGGCGCCACCGACCTGCTGGTCAGCCCGCTGGGCGACGCCGCCGAGCGGGCCCGCACCGTGGCCGTCCTCGGCCGGATCGCGAGGTCCTGAGCAGTACCGCGCCCGGGCGGTGGCCGTACGCCGGCCGCCCGGTGGCGCCGTGGCGCGCTCCCCCGCCCGCCGAGATGCAGCCCAGCGGGCGCACGGGGTCACTCCGCGCCCCTTGAGCTGCATCTCGGCGTCGTCCCCGGGTCCGCCGGGACGCGACGGGCGTGCCGCGTCCCGGCGGGCGGGGATCAGGCGACGCGCGGTCGGCGACGCAGCGCCGTGCGGGCCGCCGCGAGCTGCTGGGCCACCTCGGCGGTGATCAGCTCGGCGTGCAGGGCGTCGTTGACGGGGTCGCCGCCGCCACGCAGCGCGCGGTGGCGCCGCACGAGGGCGTCGAGCCCGTCGAGCAGCTGGGTACCCGGATCGGTGGTGGGCAGGGTCGGAACGCTCATGGGATGTCTCCTGGTGACGTGGCTGTCGGGGTCGATCGGTCGGGTCGATCGGCCGCGACGACACAGCGTCGAGGAGATCCGCACGTAGTCGATGTGACGCCGCCGGGACAGGACGGTTTCGATGTACCAGCTCACGACGCCGCGGCTTTCCTACCGGCGATCGCGGCGAGCAGCTCTGCGGTGTACTCGTCCTGCGGGTCGTCGAACAGCTCCGCGGTGGGCCGCAGCTCGCGGAGCCGTCCGTCGCGCAGGACGCCGGTACGGTGCGCGACCCGCCGCACCACGGCGAGGTCGTGCGAGATGAACAGGTAGGACAGGCCGTCGCGCTGCTGCAGCTCGGCGAGCAGCTCGAGCACCTGGGCCTGCACCGAGACGTCCAGCGCGGACACCGGCTCGTCGGCGACGACGAGGTCCGGCGAGAGCGCGAGCGCGCGGGCGATCGCGACCCGCTGGCGCTGTCCCCCGGACAGCTCCTCGGGCCGCCGATCGAGCACCCCGGCCGGCAGCGCGACCCGGTCGACGAGCTCCGCGGCCCGGTCGGCCTGCTCGGCGGCCGACCCGACGGAGAACGCCCGCAGCGGCTCGGTGACGATCTCGCGGACGGCGAACCGGGGGTCCAGCGAGGCGTAGGGGTTCTGGTAGATCAGCTGGGCGCGGCGGCGCAGCTGACGCCACGCCTCGCCGCGGACACGGGTGACGTCCTCGCCGTCGAGGAGCACCTGCCCGGAGGTGGGGTCCTCCAGGCGTAGCAGCAACCGCGCCGTCGTCGACTTGCCCGAGCCGGACTCCCCGACCAGCGCGACGGTCTCGCCGCGGGCGATCGTGAACGACACCCCGTCCACGGCGCGGTGGGTGCGCCGCGTCCAGGACCCGCGCGCCCGCGGCAGCGGGAACTCCTTGACCAGGTCGCGGACCTCCGCGACCGGGGTCCCCGCCGTGTCGACGGGCGGCAGCACCGGCGGGGCGGTGATCGCGAGACCGGGGGCCGCGGCGAGCAGCTCCCGGGTGTAGGGGTCCTGCGCCCCGGCGAGCAGCTCGGCCGGGGTGCCCTGCTCGACGACCCGACCATGCCGCATCACGACGATCCGGTCGGCCCGGTCGGTGGCGACGGCGAGGTCGTGGGTGATCAGCAGCAGCGCGGTGCCCCGCTCGCGGCGCAGCGCGTCGAGGTGGTCGAGGATCCGGCGGGCGACGGTCGCGTCCAACGCGCTGGTCGGCTCGTCGGCGACGACCAGCGAGGGTCCGGCGGCGAGGGCGATCGCGATGAGCACCCGCTGGCGCATCCCGCCGGACAGCTGGTGGGGGAACTGCCGGGCGCGGGTCCCCGGATCGTCGAGACCGGCCGCGGCCAGCAGCTCGACGGCGCGGGCCGCGGCCGTGCGGCGGTCGGCGAGCCCGTGGGCGCGCAGGCCCTCGGCGACCTGCACACCGACCTTCTGCACGGGGTTCAGCGCGACACCCGGGTCCTGCGGGATGAACCCGATCCGGGCTCCGCGCACCGACCGGTAGGCGCGCTCGGACAGCCCGGTGAGGACGGCGCCGTCGAGTGCGACCGTGCCCGCGGTGACCGACCCTGCGGCGGGCAGCAGCCCGAGCACCGCGGACGCCAGGGTGGTCTTGCCCGACCCGGACTCCCCGACGACGGCGACGACCTCCCCGGGCGCGACGGTCAGGTCGACGCCGCGCACGGCGTGCACCGTCCCGCCACCGGCGGCGTAGGCGACCTCCAGGCCCGTCACCTCCAGCAGGGCGCTCATGCCGCCCGCCTCCACTCGCCGTCCAGGGCCCGGGCGATCCGGTTGACCGACAGCACGGTCGCGGCGATGACGAGGCCCGGCATCGCGCACACCCACCAGGCGACGGCCAGGTAGTTCCGGCCGTCGGCGACCAGCGAGCCCCACTCCGAGGCCGGTGGCGGGGCGCCGTAGCCGAGGAAGCTCAGCGCGGACACCGCGAGGATCGCCAGCCCGAACTCCAGCACCGCGAGCACGGCGACCGGTCCGGCCGCGTTGGGCAGGACGTGACGCCACAGCGAGACGTACCAGCGGGTGCCGACGGCGCGGGCGGCCTCGACGTAGAGGGCGCGGCGCACCCGCAGGGTCTCGGCACGCATCACCCGGGCGAAGCTCCCGACGCTCGCCACGCCGACCGCGATCGCCACCTTCACCGTGCCGAAGCCGAGCGCGGTGATGAGCGCGAGCGACAGCAGGATCGCCGGGATGGCGAGCAGCACGTCGACGCCGCGCATGAGGACCTCGTCGACCCAGCCACCGGCGAACCCGGCGACCAGCCCGATCAGCCCGCCCGCGACGAGCGCGACGGCGACCGCGATCACCGTGGCCTGCAGCGACAGCGAGGCGCCGTGCACGACGCGGGTCCACACGTCGCGGCCGAGGTGGTCGGTGCCGAACCAGTGGCCCGGTCCGGGCGGGGACAGCCGGCGTGCGGTGTCGCCGACGGCGGGGTCGCCGGGGGCGAGCAGCGACGGCACGAAGGCCGCGGTCAGCACCAGCAGCACGATCGCCGCGGCGAGCACGAGCCCGGGCCGGGCCCGCAGGAGGCGGCCGAGCCGGGCCGCCGGGCGGCGCGGGGCCGGAACCGGCTCCGTGCCGGGCGCGGGGGCCGGGGTGGCCAGGTCGCGGTCGAGCAGGGTCATCGGGAGTTCCCGGAGGCGACGGCGACCCGCGGGTCGAGCAGCGGGTAGGCCAGGTCGACGAGCAGGTTGACCACGACGAACGCGAGTGCCGCGAACAACACGATGCCCTGCACCACGGGGATGTCCTGCGCCCCGACCGAGGCGACGGTGAGCCGGCCCAGGCCGGGTCGGGTGAACACTGTCTCGACGACGACGGACCCGGCGAGCACGTTGCCGACGACGTAGCCGAGGACGGTGAGGGCGGGGATCGCGGCGTTGCCCAGCGCGTGGCGCAGGTGCACCGCGGCCTCGCCGACGCCCTTGGCGCGGGCGGTGGTGACGTAGGGCGAGTCCAGTGCCTGGGTGAGGCTCTTGGCCAGCACCTGGGCGACGAGCGCGCCGGTCGGGAGCCCGAGGGTGACCGCGGGCAGCACCAGCGACTCCGGACCGCGGTCGCCGACCGACGGCAGCCAGCCGAGGGAGAACGAGAACAGCTGCACCAGCATCAGCCCGACCCAGAACACCGGCAGCGACACCGCCAGCGACGGCAGCGACGCCAGCACCTGCCGCAGCCACGGCGACCGGACCCAGGTCGCTGCGACGGCGACCGCGGTGCCCGCGACGACCGCCACGACCAGCCCGGCCGCGGCGATCTGCAGGGTCGGCGGGAGCGCCTCGGCGACGGCGGTCCGCACGTCCTGCCCGCTGACGAAGGAGGTCCCGAGGTCACCGTGCAGCGCGGCCCACAGCTTGGTCACGTACTGCACCGGCAGCGGCTGGTCCAGGCCGTAGCGGGCACGCAGGGCGGCGAGCTCGGCCGGGGAGACCGGCTCGCCGTCCGACGCCGACGCCATGGTCGCGACCGGGTCACCCGGCAGCAGATACAGCACGACGAAGCTGACCGTCCACGCCGCCCACAGCACGACGGCGGCGAGCCCGAGGCGGCGCAGCAGGTAGGGAAGGGTCATCGCGCGTCGGACTTCCAGGCGCCGTGGAGCTGGATGCGCGAGGACGCGTCGAACGCGACCCCGTGCGCGTCCGGGCCGACGCCGAGCACGGTGGTGAGCTCGACGACGGGCGCGGTGTCGAACCGCTGCGCGAGCAGCGCCTGCGCCTGCCCGACGAGTGCCGCGCGCCGCGCGGGGTCCACCGTCGCGGCCTGGGCCAGCAACGGCGCCTGCAGCGGCCCGTCGGGCAGCCGGTACCGGTTGACTCCGTCGGTGCCGTAGGTCGACCGCAGGATGTCCGGGTCGGCCCGGGTCAGGTTGCCCCACGCGGCGACGAAGTCACCGCCGTCGAGGACGGCCTGGGTCTCGGCGATCTGGACCTCGCGCAGCTGCAGGTCGATCCCGATCCGGCGCAGCTGCTGCTGGATCAGCTCCAGCGCGGGCTTGGTCGTGCCGATGTTCTGCGCGAAGGTCAGCGGCACGGTCAGCCGCTGCCCGCCCTTGGCACGGATGCCGTCCGGACCGGGCACCCAGCCGGCGCGGTCGAGTGCAGCGGTCGCGGCGGCCGGGTCGTAGCCGACGAGCGCGGACTGGTCGGCGTAGGACGGCGTCGTCGACGACAGCGGGCTCGTCGCCGCGCGGGTCTGGCTCGGGTACACCGCGGCGACGACCTCGTTGCGGTCGATGCCCCGGCTCACCGCCTCCCGGACGGCGGCGTCGGCACCGAGCGGCGTGCCCTGGTTGAAGGTGATCCCGAACGGCAGGCCGGGGTTCGGCCGGGCCGGGAGCTGCACGCCCGCGGCGGTGAGCGGGCCCTCGTCCTGCTGGCCGACGCTGGCGATCGCGTCGACCTCGCCGGACTGCACGCTGCCCGCCCGCACCCCGGACTCGGGGACGACGCGGAACTCGGCCCGGTCGAGCCAGGCCTCGCCGGGGTGGGTGAACAGCTGCGAGCCCCAGTCGTAGCCGGCCCGCTTGGCGAGCACGGTGACGTCGTTCGTGGCGTAGCGCTCGAGGGTGAACGGCCCGGAGCCGGCGACGCCCGCGCAGCGCTCGTCGTCGGAGCGGGCGGCGCTGGCCGGGGAGAGCAGGCCGAGGCTGTGGGTGGAGGTGCCCTGCAGGAACTGCACGTTGGGCCGGGAGAACCGGACGGTGAACTCGGTCGGGCTCGCGACGTCGGTGCCGACGTACCCGGCCAGGTAGCCCTTGGGCAGGCTGCCGCGGGCGCCGAGCGAGCCGACCCGGTCGAAGTTGGCCCTGACCGCGGCCGCGTCGACCGGGGCGCCGTCGGAGAAGGTGGCGCCCTGGCGCAGGGTGAAGGTCCAGGCGGTGGCGTCGGCGTTCGACGACCAGCGGGTCGCCAGCCACGGCACGATCCCCCCGGTGGACGGGTCCTGGTCGGTGAGCGAGTCGACGATCTGGCGCAGCGAGTAGATCGAGTCGTTGCTCTGCACCTGCTGCGGGTCGGCGCAACCCTGGTCCGAGGACACCGCGAACACCAGGGTGCCGCCGGGACGGGGCGGCCCGGCATCGTCGCCGGCGTCGCCGGCGCCCGAGCCGCAGGCCGTGAGGACCAGCGTGGTGGTGACGAGCAGCACCGCGCAGCGGCCGGCGGTCACGCCCCGCCGGGACCCGAACCGGCGGCTCACGCCGTCACGGCCGGGGTGTGGCGCTCGCCGAACCGCGACGGGTGCGCGAGACCGAGGTTCTCCCGCAGCGTCGCACCCGGGGTGTAGTCGGTCCGGAACACCCCGCGCTCCTGCAGGATCGGCACCACCCGGTCGACGATCTCGTCGAGGCCGGACGGGCTGACGTGGGAGCCGAGGATGAACCCGTCGGAGGCGTCGTTCTGGACGTAGCGGTCGATCTCGTCGGCCACGTGCTCGGGGGTCCCGACGAACACGGCGCGGTCGAACACGTGCTTGACCGTCTCGCGCAGCGAGTACCCGTGGGCGTCGGCGAGCTCGCGCCAGGCGGCGACCGTGGCGTGCGCGTCCTGGGTCAGCGGGGCCCGGCCCTCGATCCACTTCGGGGCCTCGGGGGTGGGCTCGACGTCGGGCAGCGGTCCGTCCGGGTCGTGGCCGGACAGGTCGCGGTTCCAGACCATCTCGGCCAGCACGATCGAGGTCCACGGGTCGACCTGCTGGTCGTGGATGTGCTCGTGACGCTCGCGGGCCTCGGTGTCTGTGTCGCCGAGCACGACGCCGGCGCTGGGCAGGATCCGCACCTCGTCGGGGTCGCGGCCGGCCTTGCGGACCCGGGCCTTGACGTCGTCGTAGAAGGCGCGGGCCTCGTCGAACTTCTGGTACCGGGAGAAGATCGCGTCGGCGGACGCGGCGGCGAAGTCGCGACCGGCCGGGGACTCCCCGGCCTGCAGCACGACGGGGTGGCCCTGCGGGCTGCGCGGGGTGGTGAAGCGCCCGGCGATGTCGAACTGGTTGCCCGAGACCGCGAAGTCGCCGACGTGGCCGTCGCGCAGGAAGGTGCCCGACGCGGGGTCGGCGACGACGGCGTCGGAACCCCAGGAGTCCCAGAGCGCCCGGACCGCGGCGAGGGTCTCCCCGGCGCGCTCGTAGCGCTGGTGGTGGCCGAGGTAGGCGCCGCGGCGGAAGTTCTCGCCGGTGGGGGCGTCGGAGCTGGTGACGACGTTCCACGCCGCGCGCCCGCCGGAGAGGATGTCCAGCGTCGCGAACTTGCGGGCCAGCTCGTAGGGCTCGTTGAAGGTGGAGTTGATCGTCCCGGCCAGACCGATGTGCTCGGTGACCGCGGCCAGCGCGGCGAGCACGGTGAAGGTGTCCGGGCGTCCGACGACGTCCTGGTCGAAGATCTCCCCGCCGCGGGTGCGCAGCCGCAGGCCCTCGGCGAGGAAGAGCAGGTCGAGGCGCCCACGCTCGGCGGTGCGCGCCCAGTGCTCGAACGACTCCCAGGCGATGTGGCTGCCCGAGGCCGGGTCGCTCCAGACGGTGTCGTGGTTGACGCCCGGGAAGTAGGCGCCGAGCACGATCTGCTTCCTGTTGCTCATGCGGTCGCTCCGGAGAAGGTCGGGACGACGGCGGACCCGGCCCCGGCGGCGTAGCGGCTGGCGGGTCTGGGCACCCCGAAGCGCTCGCGCAGGATGGTCTCGCCGTAGGCGGTGCGGAACGCGCCGCGGGACTGCAGCTCGGGGACCAGGCCGTCGACGACGGCGTCGAGGTCGGTCGGCAGGACGGCCGGGCGCAGCCGGTAGCCGTCGAGCCCGGCGCGGCGCCAGGACAGCAGGGTGTCGGCGAGCCCGGCGGGGGTGGTGGCGAGGATCGCGGCGTCGGAGGAGAGCGGGTCGAGTGCGTCGAGCCGGGCGAGCCGCTCGCGGGCGGCGCGCTGGGTGTCGGCGAGCACCACGACCACGTCGCCGAGGATGCGCAGCGGCGGTGCGGTGCGGCCCGCCGCGGCCTCGGCGGAGCGGACCTGGACGACGATGCGGGCGGCGTCGTCGGCGTCGTGCGGGGTGGTGGCCACGACGTCGCCGACCCGGGCGGCGAGCAACGCCGGCTCGTAGCCGTGGGCCAGTGACAGGACCAGCGGCTGGCCCTGCGGCGGGCGCGGCACGATCGAGGGGCCGGCGACGCCGAAGTGCTCCCCGGCGAAGTCGACCCGGTGCAGCTTGTCGCGGTCGACGAAGCGCCCGGTGAGCGCGTCGCGGATCTCGGCGTCGTCCTCCCAGGAGTCCCACAGCCGGCGCACGACCTCGACGACGTCGGCGGCCTCCCCGAACAGCTCGGCGACCAGCGCGCGGCCGGCCGCGGTGTCGAGATCGGCGCGACGCAGCCCGGGGACGGTGCGGCGGCCGAAGTGGGCGGCCTCGTCGGCGCGGACCGAGGTCTGCACCCGCCAGCCGGCACGGCCGTGGCTGTCGTGGTCGAGGGTGGCCAGCGCCGACGCGACGTGGAACGGCTCGGTGTGGGTGGTGGTGACGGTCGGGACAAGCCCAATCCGCGACGTCAGCGGGGCGAGGAAGGCGGCGACCAGCGAGGCGTCGAGGCGTCCCTGGACCCGGTCGGTACGTCGCGGTTCCCCGTGGAGGTGGTCCCCGGACTGCAGGCCGAACCCGTCCTCGATCGTGAGCAGGTCGAGCAGCCCGCGCTCGGCGGTGCGGGCGAGGCCGGCCCAGTAGCGCGCGGTGAACAGCTCGCCGGGCCGGGCGCCGGGCTCGCGCCAGGCGGCGGGGTGCCAGCCGGCGCCGTCGAGCGCGACGGCCAGGTGCAGCGGCCGGCCTGAGGTGTCCGTTGTGGACATGAGGGCATCGCTTCCTCGTCGCACGGGGGTGCGACGGAACGGGTGGGACGTCATGGGGGCGGACGCCACCGCCGGCGGGGCGCCGACGGGCGACGCGCAGCGCGGGACGGGGCGGTGTCAGGCCCGACAGGTCGCGCCGGCCACCCGCATCAGGTCGACGTGGCGCCGGTACCGAGGGTGGTGCGCGCCGCGAACCTGCTCCGCGATCGACCGCATGATCTCCTCCATCGAACCCGGCTGGAGCACCCGCACCCGCTGCTGCGGGGGGTTGCTGCGGCGTCGTCGAGCCGGGTCTCTCGGCCGCTCCGGATGGTGTGCACCCCGACTGTAGGGAGCCCGTGCCCGATGGTGTCAACCCGCGGAGCCGGCCCAGTGATGCCCGCCGCACCGAAGCTCCCGACCGGCGGAATCGGGACGCCGAACCGGCCCGACCTGTCCGGACAAGCCGGTCGCTTTCCTGGGGGGTGGACACCAGGTTGTCCGGGGAGGTGACCACGACGCACCCTGGTCGGGTGACGACGAGCCGACGGACGCCCTCGCGCCCCCACCGGTTCGCAGAGGGTGCGACCGAGCCCTCCCCCCACCAGCCGGCCCGAGCCGCACGGCGTGCGGTGCCGGTGCGTCCGACCGGCCTCGAGCCGTTCTGGCCGAGCCGGCGCGCCCCCGCCTACAGCGAGCTCTGTCGCTGACCGAGCCGTACCGGTCCCCGCTCTCCCACGGACGGTAACGCCACACGTCCGGCGTCCGACGCATCCGCCGGAATCGGGACCGCCCGCCGGCACCAGTCCGGCCCGCCACCCGTCCTGCATCCCGGCACGCCGTCCCGGCCGGCCGGACCCGGCGCGCCGCGGTCGTCCCGACCGCCCACCGCCCACCACGGAAGGACCCCGTCCCGCGATGTCCCCGCACGTCCTGCGCCCCGGCTCCCGGGTGCGCACCGCCGCCGTCCTGCTCGCGCTGCTGACCGCGCTCGGACTCATGGCCGGCTGCTCCCGCGCCGCCGAGAGCACCACCGCCGCAGGTGCCACCTCCCCCGCCGCCGAGGTCCGCGTCGGCTACTTCCCGAACATCACCCACGCCCCCGCGCTGGTCGGGGTGAAGCAGGGCCTGTTCGCCAAGGAGCTGGGCAGCACGAAGCTCACCACCCAGACCTTCAACGCCGGCCCGGACCAGGTCAACGCCCTGCTCGGCGGCTCGATCGACGTCGCGTTCATCGGCTCCGGCCCGGCGATCAACGCCTTCACCAAGTCGAACGGCGAGGCCGTGCGCCTGGTCGCCGGCTCCACCTCGGCCGGGGCCCAGCTGGTGACCAGCCCGGACATCACCTCGCCCGAGCAGCTCAAGGGCAAGATCATCGCGACGCCGCAGCTGGGCAACACCCAGGACATCGCCTTCAAGACCTGGCTCAAGGAGAACAACCTCCCGATCGGGGACGGCCCGGACGCGGTGACCGTCCAGAACATCGACAACCCGCAGACCCTCGACCTGTTCAAGCAGGGCAAGCTCGCCGGCGGGTGGCTGCCCGAGCCGTGGAGCTCGCGCCTGGTCGACGCCGGCGCGAAGGTGCTGGTCGACGAGAAGTCCCTGTGGCCGGACGGCAATTTCCCGACCACCGTCGTCATCGCCCGGACCGAGTTCCTGCAGCAGCACCCGCAGACCGTCGAGGCGATCCTGCGCGGCGAGCAGGCCGCCATCTCCTTCATCCGCAGCGACCCGGCGCAGGCCAAGACCGTCTCCAACGCCGCGATCGGCGAGATCACCGGCAAGCCCCTGGCCGCGAACATCCTCGACCGCGCCTTCACCGAGCTGTCCTTCGACACCGACCCGCTCGCCTCGACCTTCCCGCAGCTGGCGAAGGACTCCGTCACCGCCGGCATCGCGCAGAGCGAGGCGAACCTGACCGGTTTCCTCGCCCCGACCGCGATCGACGCGGTCCGCACCGGCTCCGGGGAGGCCGCCGTGGACCCGGCCGGTCTCGCCGCCGCGAACTGACCATCCCGACCGACGAGGGGAACCACCGATGACCGTCGATCTCACCACCCGGCGCCCCCCGGCCCGCGACACGGCCGTGGAGCTGTCGGGGGTCGCCAAGACCTTCGGCACCGGCCCCGGGGCGGTGACCGCGCTCAACGGGATCGACCTGCGGGTCGGCGACGGCGAGTTCGTCTGCGTGCTCGGCGCCTCCGGCTGCGGCAAGTCGACGCTGCTCAACCTGCTCGCCGGGCTCGACGAGCCGACCGCGGGCGAGGTCGCGGTGGGGTCCGCCCGACCGTCGTTCATGTTCCAGGAGGCCGCGCTCATGCCGTGGCTGACCGCGCTGCGCAACGTCGAGCTGCCGCTCAAGCTCGCCGGGCACGGCCGGGTGGCCCGGCGTGAGCGGGCCGAGGAGCTGCTCACCCTGGTCCGCCTGGAGGGCGTGGGCGGGAAGCGGCCGCACGAGCTGTCCGGTGGCATGCGCCAGCGCGTGTCGCTGGCCCGGGCGCTCGCCGCCGCGACCGGACTCGGCGACGAGCCCGGCACCGGCGGGCTGCTGCTGATGGACGAGCCGTTCGCCGCGCTCGACGCGATCACGCGTGACGTGCTGCAGGGCGAGCTCCTGCGGGTCTGGCGGGCCACCGGCACGACGATCGTGTTCGTCACCCACGACGTGCGCGAGGCGGTCCGGCTGGCCGAGCGGGTCGTGCTGCTGTCCTCGCGCCCCGGCACCGTGGTCCGCGAATGGTCGGTGCCCACCGACGGACACGACGCCGAGGCCCAGGCCGAGCTGCACGACGACATCACCGGACGACTGCGGCAGGTGATCACCAGCCATGCCGCGTGAGGACTCCTCGATGACGGTGGTCGACAACGACCGGGACTCCGCCGCCGCGGTCGCCGGGCTCGACGCCCTCGACACCCCGGTCGAGCGCACCACCCCGTGGTGGCAGCGGTTCCTGCGGACCTGGCTGCCACCGCTCGTCGCGCTCGCCCTGATCGTCCTGGTCTGGCAGATCGTCTGGGCGTCGGCGGTCACACCGGAGTACAAGCTGCCCGCACCGGGCGCGGTGGCCGAGGCGTTCGGCGCGACGGTCGCCAGCGGCGAGATCTGGTCGATCCTGTGGACCTCGATCAGCCGGGCCGCGCTCGGCTTCCTGCTCGCCCTGGTGATCGCCACCCCGCTCGGCGTCCTGGTCGCCAAGGTGCCGGTGATCCGGTCCGCGATCGGCCCGCTGCTCACCGGCCTGCAGTCGCTGCCGTCGGTGGCCTGGGTGCCGGCCGCGGTGCTGTGGTTCGGGCTGACCAACACCACGATCTTCTTCGTCGTGCTGCTCGGCTCGGTCCCCTCGATCGCGAACGGCCTGGTGGCGGGGATCGACCAGGTGCCGCCGATCCTGCCGCGGGCCGGCCAGGTGCTGGGCGCGACGGGCTACCAGATGGCCCGCTACGTGCTGCTCCCCGCGGCGCTGCCCGGCTACCTCGCGGGCTGCAAGCAGGGCTGGGCGTTCTCCTGGCGCTCGCTGATGGCCGCGGAGATCATCGCCGCCGGCCCGGCGCTGGGGGTCGGGCTCGGCGCCTACCTGAAGAACGGCGCCGACGTGAACGACATCGTCCAGGTGTTCGCCGCGATCCTGCTGATCCTCATCGTCGGCATCGGGGTGGAGCTGCTGGTCTTCCGCCCCCTGGAGCGACGGGTGCTGCGGGCCCGGGGGCTCGCCCTCACCGTCTGACCCGCCGGTACCCGAGCGGGCCGTCCGTACGCACCCCGTACGGACGGCCCCGCTCGTGACGTGTGCTGCCCGGGTGTCCGGACGGGCGATCAGAACCGTTCCCACCAGCCGAAACGCCGTGACCCCAATCCCAACTCCAGAGGTTGGGTTTCAGACGCGGGGCGGTTACCGTCACCGTATGTCCGTTCCGGTTCCGCTGACCACGCGCGCGCACATCGACCTCGCGCGCGTCGCGTCGGCGCTCTGTCGGTCCTGACACCGGTCCCGCCGCGCCGCACCGCCGACCGCACCGCCCGGCCGACCGCGGCACCCGACGGTGACCGCGACCGCACCACCGGCGAACCACGACCGCGGTGCCGTCCCGGCGCCCGGCCCACCGGGACGGATCCCGCCGGAGTCCACCTCGTTCCGGGGCGGTGGGGCCGGTTCCCCACAGCGCCGCCGCACCGGACCCACCGACGCACCGGACCGCCCGGCAGCACTGATCCCACCGGTCGACGCGAGGGCACCGGCCCGCCGTGCCGCCCGACGCGTCGAGCCACGGCGTGCCGGCACCGCCGGCGCACCACGTGCACCCGACCCGCCCGGCGACGGCCCACCCGCACCACACCGCCACGTCCGTCCGGCACCGACCTCCGCACCGGACCTCCACGTCCGGCATCCGCATCCGGCATCCGCACCGCCCGAGCCGCACCGGCCACCGGGCCGGTCGGGCATGCCCTCCGAGTCCCAGGAGCCCCCATGACGACCACCTCCGAACGGGAACGCACCAGCTCCCCACCCGAGGTCGAGACCCTCCGCACCCGCCACACCCGAGGCCCGGACCGGGTGCCCCGCTGGGTGGTCAAGACCGCCTCCCCGGTCGTGCTCATCGTGCTGTGGCAGGTGCTGTCGAGCACCGGGGTCCTTCCCCGCGACGTCCTCGCCTCGCCCGTGACCGTCGCGGTCACCGCCGCCGAGATGTGGGCCGACGGCGCGCTGCAGAGCGCGGTGGCCGTGTCGAGCGTGCGAGTGCTGTCCGGCATCGCGATCGGCCTCGTCGCCGCCGTGCTGCTCGCCACCCTGTCCGGGCTGTTCCGCCGCGGCGAGGACGTGATCGACGCGCCCGTGCAGATGCTGCGCACGGTGCCCGTCATCGGGCTCATCCCGCTGCTGATCATCTGGTTCGGCATCGGCGAGGAACCCAAGATCGCGCTCATCGCGCTCGCCGTGACCTTCCCGCTCTACATGAACCTGTTCGGCGGGATCCGCAACGTCGACGCGACCCTCGTCGAGGCCGCCCGCACCCTGGGGCTCGGCTGGTTCGGTCAGGTCCGCCACGTGATCCTGCCCTCGGCGATGCCCCAGTTCCTGGTGGGTCTGCGCTACGCGCTGGGCACCGCGTGGCTCGCCCTAGTCTTCGGCGAGACGATCAACGCCACCTCCGGGATCGGCTACGAGATGAACACCGCCCGGGAGTTCTTCCAGACCGACGTGATCGTCGTCTGCCTCGCGCTCTACGCGGTGCTCGGCCTGGTCGGCGACCTCGTCGTGCGCACCCTGGAGAGGGGGCTGCTGTCGTGGCGACCGGCGTTCAGCGGACGGTGAGCACCACCGCACGACCCGTGTCGGTCCGTGGCCTGAGCCGGCACTTCGGTGACCGGGCCGTCCTGACCGACCTCGACCTGGACATCGAGCCCGGACAGTTCGTGGCGCTGCTCGGGGCCTCGGGCTGCGGCAAGTCCACCCTGCTGCGGATCCTGGCCGACCTCGACAACGACGTCAGCGGCGAGGTCACCGTCGCCCGCCGACGGGCCGTCGGATTCCAGGCGCCGCGCCTGCTGCCGTGGAAGAAGGTGTGGCGCAACGTCGTGCTCGGCCTGCCCGGGCGCCCCGACCGCGCCCGCGCCGAGGCCGCTCTGACCGAGGTCGGCCTCGCCCACCGCACCGACGTGTGGCCCAAGGTCCTCTCCGGCGGCGAGGCCCAGCGCGCGGCGCTGGCCCGCGCCCTCGTCCGTGACCCGGACCTGCTGCTGCTCGACGAGCCGTTCTCCGCGCTCGACGCGCTCACCCGGATCACCGCCCGCGGGCTCGTCGACGAGCTGTGGCAGCGCCACCGGTGCGCGGTGCTGCTCGTGACCCACGACGTCGAGGAGGCGCTCGTGCTCGCCGACCGCGTCCTGGTGATGGACGGCGGCCGGATCGCGCACGACGCACCGGTGGACCTCCCCCGCCCCCGCGACGTCACCGACCCCGACTTCCAGCGCCTGCGTGCCGACCTGCTCGGACGCCTCGGCGTGCACCGACCCCAGGAGCGCACATGAGCATCGAGTTCATCGGCATGATCGGGACCCAGGAGGTCTCGGAGATCCTGCCGGCCACCGGCCCGGTCCTCGACCCGGCGCTCGTGCGCCGGTTCGCCGCCGTCCACGAGGAGGCCGGCTTCGACAAGGTCCTCATCGGCCACTCGTCGTCCACCCCGGACGGGCTGCAGGTCGCCGCGTACGCGGCCGCGCACACCGACCGGCTCGGCTTCCTCGTGGCGCACCGGCCCGGCTTCACCGCCCCCACCCTGGCCGCGCGGCAGTACGCGACGCTCGACCACTTCAGCGGCGGTGGCCGGGTCGCGATGCACGTCATCTCCGGGGGCAGCGACACCGACCAGCGTCGCGACGGCGACTGGCTCGGCAAGGACGAGCGCTACGCCCGCACCGACGAGTACCTCGCGGTCGTGCGCCGGGCCTGGACCGAGCGCGAGCCCTTCGACCACGCCGGCGAGCACTACCGGGTCGCCGGAGTCGCCCAGGAGATCCGCCCGCACGGCCCGATCCCGGTGTACTTCGGCGGGTCCTCCGAGGCCGCGTACCGGGTGGGCGGGCGGCACGCCGACGTCTTCGCGCTGTGGGGCGAGCCGCTGGCCGGGACCGCCGAGCAGATCGCCCGGGTGCACGAGGCCGCCCGCGCCGCGGGCCGCTCCGAGGCGCCCCGGATCAGCGTGTCGTTCCGCCCGATCCTCGGCGACACCGAGGAGCAGGCCTGGGCCCGCGCCCACGACGTCCGCGACCGGATCGTCGCCGCCCGCGGCGGGCACGGCTCGTTCACCGGCACCCGGATGCGCGAGCCGGGGGCCCCGGCCAACGTCGGGTCGCAGCGCCTGCTCGCCGCCGCCGAGGCCGGGGAGCTGCACGACCGCTGCCTGTGGACGGCCACCGCGGCGGCCTCCGGCGCGGCCGGGAACTCCACCGCCCTGGTCGGCACCCCGGACACCGTCGCCGCGGCGCTCGCCGACTACGTCGACATCGGCGTCAGCACGCTGCTCATCCGCGGCTACGACCCGATCGACGACGCCCGCCGCTACGGCCGCGAGCTGCTGCCCGCCGTGCGCGCCGAGCTCGCCCGACGCGGCGCGGCCGCCGGGGTGGGGGTCCCCGCGTGAGCGCACCCGCCACCACCGGCACGGTGTGGACCCCTGAGGGGACCTCGCGCGGCACCGTCGCCGTCCTGACCGGCCGGGGCGAGCACCCCGGCCTCTACGCCCGCCTCGGGCGGCGGCTCGCCGTCGACGGGTGGACCCTCGCCGTGCCCGCTCCCGGTGCCGGGGCCGACGAGGTCACCGCCGCACTGGCCGGCGCGACCGGGGCCCGGGTGCTGCTCGGGTCCGACACCGGCGCGCTGCGCGCCTGGGAGCTGGCCGGGGCCGTCCGCCCGGACGGGCTCGTGCTGGCCGGGCTGCCCACGGGCGCCCCGGGCGAGCCGCCCGCGGACCGGGCCCGGGAGCTCGACGCCCGGACCGCCTGCCCGGTGCACCGCGGGCTCCTCGAGTCCGACCCCGACTTCGCTTGGGGCGCGCTCGCGCAGGTCCCGCCCCCGCCGCCCTCCGACCCGCTGCCCGACGCGGCGGTGCTGTGGCTGCACGGCGACGCCGACCCGGTCGCCCCGGTCGCCGGGATCCGGTCGCTGACCCGTCCGGGCGACGACGTGGCCGTCGTCGTCGACGGGGTGCACGACGTGCTGAACGACCAGTTCCACCGGATCGTCGCCGCGCGGCTCGTGCAGTTCCTCGAACGCCTCGCCAAGGGTGCCCGCTTCGCCGAGGAGGCGCCGACCGCCGCGGCGGGGCCCGCCCGGTCGCGCCGCGCCGCGCCACTGAACGTCTCCGCGCGGCTCGACCACGCGATGCGCGCACTCGCCGAGCTCGTCGCCGCCGACGGTGCGACCGTCACCTGCGACGCGATGGCCCGCGCCCGAGGTGTCCCGCTGAACTCCCTGGTCAACGTGATGCTCGCGCTGCGCCGGGCCGGTCTGGTGACCAGTCGTCGCGGCTGCGAGGGCGGCTACCGGCTGGCCCGCCCGGCCGCGGAGATCACCGTCGCCGACGTCGTGCGCGCCACCGAGGGCTCGATCGCCTCGGTCCGCGACACCGGTCCGGCCGCCCCGCTGTGGGCGGACCTGGAGCGCACCGTCGCGGACTTCCTGACCACCCGCACCCTGACCGCCCTGGAGGGCGATACCCGGTGACCACGCACCCGCAGGGGACCGACCCGTTCCACCCCGACCTCGCCCCCACCCCGCCCGACCACGCCAGGGTGCACCTGGTCCGCGGCTCGGAGCTGTCCGCCGACACCGCCCATACCAGTGGGATGTCCCGCCGCGAGGCGGTGAGCGGGCGGACCGTCGGCTCCTCGAAGCTCTGGACCGGCGAGACCCACGTCGCCCCCGCCACGAACTCCGGCGACCACCACCACGGTGAGGCCGAGACCTCCATCTACGTCGTCTCCGGCCGGCCCCGGTTCGTCTTCCACGACGGCACCGGTGAGGTCGTCCTGCAGACCGAGCCCGGCGACTACGTTTTCGTACCGCCGTGGGTCCCGCACCGCGAGGAGAACCCCGATCCCGAGGTGCCGGCCGTCGTGGTCATCTCCCGCAGCACGCAGGAGGGGATCGTCGTGAACCTGCCCTCGCTCACCCCGCTCACCGACCCGGAGACCACCCCGTGACCCGCCGTCCGCTGCTCGCCCTGCCCGCCCTGCTCGCAGCGCTGGCGCTGCTGCTGACCGGCTGCTCCGGCGCCGCCGACGACGGCCCGGTCGACCTGTCGCAGGTCACCCTGCGGGTCGGTGACCAGGCCGGCATCCAGCAGGCCCTGCTCAACGCCTCCGGCGCGCTCGACGGCGCGCCGTACCGGGTCGAGTGGGCACAGTTCCCGGCGGCCGCGCCGCTGCTGGAGGCGCTGCGCAGCGAGGCGATCGACGTCGGCGTCGCCGGCGACGCACCCACCCTGACCGCGCTGTCCTCCACCGACCGCATCAAGATCGTCGAGGCGACCCGATCCCCCAGCCAGGGCGGGCTGGCGCTGCTCGTGCCGAAGGACTCGCCGATCCGGTCGGTCGCCGACCTGCGCGGGAAGACGGTCTCGCCGACCACCCAGGGCAGCATCGGGCACTACCTGCTGCTGCGCGCGCTGGAGGAGGCCGGGGTGCGACCGGACGAGGTCACCATCTCGTTCCTGCAGCCGGTCGACGCCGCCGCCGCGATGAACTCCGGGGCGATCGACGCCTGGTCGACCTGGGACCCCTACACCGCCGTCGCCCAGCAGGAGTCCGGCGCCCGGGTCCTGCGCGACGCGAAGGGCCTCGGTACCGGGCTGACCTTCCTCGACGCCAACACCGCGGCGCTGGAGGACGCGGGCACCCGCGCGGCCCTGACCGACTTCACCGAGCGCTACGGCCGTGCGCTGCAGTGGGCCCGGGAGAACGCCCGGGAGAACGCCGCGATCTACGCGGAGCTGACCAAACGGCCCGCCGCCGTCTCCGATCTGATGGCGCAGCGGGCGCTGCGCGACACCCAGCCGCTGTCCCCGGAGCTCGTCGCCGAGCTGCAGGGGGTGGCCGACCGCTACTCCGACTACGGCGTGCTGCGCAACCGGGTGGACGTGGCCTCCGCGGTCGAGGACCTGCGCGCCCCCTCCGGATCCTGACCCGGCCGGACCCGCCCCACCGATCGGTGGGGCGGGTCCGGTCGTCCTGCCGCGCCACGGCGAGCGCGGCGTGGTTCACGTGCGGTAGTCGGCGGCGAACGGCACGGAGCGGGCGGCGTCGTCGACCTCGGCGACGCCGTCGGGCGGGGTCCACAGGCCGCGCTCGCGCAGCACCGGCATGACCCCTTCGCCCATCCACCACGCCTCCTCCAGGTGGGGGTAGCCGGAGAGGACGAACTCGTCGATGCCGGCCTCGTGGTACTCGGCGATCCGATCCGCGACCTCGGTGTGGCTGCCGACGAGCGCGGTCCCCGCACCACCCCGGACCAGGCCGACACCGGCCCACAGGTTCGGGGCGATCGTCAGCTCCTCGACCGAGGTCTTGACCCCGCCGTGCAGCGCGCGCATCCGGCGCTGGCCCTCCGACTCGCTCGCGGCCAGACCCGCCTGCACACCCGCGATGGTCTCGGGGTCGAGCGCGTCGAGGAGCCGGTGCGCCTGCGCCCACGCCTCGTCGGCGGTGTCGCGGGTGATCACGTGCAACCGGATCCCGAAGCGCACGGTGCGCACGCGGTCTGCGGCGAGCTTGCGGATCCGCTCGATCTTCTCGTGGACCGCCTCGACCGGTTCGCCCCAGGTCAGGTAGACGTCGGCGTGCTCGGCGGCGACCTGGGCCGCGGCCGGTGAGGAGCCGCCGAAGTAGACCGGCGGGACCGGGTCGGGCAGCCGCGACAGCGACGCCTGCTCGACCCGCACGTGCTCGCCGTCCAGGTCGACGGTCTCGCCGCGCCACAGCCGGGTGACGACCGAGAGGAACTCCCCGGTGCGGGCGTAGCGGGAGTCCTTGTCGAGGAAGTCGCCGTAGGCGCGCTGCTCGCGCGACTCACCGCCGGTGACGACGTTGAGCAGCAGCCGGCCGCCGGAGTGCCGCTGGAAGGTGGCTGCCTGCTGGGCGGCGAGCGTCGGGGAGATCGACCCGGGCCGGAACGCGACGAGGAACCTCAGGCGCTCGGTGTGGGCCACGAGCATCGCGGTGGTGAGCCACGCGTCCTCGCACCAGGCGCCGGTCGGGGTGAGGGCACCGTCGAACCCGGCCTGCTCCGCGGCACGGGCGACCTGGGTGAGGTAGCCGATCGAGGCGGGGCGGAGGGCGCCGGCGGACCCGGTCGCGTTCCCGTGGCCTCCCCCGACGAGATGGCGGCCGTCGCCCATCGTGGGCAGGAACCAGTGCAGCGTGACTCCCATCCGGCAGACGCAACAGGGCGGAACAGGCCGGCGCAAGTCGGTGGGGACGACGGTCACACCATGCTCCACAGTGGACTATCCAACCCACGGGACACCTGTCCGGACGCCCGGGGCCGGGCCTCCCACCAGGCAGGACGCCGGTGATCCGGGTCGCCGACGCCTTGGGAAGCGGAGCCGGTCGCGGCTACCGTGAACCCCGTGACCGGATCGGTGCTGTTGACCACGCGGGGCCATGTCGACCTCGCGCGCGTGGCGTCGGCGCTGTGTCGTCGCCCGCTCCGCCGCCGCTGAGGCCGCGCACCCACCGACCCGGATCCGCTCCGCGCCCGCCCCACGCACCCGTCGCACCGGGACAGCCTCCGACGGCCACCACCGGCCGCCTGCCGCAGGGCGGAGCGGACCCGCCCGTGCGACCGGCCCCGCACGGCGGCGATCGTCCGTGCCCCGACCCCGCCACCACCGCGCCACCGTGCGCGGCGCGCCACCGGCCCCACCGGAAGGACCCCCATGACCACGACCTCCCCCGCCCCCACCGGCACCGACGGCCGGGCCGCCTGGACCGACGAGCAGCTCGACGCCGTCTTCGCGCCGGTGTTCGCCCGCATCGCCGAGGGCGCGGTCGCCCGTGAACAGCACCGCACCCTGGCCCACGACGAGGTGGCCGCGCTGCGCGCGGAGCGCTTCGGTGCCCTGCGGCTGCCCGTGGAGCTCGGCGGCTACGGCGCCACCGTGCGGCAGCAGTTCCGGCTGCTCGTCGACCTCGCCGCCGCCGAGTCGAACCTGCCGCAGGCGCTGCGCGTGCACTGGTGGTACGTCGACGACCTGCTGCTGGCCGCCCCGGGCCCGGACCGCGACGCCCGGCTGGCGGCCGTCGCCGAGGGGCGGCTCGTCGGCAACGCCATCACCGAGCCCGGCGTCGGCGCGATCGACCGGTACCGCACCGCCCTGAACCCCGACGGCGACGGCTACCGCCTCGACGGCACCAAGTACTACTCGACCGGCAGCCTCTACGCCGACCAGATCCTGGTCGCCGCCGACCTCGACGGGCAGCGCGTGTCCGTGCTCGTCGACGGCGACGCCCAGGGCGTCGTGCAGCACGACGACTGGGACGGCTTCGGGCAGCGCCTCACCGCCAGCGGCACCACCGAGTTCCACGGCGTCGTCGTCCCCCGCGAGCGGGTCCTCGGCCCCGGGTACGGCACCGAGGGCCGCGGCTGGGGCACCTCCTACCTGCAGCTCGTCCAGCTCGCCGTGCTCGCCGGGATCGCCCGGCGCGCCACCGACGACGTCAGCGCCTGGGTCCGCGAGCGCACCCGCACCTTCACCCACGCCCCGGCCGACCTGCCCCGCCACGACCCGCTCGTCCAGCAGGTCATCGGGCGGCTGTCCGCGGCCGCCTGGTCCTCGCGTGCCCTGGTGCTGGCCATCGCCGAGCAGCTCGACACGCTGCTCGCCGCGGGTGGGGAGGACCCGGAGCTGCTCGACCGGGTCGAGCTCGACGTCGCCCACGCCCAGGCCCAGGCCCAGGCCCAGGCCCAGGCCCAGGCCACGATCATCCCCGCGGTGCTCGACGCGACCACCCAGCTGTTCGAGGTCGGCGGTGCCTCCGTTACCTCGGAGAAGCTGCGGCTGGACCGGCACTGGCGCAATGCGCGGGTCATCTCGGTGCACAACCCGCTGATCTACAAGCTGCAGTCGGTCGGGGACCACGTGCTCAACGGGACCGACCTGCCCTACGTGTGATGTCCATGGACGTTGTTCCAGGTTGAGCTGATGACGGCCTGTCGCTGAGACAGGCGAGGACCCCCGGTTGTGAAGTGGAGCTGTCTAGGAACCGCTTCACCAACCGGAGGCCCTTGTGACCCACGCTAACGCTGCGCTGACTCCGCGTGCCCGGCTACGGCTGGCCCGTCTGATCGTCGACCAGGACTGGACCTGCTCCACCGCGGCCAGAATGTTCATGGTCGCCCCTCGCACCGCCCGAAAGTGGGCTGACCGCTACCGCGCCGAGGGCCCGCCCGGGATGGTCGACCGCAGCTCCCGACCACGGTCGATGCCGGCCAAGACCCCGCCGAGGCTGGTGAAGCAGATCGTGCGACTGCGGTGGCACCACCGACTCGGACCAGTACAGATCGGCGGCCGACTCGCTCTCGCCGCCTCGACCGTGCACGCGGTCCTGCGCCGCTGCCGGATCAACCGGCTCTCCCACATCGACCGGGTCACCGGCGAGCCCCTACGCCGCTACGAACACCCACACCCCGGCTCGTTGATCCACGTCGACGTCACCAAGTTCGGCAACATCCCCGACGGAGGCGGACACCGCTTCGTCGGACGCCGACAAGGCGCCCTGAACAAGCGGTGCGGTTCCCCCATGATCGGGGAGGCATCAGCTATAAGGGGTAGCGATGCCAGAGGTACGGAAGCGCTACGACCGGGAGTTCCGTGACGGAGCGGTCCGGGTCGTGGAGGAGACGGGCAAGCCGATCGCCCAGGTCGCCCGTGACCTGGGGGTCAACGAGGGCACGCTGGGCAACTGGGTGGCCCGTGCACGAGAGGCCCGCGAGGACACCGAGGGCCTGTCTCGCGGCGGCGTCGAGGAGCTCAAGCGGCTGCGCGCGGAGAACGCCGAGCTGCGGATGGAGCGTGATGTCCTCAAGCGATCCGTGGTCCTGTGGGTCAAGGAGGCGACGAAGTGAGCGTGGCCCGTTTCATCGCCGACCAGAGGACCTTCCACCGGGTGCCGCACACGCTGGCCTGCGCCCTGTTGGGGGTGTCGATCTCCTGGCTGTACAAGTGGCTCGACCGCGCCGCGCGTTCCGACGGTGGTGCCACCGCGACCGAGAAGCGCCGCTGCGCGTTGGACGCCGCCGTGGCCGTGGCGTTCGACGACGCCCAGCGGCTACACGGCTCACCCCGTCTGCACGCCGACCTGTGTGAGGCCGGATGGTGGGTGTCGGAGAAGACCGTGGCGGACTCGATGCGCCGCCAGGGCCTGGTCGCCCGCCGGATCAAGCGGCACAACGGGCTGACCCGCCAGGACCGCACGGCGCCGAAGTTCCCGGACCTGCTTCGTCGGGGTTTCACTGCGGCCGAGCCGAACCGCAGATGGGTCGGGGACATGACCGAGATCCCCACCGCGGCCGGGAAGTTGTATCTGGCCACGGTGATCGACCTGTACTCGCGGCGGCTGCTCGGCGCGGCCACGGGGCTGCACCCGAACGCCGAGCTGGCGTGTGCGGCGATCCGGATGGCGGTGGCGGCCCGCGGCGGGGCGGACCGAATCGCCGGGGTGATCTTCCACACCGACCGCGGGTCGACCTACACCGCGGGCGCGTTCACCGCTCTGTGTCGGCGGCTCGACATCCGTCAGTCGATGGGCCGGGTCGGGTCGTGTTTCGACAATGCCGCGGCGGAGGCGTTCTTCTCCAGCCTGGAGTGGGAAGTGCTGTCCCGCAACGACTTCGACACCATCAGTAGGGCGCGGGCGGCGGTCATCGACTGGTGTTACGGCTTCTACAACCACCGGCGGCGACACAGTGCCGCCGCCGGGCTCTCACCGATCAACTACGAGAACGCCGCCCTCACCCGAGACGCGGCATAAGAACCCTCCACGATCTCGGGGGAACCGCACGGTCCACTCCCGGACTGCCCAGGGGAACCGACTACAAGCCGCGCACCGGCAGAGCGTTCGTCCACACCGTCATCGACGACCACTCCCGCGTCGCCTACGCCGAGATCCACAGCGACGAGAAAGCCGACACCGCCACCGGTGTGCTACGCCGGGCCGTGGACTGGTTGAACGCCCGCGGCGTGACCGTCGAACGGGTCCTGTCCGACAACGGCAGCTGCTACCGCTCACACGCCTGGCGTGACACCTGCAGCGAACTGGGCATCACCCACAAGCGAACCCGGCCCTACCGGCCTCAGACCAACGGCAAGATCGAACGTTTCCACCGCACCCTCGCCGACGGGTGGGCATACGCCCGCTTCCACCCCTGCGAAACGGCTCGGCGAGACGCGCTCCCCGGCTGGCTGCACTTCTACAATCACCACCGGCCCCACAGCGCAACCAACGGCCTACCGCCGATCAGTCGCCTGACCAACCTGCCTGGACATCACACCTACGCCTGGAGCGCCGGCAAGCGATGAGCCGCGCGATCGACCCGGCACCACGCCGCATCCATCTGAATGCGGTTCCCCCGAGATCGTGGAGGGTTCTTATGCCGCGTCTCGGGTGAGGGCGGCGTTCTCGTAGTTGATCGGTGAGAGCCCGGCGGCGGCACTGTGTCGCCGCCGGTGGTTGTAGAAGCCGTAACACCAGTCGATGACCGCCGCCCGCGCCCTACTGATGGTGTCGAAGTCGTTGCGGGACAGCACTTCCCACTCCAGGCTGGAGAAGAACGCCTCCGCCGCGGCATTGTCGAAACACGACCCGACCCGGCCCATCGACTGACGGATGTCGAGCCGCCGACACAGAGCGGTGAACGCGCCCGCGGTGTAGGTCGACCCGCGGTCGGTGTGGAAGATCACCCCGGCGATTCGGTCCGCCCCGCCGCGGGCCGCCACCGCCATCCGGATCGCCGCACACGCCAGCTCGGCGTTCGGGTGCAGCCCCGTGGCCGCGCCGAGCAGCCGCCGCGAGTACAGGTCGATCACCGTGGCCAGATACAACTTCCCGGCCGCGGTGGGGATCTCGGTCATGTCCCCGACCCATCTGCGGTTCGGCTCGGCCGCAGTGAAACCCCGACGAAGCAGGTCCGGGAACTTCGGCGCCGTGCGGTCCTGGCGGGTCAGCCCGTTGTGCCGCTTGATCCGGCGGGCGACCAGGCCCTGGCGGCGCATCGAGTCCGCCACGGTCTTCTCCGACACCCACCATCCGGCCTCACACAGGTCGGCGTGCAGACGGGGTGAGCCGTGTAGCCGCTGGGCGTCGTCGAACGCCACGGCCACGGCGGCGTCCAACGCGCAGCGGCGCTTCTCGGTCGCGGTGGCACCACCGTCGGAACGCGCGGCGCGGTCGAGCCACTTGTACAGCCAGGAGATCGACACCCCCAACAGGGCGCAGGCCAGCGTGTGCGGCACCCGGTGGAAGGTCCTCTGGTCGGCGATGAAACGGGCCACGCTCACTTCGTCGCCTCCTTGACCCACAGGACCACGGATCGCTTGAGGACATCACGCTCCATCCGCAGCTCGGCGTTCTCCGCGCGCAGCCGCTTGAGCTCCTCGACGCCGCCGCGAGACAGGCCCTCGGTGTCCTCGCGGGCCTCTCGTGCACGGGCCACCCAGTTGCCCAGCGTGCCCTCGTTGACCCCCAGGTCACGGGCGACCTGGGCGATCGGCTTGCCCGTCTCCTCCACGACCCGGACCGCTCCGTCACGGAACTCCCGGTCGTAGCGCTTCCGTACCTCTGGCATCGCTACCCCTTATAGCTGATGCCTCCCCGATCATGGGGGAACCGCAGAACGCCTTCGACATGACGTGCGCCGGGCACCAGTCACCCGGCCTGTGGCGCCACCCGCAGGACCGCTCGCACACCTTCCACGACCTGAGCTACTGGACCGACCTGGCGCAGCTGCTGGAGCGCGGCGGGTTCACCAGCCTGTTCATCGCCGACGTCGTCGGCCTCTACGACGTCTACCGCGACGGCCCCGAACCGGCGATCCGCGACGGCGTGCAGGTCCCCGTCGGCGACCCGACCCTGGCCGTGTCGGCGATGGCCGCGGTCACCGAGCGGCTCGGCTTCGGGATCACCGTGTCGCTGACCTACGAGAAACCCTACGCGCTCGCCCGGCGCTTCTCCACCCTGGACCACTACACCCGGGGCCGGGTCGCGTGGAACGTCGTCACCTCCTACCTGGAGTCCGCGGCCCGCAACCTGGGCCTGGAGAAGCAGGTGCCGCACGACCGGCGCTACGACGTCGCCGACGAGTTCATGGAGGTCTGCTACCAGCTGTGGGAGGCGTCCTGGGACGACGACGCGGTGCTGCTCGACCGGGACAAGGGCGTCTACACCGACCCGGCGAAGGTCCGTCCGATCGCCCACCACGGCGAGTTCTTCGACGTGCCGGGCATCGGCCTGACCGAGCCCTCCCCGCAGCGCACACCGACGATCTTCCAGGCAGGCGCCTCCGCGCGCGGCACGACGTTCGCCGCCCGGCACGCCGAGGGCGTCTTCGTCATCTCCCCGACCCCGGAGACACTGGCCCCGCGGGTCGCCGAGCTGCGCAGGCAGACCGCCGAGCAGGGCCGCGACCCCCGTGCGGTGAAGGTCTTCACGATGGTCACCGTGGTCACCGGCGCCACCGACGAGCAGGCCCGCGAGCGCTACGCCGACCTCGCGCAGTACGTGAGCCTGGAAGGTGCCCTCACCCTCTACGGCGGCTGGTCCGGCCTGGACCTGTCCACGATGGACCCCGACGAGCCACTGCGGTTCGCCGAGACCGAGGCCATCCGCAGCGCGGTCGAGCTGTTCACCACGGCCGATCCGACACGGGAGTGGACGCCGCGGGCGATCGCCGAGCACATCGGGATCGGCGGGATGGGCGCCGTCGTCGTGGGCGGGCCCCAGACGGTCGCCGACGAGCTGGAACGCTGGGCCGAGGTCGCCGACGTCGACGGCTTCAACCTCGCCTACGCGGTCACCCCCGGCACCTTCGCCGACGTCGTGGAGCACGTGGTGCCCGAGCTGCGTAGGCGTGGGGTCCTCGCCGATGCCCCGGAGGGCGCGACCCTGCGCGAGCACCTGCAGGGTGCGGGCCAGGCACGGGTCCGTGCCGACCATCCCGCGGCCGTCCACGCCCGGCGCCGGGGCGCCGCTCCCGCCTGACCCCGGTTCCCGGCCCGGACCCGGACCCGGACCCGGACCCACGGTCCTGCTCCCCACTGCACGAGCGGACCGGTCGTACGGACCCTGCCGGACGACCGGTCCGCTCGTGCGGGGCGGGGTGTCAGATCCGGGCGGGGACGCGGGGCACGGTGTCGACGAGGCGGCGGGTGTAGTCGTGCCGCGGGGTCCCGAACACCTGGGCCGGCGTGCCGAGCTCGACCACCTCCCCCGCCCGCAGGACTGCGACGCGGTCGGAGACCCGGTCGACGACCGCGAGGTCGTGACTGACGAACAGGCAGGCGAACCCCAGCTCACGCTGCAGCGACGCGAACACCTCCAGCACCTCGGCCTGGACCGACACGTCCAGCGCGCTGGACGGCTCGTCGGCGATCAGCAGCCGCGGCGACAACGACAGGGCCCGGGCCAGCGCGACCCGCTGGCGCTGCCCGCCCGACAGCTCACCAGGCCGGCGGGTCGCGAACTCCCGTGGCAGGCGGACCGACTCCAGCAGCTCGCCCACCCGGGAGCGCAGCTCCGGGATGCTGCTCGGCGAACGAGGTGGAGACCACCCCCAGGTCGAGGGTCGGCTTGCCGGCCGTGGCCAGCTCGCGGCTGGTGACCAGGGTCTTCCCGGTCTTGCGGAGCTCGTCGAGGGTCGGCAGCCAGGTGTAGACGGCGTCGACGTCGCCGCGCTCCCAGGCAGCCAGCGCGGCCTGCGGCTGCAGGTCGATCAGCTGCACGTCGGTGGGCTTCAGGCCGGCCCGGTCCAGGGCGGCGAGCAGGCTGAAGTGCGAGGTGGACGCGAACGCGGTGGCGACCCGCTTGCCGCGCAGCCCCGCCACGTCGGTGATCCCGGTGGCGTCGCGCGCGACGAGCGCCTCGTTGTCGCCGGCGACGTCGAGCACGAACGCGACCTGGTACGGGATGTTCAGCGGCGCGGAGAGCCCGCGGGCGACCGGGCTGGACCCGATCGCACCGAAGTCCAGCTCACCGGCGACGAACGCGGTGTTGATGTCCGCGCCGGAGTCGAACTTGGTCCACTGCACGTTCCAGTCGGGCAGGGCGTCCTCCAGCCAGCGGTTGTGCTTGGCGACCAGGTCGCCGCTGGGGAAGCTCTGGTAGGCGATGCGGATGGTCGGCTTGCCGGAGTCCTGCCCGGCAGGGCCGACGGCGCAGCCGGCGAGGACGCCGACGGCCAGCAGGCCCACGAGCAGTGCGGTCAGCCGGGTGCGGATGGTCATGCTCGTCCCCTCCACGGAACGGTGCGGCGCTCGACGGCGCGCAGCAGCGCGTCGATCACCAGGCCGGAGATGCCGATCGCGAAGATGCCGACGAGCTTCATCTGGCTGGGCATCGACGAGGCGCCGAAGATCACCCTGCTCGCGCTCGCCGCCTTCCCACCGGCGGCCGTCGCCACCACGGCGGCCGTCGCCGCCGCCCCGGTCGGGCTGGTCGAGGCGGCCCGCGCGCTCGGCGCGACCCGCGGCCGGGTGGTGCGGGACGTCATCGTCCCGTCGGCGCTGCCGGAGACCTTCACCGGCATCCGGCTGGCCGTCGGCATCGCCTACTCCTCGGTCGTCGCGGCCGAGCTGTTCAACGGCATCCCCGGCATCGGCGGGATGGTCAAGGACGCCAGCAACTACAACAACACCCCGGTCGTACCAGCAGGAAGAAGTATGCCAGCGGCGGCAGTGCCCGCAGGAACGTCAGCCACGGCTCCAGGACCCGGCGGACCCAGCCGACGGTGCCCATGAGCAGACCGACCAGCACACCGACGACCACACCGAGGACGACACCGGCCAGGACAGCGCGGTACGGGGGTCGAGCGCCAGGCGGCGCGGGGACGGGGGTGCGGCACGAGCCGCCCCGGACGGGGTGTCGGTGGACGCGGACACGGTGGACCTCTCGGCGGGCACGGGGCGCGGACCGGCGCCGGGGTGGGCCGGGTCGTCCGCGCGCGGACGACGTGCCGGGGTCGGCCGCAGGCGCGGCCGTCGGCACGGGTGCGGACGAGGGCTCCGTCGTCTGAGGGCTCGCCGGTCACGGTTCGGGTGCAGCTCGCCCTCCACCGGGGCCCGCGGGAGCAGGGGCCGGCGGGCCGGACGGGGCGTGCACGGTCAGCGGCAGCCGACCGTGCACCGGGGACGGTGGCCGGACGTCGCCCGTCCTGCCGTCGTCCCCCGCGGCACCGTAGAACAGATACCGGACGGCTGTGCCGCGGACAAGGACGGACCCACTGAGCCTTTGCCAACTTGATCTGTGCTGGTCAGCGGCTCTGCGGCGTGGCGTGTCCGTGAATTGGTGAAGCTCCTGGTAGACGGGCGATTGACTAGATCAACACGCCTGACCAGGAGCTTCACGTGCAGTCCTACCCGTCCGCGATGAACGTGTCCAGCCGCGTCATCCAACAGCTCGCCGACGCCCTGCGCGGCCACCGCAACCAGCTCGGCACCCGCTGGCGCAAGCTCTCCGCCGGCCGCCAGGCCCTGCTCGTGGTGGCGCATCTGCGCAAGAACGAGACCTACGCCGACCTCGCGGGCGGGTTCTGCGTCGGTACCTCGACCGCGTTCCGCTACATCCGCGAGGCGATCGCGCTGCTCGCCGACCTGGCCCCGAGCCTCGAGCAGGCGATCGAGGTCGCCCGCGGGAAGGCGTTCGTGATCCTCGACGGGAGCCTGCTGCGTATCGACCGGGTCGGGATGGGATCGGACTACAACGCCGGCTTCTACTCCGGCAAGCACAAGTGCCACGGCGTGAACGTGCAGGTCATCGCCGACCCGGCCGGCCGGCTGGTGTGGATCTCACCGGCGCTGCCCGGTGCCCGTCACGACATCGCCGCGGCCCGCCAGCACGGGATCATCGACGCCCTCGCCGACGCCGGCGTTCAGGCGATCGCCGACACCGCCTACCAAGGCGCCGGCAAACACGTCGTCGTCCCGCAGCGCAGGCGACGCCTGGACCGCGACACCGGCCGCTACCGGCCCCTGTCTGCAGCACAGAAGGAAGTCAACACCACTCACGCCCGCCAACGCGGGCCCGGTGAACGGGTCAACGCCGAGCTCAAGAACTGGCGGATCCTGCGGAAGATCTGCTCCAGCCCCAGCCACGCCACCGACCTCGTCGCCGCTGTTCAGACGCTCATGATCACCAACGTCTGATCAGGTTGGCAAACGCTCACTGTCAGGAACACCACGCACCGGCCCCGTAACACCGGCCGGACCGTCCCGGTCTCCCGACCGACGGGACGGAGACCCACGTTGTCCGGACCGCGGCCGCCCTTCGTCCACCGACAGGACGGGGGGGGCGGGCGTGGCTTGCCGCCCGTGGAGCGGATCGGACACGATCGCTCCCGTGACCGGAACCGCGCGCCTCGTCGCGCGCCTGCACGTGGACATGGGTCGTACCCGCTCCGCGCTCTGTCGCTGACCCGGTCCCCTCGGCCCGCGCGGTGTCGCCCCGCGGGCCGGTCACGACGCACCGGTCGACCCGATCCCGGCCCGCCCCGGCGGTGGCGCCGGCCGGCTGCGCGCACCCGTTCCCGCCGCACCGACCTCGTCCGGGAGGACACCCATGACCGCAGTCCGTCCGAAGCAGACCGTCGTTCCGTTCGTCGTGCACTCCGAGGGGACCGGGGTCTTCCAGACCCTGCGCCCCGAGGGCGACGCCGGGCACGTCTTCACCGCCGACGCCTACCCGGCCTTCGGCGGCGCCGACTCCGCGCCGAGCCCGCTGTTCTACGCACTCGGCTCCCTGACCTCGTGCAACCAGGTGACGGCGAGCCTGGTCGCGAAGGACCTGGGGATCCGCCTGGGCCACTGGACCTTCGAGGTGCGCGGTGACCTCGACACCGCGGTGCTCGTCGGTGGCGCCGAGGGCACCGCCAACTTCGACCGGGTGCAGGTCCGGGCCACCGTCGAGACCGACGCGACGCCCGAGCAGTTCGAGCGGCTGGTGTCGGAGACCGCGCGGCGGTGCCCGGTCACCCAGCTGTTCGAGCGCAGCGGCCTGGAGTTCACCAACGACTGGACCCCGGTGGCGCTGCCCGACGCCGGCTGACCCGGCACCGCCGTCCCGCTCCCCCGCCCGTCGCGCCGGGCACCGGCCGGTGGAAGGGGCGGGGGTCAGGCCGCGGCGGTGAACCCGGCCGCGCGGCCGGCGTCGGCGGGGCCCCACAGGGTCGTCGACACCTCGCGCCGCACCAGCGGCACCACCTCGGTGGCGAACCGGGTCAGCACCTCGTGCTGCCGCTCATAGGGCAGGACCGGGTTGACCGACACCGACTGGACGTCGTGGCCGTAGGCCCCGTGGTAGTCGAGGATCTTCGCCGCGACCCGCTCCGGGCTCCCGACCAGCGCGGGGCCGTGCGCCACCGCCTCCTCGACGGTCGCGAACGAGGTGGCCTTCCCGGGACGGTCGTCCCCGGCGTGCGCGGCCCGCAGCTTCGCGGCGAACCCCTCGTAGACGGGGCGGTACTCGGCGATCGCCTCGGCGTCGGTGTCGGCGAGGAACAGCCCGCCCGAGCCGGAGCCGACGTAGCCCCGCGCCGGGTCGTGACCGTGCTCGGCGAGCTTGTCGCGGTAGCGGTCGATGAGGACCTTGTAGTTCTCCCGCGGCTGCAGCGCGTTCGCCGAGAAGATCGGGTCGCCCCAGCGGGCGGCGAGGTCGACGGCGGCGGTCGAGGTCGCCGAGCCGTGCCAGATCCGGAACGGGCCCGCGAAAGGCCGTGGGAACGTCGTGATCCCGGCCTGGTCGGCGTGGTGGGTGCCGGACCAGTCCACCCCGTCCTCGCGCAGCAGGCGGCGCAGCAGCTCGTAGTTCTCGGTCAGGTACTCGTACTGGCGGCCCAGCTCGAGCCCGAACATCGGGAAGTGCCGGTCCTCGTTGCCCTTGCCGATCACGATCTCCAGCCGGCCACCGGAGAGCTGGTCGACCGTCGCGTAGTCCTCCGCGACGCGGACCGGGTCGAGCAGCGACAGCACCGTCACCCCGGTCGAGAGCAGGATCCGGGACGTCGCCTGGGCGATCGCGCCCAGCAGCACGGTGGGCGAGGACGAGACGAACTCGCCGGCGTGCCGCTCGCCGACGGCGTAGGAGTCGAACCCCAGCCGCTCGGCGAGCACCGCGGTGTCCACCACCCGGCGCAGCCGCTCGTGGGTGTCGACGATCTCGCCGGTCACCGGGTGCGGGGCGTGCGGAACGATGTCGAGAACCTGGAACCTCATGGGAAGCACCGCCTCACGCGCGGCCGTGCCGCACGCGTCGTCACCGGACGTGCCGGGTGGGACCGGGCGCCGGCGGAGCGCAGGTGCGCCGGGGGCGTCGCGGCCGGACCGGGCCGTCGCGCTGTCCCGCGGACGGGCGGCGCGGCGGGGCGGCCGGCACGACGTCGACGGTAGCAAGCAGCACCGGGGTTGCGCCCCCGTCGCGCGCGGGGTGAGGATCGGCGGGCGACGGCGTCGCTCCGGGCCGGACCCGCCCGGAGCTCACCGCCCGAGCCCGCGCCCCGGCCCGCCCACGTCCCGCGTCGGGCTCGCCGGGGGCGCACACCCCTCGCCCCGGCCCGGTCGTCGCGACCGCCCCGGGCACGTCCGGAGGTCTGCCCCCGTGCCCGTACCGCTGTCCGTACTCGACCTCTCCCCGGTGCCGGCCGGTTCGACCGTCGCCGACGCCCTGCGCGACACCCTCGACCTGGCCCGCTCCGCCGAACGGGCCGGCTACGCCCGGTTCTGGCTCGCCGAGCACCACCTCAACCCGGGCGTCGCGGGGGCCTCGCCCGCCGTCCTGATGGGCGCCGTCGCCGCCGCGACCACCACGATCCGGGTCGGATCGGGGGCGGTGCAGACCGGCCACCGGACCCCGCTGTCGGTGGTGGAGGACTTCGGGACCCTCGACGGGCTGCACCCCGGCCGGATCGACCTCGGACTCGGCCGCTCCGGCGGGCCGCGCCCGCCGGCCCGCGAACCGGACGGACGCGGCGACCGCGTCGTCGACGGCGTGCTGATCCCCGCCCCGGTGTCGCTCGCCGCGCTCGCGACCTCGCCCCGGTTCCGCGCCACGACGGTCGCGCTGCGCCAGCCCGGGGCGCAGGCGCCGCCGTACGAGGAGTTCCTCGACGCCGTCGAGGGGCTGATCGCCGGCACCTGGGCCCCGGGCGGGGTGCAGGTCCGGGCCGTCCCCGGCGAGGGGGCCGGCCTGCAGACCTGGGTGCTCGGCTCCAGCGGCGGTGAGAGCGCCGTGCTCGCCGGGCGCCGTGGGCTGCCGTTCGCGGCGAACTACCACGTCAGCCCGGTGACGGTGCTCGACGCCGTGGCCGCCTACCGGGAGGCGTTCCGGCCGTCGGACCGGCTGGACCGACCGCACGTGATGGTGTCCGCGGACGTCGTCGTGGGCACCGACGACGCGCACGCCGCCCGGATCGCGGCGGGATTCGCCCCGTGGGTGCACAGCATCCGCACCGGGGTGGGCGCCATCCCCTACCCCCGCCCCGAGGACGCCGAGGCGCTCCCGGCCGACCCGGCGCTGGTGACCGACCGGGTCGCGACCCGCCTCGTCGGCGGGCCGGCCACCGTCGCCGACGGTCTGGAGCGGCTGCGCGCCGTCACCGGCGCCGACGAGCTGCTCCTGACCACCATCACCCACCGGCGCGCCGACCGGGTCGCCTCGCAGGAGCTGCTGGCGCGGGAATGGGCGACCCGGGCCTGAGATCCCACCCAGCGGGACGCACGGGAGCCGGCGGTCCGCACACCTCCTGTCACCCGTCCCGCGGTCCGGACACCGTTTTGTGAAGGTCCGGACGCCGTGGTCACCTGGTGGCATGAACACCGGCCGGCGCACCCCGTCACGCACGGTCGCCGTCGGTCCGGGCCGGGACCTCACCCGCCGCCGCCACGTGGACCTGCTCCGCCTCGCCGGCTGCACCTGTCGCTGACCGCGGCGATCCCGCCGCGCCGTGCCGCCCGTGCCGCGGGCCGCCCCGTCGTGCGCCCACCCCTGCCCACCCCTGTCATCACCGTGAATCCCGGGAGCCATCGTGTCCACGACCTGGACCCCCGCACCGGCCGACGCCGGTGCACCACCCGCCACGCCGTCGTCGCCCGTCGTCGCACCCGTCGCCCGCCGGACCCGGCGCCACCCCGACCTGCGCCGCTGGATCTCCCCGGTCGCCCTGATCGTCGCGTGGCAGCTCGCGTCGTCGACCGGACTGCTCGCCGAGGACGAGCTCGCCTCGCCCCTGCGGGTGGTGACCGCCGCCGTCGACCTCACCCGCAGCGGGGAGCTGCCCGAGGGGCTGCTGGTCTCGCTCGCCCGGGTCACGACCGGGCTTGTCCTCGGCCTGGTCGTCGGGGTCGGGCTCGGCGTGGTCTCGGGGCTCTCGCGCTGGGGCGGGCTGCTCGTGGACCCGCCGGTGCAGATGCTGCGCACGCTGCCGCACCTCGGCCTGGTGCCGCTGTTCATCCTGTGGTTCGGCATCGGAGAGCTGCCGAAGGTGCTGCTCGTCGCGCTCGGCGTGCTGTTCCCGATGTACCTCAACGTGCACTCCGGGGTCCGCGGGGTGGACCCGAAGCTGATCGAGGCGACGTCGGTGTCCGGGTTCACCCGCGCCGAGCAGCTGCGCCACGTGGTGCTGCCCGGCGCGATGCCCTCCACGCTCACCGGCCTGCGCCTGGCACTGGGGATCGCCTGGCTGTCGATCATCGTCGCGGAGACGACGTCGGCCGACGCCGGACTCGGCTACATGATCATGAACGCCCGCGAGTTCCTGCGCACCGACGTGATCGTCGTGGGCCTGGCGGTGTACGCGCTTCTCGGCCTGGCCACCGACGCCCTGGTGCGCCGGCTGGAACGCCGTGTCCTGGCCTGGCGCCCGGCCGGACCGGCGGGGGCCGACCGATGAGCGCCCGCGTGCACGACCTGGTCCGCGAGTTCGACGGCCGCCGGGTCCTCGACCGGCTGGACCTCACCATCGGCGACGGCGAGTTCGTCGCCCTCCTCGGCCGGTCCGGCTCGGGCAAGTCGACGCTGCTGCGGCTGCTCGCCGGCCTCGACGACACCTCCGACGCCGGGGTGTCGGGCACCGTCGAGGTCCCCGGCTCGGTCGCGGTGGCCTTCCAGGAGCCGCGGCTGCTGCCGTGGCGCACGGTCCGCGACAACGTCGCGCTCGGCCTGCACCGCGACCTGGGCGGCGACACCCCCGCCGGGGTCGCCGACGCCGCGCTCGCCGAGGTCGGGCTGACCGCACGGGCCGACGCCTGGCCGCTGACCCTGTCCGGCGGCGAGGCCCAGCGGGCGTCGCTGGCCCGGGCCCTGGTCCGCGAGCCGGACCTGCTGCTGCTCGACGAGCCGTTCGGCGCGCTGGACGCGCTGACCCGCATCACCATGCACCGGCTCGTCCTCGACCTGTGGCACCGGCACCGCCCCGGCGTGCTGCTCGTGACCCACGACGTCGACGAGGCGCTGCTGCTCGCCGACCGGGTGCTGGTGCTGACCGACGGCCGCATCGGCGACGAGCACCGCCCCGGCGACCGCCCGCGCGACCCCGAGCGGCTCGCCGCCCTGCGCCGCACCGTGCTCGACGAGCTGGGGGTCGCCGCCGATGCCGCGTGAGCGTCCGCGTCACACCCCGGATGCGGTCGTCGCGACCTGCGCGGCGGGTGCGACGACCGCCGCGCGGGTGCGCCGGCGTGTCACCGTCCTGGCCGTCGCGGTCGCGGCGCTGGTGCTCGCCGGGTGCTCCTCGGTCCCGGTGTCCCGGCCCCCGGTGCAGCCGCCGGTCGACCCGGCCGCGCTGGCCGGGGTGACCCTCGTCGTCGGGGACCAGAAGGGCGGCTCCCGGTCCCTGCTGCGGGCCGCCGATCTCCTCGACGACCTGCCCTACCGGATCGAGTGGCGCACCTTCACCGCCGGTCCCCCGCTGATCGAGGCGGCCCGGGCCGGCGCGATCGACGTCGGCGGCACCGGCAACACCCCGACGATCTTCGCCGCCGCGGCGCGCGCCCGGGTGCAGGTCGTGTCGGCCAACCGCGGCAACGTCACCAGCGACGCGATCCTCGTGCGCCGCGACTCGCCGATCCGCACCGTCGCCGACCTGTGCGGGGCGCGGATCGCCGTCGGGAAGGGCACGTCGGCGCACGGGCAGGTGCTGTCCACGCTGCGGGCCGCCGGGATGACCCTCGACGACGTCGACCTGACCTTCCTCGCCCCCGCCGACGCCTACGGCGCGTTCCGTCAGGGCGACGTCGACGCCTGGGCCGTCTGGGACCCCTACACCTCCCAGGCCGAGCTCGACGACGGCGCCCGGATCGTCGCCGACGGCACCGGCAACGCGAACGGCTACGGCTTCCAGGTCGCGTCCAACGCCACCCTCGCCGACCCGGCCCGCAGCGCCGCGCTGGCCGACTACCTGGCCCGGGTCGCGGCCGCCCAGGTCTACTCCGATTCCCACCGCGAGCAGCGGGCCCGGGTGTGGAGCGAGGAGACGACCATCCCGCTGCCGATCACCCGGCGGGCCGTCGCGCGCGGCCCGGACCTGCCGGTCCCGCTCGACGACACCGTCGTCGCCTCCCAGCAGGCGCTGGCCGACGCGTTCTCCGAGGCCGGGGTGATCCCCGGCCGGGCGGACGTCGGCGCGTTCGTCGACCGCCGCTACGAGGCCACCACGCTGGCCGCGGCCCGGGACGGCATCCCGGGCACCCCCACCGACCGACGGACGGGAGCACGATGAGCATCGTCCCGCACTGGTTCCTGCCCGCCTCCGGCGACGGCCGCACCATCGTCGCCCGCCGGCATGCCGACCGCGGCGAGGCGGGCTCGACGGCCCGCGAGGCGAGCATCGACTACCTCGCCCAGATCGCCAGGGCAGCCGAGGCCCAGGGCTTCCACGGCGTCCTCACCCCGACCGGAACCTTCTGCGAGGACGCCTGGCTGACCACCGCGGCGCTGCTGCGCGAGACCCGCACGCTGCGCTACCTCGTCGCGTTCCGGCCCGGTGTGCTCTCCCCGACCCTCGCCGCCCAGATGGCCGCCACCTACCAGCGCGTCTCCGGCGGCAGGCTGATGCTCAACATCGTCACCGGCGGGGACGCCGTCGAGCAGCGCCGCTTCGGCGACCACGCCTCCCACGACGAGCGCTACGCCCGCACCGACGAGTTCCTCACCGTGCTGCGCGGCGCCTGGTCACCCGAGCCGTTCGACTTCACCGGCGCCCACTACGACGTCGACGGCGCCACCACCCTCGCCCCGCCGGACCCGCTGCCCCCGGTCTACTTCGGAGGCTCCTCCGACGCCGCGCTGCCGGTCGCCGCCCGGCACGCCGACGTCTACCTGACCTGGGGCGAGCCACCCGCTGCCGTCGCCGAGAAGATCGGACGGGTCCGCAAGCTCGCCGACGACCTGGGCCGCAGCCCCCGCTTCGGCATCCGGCTGCACGTGATCACCCGCGACACCGCCGACGAGGCGTGGGCCGAGGCGGCCCGGCTGCTCGACGCGCTCGACCCGGCCGAGATCGAGCGCGCCCAGGCGACCCTGCGGGCCAGCCAGTCGGTCGGGCAGCAGCGGATGCTCGCGCTGCACGGCGGCTCGGCCGACGCGCTGACGATCGCGCCGAACCTCTGGGCCGGGGTGGGCCTGGTCCGGGGCGGTGCGGGGACCGCGCTGGTCGGGTCGCACACCGAGGTGGCCGACCGGATCGCCGAGTACCACGAGCTGGGGATCGACGAGTTCGTGCTGTCGGGCTACCCGCACCTGGAGGAGGCCTACCGCGTCGGCGAGGGCGTGCTGCCCGAGCTGCGCCGGCGTGGCCTGCTCGCCGAGCCGCCCCGCTGAGCAACCGGCCCCGGGTCAGCGGAGCCAGTCGGCCAGGTCCCAGCCGGTGCGCTCCGACCCGCGGCACGGCGTCGGCGAACAGGGCCAGGGCCGCGGCGCGCTCCTCGGCAGTGGGGCCGCCGGTGCGGCCGTGCACGTCCGGGCGCACGTGGTGGCGGGGCACCCCGGTGACCACCTCCGTCGCGACGCCGAGGAAGGCGCACACCCGGTCCGCCGTGACGGCCGGGTCGTCGCGCAGCTCCCGGTAGCGCAGCAGAAGCACCTGCTCCCGGTGGAACAGCGTGGCCAGGTGCGCGAGCTGCTCCCCGTAGCGACCCTGGGCGGCGTAGTGCCAGAAGTGCGCCCAGCCGGCGTCGATGCGGCGCTGCTCGTCGCGCAGCGCCGTCAGGAAGTCGGCCTCCGGTTCCAGGCTCGCGCCGCGCAGGTGCGCCCAGTTCGAGTGGGCCCGCTCCACCGGGTCGCGCAGCACCGCGACCAGCCGGGCGCGGGGCAGCAGCCGGGCGATCCGGTCCTGCGCGACGGTGTCGTAGAGGTAGAACACCGTCGACGCGCCGCAGCGCGCACCGGGTGGGGCGGCGTCGAACAGCGCCTCGTAGTCGGCACGCCGCCACACGTGCTCACCCCAGGTCGGGACGTCGCCGGGGCCGCCGCCGGAGGTGGGCGGCGGACCGTCGGTGAGGAAGAACTTCGGTTCCTTCGGCTCGGACAGGAACAGCTCCGGATGGCCGGCCAGCGCACGGTGCAGCGCGGAGACCCGGACGCCGCGGGCGTCCCAGCGGTCCGGACGCGGGCGCAGCGCGGTGCCCGCGTGGCTCCAGGCCAGCCCGTCGGGCGAGGTGTAGTGCTCGGTGGTCATCCGGTCCTCGTGGCCGGGCAGCTCGAGCGGGTGCACCGAGGCCCACAGGTGCCAGGTGCCGCCCTCGCGCACGACCACCGGGTCCTTCACCGCGTGCCGGTCGTCGCCGGGCAGCACGGTGCGCCGGGGCGCGGTGGGCAGCTCCTCGACGGTGCCGGCCTCCGGCACGTCGACCCACCAGTGCTTGGAGTCCGGTGTGGCGCAGGAGACGTAGAGCCGCCACCGGCCCTGCTCGGTACGCACCAGCGCGGGCCGTTCGAGCGACTCGGCGCCGAAGCGGTCCTTGGTGACCTCGGCGACCGGGGTGACGGCGACGCCGTCGGCCGACCGCGCCAGCACCACCGCGAGGCTGCGGCCCTCGCCGAGCGGGGCCCGCAGCCGGTAGGCGAGCACGTAGCCCCCGTCACCGTCGGGGACGGCCGACGGGGCGCCCGCCCAGTGCCCGGCGCCGTCCCCGGGCGGTGCGACGGCGACGGCGGCGCCGTCCAGACGTGGCGGTGGCAGCGGGGTGCTCATGCGGTCTCCCGGGTCGTGACGTCGCGCGGTCCGGCCAGACCACGGCCGATGAGATGGTCGACCAGCAGCGACACCGAGTCGGCGACCGGCTGGATGTGGCAGGCCGGTGAGCCAGACGGTGACGCCCGGAGCGGGCACGACGTCCGTGGGGGGCATCGCGCAGGTCTCCGCGGGAGGCGCCCGGCGGCGGAGGCGTTCCGGGGCCGGGTGGCGGGTCGCGGCGGTGACGGCCGGCCCACGCGGGGGCGGCCGCCCGGGCACGGGCGCGCGAACGGTCCCCCGATCGTGGCCACTCCGACCGCTGCGCCGCAACCGCCGGACGGCGGCGCGCCCGGCCACCGTGAGCTTCGTCGCGGCGGTGCGGTCCGGGTGGTTCGTCCGATGTAGGTTCTCCGATCGTGCCGACCGCCCCGCCGCGGCCGGTCGCGCCCACCCGGCGGGACCCGGTCCGGTGGCCCGGTCTCCCCGGTCACGCCCCCCGGAGCACCTGCTCCCGCCCGGCGTCACCCTCGCGGGGCGCCGTACCGGGTGCCCGGCACATCCCCGCTGCACCGCCGCACCGGCACCCGGACGCGACCCGTCCCGGGGCCGGAGCCGAGAGGAAGTCCGATGCGCCTGCCACGCGCACTGTCCCTGCTGGTCCCCGTCGCCGTGCTCGCCGTGCTGGCGGCCGGCTGCTCCGCCCCCGGCGAGTCCTCGTCCGGTGGTGGTGAGAGCGGGTCGCGGACCGTCCGGATCGGCGTCTCCGACGGCGCCGAGCCCTACTGGAAGGTCCTCACCGACAAGGCCGCCGCCCAGGGGATCACCGTCCAGCTGACCAACTTCACCGACTACAACCAGCCGAACCCGGCTCTGGCCCAGGGCCAGCTGGACCTCAACCAGTTCCAGCACCTGCAGTACCTGGCGAACTACAACGTCCAGAACAACGACACGCTGGTGCCGGTCGGCGCGACCGCGGTGTACCCGCTGCCGCTGTACTCCACGAAGCACACCGACCTGGCGCAGATCCCGCAGGGCGGGCAGGTCGTCATCCCGAACGACGCGGTGAACCAGGCCCGGGCGCTGACCGTCCTGCAGTCCGCCGGTCTGCTCAGGCTGACCGACGGGGGCACCACCACCTCCACCCCCGCCGACATCGACCGCGCCGCCTCGAAGGTCACCGTCACCCCGGTCGACGCGGCCCAGACCGCGACGAACCTGGCGAGCGCCGACGCCACGATCGTCAACAACAACTACGCGCAGTCGGCCAACCTGACCCAGGACCAGGTCCTCTACCAGGAGGACCCGGACTCGGAGAAGGCCAAGCCCTACATCAACCTGTTCGTCGCCCGGGCCGACCAGGCCGACGACCCGGTGTACGCGACGCTGGTCCGGATCTACCACGACCCGGAGGTCCTCGACGCCGCCCGCCGCGACCTCGGTGACGGCGGTGTGTTCCGCAACAACTCCGCGGAGGACCTGCGCCAGACCCTGGCCGGCATCGAGCAGCAGCTGCGGGCACGCTGATGGCGGAGCCGGTGATCTCGTTCTCGGGCGCGACCCGCACGTTCCCGGCCCGCCGCGGCCCAGGGGTCACCGCCGTCGACGACGTGGACCTCGACATCGCCGAGGGCGGGATCACCGGCGTGATCGGCTGGTCGGGGGCGGGAAAGTCCACGCTCGTCCGGATGATCAACGCACTGGAGCTGCCGACGTCGGGCACCGTCACGGTGCGCGGGCGGGTCACCTCCGAGCTGTCCGAGCGGGGGCTGCGCGAGCTGCGCGGCGATGTCGGGATGATCTTCCAGCAGTTCGCGCTGATGAACTCGCGCACGGTCGCCGGCAACGTCGGCTACCCGCTCGCCGTCGCCGGCCGCTCGCGGGAGGAGCGTCGGGCCCGCGTCGCGGAGCTGCTGGAGTTCGTCGGGCTCGCCGAGCTGGCCGGGCGCTACCCGGCGCGGCTGTCCGGTGGGCAGAAGCAGCGGGTCGGCATCGCCAGGGCGCTCGCCACGTCGCCGTCGATCCTGCTCGCCGACGAGGCGACCAGCGCGCTGGACCCGGAGACGACCCGGGAGGTGCTGGCCCTGCTGCGCCGGGTCAACCGCGAGCTGGGCACCACGGTCGTCGTGATCACCCACGAGATGGACGTCGTCGCCGACGTGTGCGACCGGGTCGTGGTCATGGAGCAGGGCAGGGTCATCGAGGAGGGCGAGGTGTACGACGTGTTCGCTGCGCCGTCGCACCCGGCGACGCGCCGCTTCGTGCACGGCGTCCTGCAGGACGTGCCGTCGCCGGAGACGCTCGCCCGGCTGCGCGAGCGCCACCCCGGCCGGCTGGTGACTGTCGGCGTCGGCGGGCCCGGCGCGGCCGCCGCCGACGCCCAGGACGCGATCGCGCGGGTCCCGGCCACGCACGGGGTCCGCGCGACCGTGGTGCACGGCGGCATCCGCGAGCTGTCCGGTCGCCCCGTCGGCAGCCTCACCCTGGCCCTGACCGGCGACGACACCGCCGTCGACGCCTGCGTCGACGAACTCTCGCGCATCACCCGGGTCACCCCGGACGGCGCCGTCACCGCCCGGGACGCCGTCACCACCCAGGACGAGGAGTCCGCATGAAGGCCGACTGGGAGACCCTGAGCCCGGTGCTGTGGCTGTCGGTGCTGCAGACCGCCTACATGGTGTTCTGGACGATGCTGCTGGCCGGGCTGCTCGGGCTGCTGCTCGGCGTCGCCCTGCACACCACCCGTCCCGGCGGCCTGTACGCGCACCGTGCCGTGTTCGGCGTGCTGAACGTGCTGGTCGACATCGTGCGGCCGATCCCGTTCATCATCTTCATCACCGCCGTGGGCCCGCTGACCCTGCTCGTGATGGGCACGACGATCGGCACCCGCTCGGTGCTGTTCCCCATGGTCGCGATGGCGACGTTCTTCATCGGCCGCATCGTCGAGCAGAACCTGGTGTCGGTGGACCCGGCGGTCGTCGAGGCGGCGCGGGCGATGGGCGCGAGCCGGTTCCGGATCGTGTGGAGCGTGCTCGTGCCCGAGGCGCTGGCACCGCTGGTGCTCGGCTACACGTTCGTGTTCGTCGCGGTCGTCGACATGTCGGCGATGGCCGGCTACGTCGGCGGCGGCGGGCTGGGCGACTTCGCCATCACCTACGGCTACCAGCAGTTCGACTGGCCGGTGACGCTGCTGACGGTGGCGATCATCGTGGTCGTCGTGCAGTGCGCGCAGCTGCTCGGGAACACCCTGGCCCGGAGGGTGTTGCACCGGTAGAAGCCACGTCGGGAGGACACGCATGCCACGCAAGCAGATCCACCTCGCCGCCCACTTCCCGGGCGTCAACAACACCACGGTGTGGAGCGACCCGGCGTCCGGCAGCCACATCGAGTTCGAGTCGTTCGCGCACTTCGCGCGGACGGCCGAACGGGCGAGGTTCGACTTCCTGTTCCTCGCCGAGGGCCTGCGCCTGCGCGAGCACCGCGGCGAGATCTACGACCTCGACGTGATGGGCCGCCCGGACACCTTCACGATCCTGAACGCCCTGGCGGCGGTCACCGACCGGCTCGGCCTGGCCGGCACGATCAACTCCACCTTCACCGAGCCCTACGACGTCGCCCGCCAGTTCGCGTCGCTGGACCACCTGTCCGGCGGCCGGGCCGCCTGGAACGTGGTGACCTCGTGGGACGCGTTCACCGGTGAGAACTTCCGCCGCGGCGGCTTCCTGCCGAAGGAGAAGCGCTACTCCCGGGCGAAGGAGCAGCTGGCCGCGACCGCCGCGATCTGGGACTCGCGCAGCGGCGCGGGCGACCGCGGCGAGTTCGCGTACTCCTCCGACCAGTTCGACGTGCACGGCCGGTTCTCGCTGCCGCGCAGCCCGCAGGGCCGCCCGGTGATCCTGCAGGCCGGGGACTCCGAGGAGGGGCGTGAGTTCGCCGCCGCGTCGGCCGACGCGATCTTCTCCCGGCACGCCGAGCCCGAGGCAGGACGGACGTTCCTCGCCGATGTGAAGGGCCGCCTCGCCCGCTACGGCCGGGCCTGGGACGACCTGAAGATCCTGCCCGCCGCGACGTACGTGCTGGGTGACACCGACGCCGAGGCCGCCGAGCGCGCCGAGGTGATCCGCTCCCAGCAGGTCAGCCCGCAGACCGCGATCGTGTTCGCCGAGCAGCTGTGGAACACCGACCTGTCCGACCGCGACCCCGACGGCCCGCTGCCCGAGTTCGACCCGGTCGAGGGCGAGCTGGTGTCGAAGGGCCGCGCCAGCGTGCGCCAGTACCGGGACCCGAAGGCCGTCGCCGACCAGTGGCGCGCCCTCGCCGCGGAGAAGGGCCTCTCGCTGCGGGAGACGGTGATCGAGGTGACCGGGCGGCACACCTTCGTCGGGAGCCCCCGGACGGTCGCCGACGCGATCGACGACGCCGTGCAGTCCGACGCCGCGGACGGCTACGTGCTCGTCCCGCACGTCACCCCGGGCGGGCTCGACGAGTTCGCCGACACGGTCGTGCCGCTGCTGCAGGAGCGCGGGTCGTTCCGCACCGACTACACCGGGACGACGCTGCGCGAGCACCTCGGGCTCCCGGCCGTCCGCTCGACGACCGACCCGACCGAGGCGGCGACGGCGGCTCCGACCGCGGGCTGACGGTGCCGCTGACGGTGCCGTCGTGCTCGACGGCAGCTCCCGCGGTCGACGCGGCCGAAGGCGCCGGATCCGATCGGGCCGCGGCGGGCCCGGCGCTCAGGGGCGCTCGTCGTCGCGGCCCTCGGCCTGCTCCCGGGCGATGTTCTCCCGGTGCGCCCGGACGGCGATCCAGGCCATCACGACCGGGATGCCGAGCAGCAGCCCGAACGACAGCAGCCCGGCGATCCAGTCGCCCGGCACGAGGACCAGCACGATCACGGTGATCGCGACGGCCTGCAGGATCCGGTCGGCACGGCCGCCCGCGGCGCGCGATGGCCGGTGCGGTGCGGTCAGCTCGGTGTCGAGCCGCGGGTCGGAACGGCGCAGCTCCTGCTCGAGGGCGGAGAGGCGGAACTCCTCGTCGCGGTCCAGGGGTCGCGCGGACGGGTGCGGATCGGGATCGCCGGTCCCACCGCCGGGCGACGACGGCGGCAGGGGCGGGGGTGTGACGGACATCGTGACCTCCTCGGTGCCATTGACCGGGTTCCCGCTCCCGGCCGCAGCCATCCGGGATGTGCTGAAGATGTCACCGATCCTACCGAAACGGACATACTCCCGCCGCTGCACACGGCAGGCCCCGGCGGCAGGATCGGCCGTATGGGACGCTGGACCGACCTCGTCGAACGGCACGACCCCTCCGGAGTCCTCGACCGGCTCGACGGACGGCCCGCCCACGAGATCGCCGACGCGCTGGCCCGGATGGAACCGGTCGACGCGGGATGGGTGTTCCGGCTGCTCGACAAGGACCGCGCGCTCAACGTGTTCGAGGAGCTCTCGACCCGGTCGACCAGCAGGAGCTGCTGGCCGGGCTGCGCGACGACGCCGTGACCGCCCTGGTCGAGGACACGGATCCCGACGACCGCGCACGAATGCTCGGCGAGGCCCCCGCGAAGGTCGCGACCCGGATGCTCGCCGGGCTCTCGGCCTCGGAGCGGGAGATGACCGCGGCGCTGCTGGGCTACCCCGACGGCTCGGTCGGGCGGGGTGATGACCCCGGAGACCGTCGCCGTACCGCTGCACAGCAGCGTGACCGAGGCACTGGCCGTCGTGCGACGCAAGGGCGCCCGCGCCGAGACCGTCTACACCCTCGCCGTCACCGACGCCGGGCGCCGGGTGATCGGCACCGTCTCGCTGCGCGACCTGGTGCTGGCCCGCCCGGACCACGGGTGCGGGCCACCGACACCGCCGAGGACGCCGCACGGCTGATGGGCGAGGCGAACCTGCTCGACCTGCTGGTCGTCGACTCCGAGGACCGGCTGCTGGGCCTGCTCACCATCGACGACGCCGTCGAGATCCTGGAGCCGGCCGACACCGAGGACACCGCCCGCCAGTCCGGTGCGACGCCGTGGTCGGGCCACTGCATGTACGTGCGGGTCACGAAGCTGGCGCGCACCCGCGCGGTGTGGCTGGCGGTGCTGCTGCTCGCCGCGGTGCTCACGGTCAACGTGCTCCAGATCTTCGAGGACGCCCTGGAACAGGTCACCGCGTTGGCCCTGTTCATCCCGCTGCTCGTGGGCACCGGCGGCAACGCCGGTGCCCAGTCCGCATCGGCGGCGGTCCGGGCGATCGCCGTCGGGGAGGTGCGGCTGGCCGACCTGCCCGCCGTCGTCTGGCGGGAGCTGCGGGTCGGGCTGCTGTGCTGGGCACCCTGCTCGGCGCGCTCGGCCTGCTCGTCGCGTCGCTGCTGGTCGGGGTCCAGGTCGCCGTCGTGGTAGCGGTGACCCTGGTGGCGATCTGCGGCTGGGCGGCGACGGTCGGCGCGACGATGCCGCTGCTGGCCCGCCGGGTCGGGATCGACCCGGCGGTGGTGTCCGCTCCCCTGGTCACGACCCTGGTCGACGCGACCGGGCTGCTGATCTACTTCTCGGTCGCCCGGCTGGTGCTGGGGCTCTGACCGGCGCGCACGGTGTCGTCGCCATGACCGGTGACGTCGCCGTGACCGGCGGCCCCGCCGTCGTGGCCCGCGTCGTCGGAGCCGGTGCCCCCGGAGCCGGTGCCGGCAGCAGCGGAGGGGGCGTCACCGGCCGCGGCGGCGCGGCCGCGCGAGACCACCAGGCTCGCGACGGCGGCGACGGCGATCGTCCCGGTGATGACCAGCAGCGACAGCCAGATCGGCACCTCGGGCACCGGCACCGGCTGCCCGCCGTTGATGAACGGCACGTTGTTCTCGTGCAGCGCGTGCAGGGTGAGCTTGACGCCGATGAACGCGAGGATCACCGAGAGGCCGTGCGCCAGGTAGATCAGGCGCTCCAGCAGGCCGCCGATCAGGAAGTACAGCTGGCGCAGGCCGAGCAGGGCGAAGGCGTTCGCGGTGAACACCAGGAACGGCTCCTGGGTGAGGCCGAAGATCGCCGGGATCGAGTCGAACGCGAACAGCAGGTCGGTAAGCCCGATCGCGACGACGACCAGCGCCATCGGGGTGAGGAGCCGCTTGCCGTCGATGCGGGTGACGAGCTTCGCGCCGTCGTACTCGGTGGAGGTGGGCAGCACCCTGCGGACCAGGCGGATGAGCCTCGAGTCACCGGCGTCGGCCTGCTCGTGGTCGTCGGAGGACAGCGCCTCGCGGATCTGGGACCAGGCGAGCCAGAACAGGATGATCGCGAACAGGTAGAACACCGCGACGAACTGCTCGATGATGACCGCACCGACCGCGATGAACGCACCGCGCATGACGATCGCTATCGCGATGCCGATCAGCAGCACCTTCTGCTGGTGCACCTTCGGCACCGCGAAGCTGGTCATGATCAGCAGGAAGACGAACAGGTTGTCGACCGAGAGGGCCTTCTCGGTCAGCCAACCGGCCATGTACTCGCCGCCGTACTGCCAGCCCGAGAAGACACCGACACCGACGCCGAACAGCAGGGCGATCGCGATGTAGCCGGCCGACCAGATCGCCGACTCGCGCAGCGTGGGCTCGTGCGGGTCACGGGCGTGCCCGACGAAGTCGAACACGAGCATGCCGATGACGACGGCGACCGTCGCCAGCCACACCCAGAGGGGAACGTTCATTGCGGGATCCTCCAGCGCAGATAGGAGCGCTGAAGGTCTCCTCCGCCCGCCGCGGTGACCGCGATGGACCGGCGCCACCGGGACCAGCTCGTCCTGGTTCCGTATTGACGGCGACGCCGTGTTCGGGAGTACTCCCCTTCGACCGGGCAAACGCTAGGGCATGGCCCTGGGTTCCGACAACCGGGGGTACGCGAGCCTCGTCACATCTGTCCGTTTCAGCCGTCGAACGCGCGGTCCCCGCCGACGACCCGGAACCGGCCCGGGGCTCTCAGCCCGCGGCGAGCCGGACGGTCGCGACCTCACGGGCCGGCTGCACCGGACGGGGGCCGGCGGGCAGCCTGCGGACGGCGGCGCGGGCCGTCGCGGAGGTGGCCGCCCGCGCGGCGGTCGGGCGGGCCGGGAGGGCCCCGGACCCTGCCACGGCCCGACGAGGCACGACGGGCAGCGGCCCGGTGCCCGACACCCGCGGCGCCGGGACGGTCGCGGCGGCGACGTGCGCGGGCCGCACCGGCTCCTCGGGCAGGACCGGCGGCACCGGCGTCGCCGGGCCCACCGCCACGGCGGGCAGCGGCCGGGACGGAGCGGGCTCGTCGCGGAACGGCGTCGGGACCGGCGACGGCCGGGTGTGCCCGCTCCCCCGCTCCAGCCGCTCGCAGCGCCCCCGGCCCCGGCCCGCGACCCGTGCGGCCAGCCGCAGCGCGGTGCGCGGCGCCTCCAGGTAGCCGACCAGTGCCCGGTACACCCAGCCCGGCGCGGACAGCTTGCGGCCGCGGGCCAGGTCGTCGAGCGAGCGGCGCACGACGTCGCGGGGGTCGAGCCACAGCGGGCCCTGCGGGTCGTCGTCGGCCCGGATCCGGCCCGCGGCGACCGCGGTCACGGTGACCCCGGTGCCGTGCAGCGACGCCGCGACGGTGTCGCTGAACGCCAGCACCCAGGACTTCGACGCGCCGTAGGCGTTGCCCCCCGAGGGCAGGTAGCCGGCGACGCTCGCGATGTTGAGGACCCCTCCGTGGCCACGGACGGTCATCGCCGGGACCGCCGCGCGGGTGAGGCGCATCAGGGCCGTCACGTTGAGGTCGATCTCGCCGGTGAGCACCTCGAACGGCGCCTCGGCGAACACCGCGTCGGTCTCGACACCCGCGTTGTTGACCAGCACGTCGATCGGCAGGTCCCGGTCGGTGATCCGGCGCTCGACGGCGGCCAGCCCCGCCGGGTCGGTGAGGTCGGCGGGCAGCGTCTCCACGATCGCGCCGGTGGCCCGGCCGACGGACTCGGCGACCTCGGCGAGGCGGGCGGCGTCGCGCGCCACGAGGACGACGGAGTACCCGCGCTCGGCGAGCTCGCGGGCGTAGACGGCGCCGAGCCCTCGGCTCGCTCCGGTCACCAGTGCAGTCGGCATGTCCGGGACGCTAGGACCCGGACGCTGTGGTGCCCCTGAGAAGGTCACGGCCCGCTGAGAGCCCGCTGAGACCCTTCCGGGACCGGTGACCCCGGGCCCGCCGCATCGTTCCACATCGCAATGCCATCTGGACTAACGTGCGCCCCCATCCGCTGCAACCGCGGGTACCGGTCGAGACGAGGAGGTCCCTGTGGCAGGCAAGTTCGAGGTGTACGAGGACCGGGGCGGAAAGTTCCGGTTCCGGCTCAAGGCGAGCAACGGGCAGGTCGTCGCGGTCGGCGAGGCCTACGAGACGAAGGCGGCGGCGCACAAGGGCTGCGAGGCGGTGCAGCGCGCCGCGGAGGGCGCCACCGTCGCCGAGGTCGACGCCTGACCGACCACCGACTCCCGGAGACGAGCGCACCCCTCGTCGGACGCGCCGCGCCCGACGAGGGGTGCGGTCACCGCGTTGCCCGGCAGCGGCTCCGACGGGTCGTGGGGGCCGCGGCCCGGAGTTACGGTGATCGTCCGGCTCCGATACGTACCGTGTCCGGGAAGCCGACCCGAGATCCGTTCAACACGCAGCGGACCTCGCACTGCCATCGGCGATTGCGAGGGACCATGCACAGTCCCACACTTCCCACCCGGCCCGCGGAGCGCACCCGCGACGGCCGCCGCGGCTACGACGACCTCATCCCCGACCTGCACCAGCTGGCGGCCACCCCGGACGGTGCGCCCGGCAGGGCGGCGTTGCGCGACCACGTCATCACCGAGTTCCGTCCCCTGGTGCGCAACCCGTCCCGGCGCGTCGCCGCTTCCGGCCGGGGCGCCGAGGACATCGAGCGGGCCGGCATGCTCGGCCTGGTCAAGGCGGTCGACCGGTACGACCCGGGGTCGGCGACCGGGGCCCGCTGGGCTACCTGGTGCCGAGCATCCGCGGCGAGATGAGGCGTCACCTGCGCGACCACTCGTGGTCGGTGCGGGTGCCGCGCGACCTCAAGGAGCTGGCCGTCGGGGTCGGCCGGATCGCCGACGAGATGGGCCAGCGCCTCGGGCGCCCGCCGCGGCCGTCGGAGATCGCCGAGGAGGCCGGCGTGTCGGTCGACGAGGTCGTCGACGCGCTCGGGCGCGTTGGAGTCGCACCACGCCAGGTCCCTCGACGCCCCCGTCGGCGACGGCGACGGCCACGGTCAGACCCTGCCGCTCGTCGAGCGGTTGGGCGGAGAGGACCCGGCGCTGGCCGAGCTGCCCGAGCGCGAGCGCCGCATCCTGGTGCTGCGCTTCTACGGCGACCGGACCCAGTCCCAGATCGCCGCCGACCCGGGCATCTCCCAGATGCACGTGTCCCGGCTGCTGTCCCGCACGCTGTCGCGGCTGTGTGAGCGGCTCGCCGGCGACTGACCCGTGCTGGCCTCCCCGGCGCGACCTCCCCGGGACCTCCCGGTGTCAGCCGGGCAGGGTCTCGCCACCGACCGGGGCGAGCACCTCCCCGGTGTAGTACGAGGACAGCCGCGGCGCGGCGAAGAACACGTGGGACGGGGCGATCTCGTCCGCGGACGCGGGCCGCCCCATCGGGGTCTGCTCCCCGAAGCCCTCGACCTTCTCCTCCGGCATGGTCGCCGGGATCAGCGGGGTCCACACCGGACCGGGGGCGACGCAGTTGACCCGGATGCCGCGCGGGGTCAGCGACCGGGCGAGCGAGTACGTCAGCGACTGCACCGCGCCCGTGGTGGCGGAGTAGTCGATGAGGCTCTGTTGCCGCGCAACCCGTTGATCGAGCCGGTGTTGACGATCGCCCCGCCGTCGGGCAGGTGCGCGAGGGCCGCCTTGGTCACACGGAAGTAGCTGTGGATGTTCACCTCGAAGGTGCGCAGCCAGGCGTCGTCGTCGATGTCGGTGAGATCGTCGACGGGTTCCCGGGTGGCGATGTTGTTGACCACGGTGGCCAGGCGGCCGAGCTCGTCGACGGTGCGGCGCACGACCTCGACGCAGTGCCCGGCGTCGCCGAGGTCGCCGGGCAGGATCAGGCAGCGGCGGCCCTCGTCGCGAACGAGCCGCGCGGTGTGCTCGGCGTCGGCGTCCTCGTCGAGATGGGCCAGGGCGACGTCGGCGCCCTCGGCACGACAGTGCTGCCTGCGCTTGGCGAAGACGACGCAGACGGCTCGTGCGGTGTCCCTTCCCGCCTTCCCGCTGTGGGCGCGGTCAATCGCGCACGAGGGACCGGCATCTGTCGCCGTCCTCCCCGCCGGGCTACCCTGCCTGGGTAGCTCAGCGATACCCAGGAGGCGGGATGGACGCACGGACGGCGGCGGCGTCCCAGGTGTGCTCGGTGGCCCGCACCGCGGCGCTGCTGGCCGACCCCTGGACGGTGCTGCTGGTGCGCGACGTCGGCCGCGGGATCACCCGCTTCGACCAGCTGGCGCGCGGCCTGGGTGTCGCGCGCACCGTGCTGAGCCGGCGCCTGTCCGAGCTGGTCGACGACGGCGTCGTCGAACGGGTGGACTACCGCGAACCCGGGGCGCGGACCCGCGCCGAGTACCACCTGACCCGCCGCGGCCGCGATCTGGGCGTCGTCCTGGCCGCACTCATGGACTTCGGCGACCGGCACCTCGCCGGCGACGCCGGACCTCCCGTGGTCCGCGTGCACACCGGCTGCGGCGCCCCGGTGCGCCTGGTGAGCGTGTGCGGTGCCGGACACCGTCTGGGCCGTACCGACGAGATCCACCTCGAACCGGGGCCCGGAGCCCCCGACACCGACACCGACACCGACACCGACACCGACACCGACCAGGAGCCACGATGACCTCCGCAGCAGGGCCCGCCACCGGGCCGGCCGCCACGCGCCGCCGCGAGCACGAGTGGACCGACCCGATGGCGCTCGCCGCCGCCGCGTCCGGCCTGGACGGACTGGAGTACCTGCGCCGGATCGTCGACGGCCGTCTCCCCGGCGCACCCGTCGCGAGCCTCGTCGGGTTCCGCGCCGTCTCCGCCGAGCACGGGCGCGTCGCGTTCGCCTTCGAACCCGGCGAGCACCAGTACAACCCGATCGGCTCGGTGCACGGCGGGGTGTACGCCACGCTGCTCGACTCCGCCTGTGGGTGCGCGGTGCACTCCACGCTCCCCGCCGCCGGCTACACCAGCCTGGACCTGTCGGTGCGCTTCCTGCGCCGGATCACCGTCGAGACGGGCACCGTGACGTGCACCGGCCACGTCGTGCAGGCCGGGCGCCGCACCGCGCTGGCCCGGGCCGAGCTGACCGACGCCGAGGGCAGACTGCTGGGCGAGGCCACGTCGAGCTGCCTGATCCTGCCCGAGGGCTGAGCTGATCCTGCCCGAGGGCTGAGCTGATCCTGCCCGAGGGCTGAGCTGATCCCGCCCGCGGGCCGAGCTGATCCCGCCCGGGGCCCGGGCTGATCGTGCCCGGGGGCGAGCCCGGCTCAGCGCGGGACGATCGGGCCCTGGGTCGGCGCGACGCCGGAGCGTTCGGCGCGCTGCGCGGCCTCCACACAGGTCGCGGCGCGGACCGCGCCCGCCGCGTCCGGGCCGGTGGCGTAGAGCGCGGGCCCCGGGAGCTCGGGGGTGAGGGCGCGCGCGTCGTCGGTGACGGCGGCGAAGCCCTGCCTCCCCCACACCCACACGGCGCGGTCCCCGGCGCCGCGCACCGTGCCGGTGATCGGCGCCGAGACGAACGTGAGGTCCCCGTCGATCGCGGTGAACCGGGCCGCGCCGGGCACCGCACCGGCCGGGAGCGCACCGGAGAGGGCGTCGAGGAGGGTCCCCTGCGCGGGGGTGCACGAGCGCAGCGCGGCGGCCGGGTCGTCGACGGCGAGCCGGGCGAACTCGGTGGCAGGGTCGATCTCGCGGGACGCGCGCGCCTCCCCCGGTGCGACGAGCGCCCCGACACCGACGACGACGGCGGCCAGCACGCCGGCACCCACCAGCAGGACGCCCGCGCACCAGGCGACGGTCCGCAGGACCATCGGCCGCGATCCGCTCATGACCACAATCTATCCGCGCACCGGGACATCGGCCCCGCGAAACATGATCGGTTACCGAGCGGTGACACCGGCCGGGTCGGTCACCGCCCCGATCGGGTCGGCGCAGTTCCCTTCCCCATTCGCGCGGGGTAATGCGCGGAATGCGACCACCGAACCATTCTGTGACGATCGGTGCACGTTCTCCTACCGAGCGTGGTCGGTGTGGTCGTGGTCGGCGTCGTCGTGCCCGGCCGGGCGGGCGGCGAGGTCGGCGGCGCGGGTGAGCACCTCCGCCCCGTCGAGACGGCCGGCGGCGACGAGCGCGTCCTCGCAGGCGGCGAGCCAGCAGCCGTAGTAGGGGGCGGCGGGATCGGCGGCGATCCGCGCGACCAGCCGGTCTCGGAACCCGTCCCAGGTGAACACCTCCGCCTCGGCGAGCGCGACGGCCAGCCCGAACGCGCGTCCTTCCCAGGGCGCGGCGAACACCAGCTCCCCGTTGCTGCGAGGCGGGGCCGCGGGACCCGTGGTGTCGAGCACCGGCCCGCTCACGACGGCCCGGCCACGTCGGCCACCCCGACCATCGCGTCCCGCCCGACCAGCCCGGCGAGCTGCTCGACGGTCAACCCGTCGGTGCCGGCGGGTCGGCGCGGCAGCACCAGGTAGCGGACCTCGGCCGAGGAGTCCCACACCTCGATCCGGCGCTCCGGGGGCACGTCGAGCCCCATCTCGGCGAGCACGGTGCGCGGCTCGCGCACGACCCGGGCCCGGTAGGCGGGGTCCTTGTACCAGCTCGGGGGCAGGCCGAGGACCGGCCACGGATAGCAGGAGCACAGCGTGCAGACCACGACGTGGTGCACCTGGTCGGTCTGCTCCAGCACCACCATGTGCTCGCCCTGCGGCCCGCTGAACCCGAGCGCGGCGATCGCCGCCGTCCCGTCGCGCAGCAGCCATTCCCGGTACTCCGGGTCGGTCCAGGCGCGGGCGACGACCGTCGCCCCGTTCAGGGGGCCGACGTCGCGTTCGTAGGTGCGCACGAACCCGTCGACGACGGCCGGGTCCACCATCCCCCGTTCGACCAGCAGCTCCTCCAGCGCCGCGGTGCGCAGCGCCGGACCGGGATCGTCGTCGGTCATCGTGGCTCCAGGTAGGACTCGAACAGGTCGGCGTGCACGATCACGTCCGGGTCCGCGCCGGGGCCCCACACGTCGGGGGCGGCGAAGGCCACGGTGTACACGTGCTCGGGGTGCTCCCCGGCGAACACCGCGTGGGTGTCGGGCAGCACGTGCGCGGGCCGGACCGCGGTCACGGCACCGGGCGCTCCGCGCAGGTAGCGGGGCAGCTTGCTCGGTCCCCGCCCGACCGGACCCGCCGACGGCGCGGGCGGCGCGACGTCCGGGGGCTCGCGGCGGGCGCGGACCGGGTCGCCGGGGGCGAGGCGCGGCGCGGCGTCGACGGTGCGCAGCGACCCGGGCGCGGTGGGTGCGTAGTCGGGCTTCGCCAGGTGCGGGTCGGCCGGCTCGGGGACGTCCTCGCCGCGGGTGCGCCGGGCACGGGCCTCCACCGCGCCGGGCGCCAGCACGCCCGAGTCGACCAGCATCAGCTCGGCGGCGTGCAGCCAGCGGCCGTAGTAGCCGTCGTCGAGGTAGCGGGTGCGGTCCAACCGGGACAGCGCGTGCCGGAACGCGTCCAGGTTGCGTCCGGAGATCCGGCCCATGGTCAGCGCGGTCAGTGCGAACGCCCGCCCCTCCCATGCTCGGGCGAACGGCGGCTCGGGCTCGACGTCGCCCGGGGCGACGACCCGGCCCCAGCCCGTCGTCCCGCCCAGGTCGGCCGGGTCGTCGGGGTCGACGGCCCCGTCCACTCAGGACCCCAGGGCCAGGACGTTGCAGACGTCGCCGCGGCCGCCGGTCGAGGTCAGGCCGCGCTGGGAGCGGATCCGCTCGGCGAGGAACGCCGCGTCGGCGCCCACCCCGGAGAACCGCCCGGACCCCCCGGTCCACTGCCAGGGCAGACCGAGGAAGAAGAGCCCCGGGACGCTCGTCACGCCGCGGCTGTGCACCGGCGAGCCGCGGCCGGTGAACACACCGAGGTCGACCCAGGAGAAGTCCTGCCGGAACCCGATGCACCAGACCACCGAGGTGATCCCGGTGTCGGCCAGCGCCAGCTCGGTGACCTCGCGTTCCGGGCGCCACACCGGGGTGTAGCGCTCCTCGACCGGGGCGTCGATCCCCTTGTCGGCGATCCAGCCGTCGATGGTGTCCTTGATGGACTCGCTGACCTCGTCGGCGTGGTCCAGGGAGGACTCCAGGTCGGGGGCGAAGGTGAGCCGTCCCGCGGCGTGGTCGGTGAGCGCGCCGTAGAGCCGCATGCCCTCGGTGGCGAAGCGGCGCAGGTCGATGTCACGACCGCCGTCGCGGCCGGTCACGTAGTGGTTGGCCTGCGCGCGCACGGCCTCGCGACGCGGGTGCCGGGTGACCGGCATCCGGTAGTAGCCCATCTCGTCGAGCCAGTCGGTGACGTCGCGGCCCCGGTAGAAGCGGGCCACCCGCGGCGCGTGCCCGACGACGAGGTGCACCGTCCGCCCCGCCAGGTGCAGGTCCTCGGCGATCTGGGCGCCGGACTGCCCGGACCCGACCACCAGCACCTCCCCCGGCGGCAGCTGCCCGGGGTTGCGGTAGTCCTGGGACCCGATCTGTGTGATGCCGGGCGGCAGCGGCTCGGACAGCGGCGGGGTGAGCGGCGTGTGGTACCCGCCGGTGACGACGACGACCTGGTCCGCGGTGCACGTCCCGGCGGAGGTCTCGACGACGAAGGTCCCCCGCTCGTCCTGGTGCACACGTCTCACCTCGACGCCCTCGATCAGCGGCGGGTCGACGAACGCCCGGTAGACCTCCAGGTAGTCGACGATCTCGCTGCGGACCATGAACCCGTGCGGGTCCGGCCCGGCGTAGGGGAAGTCCGGCAGGTCGCACTGCCAGTTCGGCGTGACCAGGCTGAACGTGTCCCAGCGGTGCCGCTTCCAGGACGAGGCGACGACGTCGCGTTCGAGCACGAGGTGGTCGATGCCGCGCACGTCCAGGCACCGGCTCATCGACAGACCCGCCTGCCCCCCGCCGACGACGACGACCGTCCGGTGCTCGCCGTCCAGCTCGGCGGGCGGGGGACGCCGGTCCTCGCGTCGGATCATCGCGGTCATGGGGCCTCCTCGTGGGTGGTCGGGGAACGGACCCACGGTCGACCCGTCGCATTACCGAATCGTGTCGTTCGGACGACGGCAGCATTGCCCCGTGTTACGCAACACGACGGTCACACAGGGCTGATCCGGAGTTGTTGTCGTAGTCCGCTCTCAACGTTCCGGCAACAGAACACTGGTCTCGTAGTGATCGCCGGAAACGGTGGGACCCGATTCCATCGCATTCTCCCTCTCCGGCGCTCCCACGCACACGTTTCCCGGCGTGGATCCGTCACACCACGAGGAGCATCCCCATGACCAGCGCCGAGCTGTCCGACGTCGAGAAGAAGAGCCTCGAGGAGATCCCGCACCCCTCGCTGCCCGAGGGTTCGAGCATCTACGGCGGGACGAAGGTCTTCCCGGACCTGCAGGCCGAGGACGGCGAGACCTACTTCACCCTGGTGCACGGCATCGCCCACGAGTCCTCGGTCAGCTTCGTGGCCGTGCTGCAGGCGACCCGTGCCCTGCGCAAGGGCTTCGAGTCGGCCATGTACTTCTACGGCCCCGGCTCGCTGAACTGCCTGGCCACCCGCGGCTTCCCGACCACCGGCACGTCCGCGTTCCCCGGCGAGCACAACATCAACGACCAGCTCAAGACGTTCATGAGCGAGGGCGGCAAGGTCTACTGCTGCCGCTTCGGGCTGTCGCTGCACGGTGCCCGCGAGGAGGACCTGATCGAGGGCGTCATCCCGACGCACCCGCTCGACGTCCAGGACGCCCTCATCTACTACGCCCGCAAGGGCGCGATCATCAACTCGACCTACCAGCTCTGAGGAGACGGCGGGACGCCGTCGCGTACCGGATCCCGCACCGAGATGCAGCACAGGGCGCCCCGTCGCCCGCCACGCCCGCCGTGGGCTGCGTCTCGGTGCGGCCGGGCGCACCGGTCGCACCGCCGCACCCGGCCCGTCGCACCCGGCCCGTCGCACCCGGCCCGTCGCACCCGGCCGTCGCATCCACGGAGGTCCGCCGCATGTCCGCACCGTCCCGTACCGAGCCCGGTCTGCGGGCCCGCGCCGAGCTCGCCGTCCGCGGCGTGGGGCTCGACCCCGACACCGGCACCGACACCGGCTCCGGCTCCGGCGCTGACACCGGCACCCGGCCGGACCGACCCTCCGGCGTGACCGACCTCGGCTCGGTCATCCCGCTGCGCCGCCCCGGCGGGGCGGGACCGTCCGCGGACGGGCACGTGCTCGTCGACGGGCTGGCGACCACGGTCCCGATCGTCGCCGACTCCCCGTACCGGCTGCGGGACGGACGGCTGCTGCGCCGCGAGCCCGGCGGGGGCGTGACCGACATGGGCGTCGCCGTCGACACCGTCGCCCGGCCGGCGTTCTACGACCTCACCACCGCCGACGGCGTGTCCTACGAGAAGATCGCCCGCCTGCACGGCAACGACGTGCTCGCCTCGACGGTGGTGCAGACCTGCGTGCGCTACGGCGAGGCCGACCGCTGCCGGTTCTGCGCGATCGAGCAGTCCCTGGCCTCCGGCGCGACGACGGCGGTGAAGACCCCCGACCAGCTCGCCGAGGTCGCCGAGGCCGCGGTCCGCCTGGACGGGGTGCGTCAGATGGTGCTGACCACCGGCACCTCGAACGGCCGCGACCGCGGAGCCCGGCACCTGCTGCGCTGCGTGCGCGCGATCCGCGAGCGCGTCGCCGCCCTGCCGATCCAGGTCCAGTGCGAGCCGCCCGCCCCCGACGACCTCGGCGTTGTCGCCGAGCTGGCCGCCGCGGGCGCCGACGCGATCGGCATCCACGTCGAGTCCCTCGACGACGACGTCCGCCGCCGCTGGATGCCCGGCAAGGCCACGGTCCCGCTGTCCCAGTACTGGGCGGCCTGGAACGAGGCCGTGCGTGTGTTCGGCCCGAACTCGGTGTCGACCTACCTGATCGTCGGTCTCGGTGAGGACCCGGACGAGCTCGTCACCGGCGCCGCGGAGCTGGTCGCGGCCGGGGTGTATCCGTTCGTCGTCCCCTACCGGCCGCTGCCCGGCACCCTCGCGTTCGCCGACGGGGTGCCCGCACCCGACCCGGACCTGCTCGCCGACGTCACCGAGCGGGTCGCCGCGGTGCTCCGCGCCGCCGGGATGCGCGGCGCCGACCAGGCCGCGGGCTGTGCGGCATGCGGGGCGTGCAGCGCCCTGTCGGCGGCGGGGGGCTGAGCATGAGCACCACCGACCCGCGCCCCCGCTTCGTGACCGGGACACCCCGGCACCTGACCCCGGCACCGCGCTGGATCGCCGACGAGCTGCTCGGCGGCCGCCCGACCGGTGCGGGCGACCCGCCCGCGATCACGATCCGTGAGGTCCGCGCCGACGATGCACGCGACCCCGGCGTCGCCGCGTACCGGGCGCTGCGCCGCGCGGTGTTCTGCGTCGAACAGGGCCTGTTCCCCGACCGGCCCACCGCCGACCTCGACGACCACGACGCCGACGGCCGGGTCGTCGTCCTGCTCGCCCACGACGCCGACGGGACCCTGCTCGGCGGGGTGCGCCTCGGCCCGACCCGGGCGGCCCACCCCGACATCGGGTGGTGGACCGGCAGCAGGCTGGTGGTGGCCCCCGCCGCGCGCCGTCGCGCCGGAGTCCGCGTCGGCGCCGCGCTGGTCCGCGCCGCGTGCGCGCGCGCCGAGGCCGCGGGTGCCCTGCGCTTCGACGCCGACGTGCAGGCCGCGGGCGCGGTCCTGTTCGAGCGGCTCGGCTGGACCCGGGTGCGCGACAGCGTGGTTGCCGGGGCCCCGCACGTCACGATGCGGTGGCCGGTGACCCGCGTCCAGGATCTCGTCGTCGCGACCAAGGCCCCGCTGGGGGCGCTGCTCGGCGGGCTCGGACCGGCCGGGTTCGTCGGCGACGACGGCGCCCCCGTCCCGGGCAGCGACCTGATCGCCTGCTGCGACGCGATCGTGCCCGCCATGGTCGAGCGCGACCCGGAGTGGGCGGGCTGGGCCGGGGTGCTGGTCAACGTCAACGACCTCGCGGCGATGGGCGCCGCCCCCGTCGGGCTGCTCGACGCCGTCGGCGCCCGGGACGCCTCCTTCGCCCACCGCGTGCTCAGCGGTGTGCGCGACGCGGCCGCCGCCTACGGCGTCCCGCTGCTCGGCGGGCACACCCAGCTCGACGTGCCCGCGTCGCTGTCGCTGACCGCGCTCGGGCGCACCGACCGGCCCGTCCCCGCCGGTGGCGGGCGTGCCGGGCACCGGGTGCGGCTCACCACCGACCTCGGCGGCGGCTGGCGACCCGGCTACGCCGGACGCCAGTGGGACTCGACCACGTCGCGCACCCGCGCCGAGCTCGCCGCGGCCGTCGGCGCCATCGGCCCGGACGCACCGCACCGCCCGGCGGCCGCGAAGGACGTGTCGATGGCCGGGCTCGCCGGGACCCTCGGCATGCTCGCCGAGGCCTCCGGGGTCGGCGCCGTGCTCGATGTCGCCGCCGTCCCCCGCCCCGACGGTGCCACCGCGGGCGACTGGTTCACCTGCTTCCCCGGGTTCGGTCTGCTCACCGCGGACGACCCCGGCGCCCCCGCCCCCGACGCCGGTCCCGCGGTCTCCGCCGAGTGCGGTGAGCTCGTCCCCGGTGCCGGGGTCCGGCTGCGCTGGCCGGACGGCGAGGAGACCGAGGCCGTCGCCGCGAGCGTCACCGGCATGGGCCGCGCCGGCACCCCCGTCCCCCACCCTGAGGAGACCCGATGACGCCCACGACCTTCGGTGCCGCCGCGCAGGGCTTCGTCCGTGACCTCGACGAGGACTTCGACCGGATCGCCGCCACGATCGCCCGCGCCCGCGCGGCCGGGGTGCAGGTGCTCGCGCTGCCCGAGGCGGCGATGGGCGGCTACCTGTCGTCGCTGCACGACGTGCCCGGCACCCCGGCCGACCGGCCCCCGCAGCTGGACCCGGACGGGCCGGAGATCCGGCGGCTGGCCGCGCTGGCCGGGGACATGGTCGTCGCGGCCGGGTACTGCGAGATCGGGGACGACGCGTCCGGCGGGCTGCCCTACAACTCCTGCGTCGCCGTCACCGGTGACGGGGTGCTCGGCCGGCACCGCAAGGTGCACCAGCCGATCAACGAGAACTCCAGCTACGCCGCCGGTGACCGGTTCGCCGCGTTCGACACGCCGTACGGCCGCACCGGCATGATGATCTGCTACGATAAGGCGTTCCCGGAGGCGGCCCGCGCGCTGGCCGACGACGGCGCCCGGACCGTGCTGTGCCTGTCGGCGTGGCCGGCGTCGCGGACGAACCGGGCCCCGGTGCTCGCCGACGACCGGTGGGCCCGCCGCTTCGACCTGCACGACCGCTCCCGGGCGCTGGAGAACCAGATCGTCTGGGTCTCGGCGAACCAGGCCGGTACCTTCGGCGACATGCAGCTGGTGGCGAGCGCGAAGATCGTCGACCCGGGAGGCGAGGTACTGGCGACGACCGGCAGCGAGGCCGGTCTGGCCGTAGCGACCGTCGACGTCGACCAGTCCGTGGACGCCGCCCGCCGCGTGATGGGGCACCTGCGTGACCGCCGTCCGGCGGCCTACGGACCGGGTCCGGTCCGCGCGGGGGTGTGAGGTGCGTGTCGCCGCGGCGGCCGCGAACTTCACCCGGGACGTCGCGTTCGACCTGGAGCGGATCGGCGTGATCGTCGCGCACGCCCGGGAGCAGGGCGTGAGTGTGCTGGTGCTGCCCGACGGCGCGCTCGGTGGCTATGTGCACGACCTGCGCAGCCCCGACCCGGCCGACGACGCGGTGCTGCCGCCCGAGCTCGACCCGGACGGCCCCGAGGTGCGCGCGGTCGCCGCGCTCGCCAGGGAGATGGTGGTGTGCGTCGGGTTCTGCGAGGCCGGACCCGGGCCGGGGGTCCGCTGGAACTCCGCGGTCTGCCTGACCGGCGACGGCGTGCTCGGCAGGCACCGGAAGGTGCACCAGCCCGCGGGTGTGGCCGGGCTGTTCGCCGCCGGGGACGGGTTCACCGCGTTCGACACCCCCGCCGGCCGGATGGGGATGCTCATCGACCACGACAAGACCTTCCCCGAGTCGGCCCGCTCCCTGGCGCTCGACGGCGCGCAGCTGCTGGCCTGCCTGTCGGCCTGGCCGACCTCGCTGACCAACCGGGCGCCCCGGATGGCGCAGGACCGCCAGGCCCGACTGTTCGACCTGTACGACCAGACCCGCGCCGCGGAGAACCAGGTGCTGCTGCTCTCGGCGAACCAGAGCGGGCGCAACGGCTCGCTGCACTTCCTGGGCCGGGCGAAGGTCGTCGGGCCGGGCGGGGACATCCTGGCCCGCACCTGGTCCAAGGGCGGGCTCGCCGTCGCCGACGTCGAACCCGCCGAGATGATCGGCTCCGCCCGCGCGGTGCTGTACCACCTCAAGGAACGCCGACCCGACCTCTACCGGGGCTGAGCGGTGCGGATCCGGCTGTCCACCTACTCCACCAAGCCGCGCGGCGGGGTCGTGCACACCCTCGCGCTGGCCGAGGCGCTCGCCGCCGCCGGGCACGACGTCGCGGTGTTCTCACTGGCCCGGGGCGGGGACACCGGCTTCTTCCGGGCCGTGGACCCCCGCGTCGCGGTGCACCTGGTCGAGGTGCCCGAGGCCGACGGCGAGACCGTCGGCGCCCGCATCCTCCGCTCGATCGACCTCCTGGCCGCCGGGTTGGCCGAGGCCCCGCCCGTGGACGTGCGGCACGCCCAGGACTGCCTGTCCGCCAACGCCGAGGGCCGCGCGCACGGCTACGGCTCGCTGCTGCGCACCGTGCACCACCTCGACGAGTTCAGCACCCCCGAGCTGGCCGCCTGCCACGAACGCGCCCTGGTCGGACCGGCGGCGCTGGTGTGCGTCTCCCGGGCCGTCGCCGCCGAGGTGCGCGCCGGCTGGGGCCGGGAGGCGACCGTGATCGGCAACGGCGTCGACGCCGCCCGCTTCGCCAGGGCCGCCGACATCGGCGCCGGCTCGCCGTGGCGGGACCGGTTCGGTCGCTACGTGCTCTCGGTCGGCGGGATCGAACCGCGCAAGGGCACCGCCGATCTGGTCGAGGCGATGGCGCTGCTCGGCCCGGGGACCCGCCTGGTGATCGGCGGCGGCGAGACGCTGTTCGACTACCGCGACTACCGGTCCCGGGTGCTCGCCCGGGCCGAGGAGCTGGGCGTCGTCCCGGAGATCCTCGGCCCCGTCGACGACGACGCGCTCCCCGGTCTCATGGGCGGCGCGGCGGCGTTCGCGTTCCCGTCGGCCAAGGAGGGATTCGGCCTGGCCGCGATGGAGGCACTGGCGGCCGGGGTCCCGCTGGTGACCCGGGACCTGCCGGTGCTGCGCGAGGTCTTCGGCGACGCGGCGCGGTTCGCCCACGACCCTGCCGGGTTCGCCGCGGCACTCACCGACGCGCTGGCCGCCCCCGACCCGCGGCGCGCGACCGCCGGGCGGGCACTGGCCGCCGCACACACCTGGTCGGCGGCGGCGGAGCGGCACGCGGACCTCTACCGCGCCCGCCTCGCCGCCGTGGGGTGACGGAGGACACACCGACTGCGCTAGCTAGCCTGGGGCCGACCACACGACGTCGACGTCCGGGGGTACGCCGATGCCTGCTCACGAGGCACCCGCTGCGGCCACCGTCGTGCCCCTGTGCCGCGCCGCCCGCCACGGCGACGCCGCCGGGGTCCGCTGCCCGCACTGCGCCCGCCCCACCCGCGACGACCGCGACGCCGTCGTGCTGCAGTTGCCCCGGCTGCGCGGCCACGAGGTGCTCGCCGGCGGGCTCTGACCACCGGTCGCACATCGCTCGCACGCCGCTCGCACGCCGCTCGCACATCGGTCGCGCACCGCTCCGCCCACCCGCTGTGGTCCGCCTGTACCCGCGCTGATCGCCCTGTACCTGCGGTGACCGCCCTGTACCTGCGCTGATCCGCCGCACACGCGGAGATGCCCGTCCACGCGCTGGTCCGCCCGGCGCGCGGTATCCGCCTTGCGCGCGGTGATCCGCCTTGCGCGCGGTGATCCGCCTTGCGCGCGGTGATCCGCCTTGCGCGCGGTGATCCGCTGCGCGCGCGTGTCCGGATGCGCACACCGAGCGGATCAGCGCGTGCACCGAGGATCACCGGGACCGGTGCCCGTCCACAATCCTGGGAATGCTCCACAGGAGGCGAACCCGTCCCGGTGTGGTGGCCGGCTCCGGGCAGGGTCGGGACCGTGGACGAACCGCTGCTGCGCCGCGACCTGCTGAGACTCGGGACGACCGAGGCCGAGATCCGCACCGCCCTGCGCACCGGTCGCTGGACCGGTCTGCGTCCGGGTGTGTACCTGGAGACCGGCGACGAGCGTCTGCGGTTCGCCTCCACACGGCACGCGACCCTGGTGGAGGCGACGTTCCCCACCCTCGCCCCCGGGGCCGTGGTCAGCGGTCCCTCCGCCGCCGTGCGCCACGGCCTGCCGGTCCGGGGCGTCCCCCTGACCACGGTGCACGTCACCCGGGACCGCGCGTCCGGCGGGCGCGGCGGGCCGCGGCTGCGCGTGCACGCCTCACCCCTGGCCGACGGCGAGGTCGTCGACGTCGACGGCATCCCGACGACGTCGGTGGCCCGCACCGTCGTCGACGTGGCCCGCACCGCGCCGTTCGAGACCGCCGTGGCCGTCGCCGACGCGGCGCTGCACCGGCATCTGGTCACGCCCGACCGTCTGCGCGACGCGGTGCTCGCCGCCTGCGGACGCCACGGGATCGGCCGGGCCCGGGCCGTCGTCGCGTTCGCCGACGCCCGCGCGGACGGGCCGGGCGAGTCGCGCAGCCGCGTCCGGATGACGCGCCTGCACGTGGCGACCCCCGTACTGCAGCACCCCGTGCTCGGCGACCGCGGTCACCGGATCGGCGTCGTCGACTTCTGGTGGCCGGACCACGGGGTGGTCGGGGAGTTCGAGGGCCTGGGCGAGTACGGGCGGTCGGTGCGTCCGGGAGAGGGCGCGGCGGACACCGTCGTCCGGGAGAAGCGACGCGAGGACACCCTGCGGGCCCGACCCGAGGTGCGCACGGTCGTGCGCTGGACCTGGGACGACTTGGACGACTTCGCCGCCGTCGCGCACCGTCTCCCCCGGGCAGCATGATCCGCACCCCGCGCGTGCCTCGACGCGCGCGCGGAGCGGATCACCGCGCGGCCAAGGGATCACCGCACGGCCGGCCGGCGGGGCGGCGGCGGGACCCGGTCAGTCGGGCGGGCGCAGGACCGTCGACCCGAGTACGCGGCAGGCCAGCAGCGCCACCTCGACGTCGAGCCGGTCGTCGCCGAGGGGCCGGCCCCGCACCTCCTCGGCGCGGCGCAGCCGGTACTGCACGGTGTTCTTGTGCAGGTGCAGCTCGCCCGCCGCGGCGGCGAGGCTGCCGCCGCCGCGCAGGTAGGCCGCGAGGGTGTCGCGGAGTCGGGCGTGCTGCTCGTCGTCGATCGCGAGGTCGCCGAGGATCTCGGCGACCCGGTCGGCGAGCAGGTCGGTGCCCGCGTCGAGCAGCAGCAGCGGGCCGAGGTCGGCGGCGGTGGTGACCGGGAGCCGGGCCGCGGGGGCGGCGGCGGTGACCACCTCCTGGACCCGGCGGGCCCGGCGGTGCGCGTCGCGGAACCCGTCGAGGCCGCGGCCGGGACCGCCGAGCGCGACCGACACCGGTCCGGGCGGCAGGGTGACCGGGCCGCCCGCGGCCGGGTACCAGGCCCAGGAGGTCACCGCGTCCGGGGCGACGACGAGCGGGGCCCGGGGGCAGCCCAGGGCGGCGCCGAGGTCGGCGACGGTGCGTTCCAGGGCACGGCCGGGATCGGGGGCGTCCGGGTCGGCCCAGAGCACCGCGGCCAGGTGCTCCCCCGCGACCGGGTGCCCGAGCGCCGCCTCGACCTCGGTGACGCTGCCGCCGCGCCCGGCGAGCACGGCGTCGACCATCGCGAGCCGGGCGGCGTCACGGCGGCGGACCCAGCCGTCGCGTTCGGCCTGGTGGACCGCGACCATCTGCTCGGAGACCCGGTCGACGTAGCCGAAGGCGACTGCGGTGAGCGCCCGGACGGCGTCGCCGACCTCGGTGGTCCCCAGCCCGGACCCGGCGATGCGCGCGATGAGCTCCTGTTGGAACACCGACTGGCCCAGCCGGTAGGCCCGCAGGACGACGGTGACCGGGACCCCCTGCTGGGCGAGTCGGCGGGCGAGCTCCCCGGCGACCGGGGGCAGCGGGACCTCGTCCGGCGCGCGGCCGGTCAGCACGACGAGCGCCCCCTCCAGCGATCCCTGCACGGTCGCGACCAGCAGCTCGCGCACGCGGGGGTCGCGGCCGAGCTCGGGCAGCCCGGCGTCGATCTCGACGAGCACCCGCGCACCGAGCGCCTCGACGTCGTCGCGGACCTCGGTGGCGAGGCGGGCGAGCAGGGCGGTCACCGGCGACACGGGACCGACCGTAGCGCGGCGCCCGCCCGGCTCCGGGGATCCGGTGCCGGGCGGGCGCCGTGACCCGGTGCTCAGCTCTCCAGGGCCAGTGCGCGGGCGGGGCAGGCGCGGACGGCGGCGTCCACGTGGGCCCGCTCGGACTCGGGCGGGTGCTCGTCGTGGACGACGACCACGTCGTCCTCCCCCACCTCGAACCAGCCGTCGGCCATGGCCTCGCACATCCCGATGCCCTGGCAGACGTCGAGGTCGGCGACGATGCGCATCAGACCTCCTCGGTGGTGAGGGCGACGAAGTCGACCTTCTCGCGGACCCCGCAGTCCGGGCAGCACCAGTCGTCGGGGATCTGCGACCACGGGGTGCCCGCCGGGAAGCCCTCGGCCTCGTTGCCCGCGGCGACCTCGTAGGTGTGGCCGCAGCCGGGGCAGCGGGCCGCGGTGACGGCGTCGCCCTGGGCCCGGCGGGTGACGTCGGCGGCGGTGTCGGCGACCGGGGCCGGGTCGGCGGGCGGCGGGTACGCGGCGAGGAGCTTGTCACGCTTGCCGGGCTGCAGGTTGGCGAAGCGCAGGTCGCCGTCGTAGTGGGCCACCACCAGCGGGTCCATCAGCCGGCGGAACACCGGCGGGACGGTGGCGGCCAGCATCATCCCGGTGTAGCCGGTCGGCAGGACCGGGGCCTCCGGGAAGTCGCGCAGCGTCTGGAACCGGCGGACCGGGTTCGCGTGGTGGTCGGAGTGGCGCTGCAGGTGGTAGAGCAGCACGTTGGTGGCGATGTTGTTGGAGTTCCAGGAGTGCTCGGGCAGCACGCGCTCGTAGCGGCGGCGGTCCGGCGGGCCGACCTTCTGGCGCAGCATCCCGTAGTGCTCCATGTAGTTCACCAGCTCGAGCAGGGTGAACCCGAAGACGGCCTGGATCAGCAGGTAGGGCAGCACGCCCCAGCCGAACAGCGCGATGATCGCGCCCCACAGCACCACCGACATCAGCCAGGCGTTGAGGACGTCGTTGCCGATCCGGAACGGGTGCCGATCGCGGCGGGCGTAGCGCTTGCGCTCCAGGAGCCAGGCGCTGGTCAGCGAGCCGAGCACGGTACGCGGCCAGAACCGGTAGAAGCTCTCGCCCATCCGGGCCGAGGCCGGGTCGTCCGGGGTGGAGACGCGCACGTGGTGGCCGCGGTTGTGCTCGACGTAGAAGTGACCGTAGAACGCCGGGGCGAGCGCGATCTTCGCTGCCCAGCGCTCCACGTCCTCGCGCTTGTGGCCCAGCTCGTGGGCGGTGTTGATGGCGACGCCGGCGACGGTGCCGAGCGTGACCGCCAAACCGACGTTGCCGACGACCGGCGCCCCCGCGGTGGCGATGTAGAACATGCCCGCGAACAGGCCCGCGTACTGCAGCGGGAGGTAGGCGTAGGTGACCCAGCGGTAGTAGCGGTCCTCCTCCAGCTCCTCCATCACCTCGTCCGGCGGGTTCGTCGGGTCCTTGCCCGCGAACAGGTCGATCGTCGGGACGATGCCGAGCACGACGATCGGACCCAGCCACAGCGCCACCGACCAGCCGGTGGCCAGGTGCAGCCCGATCGCGAGGAACGGCAGGACCGGGACCAGCAGGCCCAGCAGCCAGGCGTAGCGCTTGCCGTCGTGCCAGGTGTGTTCACCGTTCACCGGTTCGGACAGTGCGTAGGTCCGCATCGGGTTCCTCCTCGCGTCGGCTCTGACGGAACGTTGTGAGCAGACGGTAGGGAGATCGGCCCGCGATTCCTCGGTCGTCGGGACCGAAGATCGGCGCCCCGTTCGGTCCCGCGGACCGAACGCGCAGGTCGTCAGCGGTCCCAGCGGAACAACCGGACCGCGCCCACCGCACCGACCAGCACCGCGACGACCAGCCCGACGACGGCTCCGGTGTCCGGTGGGACCCCGCGCCACGCCGTCCCGAGCAGCTCCGACGTCGCGCCGTAGGGCAGGGTCCGGCCGATCTCGGCGAGCGGGCCGGGCAGGCTCCGCGGGTCGCCGAACATGCCGCCGAGCAGCCCGGTGCCGAAGAACAGCATGACCCCGGCCGCGACGGCCGCGTTCGCCGTCGGGGCCAGCGCCGCGACCAGCGCCCCCACCGCGAAGAACGCCGCCGTAGCCAGGACCAGCCCGCCCAGCGCCGCCCACGGCGCGGCGGGCATCCGCGCGCCGAACACCGGCACCGCGACCGCCAGCGCGACGCCGACACCGGCCGCGACCTGCACGACCCCGACCACCGCCTGCGCCACCAGCACCGGCACCGGGCCCGCCGGGGTGACCCCGAGGCGGCGCAGCACCCCGCTGCGCCGGTAGGCCGCCACGAAGCTCGGCACGTTCACCATGCCGACCAGGGCGAGCACCGTGGCGATCGCGATCGGCAGCCCGACGACCTCCACCACCGAGCGGTCGCCGAGGACGTCCGGGGGCAGCTCCGGCGCCGTCGCGCCGACCATCACCAGGATCAGTAGCGGCAGCACCAGCGGGACCACCAGGCCCGCGGTGTCCCGGGCGACCATCCTGAGCTCCGCGGCGACGAGTGCCCGCCACCCGGCGAGCGGCAGCCCGGACCGGACCGGGGCGCTCACGCCGCCACCTCCCCCGCCGTCGCCGGGCGGTCCTCGCGGCCCCGGTGCCCGGTGAGCGCCAGGAACGCCTCGTCGAGGCCGGGGCGCTCGGCACGCAGCCCGGTGGCGACGACGCCCTGCCGGACGAGCTCGGCCCCGACCGGGCCCAGCAGCCCGCCTCCGCCGGTCACGGTGACGTCGTGCCCGACCCGGGACACCTCCGTGACACCGGGCAGGGCGAGCAGCCCGGCCCGGTCGAACCCGGCGTCGGTCCGGAACCGGACGTACTCCCCGAGCCCGGCGGCCGCGACGAGCCCGGCCGGGGTCGCGTCGGCGACGACCCGGCCCGCGTCGAGCAGCAGGACCCGGTCGCAGAGCCGTTCGACCTCGTCCATCCGGTGGCTGACCAGCAGTACCGCGACACCGTCGGCGGCGAGGTCGCGCACCAGGTCGAGCACGGTCTCCCGGGACGCCGGGTCCAGACCGGTGGTCAGCTCGTCGAGGACCACCACCCGGGGTGCCCCGACCAGCGCGAGCGCCACCGACAGGCGCTGGGCCTGGCCGCCGGAGAGCCGGTCGAACCGGGTCCCGGCCTGCGCGGACAGCCCGACCGCCTCGAGCAGCTCCGCCGGCTCCCGCCCGGTGCGGTGCAGGGACCGGTGCAGGTGCACCAGCTCGGTGGCCGTGAGCATGTCGTGCAGGGCGGCCTCCTGCAGCTGCACCCCCAGGACCGCGCGGACGGCACGCCGGTCCCGGCGCGGGTCCAGCCCGAGCACCCGCACCGTGCCGGAGTCGGGGGCGCGCAGCCCCGCGACGCACTCGACGGTCGTCGTCTTGCCGGCTCCGTTGGGTCCGAGCAGCCCGACGACCGACCCCTCGGGCACCGACAGGTCGACCCCGTCGGCGGCCACCGTGTCGCCGTAGCGCTTGTGCAGCCGGTGCACCTCGATCGCATCCATGCCGTCCACGGTGGCGGCCGGACCGGCGCCGGGGTCAGTGCCGGACGTCGTGACCCCGGACCATGACTTCCGGCACCGGTGCCCGCGCCGCACCGTGCCCTACCGTGTCCGACGTGCGCCGGATCGACCCGAACGTCGTGGCCGGACTCATCATGAGCGTGCTGTGCGGCATCCTCGCCGTCCCGGTGGCGCTGGAGCAGGCAGCCGGAGTCGCGAGCCCCCTCGGCCCGCCGTGGCTGTGGTGGGCCGCCTACGCCGCGTTTCTCCTCGCGCTGGTGGTGGGGGGCTGGCTGGACGAGGTCGTCGGGCCGGTCGCGGTCCGAGCGCTGCTCGCGCTGATGGTGCTCGCCTCGTCGGCGCTGGTCCTGCTCGGCGCGCACTTCGGCTGGCTGCCGATCTTCCTGGTCGTCACCGCGTCCGTCTCCACCTACCACCTGCGGGGCCCGGCGACCGCCGCGATCGTCGTCGGCAACGTCGGGGTCGCCGCCGCGGCGGCGCTGGTCGCGGGCGGGTCGGTGCAGGTCGCGGCGGTCACCGGCGCGATCTACCTGCTGCTGCAGAGCGCCTCGGTGCTGCTCATCGTGGCGCTGCACCGGGAGGAGGCGTCGCGACGACGCCTCGCCGCCGCGCACGCCGAGCTCGCGGCCGCGGGCGCCGCGCTCGCCGAGACCAGCCGGGCCCAGGAGCGGCTGCGGATCTCCCGGGAGCTGCACGACCTCGTCGGGCACCAGCTCACCGCGCTCGCCCTGGAGCTGGAGATCGCGACGCACAGCGGCGACGACCCGGGCGGGCACGTCGCGCGGGCCCGTGCGCTGGCCGGTGACCTGCTCACCGACGTCCGCACGACCGTCGGGCAGCTGCGCGGCCGCGCCCCCGACCTGGCGGCCACCCTGGAGAGGGTCGCCGGGCAGCTGCCCCGCCCGGTGGTGCACGTGCGCGTCGCCGACGGGGTCGCCGCCGACGAGGAGCGGACGCTCGCGGTGGTCCGCTGCGTGCAGGAGATCCTCACCAACGCCATCCGGCACGGCGACGCGGACATCGTGTGGATCGACCTGTCCCCCGTCCCCGGCGGCGGCCTGCGGCTGTCCGCCCGCGACGACGGCCGCGGTCCCGCCGCCGACGTGGTCCCCGGGAACGGGCTGCGCGGCCTGGCCGAACGGGCCGAGGCGTTCGGCGGGTCGGTCGACTGGGGCCCCGCCGCACCGCGCGGGTTCGTCGTCACGGCAGTGCTGCCGTGACCGGGCCGACGACGCCCGGTGGCCGGCCGGTGCGCGTGGTGCTCGTCGACGACCAGACCCTGGTTCGGCACGGCATCCGCGGGCTGCTCGGCCTGGCCGACGGGGTCGAGGTCGTCGCCGAGGCCGGGGACGGTGCGGAGGGGGTGGCCGCCGTCGTCGAGCACGACCCGGACGTGCTGCTGCTGGACCTGCGCATGCCCCGTCACGACGGGCTGTGGGCGCTGACCGAGCTGCGCTCGCGCGGGCTCGACGTGCCGGTGCTCGTCCTCACCACCTTCGACGACGACGAGCTGGTCCTGTCCGCGCTGCGCGCCGGGGCCCGCGGCTACCTGCTCAAGGACGTGACCCTCGACCAGCTCGTCGGCGCGGTGCGGACCCTCGCCGACGGAGGCACCCTGATCAGCCCGGCCGTCACCGACCGGTTGCTGCGCGCGGTGCGCGACGGCCCGCCCCCGGCCGACGACGGCTCCGGCGTCGGCCCGCAGGACCTGTCGGCCCGCGAGGTCGAGGTGCTGCGGCTGCTCGCCGCCGGGCACAGCAACCGTGAGATCGCGCAGGTCCTCGTGCTGGCGGAGGGCACGGTGAAGAACCACGTGTCCAGCGTGCTGCTGAAACTGGGCACGCGGGACCGGACCCGGGCGGTGCTGCGGGCCCTGCACCACGGCCTGCTCGACCCGCCACGGGGCCGGGACGGGGTCTGACCCGACCGTCCGACGGCGACGCGGCGGCGGGTCACGATCGCGCTCCGTGGTCACGGGTGTCACCCGTTCCGACGCGATTGAGCTGCCCGTTCCCGGGTACTCCTCACTCAGCCGGGTGAGGATCGACGGAAGGATCGTCATGACCGACACACAGAGGGACCTCCGTTCCGGACTCCGTCGGTGTCGTCGTCGGACGGGCGCCTGCCGCCGATCCGCCGGCGGCCTCCGGTGACGCCGGACCTCGCCCGGGCCACCGACGCCGTCAGCAGGCTGATCCACGAGCTCGGTCCTGCCGTCAGCCGGGACGCCGTGGTCGCCGCCGTCGCGCAGGCCTGCGACGACCTGCGCGGCAGCCCGGTGGGTGCGCTGCCCGAGCTGGTCGAGCGGCTGGCCAGGGCCCGCCTGGAGCAGTCGACCGCAGGCCTCTGAGCCGCCCGCCCCGGCATGGGGAGCCGGGCGTCCGGGTACCCCCGCCCGATGAGCGACGAGGAGAACGACACCGGACGCGCGAGTCCCCCGATCGACCCGGCACGTGCGCTCGACGAACTCGAGGAACGCGTGCTCGGCAAGCGGGTCGACGCCGGCGACACCGAGGCCGATCGCGAGGAGTCTTCGGACGACACCACGTCCGAGGGCGCGGCCGAGCCGGAACCCGTCGAGGGCACCGGCGAGCCGGGCGAGGCCGGAACCGGGGTGGACGCCCCCACCGACTGAGGCCATCCCGCCCATCGGGCGCTCCTCGCGGGCCCCGGCACGGTCGTCCGGGTCCGGACGCAGCCCGACCGGACCCGGACACACTGCGTCATGTCCCGACGGTGACGTACGGAACACAACCGACATAAGGTGCCTTCTCGACGATGCCGTCCCAGGAGGTACCAATGAGCCTTTGCCAACCTGGTGTTGGGGCTGGTCAGAGCCTGTGCGGCGTGGCGTGCCCCCGAATGGGTGAAGCTCCTGGTAGACGGGCGATTGCTGAGATCGAAACCGTCCAACCAGGAGCTTCAAGGTGCTGTCCTACCCGTCCGGGATGACCGTGTCCAGCCGTGCCCTGCACGTACTCTCTGACGCGCTACGGGCGCACCGCAACCAGCGGGCGACCCGCTGGCGGAAGCTGACGTGCGGCCGCCAGGCCCTGCTCGTGGTCGCCCACCTGCGCAAGGGCGAGACCTACACCGACCTCGCCTGCGGTTTCCGGGTCGGGACCTCGACGGTCTACCGCTACCTGCGCGAGGCGATCGACCTGCTCGCGGCAATGGCCCCCACCCTCGAGCAGGCCATCGAGATCGCCATCGGCAAGGCGTTCGTGATCCTCGACGGCACCTTGCTGCGCATCGACCGCGTCGGGATGGCCTCGGGCTATGACCGCGGGTTCTACTCCGGCAAGCACAAGTGCCACTGAGCCCTTTTCAACCTGCCGTTCCGGCAGCTCAGGGGCCTGGTTGTGTGGGTGCAGACGCCGAGCTGGCGAGCCGGTGACCTGTGCAGCTGTGGTCAGAGCAGTTGCGCTGCAACCTTCGCGATCTCCTGACGCAGAAGCTCGCTGGTCAGGTTGAAAAAGGCTCACTGACTCAACGTCCAGGTCATCGCCGACCCCGCCGGCCGGCTGGTGTGGATCTCCCCGCCGCTTCCCGGAGCCCGCCACGACATGGGCGCCGCCCGCGAGCACGGCATCATCGACGCCCTGACCGAACATGACATCCCCGCCGCGGCCGATACCGCCTACCAGGGCGCCGGCCCGACGGTCGCGGTCCCGCACCGGCGGCGACGCAAGGACCCCGACACCGGCCGGTTCCGCCCGCTGTCGCACAACCAGCGCGAGGTCAACGCCGCTCACTCACGCCGCCGCGGACCCGGTGAGCGGGTCAACGCCGAGCTGAAGAACTGGAAGATCCTGCGCAAGATCCGCTCCAGCCCGAACCGGGCCGGACAGCTCATCGCCGCAGTTCAGACCCTCATGATCGTCAACACCTGACCAGGTTGGCAAAGGCTCAGTTAACTTAGCGGGGTGTGTCGCTGCCCTGTAGGTCTCTGGCTGGTTGGGGACTGTTTCAAGATCGGTGTTTTCGGCCCGACACGCCGGGCTGAGGTCCGGCGAGATGGGCACGGACAGTGATGACATCGGACCTTGTGGATCCAAGCGAGGGTGACCCGAAGCCTGCTCGGCAGGCGTCGGCGGAGCGGGCCGCTGCGGCGGCGATGGTGGCCGAGGCGAAGGCGCGCGGGCTGGCGTTGACCGGCCCGGACGGCCTGTTGAAGCTCTTTACCAAGAATGTTCTGGAAACGGCGCTGAACGAGGAGATGACCGAGCACCTCGGGCACGACAAGAACCGGGCCGACCCCGGCCGGGAATCCACCAACGTGCGGAACGGGTCCCGCTCGAAGACGGTTCTCTCGGATGCCGCGGGTGACGTGGAGATCGACGTTCCGAGAGACAGGGCCAGCACTTTCGAGCCGCAGATCGTGAAGAAGCGTCAGCGGCGCCTCACAGATGTCGACGAGGTCGTACTGTCGCTGTATGCGAAAGGGATGACGACCGGGGAGGTTTCCGCACATTTCGCTGACATCTATGGGGCGTCAGTATCGAAGGAGACGGTCTCGCGGATCACCGACAAGGTCGTCGCCGAGATGAATGACTGGGTTGGTCGGCCGTTGGATTCGGTGTACGCCGCGGTGTTCATCGACGCTGTCCACGTCAAGGTCCGGGACGGGCAGGTCGCCAACCGGCCGGTCTACGCAGCCATCGGCGTCACCGTGGACGGCTGCAAGGACGTGCTGGGGCTGTGGATGGGCGTCGGCAGTGAGGGCGCGAAGTTCTGGATGAGCGTGCTGGTCGACCTGAAGAACCGCGGCGTGCGTGACGTGCTGTTCCTGGTCTGCGACGGCCTCAAAGGACTCCCGGAGGTCGTGGCCAACGTGTGGCCGCAAACCATTGTCCAAACCTGCGTCGTGCACCTGATCCGAAACACTTTCCGGCTGGTGGGTCGACAGGACTGGGACGCGGTGAAGCGCGACATCAAACCAATCTATGCCGCGCCCAACCCGAATGCAGCACTTATCGCTATGGATGAGCTCGACGAGAAATGGGGCCGTAAGTACGCGGCGATGATCCGGCTATGGCGCAACGCGTGGGAAGAGTTCGTGCCGTTCTTGGACTACGACGTCGAGATTCGAAGGGTGATCTGCTCTACGAATGCGATCGAATCGCTTAACGCCCGCTACCGGCGCGCGGTGCGGGCGCGTGGTCATTTCCCCACTGAGCAGGCTGCGATGAAATGCTTGTATCTTGTGACTCGCAGCCTGGACCCGACCGGGACGGGCCGCACGAGGTGGACGATGCGTTGGAAGCCCGTGATCAACGCGTTCGCCATCACGTTCGGTGACCGCTGGCCGGGAGCCGAGACCTACTGAGCAACGACGCCGAAACACCGATCACGAGACAGGCCCTCTCTGGCTGGTTGGGGCTCGCCAGCTCGGCGTCTGCACCCACACAACCAGGCCCCTGAGCTGCCGGAACGGCAGGTTGAAAAAGGCTCAGTAACTTAGCGGGGTGTGTCGCTGCCCTGTAGGTCTCTGGCTGGTTGCCGGGTCGCCTGGTCACTGAGGTGTTCTCAGAGCGTGTTTGAGAAGATCAGGTTGTAGGCGTGAACCCAGGGTCCCGGCAAAGTCACGTGATCTTGTAGGTGTGCAGGGCCCGGGAGGCGTCGCGGGCGTGGTGGCGCAGTGCGGCGGCGATGTTGGTGACCCCGTCCAGGCGTAGCGCGGTGATGGCCAGGTTCCGCAGCGCGGCCATGGTCTGTGGCCCGGCGCCGGTACGCACTGCTGATCGGTCCTCGTCGAAGGAGACATCGCGGACCCAGTGCAGCCGGTTCTCGATGCCCCAGTGCCCGCGGATCCAGCCGGCGAGCAGCGCCGGATCAGCGTCCGCGCCGCCCAGGCTGGTGATCGCGTAGACGGTGACCACCCTCCAGCGCCCGCCGGGTCGCAGCGGGCGGCGCCGACGGATCACTCTGATCGCCTGAGCGGCGTGCGGGAAGAACTCGCCCCTGCCGTCCGGACACGGATCCAGGGCGACCACGCTGATCGTGCGGGTCTCGATCCGGCCGTGTCCACGAGCGCGTTGTTGCGTGCACGGTCCGACCGCCGACCACGGGATCCGGCGCAGCCGGGCGAGCAGACCGGGCTGGTTGGCCTTGACCGTCATGACGTAGTGCCCGCCACGTTCATACAGGTAATCGGCGTGCGTGCGCTGAGTGTGCAGGGCATCTGCGGTCACGACGACGCCATGCAGGTCCAGTCCGGACAGCACGGTCACGGCGGCAGTCAGCTCCGCAGCCTTGGCCGGGACCTGGGTCTGGGCCAGCACGACGCCGCTGGCCTGATCGATCACCGACACCAGATGTGGGAGTCCGTCGGGGGTACGGGCGCCGCGCACGGTCTTGCCGTCCAGTGCCCAGACCGGTCGCTGTTCTCGACGGGGCCGATCGACACCGGTCGGTCGTGTACCCAGCTGCGCGCTGGTCCAGGACCCCCGGGCTGCTTCCAGCGCGGCGGGATCGAGCTGCTGGAGCAGCCGGCGGATCGTCGACTCGTGTGGTACCACCAGCGCCGCGTGTTCCGGGTCGATGGCGAGCCGGTCGGCGAGTTCGATCAGCACGCCGGCGCCGACGTCACGGGCGTGTTCGGCGATCGCGGTGAACGAGCGGGCACCGGCCAGCACCGCGCACGCAGCCAGCACCAGCACCGGCAACAGGGCATGACGGACTCCGCGAGCTCGTCGCGGGTCGGGCACTTGACCGACGTGTCCGACCGTTCCGCACCACCGGGTACCGGGACCCGTTCCCGCGCCTGGGCCATCGCCCTGTGCTGGACGGCGATCGTCGTCGACGGCTACGACCTCATCGTCTACGGCACCGTGCTGCCCACCCTGATCGCCGGTGAGTGGGCGCTCGACGCGGGCACCGCGGGCTGGATCGGGTCACTGGCACTGGTCGGCATGCTCGTCGGCGCGCTGCTCGCCGGGACCGTCACCGACCGCATCGGCCGACGCCGGCTGATGATCATCTGCATCGCCTGGTTCTCGGTCGCGATGGCGCTGTGTGCCCTCGCGCCGTCGCCGGAGGTGTTCGGCCTGCTGCGGTTCGTCGCGGGCATCGGGCTGGGCGGGGTGGTGCCGACCGCGATCGCGCTGACCGTCGAGTACGCCCCGGCCGGGCGGCGCAACGCGGCGAACGCCCTGATGTTCTCCGGCTACTCCGTCGGCGGCGTCGTCGCGGCGCTGTCCGGGATCGTGCTGCTGGAGCAGCTGGGCTGGCGGGCGCTGTTCTGGATCGGCGCCGGGGTCGGCGCGGTGCTGCTCGTCGTCGTCGCGGTGGCGCTGCCGGAGTCGGTGGCCTACCTGGTCGGGCGCGGTCGCCGCGCGGAGGCGGCCGCACTGGCCGCCCGCTACGGGATGCCGGTCCCCGACGACGCCCCGCCCGGTGCCGGCCGCGCCGGGCTGCGTGCGCTGCTCGACCGCCACCACCTGCGCGGCACGCTGCTGTTCTGGGTCGGCACCGGGTTCGGGCTGCTGCTGGTCTACGGCCTCAACACCTGGCTCGCCCAGATCATGCGTCAGGCCGGCTACCCGCTGGGCGGGGCGCTGGCGTTCCTGCTGGCGCTCAACCTCGGCGCGATCGTCGGGGCGCCGCTGCTCGGGGCGCTCGCCGACCGCATCGGGCCGCGCCCGGTCGTCACCGGGATGTTCCTCACCGCGGCGGCGTCGATCCTGCTGCTGATGAACCGCTTCCCGACGCCGGTGCTGCTCGGCCTGATCGCCGTCGCCGGGGCCTGCACGATCGGCACGACGATCATCGTGAACTCCTACACCGCCACCTTCTACCCCGAGCACCTGCGCGCCGCCGGGCTCGGCTGGTCGCTGGGGATCGGCCGGATCGGGGCCATCGCGGGTCCGCTCTACGGCGGCGTCGTGATGGCGACCGGGGCCGGGTTCGCCGCGAACTTCCTCGCCTTCGCGATCCCCGCCGTGCTGGGCGCGATCGTCATGGTGCTGGTGCCGCGGGGCGCAGCCACGCACCCCTGACGGGGCACGTGCGCTGGCCGCGCGCGAGCGGCGACACCGCCGGATGATCGCCGGGAGCGGAGCGCGCAGCGCAGTGCGCCGCCCCGTGCACTCCACTCCCGGCGATCACCGACGGCCCGGCGTCACCGCCCGGACAGGCGCGAGCGCAGCCGCGCCACCGGCCCGGGGGTCGCGAGCCGGTCGGCGACCAGGAACCCCGACGCCCCGCCCAGCCCCGGACCGGGGTGGGTGGACGCGCCGATCTGCCACAGCCCGGGCACCGGCGTCGCGTGCCCGCCGGAGGTCGGCAACGGCCGCCACCAGAAGTTCTGGTCCAGCTCGGCCGACCCGGCGTAGGGGTCCCCGCGCAGCGCGTTCGGGTTGTGCGCGGCGATCGCGGTCGGGTCGAGCACGTCGACCCGACCGACGAGCTCGCGCAGGCCCGGCGCGTGCGCGGCGACCCGGTCGAGGACCCGCTCGGCGTAGCCCTGGGCGAGGGTGGCGTCCCAGCCGTCGGCGGTGTCCAGCTCGCCCGCCGCGTCGCCGACCGGGGCGAAGGGCAGCTCCTGGAGCTGCAGCCACAGCGCGGCGGCACCCTCGGGGACCCGGGTCGGGTCGAGCACGTGCTGCTGCCCCACGACGACGGTCGGCCGGCGCGGCAGCAGCCCCGCCTCCGCCTCGGCGCAGGCGATCGCGGTCGAGTCGGACCCGTCGCAGACGTGGACCAGGGAGACCTCGCGCAGCCGGGTGTCGGCCCACGGGACCGGCCCGGACAGCGTCACGTAGATCTGCATCGCGGCCCGGCCCGGGCGGTAGCGGGCGGCGGCGTCGGCCACCGGCGGCGGCACCACGGTGGGCGGGAGCAGCGAGCCGTAGAGCGCCGGCGGGGTCACCGAGGCCAGTACCGCGCGCCGCGCCCGGAACGCGAACCCGTCACCGGCGACGCCCGTCGCGCACCCGGAGGCGACCGTGACCCGCTCGACCCGGCAGCCGGTGTGCACCGCGACGCCGAGCTCGTCGAGCAGCCGCTCCCAGGCGGTGAGGAAGTGGCCCGCCCCGCCGGCGACGACCGGCAGCCCGGCACCGTGCATGGTCGCGGCGAAGATCGGGACCATGAGCCCGCCGGACGCGGAGTCCGGGGCCAGGCCGGCGTGCAGCAGCCACGGCGCCCAGAGCCGGTCGGTCTCGGGACCGGTGAACCGGGCGCGCATCCAGGACCGGCCGGAGGTCAGCGCGTCGCGGGCGTAGGTCGCCATCCCGGCGACGCCTGCGGCGCGGGCCAGCGTCGCGACCGGGCCGAGCATGCCGGGGGCGTGCAGCTCCGCACCGAGGAGCCCGCCGATCCCGGCGGCGTGCGCGCCGAACCGGTCGATCATGGCCCGGTAGGCGTCGCGGTCGGCCGCCTCGGCGAACCCGGCGACGGTCGCCTCGACCGACCGGTGGGCGAGCGCGACCGAGCCGTCGCCCGCGACCGTCGCGGTGAGCGGGCCGTCGGTGTTGGCGTAGGCGAGGCCGTGCCGGTGCAGGTCGTCGCCGAAGGCGGCGTAGGCCGGGCCGGTGACGAACAGCGGGTGCCAGCTCGACCAGGTGTCGTGGACGAACCCGTCGTGCTCCTGGGCGGCGACGAACCCACCGACCCGGTCGTGGTCCTCGACGAGCGCGACCGACCAGCCCCCACGGGCGAGTCGGGCGGCCGCGACCAGACCGTTGATGCCGCCGCCGACGACGACGGCGTCGTACGTGGCGTGCACGGCTCAGCCCTCGACCAGTGCGAGCACGCGCGCCGGGCTGCCCGAGCCGCCGATGATCGGCAGCGGGCACACCACCAGCACCGCGCCGGTGGCCGGGAGCTGGTCGAGGTTGCGCAGGCTGGTCAGCCCCCACTTGTCCGCGCCCATCAGCTCGGAGTGGCACGGGAACGCGGGCTCCAGGTTCGGCGCCTGCCCCGCGTCGGTGCCCACGGTCTCCACGCCCAGGCCGGTGATCGGGGTCTCGCGCGCCAGCCACCGCGCGCACTCCGGTGCGACGCCCGGGGTGTGCGGTCCGTTCTCGTCGGCGTTGGCGAAGGCCGCCTCGTCCTCCCCGCGGGCCGACCACCCGGTGCGCAGCAGCAGCCACCCGCCCGCGGGCAGCGGACCGTTCTCCGCCTCCCACGCCGCGACGTCGGCGATCTGCAGCAGGTAGTCGGGGTCCTTCTCGGCCTCGGCGGTCCGGTCGATCACCGCGACCGGCGCGACGAGGGTCGACAGCGGCGCCTGCGAGACGTCGAGGCCGTCCCTGCCGGTGATCCAGTGGTTGGGCGCGTCGAGGTGGGTGCCGGTGTGCTCGCCGGTGCGGATGTTGTTCCAGTACCAGGCCGGGCCGCGGTCGTCGTAGCGGGAGATCTCCTCCAGCTCGAACCGCGCGGTCTGGCCGAACGGCTCGGGCAGCTCGAGGATCGGCGTCGAGGCCTGCAGCGGGGTCGTCAGGTCGACGACCCGGACCGAGCCGGAACGCGCGGCGTCGAGCAGGGCGGAGAGGACGGACACGGGGACCTCCAGGTCGGTCGGGACGTGCCGGACAGCTTCGTCGCACCGATGCCTGTCCGGCCATCCGTTCCGCGCGGCGGCTGTCCGCTCAGGGTCAGCCGCCCAGAGGTCGGCCGCCCAGGTCAGCCGCGCAGGGTCTCCGACGGCGACTCCCCGAACCGCTCCCGGTAGGCGACGGCGAACCGGCCCAGGTACGCGAAGCCCCAGTCCGCGGCGACCTGGGACACCGTGCGCCGAGTCGGGTCGGACTCGGTGAGCTCGGCCCGCACACCGGCCAGCCGTGCCTCGCGCAGCCGCGCGGTCGGCGTGGTGTCGAGGTGGCGGCGGAAGCCCTCCTGCAGGCTGCGGACCGAGAGCCCGACGGCCTCGGCGACGTCGTCGACGGTCAGCGGCTCGCGCGCGTGCCCCTCGATCAGCGCCTCCGCGCGGCGGATCACCTTCGGCACCGCGGGCGGCGGGTCGGCCGCGGCGAGCAGCTCGTCGCTGGACGAGTGCGGCACCGCGGCGAGCAGCTGGCTCATCAGCAGCTGCTCGGCCTGGGCACGCAGCACGGGGTGGGTGAGGCCGCCGGGGCCGTCGAGGTCGGTGCGGACCATGTCCACCGTCGACAGCCAGGACCGCGCGGCCGGGGTGGTGAGGTCGACGCTGGTCGCCAGCCGCAGCGGCTTCGACGGCGGGCGGCCCAGCAGCCGGTGCAGCTGCCCGGTCAACGCCTCGCGCTCGACCCGCACGATGAGCTGCTCGTTCCCGGACTCCCAGGTCATGTCCAGGCCGGCGTCCGGGTCGGGCACCGACGCCGTGCGGGCGTCGGAGACGACCTCGGTGCCGCCGGTGCGCACCAGGGCGCGCCCGGAGAGCGGGATCTGGACCAGGACGAACGAGCGCAGCGGCTGCGGCCTGATCCGTACCGCCGCCCCGTAGGAGAGGTAGGACAGCCCGACCGCCCCGAACGCGGCCGTGTTGAACCGGACCGGCGCCGGTGTCGCGGGGTCCACCGGCTCCAGCCGGTGCGGGCAGAACACCTCGCCGACCCGCTCGCGGGCCTCCTCCAGGTCCGGCGAGTGCACCCGTCGGAAACCGCTCAGCACCTCGGTCATGGCACCTCCTCGTGCTCGACCCCGGTTCGTGCGTCCCGGCCGCGTCCCACGGACAGCGACCGCGTGGTGGGGATAGTCACGCCCACCATATAGCCAAATGATGACTGCCATCACGCGTCCGCTAGATGACCGTCATGTTTCGGAGGCTCCCATGACTGACCTGCACGGCCGCACGGTGCTGGTGACCGGCGGATCGACCCTGGTCGGGCACGGTGTCGTCCGTGCCCTGCACGCCGCCGGGGCGTCCGTCGCGATCGCCGACATCGACGAGGCCGGCGCGAAGCCGCTGCTCGACGAGCTCGGCGGGCGCGTCGCGTTCCACCGCACCGACATCACCGACGACGACGCGGTGGCCGCCACCGTCGCCTCCGTCGCCGCCCCGTCCGGCCTGCACGGCCTGGTGAACCTGGCGTGCAGCTACCTCGACGAGGGCGCCGACACCGGTCGGGCCGACTGGCTGCGCGCGCTGGAGGTCAACCTGGTCAGCGCGGTGCAGGCCGCCCGGACCGCGCGGGCCCACCTCGCGGCGGCCCGCGGCGCGGTGGTCAACCTGACCTCGATCTCGTCGAAGGTCGCCCAGACCGGGCGCTGGGTCTACCCGGCGTCGAAGGCCGCGCTGGTGCAGGTCACCCGCTCCATGGCGATGGACCTCGCCGGCGACGGCATCCGGGTCAACTCGGTCTCCCCGGGCTGGACCTGGTCGAAGATCATGGACGACCTGTCCGGCGGCGACCGTGCGCACACCGACCGCGTCGCCGCCCCGTTCCATCTGACGGCCCGCGTCGGCGACCCGGACGAGGTCGGCGCCGTCGTCGCCTTCCTGCTCTCCCCGGCCGCCTCCGCCGTCACCGGCGCCGACTGGGCCGTCGACGGCGGCTACTCGGCGATGGGTCCGGAGCAGGCCGTTCCCGCCATCCCCCAGCTCGCGACCGCTTCGGAGTGACCACCATGAAGATCGCCGTCGTCGGGGCCGGATTCGCCGGCCTCTCCTCCGCCAAGGTCCTGACCGGTTTCGGTCACGACGTCACCGTGTTCGAGAAGGCGCCGGACGTCGGCGGGGTGTGGAGCGCCAGCCGCCGCTATCCCGGCCTGACCACGCAGAACGACAAGGGCACCTACTCGCTGTCGGACTTCCCGATGCCGAAGCACTACCCGGAGTGGCCGTCCGGCCAGCAGGTGCAGGAGTACCTGGAGTCCTACGCCCGCCACTTCGGCATCCGCGACGCGGTGCGCACCGACACCGAGGTGCTCTCCGCCGAGCCGCGCGAGGGCGGCGGCTGGACCGTCACCACCGCGGGCGCGGCCGCCGGGGTGGGCGAGTTCGACCACCTCGTCGTCGCGAACGGGATCTTCTCCGAGCCGTTCCTGCCGCCGCTGCCCGGCACCGAGGAGTACCGCGCCGCGGGCGGGCGGTACTGCGCGCCGTCGGACTTCACCGACATCGACGACGCCCGCGACCGCGACGTCGTGATCGGCTACGGCAAGTCCGGCTGCGACGTGGCGGTGGCCCTGAACAGCGTGTCGCGCACGACCACCGTGGTGGCCCGCGAGCTGCTGTGGAAGATGCCCCGCCGGATCGGCGGTGCCCTGAACTACAAGTACCTGCTGCTCACCCGGCTCGGCGAGGGCCTGTTCCGCTACGCCCACCTCGCCGGCTTCGAGAAGTTCCTGCACGGCCCGGGCAAGGGCGTGCGCAACGGCATGATGTCGAGCCTGCAGGGCCAGATCGTGCGCCAGCTCGGGCTGCAGAAGCTGGGCCTGGTGCCGGGCGGGTCGCTGGAGGACATCGCGCGCTCCACGGTGTCGCTGGCCACCGACGGCTTCTACGAGGCCGTCGCCGACGGCTCGATCACCGTCCACCGCGACACGCTCATCAGCGCGCTCGGTGCCCGCGACGGCAGGCCCGTCGCGATCCTGTCCGACGGCACCGAGGTCCCGGCCGACGTGGTCGTCGCGGCGACGGGGTTCCACCAGCGGGTGCCGTTCCTCTCCCAGGACGTGCGGGACCGGCTGGTCGACGAGCGCGGCAACTTCGAGCTCTACCGCCAGATCCACCCGCACACCGTGGCGGACCTGAGCTTCTGCGGGTACAACTCCTCGTTCCTGTCCCCGCTGTCGGCCGAGGTCGCGGCGCTGTGGATCGGGGTGCACCTGGCGGGCGGGATCGATCTGCCGTCGGTGGAGCAGCGGCGCGCCTTCGTGCAGGAGCGGCTGCGGTGGATGGAGGAGCGCACCGAGGGCAAGCACGCCCGCGGTACGAACATCATCCCGTTCTCGCTGCACAACATCGACGAGATGCTCTCGGACCTGGGCGCCGGCATCGGACGGCGCCGCCGCCTGGCCGAGTGGCTGCTCCCGGTCGACCCCGGTGCGTACGCCCGGATCACCGCCGAGCTGACCGCCCGGCACGCCCCGCTCACTGCGGCCGGGGCGGACCGGCGGACGGGGGCCCCGCTGCGGGCCGCCGGGTGACGAGCACCGCTCCCCGGCGACGCGCCGCACCGTCCCTCCCGGACGGTGCGGCGCGTCGCCGCGTTGCGGGGGCCGACCCGACCACCGCCCTGACCACCGCACCGACACCCCGCCGTCGGCCCGGCGCGCGGCCCGGCCGACGCTCGCGGCCGTACGATGCCGACGTGACGACCGTCGCCGAACCGGAGGAGATCCTCGCGCCCGTCCCGCCGCGCCGGCTGATCGTGTCGGTGTACGGGCTCTACGCCCGCGAACGCGGCGGCGCCCTGTCGGTGTCGTCGCTGGTGCGCCTGCTCGGCGGGCTCGGGGTCGACGGCCAGGCCGTGCGCTCGGCGGTGTCGAGGCTGAAGCGGCGTGGTCTGCTGGAGCCGCAGAAGGTCGGCGGCGCCGCCGGGTACCGGCTGTCGGCCGCGCTGGCCGACGTGCTCGCCGAGGGCGACGAGCGGATCTTCTCCCGGCGCCGCGCCGGTGCCGGGGAGGGCTGGATGCTGGTGGCCTTCTCGGTGCCCGAATCGGCCCGTGACCAGCGTCATCAGCTGCGCAGCCTGCTGATCCGGCTCGGCCTGGGCACCGTGGCTCCCGGCCTGTGGGTCGCGCCGGCGCACCTGGAGGCCGAGGTCTCGCACGCGCTGGACCGCGCCGGTCTGCGCGGGTACACCGAGCTGTTCCGCAGCCGGCACGTCGCCGGACGCCCACTGCGCGAGACCGTCGCGTCCTGGTGGGACCTCGACGCCCTCGCCGCGCAGTACTCGGCGTTCGTCGCCCGCCACGAGCCGGTGCTGCGCGCCTGGCGCGACGCCGACGGCACCGCCGAGCAGGCCTTCGCCGACTACGTGACGCTGGTGACCGTCTGGCGACGCCTCCCCTACCTCGACCCGGGCCTGCCGCTGGAGGCGCTGCCCGAGAACTGGGTCGGCGACCGCGCCGAGGACCTGTTCGGCGACCTGCGGGCCCGCCTGGCCGGCCCGGCACGGGAGCACGTCAGCAGCGTCCTGGACTCCTGAGCCTCCGGGAACCGCGCCGTGCGTCCGGCGGCCTGCGTGGGCAGCGCTGTCGCGCCCACCGGCCACGGGCCCCGTGCGTCGCCGGAGCAGGGACGGACCGTCGCCCGGCAGGACGATCACGGGCAGGCGCCCGGCGGAGCGACCGCGCGGGCAGGAGGTCGAACGATTCGCTTACCCGGTAAGCGAGTTCACCGAACCCCCTGGTCCGGCACGCTCCACCCGGCCACGGAACACCTCCACCCACACCGGAGCGCCGGGCCCGGTGGTCCGGACCCGGCGCGCGCGGGCGGGTGGCCGCGGTCAGACCCGGCGCGCCGCGACCGCCTCGATCTCGATCAGGGCCTCGGGCTGCCACAGGGCGGTGACACCGACGCCGGTCATCGCCGGGTAGGTCCGCCCGCACAGCTCCTTCCAGATCGCGCCGATCTCCCTGCCGCGGGCCTGGTAGCCCGGCACGTCGAGCAGGTAGATCCGGACCGACAGCAGGTCAGCGGGCTCGGAGCCCGCCGCACGCAGGGCGGTGATCACGTTGGTCAGGGCCTGCCGGAACTGGTGGACGATGTCGCCGTCGACGATCGTGCCGGTCGCGTCCATCGCGGTCTGGCCGGAGAGGTGCACGGTGTCGCCGTGCCGGACGGCGTGGGTGAAACCGGACGGCCTCGCGAGGGCGTCCGGGTTGATGAGCTCGACGTCGGATGCGGTGCCGGTGGTCATGTCAGTGCTTCCCCTTCTTCGACGGGACGGTGGTGGGCAGCCCGGCCCCGGACAGCTGCTGCCGCAGGGCGGCGCCGTCCTCGTCGGCCAGGGCGGCGGACCGCAGCCGGGCGAGCACCGCCGCGGCGTCGGCGCGGCCGCGCAGCTCGCCGGCGGCCCGGCAGAGCAGGGCGAAGCTGTCGTTGCCGTGGGCGTAGGTGGCGCCGTAGCCCTTGAGGACCTTCTGGCAGACGACGACCTCGGTGGCGAGGTCCGTGTCCTCGGCGGCGATCCCGAGCGCGAGCGCCGTCCACGCCTCGATCGCCTGCTGCTCCTCGACGAACCGCAGCGACCGCGGCCGCAGCGGACGCATCCGCGCCATCGTCGCGAGCATCGCGTAGCCGGTCACCGAGGTGGTGTCGAGGACCATGCCCTCACGGGTGACCCGGTCGACGGTGCGGGTGAACGCCCGCGACCGGCGCAGCACCTTGCCGAGCCGGTACGGCAGCGTGTCGGTGATCTCCTCGGCCTGCGGGTGCAGGTACTCGCGCACCTGGGACAGCTGCGCCGAGGTCACCCGGGCCTCCTCACGGACCCGTTCGAGACGGCGCTTGCGGGTCTTCTGCAGGGCGACGTGGATCGTGTCCTGGTAACACATCCACAGTGCCAGGTGCCGGGCCGCCTCGGTGGTGAGGCGGGCGGCGCCGGCCCGGTCGGGGTCGACGGCGGCGAACGCGCGGACCCGGTCGAGGTAGCGGGCGGCGTAGTCGAGGTCCTGGTAGACCCCGGTCCGCACGAGCCCGTGCAGGACCGTGGACCGCGACGCGGCCGGCAGGTCGGCGACGGTGCGGGCGAGCGGCCGCAGGTCCTCCCCCACCAGGGACTCCGGGTCGGTCGCGGCGATGTCGTTGCGCCGCGCCTGCTCGCGCTCCTTGCGCTCCTCGGCGGAGACGGGGCGGGGCCCGATCGCGATGTCGACGGTCGCCGGCGCGCGTGGCGCGGGCGGGGCGGGGGCGAGTGCGGCGGTGGCGGCGTCGAACCCGCCCGCGAACGCGGCCAGGCTCGGCTCGACGCCCTTGCCGGCGTCGCGGATGGCCTGCTCGAAGCGGTCCCGGGAGAAGGGCAGCGCCCCCGACCCGGCGAGCGCCCCGAACAGCGCCGCGGAGATCACGCTGCGGTGTTCCTCGGCGATCGCGGCGAAGTCCGCGGCGACCAGGTGCCGCGCGGCGCGGCCCGCCGCGGCGACGAGCTCGTCGGAGTCGACGCGGCCGTCACCGAGGTGCATCTTCTCGTCGATGGAGTAGACGCGGTTGGTCGAGGTGATCAGCGTGGTGCGGTCGGGGGTGGCGAAGCCGCGTTGCACGGCGCGACCGCACTCCATCAGCTCCGAGGCGACGACGACGTCGACCTCGCCGGGCGTCGGGAACACCGACAGCACCGGCTCGGCCCGGCCCGCGCCGTCGGGCGAGTCGCTCTCGGGCAGCGGGGGGTGCAGCTCGGCGTAGTAGACGGTCGCCCCGGTCCGCTGGGCGACGCCGGCGACCGAGGTGGTCTGTGCGTGGTAGCCGGCGGCCTCGGCGACGGCGACGACCCAGTCGGCGAGCACCCCGCCGCCCTCGCCGCCCATCGCGAGGATCGCGAGGGTGATCGGGCGGTTCCCGGCGTACCAGGACGCGGTGCCGGTCCGGGTCGGTGCGGGCATCACGGTGGGCATCAGGCTGCCTCCATCCGAGCGGCGCGGCGCTCCAGGCCACGTCCGACGAGGGTGATCCACCAGGACCGGACGCGGGCGCGGACCCGCTCGCCGGCCGTGGGGTTGTCGACGACGTCGGTGCGATAGAACGACGGGCACAGCACCGCCGCGTGGGCGTTGTTGCCGCAGACCCCGCACCCGACGCAGGAGTCGAGCACGGTCGCGATCGGGTCGGTGCGCAGCGGGTCCGGGTTGTCGGTGATCGTCAGCGACGGGCAGCCGGAGATCCGGATGCAGGCGTGGTCGCCGGTGCAGGTCTCCGGGTCGACGCCGAAGCGTTCGCGCACGACGCGCTCGCCGCGCTTGAGCCTGGCCGCGCGGTCCTTCTTGACCCGGCGCTGCCGGTTGAGCTGGCACTCCGACTGCATGACCAGCAGCTCGGGGCCGGGCTCCCTGCGGCGGAACGCCTTCAGGAAGGTGTCGCGGACGCGGGCCACGTCGTAGGTGTGGTCGATCGTGGTGGCGTTGGTGATGCCGAGCCCCCGGGCGGCCTTCTCGATGGGGTGCTTGGTCGAGCGGCGCTCCAGGTCTGCGTGGCTGGACAGCACGTCCTGCCCGCCGGTGGCGGCGGCGTAGTCGTTGTCGACGACCACCATGACCTGGTCGGACTTGTTGAACACCGCGTTCCCGACGCCGGACACGAGCCCGTTGTGCCAGAAGCCGCCGTCGCCCATGATCGACACGGGCCGCTTCTCGGCACCGCCGCCGGCCAGCGCGGACGAGCCCGCGGCGCCCATGCCGTAGCCCATCGTCGTCGCGCCCAGGTCGAACGGGGCATTGATGGCGAACAGGTGGCAGCCGATGTCGGCGGAGATCTGGTGCTGCCCGGTCTCGCGCTCGGCGAGCTTGAGGCCGGAGAAGATCGGGCGCTCCGGGCAGCCGGTGCACAGGCCCGGCGGGCGCGGGCGCACGACCTCGGCGGCGACCCGTGGCGCGAACGGGCTCGCCGGGTCGGCCGGGTCGCGCAGCAGCGACGGCCGGTGGGTGACGACGTCGGGGGCGTACTTGCCGAGGAACTGGTCCAGTCCGCGGGTGATGACCTGGGCGGTGTACTCGCCGCCCGCGGCCAGCATGTCCTTGCCGTGCAGCACGGTCGGGACGTCGGCACGGCGCAGGATGGCGTGCAGGTTCTGCTCGATGTAGTCGGGCTGCCCCTCCTCGACCATGATCACGGCGCGCTTGCCGGCGCAGAACTCGACGATCTCGGAGTCGACGACCGGGTAGGTCACGTTCATGACGTAGGTCGGGACGCGGGTGCGGCCGAGCGTGTCGGAGGCACCGAGCAGCTCCATCGACCGGTTCAGGGTGTTGTACAGCCCGCCCTGGACGATGATGCCCACGTCGGAGGCGGTGCCGTCACCGGGGAACAGCTCGTTGAGTCCGTGCTCCCGGATGAACTCGACCGCCCGGGGCCAGCGGTCCTCCAGCTTCTCCCGCTCGTGGGCGAACGACGCGGGCGGCAGCACGATCCGGTCGACGCTGCGCCGCGGGGCGTCCGCGGCCTGGGCGACGGTCATCGGCGGCCGCACGTTGTCCTTGGCGACGAACCCGCCGTGCAGGTGGCAGGACCGCAGCCGCAGCTCCAGGAAGACCGGGGTGTTCGACGCCTCGGACAGCGCGAACCCGGATTCCACCGCGTTCACGATCGCGGTCGTGTCGGCGCGCGGGTCGAGCAGCCACATCTGCGACTTCATCGCGAACGCGTGCACCCGCTCCTGCATGATCGAGGAGCCCTCGCCGTAGTCCTCGCCGAGGATCACCAGCGCACCACCGGTGACCCCGCCCGAGGCGAGGTTGGCCAGGGCGTCGGAGGCGACGTTCGTGCCGACCGGGGACTTGAAGGTGATCGCGCCGCGCAGCGGGTGGTGCACCGACGCGGCCAGCATGGCCGCGGCCGTCGCCTCGGAGGCGGAGTTCTCGAACCGGACGTCGAGCTCGTCGAGGATCTCGCGGGCGTCGCCGAGGACGTCCATGAGGTGCGAGATCGGCGCGCCCTGGTAGCCGCCGACGTAGGCGACGCCGGACTGCAGCAGCGCCTTCGTCACGGCCAGGATGCCTTCGACGTGCAGCGTCTCGCCGGCACCGGCGCGCAGCTTCTGCACCTCGGCGGCGAAGGACCGTTCGGCCATGGCCGTCCTCTCGTCGTGGTGGTCGTGGTGGTGGGTGTGGTCGTCAGGACCGACGCTAGGCATCGGATCGCGCGGCGCCTATCCCGTGGACGTGGTCCCTGTCCGATCGGCGCCGCGGGGCGGGTACGGCGGTCAGACGTCCACGTCGGTCAGGTGCTCGAAGCGCAGGCCGAGGTCGGTGACGGCGACGGCGACCGGGGCGAGCGCGGCGCGCAGGTTCGCCGCGACGCAGGGCGAGAGGTCGTCGCGGCGCAGCGCGGCGACGATCCGGTCGTAGACGTCGAGCAGGGCCTGCTCGGCGTCGTCGAGCGGGACACCGAGCAGGTCCGTCGCCCGGTCGGCGGCGGCGCGCGGGGCGGACGGCACGGTGGTCGTGGCGGTGGTCGTGGCGGTGGTCGTGGCGGTGGTCGTGGTGGTGGTCGTGCTCATGGCGGGCTCCTCGCAGGTCGGGTCGGGTCGGGTCGGCGGTGGGCCCGGTCAGACGGCCGGACGCAGGTCGGTGAGCCGCTTGGCCTTCAGCTCGAAGCGGGGCAGCTCCCCGGTCGCGGCGCGGCGGACGTGGAAGCGCAGGCCCTCGTGCGCGTCGGCCAGCTCGGCACCGACCCGCCCGGACAGCAGATCCCACGCGGTGTCGTCGACGGTCGGGGCGGGCTCGAGCAACAGCTCGATCTCGTCGCGGTCGCCGGGGCGGGAGATGCGGATCTGGAACTCCTCGATCCCGTCGAAGCCGCGGACGATGGCCTCGACGGCGCCGGGGTAGACGTTGGTGCCGCGGACGAGCTTCATGTCGTCGACCCGGCCGACGATCCCGCCCTGGTACAGGTCCCAGGTGCGACCGGAGGTCGTCGCCGTGCCGGGGACCTTCACCACCAGGTCGGCGGTGCGGTACCGCAGCAACGGGGTGGTCGAGCGCCCGAAGGAGGTGCAGACCCGCTCGCCGCGCTCGCCGTAGCCGACCTCGCGCCCGGTCTCGGGGTCGATCACCTCCTCCAGGAGGTGGTCCTCGATGACGTGGCAGCCGCCGGGCTGCTCGGCGGGGGTGAACATGACGATCGTCGACACCTCGGTCATGCCCGCGGTGTCGTAGGCCCGCGCGCCCCACTTCCGCTCGATCAGCGCCGTGGTCTCCGGGATCGACCCGGCGGGCTCGCCGGAGAGGATCACCCGGCGGACCGGGCCGTTCACCAGGTCGATGCCCAGCTCCTCGGCCTCGGCGGCCAGGCGCAGCGCGTAGGTCGGGGTGGACGCGACGACGGTCGCGCCGAAGTCGTGGATCTGGCGCACCCGCTGGGCGGTGGACTGCGCCCCGCCGGGGATGGTCAGCGCCCCGACCTTCTCCAGCCCGTTGTGCAGGCCCCAGAACCCGATGAACGAGCCGTAGCCGAACGCGACGTAGCCGACGTCGTGCGGGCGGACCCCGGCGCCCCACAGCGCGTAGCACCACATCTCCGCCGACCACGACCAGTCCTTGCGGGAGTCCAAGGCACGCAGCGGGGTGCGTCCGGAGGTGCCGGAGGTGGTGTGCAGCCGGATCGCCGACTCCGGCCCGGTGACCGGCAGCTCACCGAACGGCGGGTGCGCGTCCTGGGACACCATCCACTCCTCGCGGGTGAGGAACGGGATGCGCGCCAGGTCGTCGCGGGTGCGGATCCGGTCCGGGTCGACGCCGGCGAGGGTGCGCCGGTAGTGCGGGCTTCGGTCCTTCGCCCAGGCCAGCACCCGGCGCAGCTTCGCGAGCTGCAGCTCGACGAGCTCCGCGCGCGGCATGAGCTCGGTCTTGGGGTTCCAGAACGGCTGCTCGGTCACGACGTCCCCTTCTCCCGGCGCAAGCCGTATATCGCTGACGTGACGACAGTCATCACAGCACGGAACAGCGACTTCCGACAACCCCCGTCACCGAGGCACCCGGGGAACGAGATCGGCACGTCATGGCGCGAAACGCGGACACTGTCCACCTGACGCAGATGGTCGCGACGCGCTTGCCGTGACACTGTTCATCGTGTTTCAGTGGTTTCCGTCAACGCAACGACACAACAGGAGGTCGGGATGCGCCTGGCGACCCTGCGCCGCGCGGACACCACCGTCGCCGCCGTCGCCGCCGACGGGCGGTGGGTGCCGCTGGGGTACCGCGACGTCGGTGCGCTGCTGGCCGACCCGGACGGCCCCGGCCGGGCCCGCGCCGTCGCCGCACCGGGTGCGGCCCCCGGGGTGAGGACCTCGCCGCGGTCGTCCCGCACCCGGCGAAGGTCGTGTGCTGCGGGCACAACTACGCGGGACACATCCTCGAGATGGGCCGCGAGCTGCCCGCCCACCCGACACCCTCACCGGGCCCGCGGACACCGTGACGGTGCCGGACTGGGCCGAGGGGCTGGACTGGGAGGCCGAGCTCGCCGTCGTCGTCGGGGCACCGCTGCACCGCGCGGACCGCCACGAGGCGACCGCCGCGATCGCCGGGTACACCGCCGCGAACGACCTGTCGGTCCGCTCCTGGCAGCGCCACACCGGGCAGTGGCTGCCGGGCAAGGCGTTCGACGCCACCACCCCGCTCGGCCCGGTGCTGGTCACCCCCGACGAGCTGGACCCGGCCGCCGGTCTCGCGCTGACCTGCCGGGTCGACGGCGAGCTCGTGCAGTCCGGCGACACCGCGGACCTGGTGTTCGACGCGCCCGCGCTGCTCGCCTACGTCTCCGCCTTCACCCGGCTGTCCCCCGGCGACGTCGTGCTCACCGGCACCCCCGCCGGGGTGGGCGCCGGGACGACCCCGCCCCGCGCCCTGGCCGACGGCGACGTCGTCGAGGTCGAGCTGGCGGGCGTCGGCGTCCTGACCACCCCGATCCGCATCGAGAAGACCGGCACCGAGCACAGGGAGTGCGCATGAGTGAGCAGAGCAAGGACGCCACCGAGCTGGCCTGGTCGGCCGCCCCCGTCGTGACCCGCGCCGGGTCCGAGGACACCGGCACCGGCCAGTCCGGTGGCTGCGTCCGTGTCTCCGGCGTGTCGCCGCAGCACACCCCGGCCACCCGGATCTGGTTCGGCCGGGTCTCCAACGAGCCGGGCTACCGCTCGCTGCCGCACCACCACGGCGAGGCCGAGACCGGCGGCTACGTGCTGAAGGGCACCGGCCGCATCTGGTACGGCGAGAACTACGAGCAGTGGATCGAGATGACCGAGGGCGACTTCGTGTTCGTCCCGCCGTTGATGCCGCACGTCGAGGGCAACATGTCGACCACCGAGGAACTGGTGTGGCTGACCTGCCGGACGCCGGACAACATCGTCGTCAACCTCCCCGAGGTCGACGACGCGAGCCTCGAGGGATACCGCCGCGCATGAGCACCGAGCACACCACCCCCATGCCCGCGGACACCGAGCGGTCGGTCGCCCCGCTGCTCGCCGCCCTGGACCTGCAGAAGGACGGCGACGACGCGTTCCTCGCCCGCCACCAGGTCATCCCGTCGGGCCGCGCCTACGGCGGCGAGCTCGTCGCACAGGCCGAGCGGGCCATGACCCTCACCGTCGGCGAGGACCGCCGCGTCGCGAACCTGCACGGCTACTTCCTGCGCGCCGGCGACGTGCACACGCAGACCCGCTGGGAGGTCGAGCGCGTCCGCGACGGCCGCGGCTTCTCCCACCGCGCGGTGCGCGGCCTGCAGGGCGGCAAGGAGATCTTCCGGGCGATGGCCCAGTTCGCGGTGCCCACCGCGGGCGCCGTCGAGCACTCCGACACGCTGCCGCCCGAGGCGGGTGACCCGAGCGAGCTGCCGAGCACCGCCGACGTGCTCGTCGGCGCGGACACCCGCGACGCCGAGTACTGGCGCTTCCACCGCGGCTTCGACATCCGGCACTCCCCCTCGGCGCTCTACACCGACGCCGGCGGCGAGCGCGTCGCCCGGCAGACCGTGTGGCTGAAGGCCTGGGAACGGCTGCCCGACGACCCGGCGATCCACCGCAGCGCCCTGGCCTACGTCTGCGACTACACCCTGCTCGAGCCGATCCTGCGTCGCCACGGCTCGGCCTGGGCCGACGACGGCGTCGTCACCGCCAGCCTCGACCACGCCATGTGGTGGCACCACGACGGCCGCATGGACTCCTGGGTCGCGCTGGTCCAGACCTCCCCGGTCGCCACCCGCGGCACCGGACTCGGCACCGCCCGCCTCTACTCCGCCGACGGCCGGCTGCTGGCCTCGGTCGTCCAGGAAGGACTGGTGAGTCTCCCGTGAGCTCTCCCGCCCAGAAGATCGTCTCCGTCGGTGGCGGCCCCGGTGGGCTGTTCTCGGCGATTCTGCTCAAGAAGTCCGACGCGTCACGCGAGGTCGTGGTCTACGAGCGCAACCGCGCCGACGACACCTTCGGCTTCGGCGTCGTCTTCTCCGAGGAGACGCTGGACAACATCCGCGCCGCCGACCCGGAGTCGCTCGACCTCATCGCCGCGGAGTTCCGGCACTGGTCGGCGATCGACGTCGACGTCCTCGGGGTCCGCGAGCGCAGCGACGGGCACGCCTTCGCCGCGCTGGAGCGCAAGCGGCTGCTCGGCATCCTCGGCGAGCGGGCCGCGGAGCTCGGGGTCGACCTGCGCTTCTCCACCGAGGCGCCGGACCTGGACACCCTCCGCCGCGACCACGACCTGGTCATCGCCGCCGACGGCGTGAACTCCCGCATCCGCGAGGCGCTGGCCGAGGAGTTCCGGCCCACCCTGGACCGGCGGACCGCCCAGTACGTCTGGTTCGCCACCACCCGGCCGTTCGACTGCTTCACCTTCCAGTTCGTCGAGACCAGGTTCGGACTGTTCTGGGCGCACATCTACCCGTTCGACGGCGAGCGCTCCACCTTCATCGTCGAGACCGACTCAGACACCTGGGCGCGGGCCGGGCTCGCGGAGTTCGCCGCCGCCGAGCGCAGGCCCGGCGAGAACGACGGGCGCTCCCTGCGCTTCTGCGAGGAGGTCTTCGCCGACCTGCTCGACGGCCACGGCCTGATCGGCAACAACTCCGGCTGGCTGTCCTTCGGCGTGCTGCGCAGCGGGTCCTGGCGCGCCGGGAACGTGGCGCTCGTCGGCGACGCCGCGCACACCGCGCACTTCTCCATCGGCTCGGGCACCAAGCTCGCGCTGGAGGACGCGATCGGTCTGGTCGGCGCGGTGGACCGGGAACCGACCGTCGAGGCCGCGCTCAAGGCCTACCAGGAGGACCGCAAGCCGGTCGTCGAGTCGCTGCAGCGCTCCGCGCAGACCAGCCTGGAGTGGTTCGAGGGCGTGCGCCGCTACCGTGGCCTGGCTCCCGAGCAGTTCGTGTTCCAGCTGCTCACCCGCTCGCAGCGGGTCACCTACGACAACCTCAAGCTGCGCGACGCCGGCTACGTCGGCCGGGTCGACGCCTGGCTCGCCGACCGCACCCGCGAGCTGGGCTGCGACGTCGAGACCGGCACCCCGCCGATGTTCCACCCCTACCGGCTGCGCGGCATGACCCTGGCGAACCGGATCGTCGTCTCGCCGATGGCCCAGTACTCCGCCGTGGACGGCGTGCCGACCGACTGGCACCTCGTGCACCTCGGCGGGCGGGCGCAGGGCGGCGCCGGGCTGGTCATGACGGAGATGATCTGCACCTCCGCCGACGGCCGGATCACCCCCGGCTGCCCCGGCCTGTACACCGACGACCAGCGGGACGCCTGGGCCCGCGTCGTGCGCTTCGTGCACGAGAACACCGGCGCGAAGATCGCCGCCCAGATCGGCCACGCCGGGCGCAAGGGCTCGACGAAGGTCATGTGGGAGGGCATCGACGAGCCCCTCCCCGACGGCAACTGGGAGATCCTGGCGCCGTCGCCGGTGCGCTACCGGCCCGACAGCCAGGTCCCGCGCGAGGCGACCGAGGCCGACCTCGACCGGGTCGTCGCCGACCACGTCGCCGCGGCACGCCGCGCCGCCGACGCCGCGTTCGACATGATCGAGCTGCACTTCGCGCACGGGTACCTGGTGTCGAGCTTCCTGTCCCCGGTGTCGAACCGGCGGACCGACTCCTACGGCGGCAGCCTGGCGAACCGGGCCCGCCTGGGCCTGCGGATCCTCGACGCCGTGCGCGAGGTGTGGCCGGTCGACCGGCCGATCAGCGTCCGGATCAGCGCCACCGACTGGGTCGAGGGCGGTTTCGACGGCGACGACGCGGTGGCCCTGGCCCCGATGCTGCACGCGCACGGCGCGGACATCGTCGACGTCTCGACCGGCCAGACCAGCACCGAGGCGAGGCCGAGGTACGGGCGGCTCTACCAGACGCCGTTCGCCGACCGGATCCGGCAGGAGACCGGCGTCCCGACGATCACCGTCGGCGCGGTGTCCAGCGTCGAGGACGCGAACACGATCATCGCGTCCGGCCGGGCGGACCTGTGTGCCATCGCCCGTCCGCACCTGGTGGACCCGTACTGGACGCTGAACGCGGCCCTGGACCAGGACTTCCGCGGGCACGCGATCCCGAAGCAGTACCGGTCGGGGCTCTCGGCACGGCGCCGCGCACAGGAGCCGTGAGCCACACGTCCTGCCCCCTGTGGGTGACGCGCGGACGCCGACGGCCGGGCCGGGCGCGTCGGTGCTCCGGGCTCAGAGGGCCGTGCGGACGTCGTAGAGCTCGGGGAAGAAGGTGAGGTCCAGCGCCCGGCGCAGGAAGTCCCGGCCGCTGGACCCACCGGTTCCCCGCCGCACCCCGATCGTCCGCTCGACGGTCTTGAGGTGGCGGAAGCGCCACAGCTGGAAGTTCTCCTCGACGTCGACGAGCTCCTCGCAGGTCTCGTACAGGTCCCAGTGGGTCCGCGGGTCGGCGTAGACCGCCGCGAACACCGGCACGAGGTCCTCGCGCCGGGTGTGGGCGACGGTGACGTCGCGGTCGAGCAGGTCCGGCGGGACGGCGAAGCCGCGGCGGGCGAGCAGCCGCAGGAACTCGTCGTAGAGGCTGGGCCGGTGCAGCGCCGCCTCCAGCAGCGCGTGCGCGGCCGGGTCCTCGCCGAACAGCTCCAGCATGGCGGCGTTCTTGTTGCCGAGCAGGAACTCCACCGCCCGGTACTGGTAGCTCTGGAACCCCGACGACGTGCCGAGGGCGCCGCGGAACTGCCCGTACTCCGACGGCGTCAGCGTGGCCAGCACCGACCACTGCTCGATCAGCGTGCGCTGGACGTGCTTCACCCGGGCCAGGCGTTTGAGTGCGCGGGCCAGCTCGTCGGCGGCCATGTCGTCGGCGGCAGTGCCCAGCTCGTGCAGGACCAGCTTCAGCCACAGCTCGGAGGTCTGGTGCTGCACGATGAACAGCAGCTCGTCGTGGTGCTCGGGCCGGCTGAGCGGGTGCTGGGCCCCGAGGATCCGGTCCAGGTCGAGGTAGCGGCCGTAGGACAGGTTCTCCCGGAAGTCGCGCACGACGCCGTCCTCGACCACACGCGTGTTGTCCTCCGGGCTCATCGCGCGACCTCCTCGGCCAGCGCGGTCATGCCCGCCGCGACCTCGCCGAACGACGTCGACAGCGGTGCGAGCCCGATCCGGATGCCGTCCGGGGCGCGGAAGTCGCCGATCACGCCGCGCTCCCACAGCCGGGCGTTGACCTCGGCGAAGTCGGACCGGCGCAGCGTGACGTGCCCGCCGCGGCGGTCGGGGTCGCGCGGTGAGGCGACCTGCACGCCGTGCCGGGCGAGCAGGGTGTCGGCCAGGTCGAGGGCGAACGCCGTCAGCCGCAGCGACTTCGCCCGGACCGCGTCGATCCCGGTCTCGGCGAGCAGCTCCACGCCGCACTCCAGCGGCACCGAGGCCAGCACCGGCGGGGTGCCGGACAGCAGCGCCCGTACGTCGGGCGCCGGCTCGTGGCCGGGGCCCATCGCGAACGGGGCGCGGTGGCCGAACCAGCCGATGATCGGCTGGCGCAGCGCGCCGGTGTGCCGGGCGGCGAGGTAGCCGAACGCGGGCGCGCCCGGCCCGCCGTTCAGGTACTTGTAGCCGCAGCCGACCGCGAGGTCGGCGCCCCAGGCGTCGAGCTCGACCGGGACCGAGCCGACCGAGTGCGACAGGTCCCAGAGCACCAGGGCGCCGGCGTCGTGCGCGACCCGGGTGATCGCGGGGCCGTCGGCGAGGAACCCGGACCTGTAGGCGACGTGGGACAGCAGCACCAGCGCGGTGCGCGGCCCGACGGCCGCCGCGACCTGCTCAGGGGTCACCCCGGCGGCCGGGTCGGACTCGATCCAGCGCAGCGACGCGCCGCGCTCGGCGGCGATGCCCTCGACCACGTAGCGGTCGGTCGGGAAGTTGTCGGTGTCGACGACGATCTCGTCCCGGCCGTGCGCCGCACGCTCGTCGAGGGCGGCACGGGCCAGCTTGTAGAGCAGCACCGTGGTGGAGTCGGCGACGACGACCTGCCCCGGCCCCGCCCCCAGCGCGGCGGCGCCGATCCGGTCGCCGAGGGTGCGCGGGCGGTCGATCCAGCCCTCGTCCCAGCCGCGGATCAGCCGGGTACCCCAGTCCGCGCGGACGAAGCGCTCCATCCGCTCGGCCGCCGCGCGCAGCGGGCGGCCGAGGGAGTTGCCGTCGAGGTAGGCGACGACGCCGTCGGCGGGCAGGAACCGCTCCCGGAGGGCGGCGAGCGGGTCCTCGGCGTCGAGGCGGGCGGCGACGGCCGCCGGGTCGGGGTGGACGGTCACGGGGCCCATCCTGCCAGGTTCCGGCCCCTAACCGCGCCAGCGACGCTCGTAGCGTTCCCGCGCGGCCTCGCGGGTCCCCTCGTCGGCCTTCTCGCGCACCACGGCGGCGTGGCCCACCGGGTACCCCGCCTTTGGCGACGCGGTGCTCGGCGGACTCGTACATGTAGGCCGGCCGTATCGTCTCCGCCGTGCTGATGACCGCAGGCAAGGCCGTCCTGCTCCTGGTCGACCTGCAGGAGCGCCTGGTCCCCGCGATGCACGACGGCGATCGCGTCGTCGAGCGCGCCGCCCGGCTCGCCGAGGCCGCGACCCTGCTGGAGGTCCCGGTGCTGGCCACCGAGCAGGTCCCGGAGAAGCTCGGCCCGACCGTCGAGCGGCTCGCCGGCCTGCCGCACCTGGTGATGCCCAAGACCCGCTTCGCCGCCGACGACGGCGTGCTGTTCCCGCCCGGCCGCACCGAGATGGTCGTCGCCGGGGTGGAGGCGCACGTCTGCGTGCTGCAGACCGTGCTGGAGCTGCGCGCCGAGGACCGCCGGGTGGTGGTCGTCGCCGACGCCGTCGGGTCCCGGTTCCCGCAGGACGAGCAGCTGGCGCTGGAGCGGGCGCGCGCGGCGGGGGCGGAGGTCGTCACCTCGGAGATGGTGCTGTTCGAGTGGCTGCGCGACGCCGCGCATCCGCGCTTCCGCGAGGTCCAGAAGCTGCTGAAGTAGGCCCGGTCACCCGTTGCGGGGCTGCAGGTAGGCCGGGTCCGGGTCGGGCAGCGGCACGTCGGCCCGCCCGGCGACCAGCGGGTCGACAGCGGCGAAGAACGGCGGCGCCGCGACGGTCCCGCCGAACGCGCCGTGCCCGCAGTCGCCCAGGTGCACGGGGTCGCCGGGGCAGATCTCCGACGGGTTCGGGCCGTCGGCGAACACCATCGAGGACCCCGCCACGCCGTCGATCCCGCCGGTGGCCCCGACGAACGCGACCGACTCCGAGGAGTTCGTCGTGCCGGTCTTGCCGATCGTGGGGCGCGTCCAGCCCGCGGCCCGCGCCGCGGCCGCCGAGGTGCCGGTCACGGTGTCGCCACCGAGCCCGGCGGCCAGGGTGTGCGCGACGCCGGGGGCGACGGCCTGCTCGCAGGCGGGCCGGTTCACCGGCACCGCCGCACCGTCGCGGCCGGTCACCGACAGCACCGCGTCCGGGGCGCACCAGACGCCGTCGCTCTGGATCGTCGCAGCGACGTTCGCCTCCTCCAGTGTGGACACCGGGCCGACCCCGAGGGTGAACGACGGGAGGTCCGCGAAGAACTGCGACTGCGGCTGGGAGATCCGCGCGTCCGGCGACGAGGGGTCCGGCGTCCCGCCCGCCGCGTTCGACGCGAGGGTGTCGCGCAGCCCGAGCCGGCGCGCCATCTCCACCACCCGGGGGATCCCGGTGCGTTCCTCGAGGTCGACGAACGCGGTGTTCGGCGAGGTCGCGAGCGCGACGGGCAGCGGGATCGGGTCCGGGTAGTTCGGGGTGTCGTTGCTGACGGGGTAGCAGCTGCTCCCCGCGCCGGGGAAGCACGCCGAGGCCGGGTCGGGCAGCGTGCTGTCGTAGCCGACGGTGCCCGCCTCCAGTGCCGCGGCGGTGGTGAAGATCTTGAAGGTGGAACCGGCACCGAAGACGTTCGACGGCGCGGCGACGAGGTCGCGCGTGGTGTCGCCGGCCGCGGCGTCGGTGCCGGGCCGCCGGTTGGCGACCATGGCGAGGATCTGGTGGTCGCCGGTGGCGGCGTCGCCGCGGCCGGGCCGGATCAGCGCCAGGGTGTTGGCGACGCCGTCCTGGGTGCGCGGCACGTTCGCGTCGACCGCCTGCTGTGCCGACGCCGTCGCGGCCGGGTCGAGGGTGGTGCGGATCGTGTAGCCGCCGGTGTCGAGCTGCTGCTCGGTGAACCCCGCCTTCTCCAGCTCGGACACCGCGTGCTCGCAGAGGAACCCGGCGCCGTCGGTGGCGCCGTAGCAGTTGTGCCCGGGGACCTGCGGCCCGCCGGGGCGCACCCCGAGCGGCGCGGTCGTGGCCTCGGCGGCCTGGGCCGGGGTGAGCGACCCGGCGTCGCGCATCGCCGCGATCACGGTGTTGCGCCGGTCGGTCGCGGCCTGCGGGTGGCGGAACGGGTCGAACAGGGTGGGGTTGTTGACCGCGCCCGCGAGCAACGCGGCCTGCGGGACCGTCAGGTGCGCGGCATCGGTGCCGAACCAGGCGCGCGCGGCGACCTCGACGCCGTAGACGTTGCCGGTGAACTCGACGGTGTTGAGGTACCCGGCGAGCACGTCCTGCTTGGACGTGCTGTGCGCCAGGCGCTGGGCGAGCACCGCCTCGCGGATCTTGCGGGTCGGGGTGTCGGCGTGGTCGGCCCGCTGGGCGGCGGGGTCGTCGCGGTCGACGACGTCGATCAGCCAGTTCTTCACGTACTGCTGGGTGATGGTGGAGCCGCCCTGCACGGCGCCGCCCGCGGCGTCGGTGACCAGTGCGCGCAGGGTGCCGACGGGGTCCACCCCGGACTCGTCGAAGAACCGGCGGTCCTCGACGTCGACGATCGCGGCGACCATCGACGGGGAGATCCGGTCGTAGGGGACGGGGATCCGGTACTGCTCGTCGAGGTACGCGATCGGGGTGCCGTCGCGGTCGGTGAGGACCGTCGCCGCGGGCAGCGCCGCCGCGTTCGGCAGGTCGCCGGTCGTCCCCGGCGGCACGACCGAGGCGACGGCGGCGACGCCGGCCGCGGCGGGTGCCGCGCACCCGGCGAGGACGAGCCCGCCGGCCAGGATCCCGATCCCGAGCCGCCGCAGCACCGACGGGTCCGGGCGGCGCCACCGTCGCCCGGTGCGGGTCTCCCGGAGACGGTCGTTCCAGTGCTGTGCGATCAGGCGTTCCCCCACGCGGGAGATTGTGCGCCGCAACGCTCAGGGATGCCTGAGGCACGCCCGCGCGAGTCGCTGAGAGTCAGCCGGTCAGGGCGGCGAGCGCGGTCCGGGCCTGCTCCCGGAACCGCTCGACGTTGCCGAGCTTGACGTCCTCGTAGCCCCGCACCAGGTCCGCGGTCTCGGCGACGGCGACCACACCGTCGACGGTGTCGTGCGTGAGCAGGTCCAGCGCGGCGCGGACCAGCGTCTGGTACTCCCCCACCAGCTCGCGCTCCACCCGGCGGACCCCGGCGCAGCCGAACACGTCCAGCGGGGTGCCGCGCAGCCGCCGGGCCGCGCGCAGCGCGCGGAACGCGGGGCCGGCCAGCCGGCCGTCGAGGGCGATCTTGCGGTTCATCCCCAGCGCGCGCAGCACCGGCGGGTGCAGCATCACCGAGACCCGGGCGTCGGGACCGAACGCGGCGTCGCGGCGGGCGGTCTCGACCGGGTCCAGGTGCAGGCGGGCGACCTCGTACTCGTCCTTGTAGGCCATGAGCCGGTGCAGGCCGCGGGCGTAGGCGGCGCCGACGCGCTCGCCGGCCGCGTCACCGGCCCGGGCGGCGGCGATGGCCGCCGCCCGGCGGACCTCCTCGGCGTAGCGGTGGGCGTAGGCGGCGTCCTGGTAGCCGGTGAGGTCGGCGATGCGGGTGGCCAGCGCCTCGGTGAGCTCGGGGCCCGTGGCGACCGAGCGGGCCAGCGCGGCGGACGCCTCGTCGACGGCGACCGGGGCCGGCTGCGGCGCGAGGAGCGCCCGGCGCACGGCGGCGGCGTCGATCGCGGCGGCCCGGCCCCAGCGGAACGCGGTCAGCGTGGTCTCCACGGCCGCGCCGTTGACCCGGATCGCTTCCTCCAGCGCCTCGACCGACACCGGGAGCACCCCGTGCTGGTAGGCGGCACCGAGCAGCAGCATGTTGGTGGGCAGGTGGTCGTCGAACAGCGACTCGGACAGCGTCTGGGCGTCGACGGCGAGCAGGTCGCGGGTGACCGCGCCGATCCGCTCGACGGCGTCGTCGGTGGAGCCGGGCAGCACGACGCGTCCGGTGACCATGGCCGCGGTCGGCACGAGCGAGGTGTTGACGACGGCGACGGTGTGCCCGGGCCGGGCGACCGCGAGCGTCGCGTCGGAGGCGGTGCCGACGAGGTCCATCCCGATCAACACGTCCGCGGTGCCGCGGGAGGCGCGCAGGATCCCGTGGTGGGGCTGCTTGGCGATCCGGACGTCGGAGACGACCGGGCCGCCCTTCTGCGCGAGCCCCACCTGCTCCAGCCCGGCGGCGAACAGCCCGTCGAGGTGGGCGGCCATCTGCAGGATCGCCGACGCGGTGACGACGCCGGTGCCGCCGATGCCGGGCATCCGGATCAGGGTCGCGTCCGGGTCGACCCGCGGCTCGGGGGCGACGAGCGTGACCGGCAGCGGCGGGATCTCCCGGCGCGGCCGGGTGCCGGGCACCACCGTGAGGAACGACGGGCAGTCGCCCTTGAGGCAGGAGTAGTCGGTGTTGCAGGACGACTGGTGGATGGTGGTCTTGCGGCCGAACTCGGTCTCCACCGGGAGCACCGACAGACAGGTCGACTGGTCACCGCAGTCGCCGCAGCCCTCGCAGACCCGCTCGTTGATCAGCACCTTCTCCGCCGGGGCGGGCAGCTTCCCGCGCTTGCGCAGCCGGCGCTCCTCGGCGGCGCAGCGGTCGTCGTGGATCAGGACGGTGACGCCGTCGAGGGCCGCGAGCTCCTGCTCGACCGCGGCCAGCTCGTCGCGGTGGCGGACGCTCGCGATCGGGTCGAGGGCGACGCCGCGGTAGTCGCGCGGGGAGTCGGTGGTGACGACGATGCGGCGCACGCCCTCCAGGGCGAGCGAGCGGGTGATGTCGGGGACGTTCATCCGCCCCTCGGCACGCTGCCCGCCGGTCATGGCGACGGCGTCGTTGTAGAGCAGCTTGTAGGTCATGGTGACCCCGGCGGCGACGGCGGCGCGGATCGCGAGCGAGCCGGAGTGGTGGAAGGTGCCGTCGCCGAGGTTCTGCACGAGGGTGCGGTCGTCGGTGAACGGGGCCAGGCCGATCCACTGGGCGCCCTCGCCGCCCATCTGGGTCAGCCCGATCTGGCGGCCGCGGTGCTCGCCGTCGAGGGCGATCATCGCGTGGCAGCCGATCCCGACGCCGACGAGCGTGTCGTCGCCGGTGCGGGTGGAGGTGTTGTGCGGGCAGCCGGAGCAGAAGTACGGCGTCCGGTTCCCGAGCAGGTCCAGACCGATCCGCGACGGCTTCGGCGGGGCGAGGCGCTCGAGGTGCGCGCTCGCCGCGGCGGGCAGCGTCCGTCCGGCGGCGGTGAGCCGGGCGGCCAGGGCGCGGGCCACGTCCTCGGCGCCGAGCTGGCCGCGGGCGGACAGCAGCGGGCGGCCGCGGTCGTCGCGGCGGCCGGTGACCGTCGGCCGGTGGTCGCGCCCGTAGAGCGCGTCGCGCAGATGGCCCTCCAGGAACGGCACCTTGTCCTCGACCACGAGCACCTCGGCGCAGCCCTCGACGAGTCCGGCGAGCGCGTCGGCGTCGACCGGGAACGGCATGGCGAGGCGGACCAGACGCACGCCGAGTGCGTCGAGCTCGGCCTCGCCCAGGCCCAGGTCCTCGCACGCCCGCAGCACGGTGGCGTACCCGGTGCCGGAGGCCAACACGGCGAGGTGCGGGTCACGGGAGGTGAAGGTGACGCGGTTGAGCCCGGTCTCGCGGGCGTACTGGCGGGCCAGGTCGAGCCTGCGGGTGAGCTGGTCGTGCTCGGCCTCGACGGCGGCGGGCCCGACGAGCGGGCCGGCCTGCGCGCGGTCGGTGGCGGGCGGGGCCGGGACGCCGACCAGCTCCGGGCGCAGTGCGCCGAGGTCGACGGTGCAGGAGGCGTCGGCGACGTCGGCGATGATCTTCAGGCCGGTCCAGAGCCCGGTGGCCCGGGACAGCGCGACCGCGTGCAGGCCCAGCTCGATCACCTCGGCCACCGAGCCGGGCGCGAGCAGCGGCATCGTCAGGGACTGCGCCATCGGCTCGCAGGAGCTGGGCACGGTGGAGGACTTGCAGGACGGGTCGTCGCCGATGATCGCGACGGCGCCGCCGAGCCGGGCAGTGCCGGCCAGGCTGCCGTGCCGGATCGCGTCGGCGGCCCGGTCGAGGCCGGGGTTCTTGCCGTACCACCAGCCGACGACGCCGTCGTGGCGGCGACCGGGGACGGCGTCGAGCAGCTGGGTGCCCGCGACGGCGGTGGCGGCGAGCTCCTCGTTGAGCCCGGGGCGGAAGACCACGCGCTCGGCGTCGAGGTGGGTCCGGGCGCGGCCGAGCTCGGCGTCGAAGGTGCCGAGCGGGGAGCCCTGGTAGCCCGAGACGAACGAGGCCGTGTCGAAGCCGCGCGCGGTGTCGAGGCGGGCCTGTTCGAGCACGAGCCGCACCAGCGCCTGGATCCCGGTCATCGGAGCCCGCCCGTGGGTAGCGAGGTACTTGGCGTCCAGCACGGTCATCGGTGACGGCTCCTCGTCGGGTGGGCGGCGCGGTCCGCCCAGGACAGCGTGACGAGCGCCACGACGCAACAGCCGAGGGGACTCTGACCGAGAGAACGCAACGGATAGCGTGTGACGACCACACAGACGTGAATCCGTTGCGCCGGAGGTGCCGTGCCCGAGACCGAGGTCGACGAGCTGGACCACGCGATCCTGCGGCTGCTGCACGAGGACGCGCGCCGCACCTACGCCGACATGGCCGCACGCGTCGGGCTGTCCACCGCCGCGACCAAGCGCCGGGTCGACCGGCTGCGCGAGTCCGGGGTGATCACCGGCTTCACCGTGCAGGTCGACCACGCCAAACTGGGCTGGCCGGTCGAGGCGTTCAGCGAGATCCGCTACGCCGGCACCGCCAGCGTCTCGGAGATCGTCGACACGGCGTCGCGCCAGCCGGAGGTGCAGGCGGTCTACACCCTCGCCGGTGACCTCGACGCCCTGGTCCAGGTCCGGGTGCGCGATCTCGCGCACCTGCAGGAGGTCATCGACCGGCTGCGGCGCAACGGCACCGTCACCGGGACCCGGACGCTGATGGTGCTGGGGCGCTGGACCCACACATGATCATTTGCCTATCGCAACGATCCGACCGATCATGACCGGGTGCTCGTTCTCTGCAGTGTCACCGGTTCGCCCTCGCACGGCCGGGCCGTGCTCCCCTTCGTCCGGGCGCTGGGCGATGCCGGCCACCGGGTCGTGGTGGCATGTCCGCCCGACGTCGCGGGGGTGTTCGACGGTGCGCCCGTCGTCGTCGAGCCGGTGCTCCCGACGATGGCCGACGCCGCCGGACACCTCGGCCCGGTCCTCGCCCGGCTCGGCGGGCCCGCCGCGCTGGCGACGCTGACCCCGGCCGAGGCGACGACGGCGCTGCTGCCGACCCTGTTCGCGGGTCCGCAGGTGACGGGCTCGGCGCGGGCGCTGCTCGCACTCGTGCGGGCTCACGGGGTCCCGGACCTGGTGCTGCGCGACGGCGGCGAGACCGCGGGGTTCCTGGTGGCCGAGCACCTGGGGGTGCCGTGCGTGGCGGCACCGTCGGGCGCGGGCAACGTCCTCGCCCCGCACGTCGTCGCCGACGCGCTGACCGAGCGTCGCGAGGAGCTCGGCTTCGCCGTCCCGGACGCCCCGGCTGCGCTGCACCGGTGGGGGCGGCTGGACTGCATGCCGCAGCAGTTCTCGCTGGCCGAGCCGCACATGGTGCCGGCGCGGGCGTTCCGCCAGGACGACCAGGTCACCCGCGGCGAGACGCTGCCCGGCTGGGTCGCCGCGCTGCCCGGGAACCGGCCGCTCGTCCTCGCGGGGCTGGGGACGGCGATGCCGGCGATGGCCGGACGCGCCCAGCGCCGCGCCCCCGTCGACCCGCATGCGGCGCTGCGCACCGTGGCCGAGGCGGCGTCCCGGCTCGACGCCGAGGTGGTGCTGTCCACCGGCGGCCTGCCGGTGGACGACCTGGACCTGCCCCCGCACGTGCATCCTGCTTCGTGGGTGCCGCAGCCGCTGCTGCTCCAGGTCGCGGACCTGTTCCTCACCCACGGCGGCTACAACGGCATCCGCGAGGCCGTGCGGCACGGCGTCCCGCTGGCGGTGCTGCCGCAGTTCGGGGACCAGGAGCACAACGCCGGGCGGGTCGCCGAGCTCGGGCTGGGCGCGCACTGCGCCCCCGACGCCGCCGAGATCGCCGCGACCTGCACGCGTCTCCTGACCGACGACGACGTCCGCGCGCGGATCCGCTCGGCGCAGCGCGCGATGCTGGCGCTGCCGCCGGTGGAGGACGCGGTCGGTGTCCTGGAGGACCTGGTCGCGCGCCGGGTACCCGTGCTGGCGGCCTGAACCGCAGGGGTCAGGCGGGCGGGCCGTGCGGGGCGCGGGGCCCGCAGGCGACGACGGTGCGTGTCCAGGTGCCGAACAGCACGAGCACCCCGAGCACGGTGACGACCAGACCCGGTCCGATGTCGTCGGTGCCGGCGACGGCGGTCTGGCGCGACCACACCGCCCAGAGCCCGGTGACCGCGCCGACGCCGGTGACGGTGGCCGCGGTCCAGGCCAGCGGCCAGAAGCGGGTCAGCAGGGCGAGCACCGACACCCCCACCGCGACGACGGCGACCACGGTGAACAGCCACGGCAGCGGCCCCATGGAGACCCGGCCGGTGAGGACCTCCCACCCGGCGCCGTGGGTCGACCAGGGCATGAGCAGGGCGGCGGCGACGGCGGCGACCCCCGCCCCCGCGACGACCGACGCCGGGCCGGGGTCGATCCAGCGGTCGACCCGCCACGCGATGCGGGTGAGCTCGTCGGCGAGCTCGGGTGTCGCCTGCGGGGACAGCGCGCCCGGGCCGGGCGTGCGCGGTGCACTCATGCGGCTCCCTCGTCGTCACTGCTGTGTCGTCGCTGCGTGTAGTCGCTGCGGTAGCGGGATGTCGGCACTGCTATTGCACCACGCCGGTACCGGTCGCGGCGCCACCGACGGGGTGGCTCCGGGGGCCGGTCGGCGAGCCCGCCGTGCGCACCGCCCGGCGGTCGCGGCGGTACCGGACCGGCCGCCGCGGTCGGCACCGCTCGCCTAGTACTCCAGCCGCACTTCGTTAGCTGGGCTGTCTTCGTCGTCGGTAGTGGCTTTCGCGGGCTCGGTGTTGGTGGCGGCGACGCCAGGTCGACCAGGCCCAGCCCACGGTGCGGGCGGGGATGTGGATCAGAGATGCCAGGAGACGTCGGATCTCGGCGAGGGTGAGCGGGATGAGCCCGCTGCCAGGTCTTTTGGGGCGATCGCCGCGGTGACCGAGAGGTAGGCGTGGGCGAGCATGGCCAGGGTGATGTGGCGGTACCAGGCGTCGTAGCGGCGGACCTGGTACTGGTCGAGTCCGATGTCGTTCTTCGCGGTCTGGAAGCACTCCTCGATCGCCCACCGTGCCCCGGCGACCCGGACCAACTCCCGCAGCGGTGTGGCGGCGGGTGCGGCGCAGCGGTAGAACGCCAGCTCACGGACCGTCTTGCCCTCGGGAACGGTGGTCTGGCGGCGGGCCAGCAGCCAGTGCCCCCGACCCGGAGGGGAGGCCGTCGGTGTCGAGGGTGACCGCGGTCCAGTCGTAGGCGCGCTCGCCGTGCGCGCCCGGGCCGACCGAGCGCGGTTCCCAGGCGTCTCGGTCGGTGTCGGGTTCGCGGCCGCTGGCGATCGTGGCGGGGACCTCGTGTCGTCGGACGGGGCGGAGCATGGTCGTCGACCTCACCGGGGTATCTCGTGGGGCGTGGGCTGCGGCAGCATCACGGAAGATCGTTCCTATGGCTTCGGTGCGGTGCCGGTTCGGCGTCGGTCCGTCCGCCGAGGTGGCGGGCCAGGAACCGCTCGGTGGCGCGGTGGAAGTCGATCTGGTTCTGCGGATTGACGAACCCGTGTCCCTCGTCGTCCTTGACCAGGTACTCCACCTCGACGTCGCGATCGCGCAGAGCGGCGACGATGGTGTCGGACTCCGCGCGCACCACGCGGACGTCGTTGGCGCCCTGGACGACCAGCAGCGGGGTGCGGATCCGGTCGGCCCGGTGGATCGGGGACCGGGCCGCCATGTCCGCAGCCTGCTCGGGGACGTCCGGATCACCGACGTAACGGCCCCAGAAGTTGGTCAGGTTCCTGCGGACGAACGGCGGCACACTTTTCGCGAAGGACACCAGGTCGGAGATCCCGACGTAGTCCACGGCGGCGGCGAACACATCCGGAGTGAAGCTCACCGCGACCAGCGTCGCGTACCCGCCGTAGGAGCCCCCGACGATCCCGATCCGCTCCGGATCCGCCAGGCCGCGGCCCACCGCCCAGTTCACCGCGTCGATCAGATCGTCGTGCATCGCCCCCGCGAACTCCCCGACCGCCGCCTGAGTGTGAGCATTGCCGTAGCCGACCGAACCCCGGAAGTTGACCTGGAGGACCGCGTAGCCGCGGTTGGCCAACAGCTGCGTCTGCGGGCCGAACCCCCAGGCGTCGCGGTACCAGGGTCCGCCGTGCACCAACAGCACCAACGGCAGGGTCGTCGGCTCGGTCGCGACCGGCAGGGTCAGGTACGACGGCAGCGCCCGCCCGTCGCGGGCGGTGATCGTCACCGGCGTCATCGGGGCCAGCGCGGCCGGGTCCAGGCGTGGGTCGTCGGCGAACAGCAGCCGCGACGCGCCCGTGGAGTGGTCGTAGAGCCAGGTGCGGTCCGGGTCGCGGTCGTGGGTGAACGACACCACCCAGCGGGTGCCGGTGTCGTCGGTGGAGATCGCTTCCAGATCGCCGTCGGACAACTGCTCGACCTTGGCCAGTACATCGGCGAAGTGCGGGTCCAACGCGTGGATGACCTGGCGCTCACCGAGGTATCGCACCCCCAGCAGCTCCCCGGTGTGCCGGTGGCGGATCAGCGGTGACTCGGTCTGTCTGACCCCCTGCAACACTGCGCGGCGCAGCGCGTCCAGGTCCAGCTCGGGATGGCTGTCGACCTCGGTCTCGACCCCGGTGGTCAGGTCGAGTCGGGCCAGCCGCATCCGGTCGGACCCGGTGTAGGAGCCGAACCACATGCCGGACCCGTCCGCGGTCAGCTCCCCGGGGACCAGTCCGTAGAGGTGATCGCGGCCGGAGAACTCGGCGATGGTCTCCGGGGCGCCGTCGTTCCAGCGCGCCACGACGATCGTGCCGTCAGCGGCCAGCATCTGGACGACCAGCCGCCCGTCGGGGGCTGCGACCAGTCCATCACCTGGCCCGGGTTCTGAGCCAGCACGGTCAGTTCGCCGGTGGCCACGTCCAGCTCCGCCAGGTCCATCTCGTCGACCCGACGCTGGTTGATCTGCAACAGCACTGTCCCCGGTCGCGCGACCGGCTGATCCCACTTCAGAACCCTGGCCCCTGGATACGGGGTCAGATCCACCACCGGGCGGTCCGGCCGAGTCACCTCGACCCGGAACAGGTGGAAGTTCTCGTCGCCGCCGTCGTCCTGGGCGTAGAGCAACCACCGCGAGTCCGCGGTCCAGGCAAAGCTCAGGATGTTGCGGGTCCGGTCCGCGGTGACCCGGCGTGGCTCGCCGTCGACGCCGTCGACCGCACCGAGGTCACGCACCCACACGTTGAGCCGGTCGCTCCACGGCGCCAGATAGGCGATCCGGGTGCCGTCCGGAGACAGCACCGCCTTGCTGTGCGCGGGCAGGGCGAACAGATCCTCGACCGCGATCAGGTCGGGATGAGCGGGCGTGGACGGTGCCATCAGTGTTCCTTCTGCCGGGTGCAACGATGCGCCCAACCGACACTGTGCCGTCGCGGCACACGCAACGCGCAGTGATCCGAATCACCGACGATACCGAAGGGGTCAGGCGCCTGGCGAAACGCCGCAGGTGCCGTTGCAGTACTAGTACTCCAGCCGCAGTTCGTGATATCTCTAGGCTAGGCTTTGATCTTGTGTATGTGGAGGAGGGTCTCGAGGCGTGGGCCGGTGGCTTGGACGGGTTGTTCGGGCTGGTGGCGGGGCGGTTCTTCCGGACAGAGCCGCGGCGTCGGGCACGGGCGTATGTGCGCGGGCTGTTGGCACCGTTGGCGGGGAAGAACGGGTGGACGTTGGCCGAGGTCGCCGGCGACACGACGCCGGATGGCATGCAGCGGCTGCTCAACTCCGCGACCTGGGACACCGACGGTGTCCGCGACGATCTGCGGGACTACGTGGTGGAGCACCTCGGCGAGGCCGGTGGGGTGCTGATTGTCGACGAGACCGGGTTCCTGAAGAAGGGGGCCAAGTCGGCCGGGGTGCAGCGCCAGTACTCCGGCACCGCGGGCAGGGTGGAGAACTGCCAGCTCGGAGTCTTCTGCGCCTATTCCACGAGCACGGGCCGCACGCTGATCGACCGCGAGCTCTACCTGCCGAAGTCCTGGACCGGGGACCGGGAACGCTGCCGGTCCGCGGCGGTGCCTGACGAGGTCGAGTTCGCCACCAAGGCGGTACTGGCCACCGACATGATCGGTCGGGCTCTCGACGCGGGAGCCCCGGCAGCATGGGTGGCCGCGGACGAGGCCTACGGACAGGATCACGAGTTCCGTTCCTGGTGCGAGCGGCGCCGGATCGGCTATGTCGTCGCCGTACCGCGCAGCCAATCCATCCCGCTCTCACCCAGTGGTGCTGACCTCGCAGTCGACATCGCCGGGCTGGTCGGGTCACGACGTGCTGACGACCTGGTCGCGCGTGCCCCGCAGCAGGCGTGGAAGCGTCGCTCAGCCGGTCCCGGGGCCAAGGGCGAGCGGCTCTATGACTGGGCGGTGGCCGGCCTGTACCCGCCCCCGGACGCCCCCGCTGGGTGGGGGCGCTGGCTACTGGTCCGGCGCCAGATCCTCACCGCCACCCAACTCGAGTCCGGTATGGAGCCGGAGCTGGCCTACTACCTCTGCGCTGGACCGCCCGGCACCGGCGACGACGACCTCATCCGGGTCGCCGGGGCGCGCTGGGCGATCGAGGAGTGCTTCCAGACCGCGAAGAACGACATCGGACTCGACCAGTACCAGGTCCGCCGCTACGACGCCTGGTACCGCCACATCACCCTGGCCATGCTCGCCCACGCCTACCTCTCGGTCACCGCGGCGATCGCCCCAAAAGACCTGCTCACGGGCTCATCCCGCTCACCCTCGCCGAGATCCGACGTCTCCTGGCATCTCTGATCCACATCCCCGTCCGCACCGTGGGCTGGGCCTGGTCGATCTGGCGTCGCCGTCACCAACACCGAGCCCGCGAAAGCCACTACCGGCAACGAAGACAGCCCAGCTAACGAACTGCGGCTGGAGTACTAGGTGAGTGTTTGAGAAGATCATGTTGAGGGTGTGACTACGTACTTCTGCTGGCGTCGGGCGGGTTCGCCACGGGCGATGCGGCGGGTGATGGTGTTGATCGCCGCCCAGCGGATCATGGCCTCGGACACTGCGGGGTGGCGTTCGTAGTCCCGGGCCAGGCGGCGGTGCGCGGTGACCCAGGCCAGGGTCCGCTCGACCACCCACCGCCGCGGGAGGACGGCGAATCCGCGCTGCTCAGGCGGTTTGCGCACGATCTCGACGCTGGTGTGCAGGATCGTGGTCGCCCAGTCCAGCAGGCGCCCGGCGAACCCGGCGTCGGCGTAGACGAACCGCACCCTCGTGCGCAGGTAGAGGTCGAGCAGGGTCGACTTGGCGCCATCGCGGTCCTGCACCGACGCCGAGCACACCATCGTGGTCAGCAGCAGGCCGAGGGTGTCGGTCACGATGAACCGCTTCCGGCCGTTGATCTTCTTCCCGGCGTCGTAGCCGCGGGTGTCCCGCCCGACCGTGTCAGCGCTCCTCACCGACTGCGAGTCGATGATCCCCGCGCTGGGTTCGGGGTCGCGGCCCTCATCAGCGCGTAGCTGACGGCGCACGATCGGGAGGATCTGCTCGGTGACCCTCTGCTGCTCCCACCGGTTGAAGTACCAGTACACCGTCTGCCACGGCGGGAAATCAACTGGTAGAGCACGCCACGCGCACCCGGCGCGCACGACATAGAGGATCGCATCCACCACATCACGGCGCGCGTGCTTCTCCGGCCGGCCTCCCGCCCCGCCGCTGGCAGCAGCGGCTCGATCAACGCCCACTGCTCATCGCTGGTGTCCGAGGGGTACCGCCGCCTACGCCGAGCCACTCCTCCACGATGGACCACACCCGGACGCATCCAGCGCAGACACGCCGACCCTTCTCAAACACGCTCTAAGAGGGTCGTTCGACGCCCGATGTGCCAGGTCCTTCAGGCCCTCAGCAGACCATGATCATCCGCCCGGCCGTACTACATGTACGTGTCCCATCGCGCATCGCACGCGCGTCCCATTGACGCATCCCAGCACGTCTCCCATACGGGCACCTTAGATGCCGTCTATCAGATGGCGCCGGTGTGGACACTACTTCGTCCGTGATCGGCGTACTTTCAGTGGCGCATGGGAACCGCGACGTGGGCCCGGATGTTGACCACGGCGCACTACCCCTGTTCCAGTTCTTCGCCGACGAAGTCCTCGACCAGGAAGGTGTCGACGACGGGCTCAGACTGACCCCCTAGCGTCGGCTTGGGATTGACCCCCTCTGCACGACGCTGAGGGGGTGTTGTCGGTGGAGGACTGGGCCGAGATCCGTCGTCTGCATCGGGCCGAGGGTGTCCCGATCAAGGAGATCGCCCGCCGGCTGGGGGTGGCCCGCAACACGGTGCGCTCCGCGTTGCGGGCGCCGGGCCCGCCGAAGCGGGAACGGGGCCCGCGGGGATCGCTGGCGGATGCGGTCGAGCCGCAGGTGCGGGCATTGCTGGCGCAGTTCCCACGCATGCCGGCCACGGTGATCGCAGAGCGGATCGGGTGGGAGCACTCGCTGACCGTGCTCAAGGACCGGATCCGCCAGATCCGCCCCGAGTATGTCGGGATCGACCCGGTCGACCGGGTCGCCTACGCACCGGGCGAGATCACCCAGTGCGACCTGTGGTTCCCCGAGACCACGATCCCCGTCGGCCCAGGCCAGGAACGGGTCCTACCGGTGCTGGTGATGACGCTGGGCTACTCGCGGTTCTTGTCCGCGACGATGATCCCCTCGCGCCAGGCCGGGGACATCCTGTCCGGGATGTGGCAGCTGATCAGCGACGTCGGGCGGGTGACCCGCACGCTGGTCTGGGACCGGGAGTCTGCGATCGGCGGGACCGGGCGGGTCTCGGCACCGGCCGCTGCGTTCGCCGGCACTCTGGCCACCCGGATCCGGCTTGCCCCACCGCGGGATCCGGAGTTCAAGGGGCTGGTCGAACGCAACAACGGCTACTTCGAGACCTCGTTCCTGCCCGGACGTCGCTTCGCCTCCCCAGCCGACTTCAACCACCAGATCGACGACTGGCTGGCCCGGGCCAACACCCGCACCGTCCGAGCGATCGGCGGCCGCCCGGTGGACGTGCTCGCCCACGACTACGCGGCGATGACTCCGCTGCCGCCGCTGGACCCGCCGATCGGGCTGGCCCAGCGGATCCGGCTGGCACGGGACTACTACGTCCGCGTCGATGCCAACGACTACTCCGTGGATCCGCAGATGATCGGCCGGTTCGTCGATGTCGCCGCCTCACCGCGCGAGGTCGTCGTCTACTGCGCCGGCCAGGTCGTCGCCCGTCACGACCGCAGCTGGGCCCGCCACGCGGTGATCACCGACCCGGCGCACCAGCACACCGCCGCGGCGATGCGCCGCGCCCTGGCCCACGACCGCAACACCCGACAGGCCGCAGCACGCCGTCACCTCGACGGCCACCCGGTGACCCTGCGCGCACTGCCCGACTACGACGCCCTGTTCGGTGTCGACTTCGTCTCCACTGCCGAGGAAGCGAGCAGCTCATGACAACCACACCACCGAAGATCACCACCGACCCCGCTGGGAGCTCGGGGCCGGCCGGTCCGGTGCTGGCCGCGGTCCCCGACGGACTGCCGGCGATGATCGCCTACCTGACCCGGGTCCTGAAGACCCCGACCATCGCGGCCAGCTGGGAACAGCTTGCCGCCCAGGCCCGTGAGGAGAACTGGTCGCACGAGGAGTATCTGGGCGCGCTGCTGCAGCGCCAGGTCGCCGACCGCGAGTCCAAGGGCACGGTCATGCGGATCCGCACCGCGCACTTCCCCCAGGTCAAGACCTTGGAGGACTTCAACCTCGACCATCTGCCCTCGCTGCGCCGCGACATCCTGGCCCACCTGGCCACGAGCACGTTCGTCGCCAAGTGCGAGAACGTGATCCTGCTCGGCCCGCCCGGGATCGGGAAGACCCACCTCGCGATCGGGCTCGGCGTCAAAGCCGCCCACGCCGGCTACTCGGTCCTGTTCGACACCGCCAGCAACTGGATCACCAGACTCGCCGCCGCGCACCAGAGCGGCCGGCTCGAGGCCGAGCTGAAGAAGATCCGCCGCTACAAACTGATCATCATCGACGAGGTCGGCTACATCCCGTTCGACCAGGACGCAGCGAACCTGTTCTTCCAGCTCATCGCTTCCCGCTATGAACAAGGCAGCGTCATGGTCACCAGCAATCTGCCCTTCGGCCGCTGGGGCGAGACCTTCTCCGACGACGTCGTCGCCGCAGCCATGATCGACTGTCAAGTCCCGGGTTCGATAGAGGCTCGGTTCTCACGCTCCGGCGGGTTGCCGGGCGGGTTCTGTGACGGCGTGCAGGGCCTCGTGCTCAACGGGCGGGATCAGGCCGAGCTCGCCGTGTAGGCGGCGGTGGTTGTACCAGTCGATGTACTCGGCGACGGCCAGCTCGAGGTCGTCGGTGCCTCGCCACGGGCCCCGGTTGCGGACGAGTTCAGCCTTGAACAGCGAGTTGAACGCCTCCGCCATCGCATTATCGTAGGAATCGCCGACCGACCCGACTGAAGCCACAGCGTCGACTTCGGCGAGTCGCTCGCCGTACCGCACGGCGACATATTGGACTCCGCGATCCGAATGGTGTATCAACTCGGAGAGGTCCGCGCCCGCCCGTTGCCGGGTCCAGATCCCCATGTTGAGCGCGTCCAGCGCGAGATCGGTGTACAGGTTACGAGAGAGCTGCCAGCCCACGATCCGTCGGGAGAACACGTCCATCACGAAAGCCGCGTACACCCATCCAGAGAACGTGCGGATGTAGGTGATGTCAGCGACCCACAGGCGGTCCTGGGCGGGTGCGGTGAAGTCCCGTTCGACCAGGTCCGGGCGCCTGTCCGCGCCCTTGGCTCGGACCGTGGTGCGCGGCACACGCAGCCGGGACACTCCACGGAGCCCGTTGCGGCGCATCAGTCGTTCCACGGTGCAGCGAGCGACCCGGCGGCCGCCTACTCCGCCTTCCCGACATAACGCCGCCCACACCTTCCGGCTGCCGTAGACGCTGAAGTTGTCGCGATGCACCCGTTCGATCTCTTTCAAAGTCTCGGCGTCGGTGAGTGCCCGCGCCGAGGGCGGTCGCTTCTTCGACGCATGGAAAGTGGACGGGGCGATCGGAACACCGGCGTCCTTCAACACCGCGCAGATCGGCTCGACCCCGAACTGTGTCTTGTTCTCCTCGATATAGTCGAGGACTACCTGCTGGGGCGGTCGAGCTCCGCCGCGAAGAAAGCCGAAGCCGACTTGAGAATGGCGTTCGCCCGGCGCAACTCCCGAACCTCACGTTCGAGCTCTGCGAGCCGGGTCGCGTCGTCGGTGGTCGTGCCCGGCCTGGTGCCGTTGTCGATCTCGACCTGCTTGACCCAGCCCCGCAGCGTCTCCGGGTTGATCCCCAGCTGCTCGCCGATGCGCTTGAAGATGTTCCCGCCCGCGGACGCCGGGTCGGCCTTGGCGTCCAACACGAGCCGGATCGCTCGCTCCCGCAGCTCGTCGGGGTACTTCCTCGGGGCGGCCATCGGTCGATCATCCTCCAGGCTTGATGGTCTCCATCAAACCCGGGACGAGACAGACCGCCTCGTCCACCACGCCGAAGTCCTGACCCTGTCCGGGGACTCCTACCGCACCCGCGCCCGACGCGAGCTCCTGGCCAAACACAACCGCGCCAGCAACGACTGACCATCACCACACCACGCCGGGGGTCAGTTCCAATCCGTCGCTACGGGGTCACTCCCAACCCGCCGTTGACAGAAGGATGCACGGGCCGCGCGCGGGGTGAGCACGAAGTACCACCGAATGCTGCTCGAGGTCCTGCAGGAGATGGGGCCTCGTTCACGCCCGGTGGAGCGGCACCCGCGTGCAGCTGGTCGCGTGCACCGAGAACGGCGACGACAGGCGCCAGGCGTCCATGCGCAGGAGTTGACGCTGGAAAAGGTCGCTCGGTGCAACCCCCTAGGACTCAGTTTGAGGAGGTAGTGTTCCTCAGCTGAGCTGCGAGTCCGTCGAGAATCGTCCGAAGACCGAACGTGAAGCTCTGCTCTCGGACCTCTTCGGGGTCGGCCTTCATGAGGGCGTCGTAGCGCTCGAGCAGCTTCGGATGTTCCCGTGCGTGCTCGCGGGCCTGCGCGACGGCGTCGCCGCCTGTGTTTTCCCCGAGCGCGGGCGCCGTCGCGGACGTCTCTCCCCATACAGCACCGACGACGAAGGCGAGCACGGTGCCGCCGGCCCAGTCCAGGTCGTGCCCACTGAAGCCCGCGAGCTCGCACGCAATGAGCGCATGATTCTGGTAGCTGGCGATGTGCTTGCCGTTGATGGTCGGGTGCGCGCCGAGGACCGGGATCAGCCACCGGTGGCGCAGGCTCACGTTCCGCAGCCCGTGCGAGCTGGCGACGATGGCCTCGCGCCATCCGATCTCGGCCGGGTCAGGAAGGTCGACTTCGCCGAACACGGCATCCGCGGCCAGCGCCACGAGGTTGTCCTTGTTGCCCACGTGCCAGTAGACCGAGGTGGCCCCCGAACCGAGACGGCTCCCGAGCTGACGCATGCTCAGGCCGTCGACGCCATCGGCGTCGAGCAGCTCGATTGCGGCGCGGACGATCTGCTCCCGGCTCAATCTGTCCACCGCCATAGGCCCAGTCTAGTCACCAGGTCGAACGTCGTGCGAGAGGACGGCCCTCTTCCTCATCGAACAGCGTGCAAGATAGCCCGCGCCCGCCCCTCGCACACTGTACAAGTGTGTCGTACGGTGTGCGAGACCGAGACGGCGTGAGTGTTCGTGAGGTGAGTTTGATGACTGAGCCTTTTTCAACCTGACCAGCGAGCTGAACCGTCCCGGCTTCTCTGCCGCTCCGTTGTGAGCAGGCTGAGAGGATGGGTGTCGTGCCCAAGAAGATCGACCCAGCGGTTCGGAGCCAGGCTGTGCGTCTGGTGACCGAGCATCGTTCGGCGTACTCGACCGAGCGTGCTGCGGTTCCCCCGAGATCGTGGAGGGTTCTTATGCCGCGTCTCGGGTGAGGGCGGCGTTCTCGTAGTTGATCGGTGAGAGCCCGGCGGCGGCACTGTGTCGCCGCCGGTGGTTGTAGAAGCCGTAACACCAGTCGATGACCGCCGCCCGCGCCCTACTGATGGTGTCGAAGTCGTTGCGGGACAGCACTTCCCACTCCAGGCTGGAGAAGAACGCCTCCGCCGCGGCATTGTCGAAACACGACCCGACCCGGCCCATCGACTGACGGATGTCGAGCCGCCGACACAGAGCGGTGAACGCGCCCGCGGTGTAGGTCGACCCGCGGTCGGTGTGGAAGATCACCCCGGCGATTCGGTCCGCCCCGCCGCGGGCCGCCACCGCCATCCGGATCGCCGCACACGCCAGCTCGGCGTTCGGGTGCAGCCCCGTGGCCGCGCCGAGCAGCCGCCGCGAGTACAGGTCGATCACCGTGGCCAGATACAACTTCCCGGCCGCGGTGGGGATCTCGGTCATGTCCCCGACCCATCTGCGGTTCGGCTCGGCCGCAGTGAAACCCCGACGAAGCAGGTCCGGGAACTTCGGCGCCGTGCGGTCCTGGCGGGTCAGCCCGTTGTGCCGCTTGATCCGGCGGGCGACCAGGCCCTGGCGGCGCATCGAGTCCGCCACGGTCTTCTCCGACACCCGCCATCCGGCCTCACACAGGTCGGCGTGCAGACGGGGTGAGCCGTGTAGCCGCTGGGCGTCGTCGAACGCCACGGCCACGGCGGCGTCCAACGCGCAGCGGCGCTTCTCGGTCGCGGTGGCACCACCGTCGGAACGCGCGGCGCGGTCGAGCCACTTGTACAGCCAGGAGATCGACACCCCCAACAGGGCGCAGGCCAGCGTGTGGGTCAAGTCCGCTGGCGTGGTGTGTGACGACGACCGCGTGATCTTCTTGTTCGGTCAGGCGCTGAGCGCCGGGATGGTGGTGGTCGAGGTCGCCTCCTCAGCGCTGGTGGCGGTGTCGGGGATCCTGGTGACGCGGGAGCGGGCGAGGACGTCGAGGCCGAGGTAGCGGCGTCCTTCGGCCCATTCGTCGTGTTGCTCGGCCAGGACCGCGCCGACGAGGCGGATCAGGGAGTCGCGGTCGGGGAAGATCCCGACGACGTCGGTGCGGCGCCGGATCTCACGGTTCAGGCGCTCGGAGGGGTTGTTCGACCAGATCTGGCGCCACAGTTCTTTCGGGAAGCCGGTGAAGGCCAGGACGTCGGCTCGGGCGGCGTCGAGGTGCTCGGCGACCTTCGGGAGCTTGTCGGCCAAGGCGTCGAGGACCCGGTCGAACTGGGCGTGCACCGATGCGGCGTCGGGCTGGTCATAGACCGAGTGCAGCAACGCCCGCACCCACGGCCAGGACTGCTTCGGGGTCGCAGCCATCAGGTTCGCCGCGTAGTGCGTCCTGCACCTCTGCCAGGCGGCGCCGGGCAGGGTCGCCCCGATCGCGGACACCAAGCCGGCGTGGGCGTCGCTGGTGACCAGCGCGACGCCGGTCAGACCGCGGGCGGTGAGGTCGCGGAAGAACCCCAGCCAGCCGGCGCCGTCCTCGGCGGAGCTGACCTGCAGGCCGAGGATCTCCCGGTGTCCGTCGCCGTTGACCCCGGTGGCGAGCAGGGCGTGGACTGCCACGACCCGGCCGCCCTCGCGGACTTTGAGCACGAGCGCGTCGGCGGCGACGAAGGTGTAGGGGCCCTGGTCGAGCGGACGCGTCCGGAACTGCTCGACTTGGCCGTCGAGGTCCCGGGCCATCTCTGAGACCTGCGACTTCGACAACCTCGTGATGCCCAGGGAGTCGACGAGTTTCTCCATCCGCCGCGTCGAGACCCCGAGCAGGTAGCAGGTCGCGACCACCGTGGTCAGGGCCCGCTCCGCCCGGCGACGACGCTCCAGCAACCAGTCGGGGAAGTAGGAGCCGTTGCGCAGCTTGGGGATCGCCACGTCGATCGTGCCAGTGCGGTTCCCCCGAGATCGTGGAGGGTTCTTATGCCGCGTCTCGGGTGAGGGCGGCGTTCTCGTAGTTGATCGGTGAGAGCCCGGCGGCGGCACTGTGTCGCCGCCGGTGGTTGTAGAAGCCGTAACACCAGTCGATGACCGCCGCCCGCGCCCTACTGATGGTGTCGAAGTCGTTGCGGGACAGCACTTCCCACTCCAGGCTGGAGAAGAACGCCTCCGCCGCGGCATTGTCGAAACACGACCCGACCCGGCCCATCGACTGACGGATGTCGAGCCGCCGACACAGAGCGGTGAACGCGCCCGCGGTGTAGGTCGACCCGCGGTCGGTGTGGAAGATCACCCCGGCGATTCGGTCCGCCCCGCCGCGGGCCGCCACCGCCATCCGGATCGCCGCACACGCCAGCTCGGGGTTCGGGTGCAGCCCCGTGGCCGCGCCGAGCAGCCGCCGCGAGTACAGGTCGATCACCGTGGCCAGATACAACTTCCCGGCCGCGGTGGGGATCTCGGTCATGTCCCCGACCCATCTGCGGTTCGGCTCGGCCGCAGTGAAACCCCGACGAAGCAGGTCCGGGAACTTCGGCGCCGTGCGGTCCTGGCGGGTCAGCCCGTTGTGCCGCTTGATCCGGCGGGCGACCAGGCCCTGGCGGCGCATCGAGTCCGCCACGGTCTTCTCCGACACCCGCCATCCGGCCTCACACAGGTCGGCGTGCAGACGGGGTGAGCCGTGTAGCCGCTGGGCGTCGTCGAACGCCACGGCCACGGCGGCGTCCAACGCGCAGCGGCGCTTCTCGGTCGCGGTGGCACCACCGTCGGAACGCGCGGCGCGGTCGAGCCACTTGTACAGCCAGGAGATCGACACCCCCAACAGGGCGCAGGCCAGCGTGTGCGGCACCCGGTGGAAGGTCCTCTGGTCGGCGATGAAACGGGCCACGCTCACTTCGTCGCCTCCTTGACCCACAGGACCACGGATCGCTTGAGGACATCACGCTCCATCCGCAGCTCGGCGTTCTCCGCGCGCAGCCGCTTGAGCTCCTCGACGCCGCCGCGAGACAGGCCCTCGGTGTCCTCGCGGGCCTCTCGTGCACGGGCCACCCAGTTGCCCAGCGTGCCCTCGTTGACCCCCAGGTCACGGGCGACCTGGGCGATCGGCTTGCCCGTCTCCTCCACGACCCGGACCGCTCCGTCACGGAACTCCCGGTCGTAGCGCTTCCGTACCTCTGGCATCGCTACCCCTTATAGCTGATGCCTCCCCGATCATGGGGGAACCGCACAGCGCGGGTGTCGAAGTCGCGGTGGCGGTAGCCGTTGCGGGTGTTCGTGCGAGCCTCGGAACGCTCGCCCCAGGCCGCGCCGCACACCGAGTCGGCGTCGGCGGACATCAGGGTGTTGATGAACGTGGTCAACATGTGGCACAGCAGATCCGGGCTCGCCTGGGACAGCTGCTCGTGCAGGAACTCGGTGGGGTCGATACTGGAGGGTGCGGTCATCGCGTGATCCATCTTCTGTGGGCTGTGAGAGGCGTTCAGAAGATCACGCGGTGGCCGCCCTACAGCTCGACCAGCTCGTCACCGGGCCGGTCGCACACCACCTTGGTGGACGCCACTAGCGTGGTGTGCGGCACCCGGTGGAAGGTCCTCTGGTCGGCGATGAAACGGGCCACGCTCACTTCGTCGCCTCCTTGACCCACAGGACCACGGATCGCTTGAGGACATCACGCTCCATCCGCAGCTCGGCGTTCTCCGCGCGCAGCCGCTTGAGCTCCTCGACGCCGCCGCGAGACAGGCCCTCGGTGTCCTCGCGGGCCTCTCGTGCACGGGCCACCCAGTTGCCCAGCGTGCCCTCGTTGACCCCCAGGTCACGGGCGACCTGGGCGATCGGCTTGCCCGTCTCCTCCACGACCCGGACCGCTCCGTCACGGAACTCCCGGTCGTAGCGCTTCCGTACCTCTGGCATCGCTACCCCTTATAGCTGATGCCTCCCCGATCATGGGGGAACCGCACCGCACAGGCCCGCCGCCACCTGCAGCACATGACCGCGCCCTGGACCTCGCAAGCGGCCCGAGAGCCCGCGCCGGCGCCCGACCGTCGAAGAACCCCTCGGTGCCCAACGCGGTAGCGGCGATCGCCCCGGTAGCCTCCCGAGGGTGTCTTCTCCTGAGGTCGAGCGCAGGCTGCGCCAGCAGGGCGCCGACGTCGAGTCCCTCTACGAGATCAGCACGCGCGTGGAGGACAAGATCGACGCCGTCGACGGCAAGGTCGACCGGCTCACCGTCGCTGTCGAGCAGCGACTGACCGGCGTCGAGCAGCGCATCGACACGGTCTCTGAAAACCTCACCGCGTTGAACGAACGCCTGAACGCCAGTCAGACCATGCTGGAGCAGATCCTCGCTCGCCTCGACCGCAGCTGACCGGTTCCCCTGGCCCGGGTTCGGCTGGCTCTCTACCGCGGGCGCGCAGCTTGGTGGCCCCAGTTGTCGTCGAAGTAGCGCTGCGCAGCGCGGTCTGGGTGGTGACGCCCATGTGCTGGGCGGTCCCGGCGATGGCGCGGCCGCGGCGGTGCTCGGCCACACCGTGGCGGCCCGCCCCGACACCGAGCTCGCCGAAGCCGTCGCCGTCGGCACCGAGGCCGCCGCGTCCACCTACGGACCCGCACCCGCCCCCGACGTGTACGCCTCGCTGCGCGCGCAGACGAGCGAGGATCTCGCCGTCGTCGGGATCTCGGGCAGACCGAGGCCATCGCCTGCCACCGGTTCTGGCCCACCCGGTGGCGCGAGGTCTACGACCGCACCGCGCCCGCGCTGAACTACGTCGGGGTCCCGAGCCCGGTGCTCGCCTCCGACCTCGTCGACGAGCCCGGTGCTCGCCTCCGACCTCGTCGACGAGTTCGGCGCGAGCCTGGTGGATCGGCCGGGCGAGCCCGGCGAGCTGGTCTACCGGAGCCCGATCGTCACCCCCCGGCTACTACCGCGACGAGGCCGCCACCCGGGAGGCGTTCCGCGGCGGCTGGTTCCACTCCGGCGACAGCGCCCAGGTCGACGCCGACGGCCTGCGGATCATGGTCGACCGGTTCAAGGACATCGTGAAGTCCGGTGGGGAGAACGTGTCCAGCCTGCGCGTGGAGTCGGTGCTGGCGACCACCCCGGCGTCGCGAGGGCCGCGGTGGTCGGGCTGCCGCACGACCGCCGGGGAGCTGATGGAGCACTGCCGCGCGACGCTGGCCGGCTTCGAGTGCCCGAAGGACGTGCTGTTCGTCGACTCCCTGCCCGAGACCGTCGGCGGGAAGGTCCTGAAGTACCGGCTGCGCCAGGCCCACGACGGGCACTTCACCGCGCACGCGTGAGGGCGCGTGTCGGACGACCTCGCACCGCCCGGCCGGCCGAGCACCTCGGCCGCCGGGCACCGGACCGACTCCGCTCAGGTCGCCGCCGCGAACCCGAGCGTCGGCGCACTCCCTGCCGAACAGCGGTGTGCTGCGGGCGCACCGTCATCTGGCTGGGCGCGACGGCGACCCGCTTACAGTTCGACGCGTGGCCAGAACTGTTCGAATGTCGGCGGTCTGGCCTCTCGTCGCGTGGTGATGTTGAGGCGACGATCGCTGTGTGTCTGATGGTGGGAGTGTTTCGCACCGATCTGCCCCGGCCAGCTCCGGGGCGAGCGGGACCTCGGCGGCCGTGACCCAGCTACCTCGTACTCAGCACCGCGAGTTCAGGCGGTTGAAGCATCCATCTCGACGAGCTCGGCGAATATCTCGGAGGGCTTCTTCCAGTTGTGGATCTTACGGGGTCGGTCGTTGATGTCGGAAGCGACCATGGCGAGGTAGCTCGGATCCGGGGTGATCTCGACGCCTCGGGGGAAGTACTCGCGCAGGATGCGGTTGGTGTTCTCGTTGCTGCCGCGTTCCCAGGGGCTGTGGGGGTGGGCGAAGTAGACCGGCATGGAGCCCTTGGTGACCGTGGCGTGTGCGGCCATCTCGGCGCCGCAGTCCCAGGTTAGTGAGCCTTTTTCAACCTGCCGTTCCGGCAGCTCAGGGGCCTGGTTGTGTGGGTGCAGACGCCGAGCTAGCGAGCCGGTGACCTGTGCAGCTGTGGTCAGACCCGAATCCGCGAGTAGGTCATGAGCTGATCTTGGTCGGCCAAAGTTGATGTTGCTTGGGTCGGGAGTTGGGTGGTGGGCAAGCGGGCGGCCCGAGTGTCGCCTCGGGTGGCGGGTTCCTGTGCTGGTCGGGGCCGGTGCGGCCGGGTCAGGACGGAGCGGGCAGGGCGCGGACGCGGGCGAGGACCTCGGCGAGTAGGTGCTCGCCGGGTGGTAGGCGCAGGGTGAGGCCGCGGGCGTGGCGCACGAGGCGGGCGGGGATGGTGATCAGCCGCCGGCGCAGGGTGGCGATCATGGCCTGGCCGCCGCGGACGCCGTGCCCGACCAGGCGCCCGTCGCGGGTGCGGGCGGTGAGGTGGTGCAGCCACCCGCTGGTGGTGGCGGCCAGGAGTGCGCCCCACATCCAGGCTCGGTTCACCGCGAGGTGTCCGGAGGGGAGGTGGCGCAGCGCGGCGCCGTGCTTGGTGTCGCGGAACAGGTTCTCCACCTTCGTGCGGTGGCGGTACCAGTACTCGGCCTGCGCGGCTGCGGCAGGTGTGGAGACGTCGAGGTTGGTCACGATGAACGAGTAGGCGAACACCCCGTCGACCTTGGCCACCGTAGCGAGGTCGTCGAGCGGGAGCGCCCGCTGGGCGGGGTGCAGGGTGCGTCGGCGCCGCGCTCGCGGGTCACCGGAGACCTGGCCGTGGTCCAGGTCGAGCCGGACCCGACGGATCAGCAGCTGGGTCGCTGCGGGCCACCAGTTCGGGCAATAGTCGGCCACCGCGACCTGCGCGCCGGTCATGTCGATCGCGTCGGTCCACCCGTCGGCCGCGACGCCGTCGAGGATGCGCCACAGCGGCGCGATGCGTCGGGCGCCGATGGCGAACTCCACGCCGACGAACAGGGCTGCGCGGGCGAGCTGCCCGGCGAAGTAGCCCGCGTCCGCACGCACGCGGACTCGCCCCGCCCGCGCCTGCGCGGGGAGCGCGGCCAGCGCCCGGTAGAACAGCTCGGCGCTGGTGGCGCGGGGGTCATCCCGGCCCGAACCGAGGTCAGCGGCCAGCACCACCGCGGTGTCGGCCCAGGTCGCGACGTGCGGGCGGGCGACCCGCTGGCCTTGGTGGTTGAACGCCACGCCCTGCTTGAGCCGGCCGTAAACCTCGACATCGGTGGTGTCCAGATCGATCGTCACGTCCGCCGTCAGCTGCTCGGCCCGGTCCGGGTCGACCTGGGCGAGCAGGTCCAGCGCGGTGGTGTGCACGTCACCGAGCCCGGTCTCCACCGCCGCCCACTGCCCCTCGATGAACTTGCGCGCGAGCCCGGCGGCGGTCGTGGACGCCAACCCCGGCACCGGCGTGAGTGCCTGCCCGGCGGTGTCGGCGCGGTGCCGGTCCAGCCCGACCAGGAAGTCCTCCCCGCACAGCTGCGCCGCCGACATGCCGACCAGCATCTGCCCGGCGCTGCACCCGCGGTCGCGGTCCTTGATGGGCCCGACCGCGGCGTCGAGCTTGTCGATGATCCCGAGCCGGTCGATCAGTTCGGTCACCGCGGCCAGCCCGGAGAACCTGGTCAGCGCCGCGTCCGGCGCGCCGAGACGCACCCGCGCACACCGCGGGCGTCGCTTGCGTACTGTTCGCACCTGATAGGTGTCCTCTCAACCCGCAATGTCGTGTCGTCGCAAACACGATCATCGCAGGTCAGCGGGCACCTATCGCCATCTCCCCAGTCCGGACACCAGCGCTACTCGCGGATTCGGGTCAGAGCAGTTGCGCTGCAACCTTCGCGATCTCCTGACGCAGAAGCTCGCTGGTCAGGTTGAAAAAGGCTCAGTGAGTCTCTTTCCCATACGATCGCCGACTTCGGTAACCGCTGCAACGAGAAGATTACGGTGATCATCGAAGTAGTGGCGAACCGATCCAATGTTCAGTCCCGATTCGGCAGCAACCTTACGTAGCGAGAGACCCGTGATTCCTTCGGCGGCCAACAGTCGAAACGCCGCCTCAATGACTTCACTGCGACGCTGTTCGAGGTCGATGCGAGTCGGCATTTGCTGAGTCTGTCACAGATGTGACAAATAGAAGACACCAGTACTGGCCAGCCCGGCGGCGGGCTTGGCGGGGCCGACCGAACAGCGGATGCAGAACGGACCTCGCGCTCGACGGACGGCCTCCATCACAGAGCTCCACCGTAGCTGCTCCGCCGAGACGCAACACAGGGCCCGGCGCTGCTCAGCAGCATCAGCGCGCGATGCGCTTCTCATCCCACACCGGACTTCGCGACTCGTAGACGGTTCCGTCGGAGCCGAAGACCAGGAACCGGTCAAACTCCCGAGCGAACCACCGGTCGTGCGTGACCGCGAGCACCGTGCCCTCGAAGCCGCGCAGTGCGTGCTGCAGCGCCTCGGCCGAGACGAGGTCGAGGTTGTCGGTGGGTTCGTCCAGCAGGAGCAGTGTGGTGCCGCCGAGTTCGAGCAGGAGAATCTGGAAACGCGCCTGCTGCCCTCCTGACAGCAAGTCGAACTCCTGCTCCGCAGCGCCGGCCAACTCGTAACGCGCCAGCACCCGCGAGGCCGCATCGCGGGGCAGCCCCTCCCGGCGCTCGTCGCCGCGGTGCAGAATCGAAACAAGCGTTCGGCCGGCTAGATCAGGCCGTCCATGGACCTGTGCGAACCAGCCGGGCCGCACCCGCGCACCTAGCCGGGCCACCCCCTCGTGCGAAACGGGCTCGATCGGAAGGTCGCCCACCGGCTCGTGCTCGGGCTCAGGAGCACTGCCGCCAGCTGCGAGAAGGCGCAGGAAGTGCGACTTGCCCGAGCCGTTGGAACCGAGCACGGCTACTCGGTCGCCGAACCGCACCTCGAGGTCGAACGGCTCCATCAGCCCGGTGAGTTCCAGGCCGGAACAGATCACGGCACGCTTCCCCGTACGTCCGCCGCGCAGCCGCATCGCCAGACTTTGCTCGCGCGGCTGCGCGGGCGGCGGACCGGCGCTCTCGAATCTAGCGAGACGTGTCTGGGCGGAGCGATAGCGCGAGGCCATGTCCGAGTTGTAGGAGGCCTTCTGTTTGTACATCTGCACCAGGGACTTCAGCTTGGCGCGCTCCTCGTCCCAGCGGTTGCGCATCTCATCGAACCGCTCGAACCGGTCAGCCCGCGCCTGCTGGTAGCTCTCGAAACCGCCCGGGTGCACCCAGGCGGTGTTCCCCGCGGCCCCGAGCTCGAGCGTGATGATGCTCCTCGCCGTGCGCGCCAGCAGCTCACGGTCGTGACTGATGAAGAGGACGGTCTTCGGCGTTTCCACGAGACGCTCTTCCAGCCATCGCTTACTGGGGACATCGAGGTAGTTGTCGGGCTCGTCAAGCATCAGGACCTGATCGGGCCCCCGCAGAAGCATCTCCAGGACGAGCCGCTTCTGCTCGCCGCCGGACAGCGAGTCCGCCTGCCGCTGCCCGCACCGGTCGAACGGAAGGCCGAGCGCCTCAGTGGTGCAGACGTCCCACAGGACCTCGACGTCGTAGCCGCCCGCGTCGCCCCAGTCAGCCAGTGCGGCCGCGTAGGCCATCTGCGGCTTAGTGCCTCCGTCCTCCTCCATGGCGGCCTCTGCCGCGTTCACGGCGGCGGCGGCCCGGCGGATGAGGGGGTCTGTCACCGACAGCAGCAGATCGCGCACTTGGTCGCCTTCACGGGCAACGAACTGCCTCATGCCCCCCAGGCTCGCGCCCCGGCTCACCGCTCCACCGTGCGGCACCAGGTCTCCAGCGATGATCCGAAACAGTGTGGTCTTGCCGGATCCGTTCGCCCCGATCAGCGCGACCTTGGCACCCTCCCCCACCCGGAACGAGACCTTGTCCAGCAACACCCGACCGTTCGGCAGCCCGTAGGAGACAGAGTTTACATCGATATAGCCCACAGCCTGGCAAATTATCACAGGTGTGTTAGACGGTCTAAGGACTTTCAGTCAGGCCCGACGCCGCCGGACAGTGCGAACTCCCGGATGCTCTTCGCCACATATTCTATCTTTTCAAGACTTAGGCCGGGATACACGCCCACCCAAAAGGTGATCTCAGTAATAAGATCGGCATCTGCCAGATCGTCAGAAACTCAAAAGTTGCGCCCGATATATGCGGGATGGCGGGTGAGATTTCCACCAAAGAGTCGACGAGTGCCAATCTTGCGACTCTCCAGGAATGTCACCAGATCTTTTCTGCTGAAGGCGGCTTCGGGCAGTACGGTCAAAATGAACCCGAACCAGCTGGGGTCGCTCCCCGAAGTCGGCTCCGGCAAGCTCGTCGGCTGGCATCGGTCAGGACAGCACGTTGAACCGTCCCGGCTTCTCTGCCGCTCCGTTGTGAGCAGGCTGAGAGGATGGGTGTCGTGCCCAAGAAGATCGACCCAGCGGTTCGGAGCCAGGCTGTGCGTCTGGTGACCGAGCATCGTTCGGCGTACTCGACCGAGCGTGCCGTGCATGTCCAGGTCGCTGAGTCACTCGGGGTGTCGCGTGAGTCCGTGCGTCGCTGGGTGTCCCAGCACGACGTCGACACCGGCGTCGTAGCGGGCGTGACCAGCGATGACCGCGAGGAGCTGCGGCGGTTGCGGGCGGAGAACAAGCGCCTGCGCGAGGTCAACGAGGTCCTCAAGTCGGCGACGATTTTCTTCGTGGGGGAGCTCGACCCCCGAAACCGCTGATCGTCGCGTTCGTCGATCAGATGCGGGCTGCTGGTCATGCCGTCGAGTCGATCCTTGCTGCCCTCAACACCCTGGGGCTCACGATCGCGGCACGAACCTTGCGGGCCTGGTGCGCTCGGACCGGCACCAGGAACGGCGCCGCCGGCCGGGTCGCGGCCCGGACCGTCACCGACGCCCTGGTCGAAGACGCCGTCCGTGCGGCGGCGTTCACCACCAACCGCGCCGGCGAACCGGTGCTGGCCCCAGAGGGACTTTATGGGCGTCGCAAGATGCTGGCCCTGATCCGTCGAACGGTGCTGCCCGAGGCTGGGTTCGGAGCGGTCGACCGGGCGATGCGCTCGGTGGGGCTGGCCGGAGTGGTCCGCGGGAAACGGCCGCGCACGACCATCCCGGACTCGACCGCCCAGCGGGCCGCTGATCTGCTCGACCGCAACTTCACCGCCTCAGCACCCGACAGCAAGTGGGTCACCGACTTCACCTACGTGCGCACGTATCAGTCGTTCACCTACGTGGCGTTCATCGTGGACTGCTTCTCGCAGAAGATCGTGGGCTGGCACGCCGCGCTCACTCGTGACGTCGAGCTGGTGGACGTGCCGTTACGGATGGCGCTGTGGCGACGTGCCCACGAGGGCAAAGCCGTGGCCCGGGACCAGCTGATCTGCCATTCCGATGCCGGGTCGCAATATACGAGTCTGCGGTTCACCGAGCACCTGCACCTCGAGGGCATACGGCCCTCGGTCGGCAGCGTCGGCGACGCCTACGACAACGCCCTGATGGAGACCATCAACGGCCTCTACAAGGCCGAATGCATCCGCACCCGAGTCTTCCACGACGGCCCCTACCGCACGATCGCCGACGTCGAGTACGCCACCGCCAGCTGGGTCGAGTGGTACAACAACCGCCGACTGCACTCAAGTCTGGGCATGATCAGCCCCACCGAGTTCGAGGCAGCCCACTACGCTGACACAGAACCATCGGCCAGATGATCACTGGCCACCAAACCACCGGCAGTAAAGCCGGGACGGGACGCCCACCAGGCCGGACGGTTGGAGGCTGAGCTGAAGAAGATCCGCCGCTACAAGCTGATCATCATCGACGAGGTCGGCTACATCCCCTTCGACCAGGACGCGGCGAACCTGTTCTTCCAGCTCATCGCCTCCCGCTACGAGCAGGGCTCGGTGATGGTCACCTCGAACCTGCCCTTCGGACGCTGGGGCGAGACCTTCTCCGACGATGTCGTCGCCGCAGCCATGATCGACCGTCTGGTTCACCACGCCGAGGTTCTGACCTTGACCGGAGACTCCTACCGGACCCGCCAGCGCCGTGAGCTGCTGGCCAAACAGAACCGCGCCGACCGGGACTGACAGACCAACCGAGGGGTCAAACTTGCCGATCCCCAGGAGGGTCAGTCTTCAGGATCCGTTGACACCAGTACCGCCTTGGTGGCGAACTCGACCTCGTCAGGCACCGCCGCGGACCGGCAGCGTTCCCGGTCCCCGGTCCAGGACTTCGGCAGGTAGAGCTCGCGGTCGATCAGCGTGCGGCCCGTGCTCGTGGAATAGGCGCAGAAGACTCCGAGCTGGCAGTTCTCCACCCTGCCCGCGGTGCCGGAGTACTGGCGCTGCACCCCGGCCGACTTGGCCCCCTTCTTCAGGAACCCGGTCTCGTCGACAATCAGCACCCCACCGGCCTCGCCGAGGTGCTCCACCACGTAGTCCCGCAGATCGTCGCGGACACCGTCGGTGTCCCAGGTCGCGGAGTTGAGCAGCCGCTGCATGCCATCCGGCGTCGTGTCGCCGGCGACCTCGGCCAACGTCCACCCGTTCTTCCCCGCCAACGGTGCCAACAGCCCGCGCACATACGCCCGTGCCCGACGCCGCGGCTCTGTCCGGAAGAACCGCCCCGCCACCAGCCCGAACAACCCGTCCAAGCCACCGGCCCACGCCTCGAGACCCTCCTCCACATACACAAGATCAAAGCCTAGCCTAGAGATATCACGAACTGCGGCTGAAGTACTAGGCGGCGCGGACGGCGCAGCGGCAGGGTGCACCCTGCTGGCAGCCGCAGCCACAGGTACTCGCGCATCCGCAGGCCGAGGTCGCCGCGCCCACCGGGGCCGGTGCCGCCGAGCCGCCGCAGCAGCCGCCGTCGAGGCAGCTCAGCCGCGGGACGGCCGCGGGCGGTGGTGCCGGAGCCGGAGCGGCTACGCCGAGCGCGGCGAGCACCCGGTCGGTGAGATCGGGGACCGGTTCCGCCGGACCGACGCGTGCGAGCCGGCCGAGCCGCTCGGCACCGTCGGTGAAGGCACGGCAGGACGCGCAGCCGGCGAGGTGGTCCTCGGCCATCGCGCGCTCGTCGTCGGCCGCCTCGCCGTCGAGCCGGGCGGACAGCACCTCGCGGTAGCCCTGACAGTCCATACCATCACTGTCGTACACGAAGCCCGTCCGGTTCCACCCGACCCCCGTCCGTGTTCCGCGGTCCGTACGGCGCGTTCCTCGGTGACCGCGGCACCTGACGTCCCGTCGGCGGCCCCGCGGGCCCTCGGAGAACCCCGTCCCTTGCCCTTCCCGCGCGCAGCAGAACGACGTCACCGACGTGCGTCGCCCCGCTCCCGCCGCTCGCACCGGTGCGGCAGCGCCCTCCGGTGGAGCAGCGCCCTCGGGTGGAGCGACGTCGTCGGTGGGGCCGGCGTCCTCGGTGGACTGGGGGTCACCGTGGCCAGGCTCCCGGGCCGAGGCCCCGCCCACTCCCACCCCGCCGCGCCTCATCTATCGCCGCGGGTGCGTTCGACCTCGCACACCGTCCTGCGACCTCGCAGAACCTGCAGCAGATGCGAGGTCGCAGAAACCTGTGCGACATGCCCCGCCCGGCCCACAGCCGGCACGGGACGGGACGGGACGTCCCGGCCACAGGCACACAAGGCGCTGCGCCCACCGGCCCACCTACAGCGGACCGGAACAAATGCCCCGGAAACAAATGATGCCCCGGACTCGAAAGTCCGGGGCATCACCTGATCATGTTGAATGTCGGCGGCGACCTACTCTCCCACACCCTGGCGAGTGCAGTACCATCGGCGCTGGAAGGCTTAGCTACCGGGTTCGGAATGGGACCGGGCGTTCCCCTACCGCAATGACCACCGACAACACTATTCAACAAACCCCCACACAACAGCATAGGGGGACCTACGAACACACAACCCGCACAGGGGTTATGGGCTCAGGGTCACACAGTGGATGCGAACAACTCGTTGTGGCAAGCCCTCGGCCTATTAGTACCGGTCAACTCCACCCCTCACAGGGCTTCCATCTCCGGCCTATCAACCCAGTCATCTCCTGGGAGCCTTACCCACTCAAAGGTGGTGGGAGACCTCATCTTGGAACAGGCTTCCCGCTTAGATGCCTTCAGCGGTTATCCCTCCCGAACATAGCCAACCAGCCGTGCCCCTGGCGGGACAACTGGCACACCAGAGGTTCGTCCGTCCCGGTCCTCTCGTACTAGGGACAGCCTTCCTCAAGTCTCCAACGCGCGCGGCGGATAGGGACCGAACTGTCTCACGACGTTCTAAACCCAGCTCGCGTACCGCTTTAATGGGCGAACAGCCCAACCCTTGGGACCTACTCCAGCCCCAGGATGCGACGAGCCGACATCGAGGTGCCAAACCATGCCGTCGATATGGACTCTTGGGCAAGATCAGCCTGTTATCCCCGGGGTACCTTTTAGCCGTTGAGCGACACCCCTTCCACAAGGTGGTGCCGGATCACTAGTCCCGACTTTCGTCCCTGCTCGACCCGTCAGTCTCACAGTCAAGCTCCCTTGTGCACTTACACTCAACACCTGATTGCCAACCAGGCTGAGGGAACCTTTGGGCGCCTCCGTTACTCTTTGGGAGGCAACCGCCCCAGTTAAACTACCCACCAGGCACTGTCCCTGAACCAGATCATGGCCCGAGGTTAAGACACCCAATTCGACCAGAGTGGTATTTCAACAACGACTCCACCACCACTGGCGTGATAGCTTCACAGTCTCCCACCTATCCTACACAAGCCGAACCGAGCACCAATACCAAGCTATAGTAAAGGTCCCGGGGTCTTTCCGTCCTGCCGCGCGTAACGAGCATCTTTACTCGTAGTGCAATTTCGCCGAGTCTGTGGTCGAGACAGCGCCCAAGTCGTTACGCCATTCGTGCAGGTCGGAACTTACCCGACAAGGAATTTCGCTACCTTAGGATGGTTATAGTTACCACCGCCGTTTACTGGCGCTTAAATTCTCCGCTTCGCCCCCCGAAAGGGACTAACAGGTCCTCTTAACGTTCCAGCACCGGGCAGGCGTCAGTCCGTATACATCGTCTTGCGACTTCGCACGGACCTGTGTTTTTAGTAAACAGTCGCTTGGGCCTGGTCTCTGCGACCGGCCATCCCTAGCCCGCACGGGGCATCAAGACAACCGGCCCTCCTTCTCCCGAAGTTACGGAGGTATTTTGCCGAATTCCTTAACCACAGTTCGCTCGATCGCCTCGGTATTTTCTACCTGACCACCTGTGTCGGTTTGGGGTACGGGCCGCAACAGCACTCGCTAGAGGCTTTTCTCGACAGCATGGGATCACCCTCTTCGCCTCAATCGGCTACGCATCACCTCTCACCCTTCACAACCCCCCGGATTTACCTAGGAGATCAGGCTACAGGCTTACACCACGACAACCACCGCGTGGCGGAGCTACCCTCCTGCGTCACCCCATCACTTGCCTACTACCAGATCGGATCCCACGCTCCCCCACAAACAACACTCCCGAAGGAACGAAGGTGGGTTCGGATGGTTAGCATCACCAGCCTCGGCATGGACGCACTATCACGAGCACGGGAATATCAACCCGTTGTCCATCGACTACGCCTGACGGCCTCGCCTTAGGTCCCGGCTCACCCTGGGCGGAACAACCTGGCCCAGGAACCCTTGGTCATCCGGCGGCAGAGATTCTCACTCTGCATTCGCTACTCATGCCTGCATTCTCACTCCCACACCCTCCACCCGTAAATCACTCCCGGGCTTCACCAGACGCAGGACGCTCCCCTACCCAACAACACCAAAGATGTCATTGCCACGGCTTCGGCGGTGCGCTTGAGCCCCGCTACATTGTCGGCGCAGGACCACTTGACCAGTGAGCTATTACGCACTCTTTCAAGGGTGGCTGCTTCTAAGCCAACCTCCTGGTTGTCCGGGCGATCCCACATCCTTTCCCACTTAGCGCACGCTTAGGGGCCTTAGCCGGTGATCTGGGCTGTTTCCCTCTCGACCACGAAGCTTATCCCCCGCAGTCTCACTGCCGCGCTCTCACTCACCCGCATTCGGAGTTTGGCTGACTTCGGTAAGCTTGTCGGCCCCCTAGGCCATCCAGTGCTCTACCTCCGGCGAGAAACACACGACGCTGCACCTAAATGCATTTCGGGGAGAACCAGCTATCACGAAGTTTGATTGGCCTTTCACCCCTACCCACAGCTCATCCCCCAGGTTTTCAACCCTGGTGGGTTCGGGCCTCCACGACGTCTTACCGACGCTTCACCCTGGCCATGGGTAGATCACTCCGCTTCGGGTCTACACCCCGCGACTCAACCGCCCTATTCGGACTCGCTTTCGCTACGGCTACCCCACACAGGTTAACCTCGCCACGAAGCATAACTCGCAGGCTCATTCTTCAAAAGGCACGCCATCACCCCGAAAGGCTCTGACGGCTTGTAAGCACACGGTTTCAGGTACTATTTCACTCCCCTCCCGGGGTACTTTTCACCTTTCCCTCACGGTACTTGTCCGCTATCGGTCACCAGGTAGTATTTAGGCTTGACGGGTGGTCCCGCCAGATTCACAGCGAATTCCACGGGCTCGCTGCTACTCGAGAACAATGCCCACAACAGAACCAAACATTTTCGCGTACGGGGCTATCACCCACTACGGCCGACCATCCCAGAATCGTTCCGCTAACACCGGTTCTCGTTGCCCCATCCTCGGCAGAAGATGAACGACACGCCTCACAACCCCGCACCCGCAACGCCTGCCGGCTTGACACGGACACGGTTTAGCCTCTTCCGCTTTCGCTCGCCACTACTCACGGAATCACTATTGTTTTCTCTTCCTGTGGGTACTGAGATGTTTCACTTCCCCACGTTCCCTCCACGCACCCTATGAATTCAGGTACGGGTAACACCCCATGACGGGCGCTGGGTTTCCCCATTCGGACACCCTCGGATCACAGCTCGGTTGACAGCTCCCCGAGGCCTATCGCGGCCTCCCACGTCCTTCATCGGCTCCTGATGCCCAGGCATCCACCATGTGCTCTTAACAACTTGACCACAACAAGATGCTCGCATCCACTATGCAACACTCAACCCACAACCACACCCAACCAAGAAACAACCACCACCCACAACAAGCAGGCGTTAGGAAGCCCTCGACCAGAGCGACCAGAAAAGACCCACCGATCCACAGGAACCAGGTGTCTCCTCAGGACCCAACAGTATGCCAAGCCACAACCGGTCCAACGAACTGCGTTCCACCCAACGCACCCAACCCACGAACGGAATTAATGATGCGAATCAATGAAGGAACCACAGAAACCCACAGAGCACACCTTGCACAACAAGAACCCTGTGAAGCCATGTGGTGCCCCATCACATGATGGGACTCCTTAGAAAGGAGGTGATCCAGCCGCACCTTCCGGTACGGCTACCTTGTTACGACTTCGTCCCAATCGCCAGTCCCACCTTCGACAGCTCCCTCCACAAGGGTTGGGCCGCCGGCTTCGGGTGTTACCAACTTTCGTGACGTGACGGGCGGTGTGTACAAGGCCCGGGAACGTATTCACCGCAGCGTTGCTGATCTGCGATTACTAGCGACTCCAACTTCACGGGGTCGAGTTGCAGACCCCGATCCGAACTGAGACTCACTTTAAGGGATTCGCTCCACCTCACGGTCTCGCAGCCCTCTGTATGAGCCATTGTAGCATGTGTGAAGCCCTGGACATAAGGGGCATGATGACTTGACGTCATCCCCACCTTCCTCCGAGTTGACCCCGGCAGTCTCCCATGAGTCCCCACCATAACGTGCTGGCAACATGGAACAAGGGTTGCGCTCGTTGCGGGACTTAACCCAACATCTCACGACACGAGCTGACGACAGCCATGCACCACCTGCACACCAACCACAAGGGAAGCCCTATCTCTAGGGATGTCTGGTGCATGTCAAACCCAGGTAAGGTTCTTCGCGTTGCATCGAATTAATCCACATGCTCCGCCGCTTGTGCGGGCCCCCGTCAATTCCTTTGAGTTTTAGCCTTGCGGCCGTACTCCCCAGGCGGGGCGCTTAATGCGTTAGCTGCGGCACAGAAACCGTGGAATGGTCCCCACACCTAGCGCCCAACGTTTACGGCGTGGACTACCAGGGTATCTAATCCTGTTCGCTCCCCACGCTTTCGCTCCTCAGCGTCAGTATCGGCCCAGAGACCCGCCTTCGCCACCGGTGTTCCTCCTGATATCTGCGCATTTCACCGCTACACCAGGAATTCCAGTCTCCCCTGCCGAACTCAAGTGATGCCCGTATCGACCGCACGCTCAGAGTTAAGCCCCAAGTTTTCACGGCCGACGCGACACACCGCCTACGAGCTCTTTACGCCCAATAATTCCGGACAACGCTCGCACCCTACGTGTTACCGCGGCTGCTGGCACGTAGTTGGCCGGTGCTTCTTCTCCAGGTACCGTCAATCACTCTTCGTCCCTGGCGAAAGAGGTTTACAACCCGAAGGCCGTCATCCCCCACGCGGCGTCGCTGCGTCAGGCTTCCGCCCATTGCGCAATATTCCCCACTGCTGCCTCCCGTAGGAGTCTGGGCCGTGTCTCAGTCCCAGTGTGGCCGGTCACCCTCTCAGGCCGGCTACCCGTCACCGCCTTGGTAGGCCATCACCCCACCAACAAGCTGATAGGCCGCGGGCCCATCCCCCACCGAAAAAACTTTCCACCACCAACCATGCGATCAATGGTCCTATCCGGTATTAGACCCAGTTTCCCAGGCTTATCCCAGAGTGGAGGGCAGGTCACCCACGTGTTACTCACCCGTTCGCCGCTCGTGTACCCCCGAAAGGGCCTTACCGCTCGACTTGCATGTGTTAAGCACGCCGCCAGCGTTCGTCCTGAGCCAGGATCAAACTCTCCAACAAAACCCCGACAAACAAACACTGGCCACAACACCCGACGAAGCCGAATGCTGCAACCAAACAAAACTTGGCACAAAACGCCAAACCGATCATATAGCTCGACACACTGTTGAGTTCTCAAAAGACACCCGCACCGCAACCACCCAACCCCCAACACAAGGAAGCGGGATCCTGAAGACGGATCGCCTCGACCCACCAAGACAACCACACCGAGAAACCCGGCGAGCCACCAGAAGGTCAGTCGTCCACGGGGCCTGTTGACCGAACCACTCAGGGCCCGTTCTGTCCGGCTCACTCGCTGACAGGAAGAAAGTTACGCCATGGGATTCGAGCACGTCAAACCGGGGTCGGAAACAGCCGCTGACCTGCGCAAACCCGTCTCCGGGCCGCACGGCACCGCGGTCGAGCCCGACCCTGCCGAGCGACGAACGGTCGCCCTGACGAGCTCACCTCGGATACTGGTTGACCAGCGCCGATCGCGCAAGTGAAAGCTCGCGGTGGGGGTTCGAACCGCAGCTCCATCCGTCGTTCGTCCCACGCCTGCCTGCTCGCCAACTGTTTTCAAGATTTTTCTCGACCGTCCGTCGTGGCGTCCGGCCGCGACGAGCGGTCGGTGGGCGGGAGGTCGTCCCCGGGGGCGACGGGCTCAGGCGGTTGATCACGATCGTCGACCGCGGGTGGCCGTTCGTCGTGGTGCCTCGTAGGCCCGGTGCGTCGCCACGCGAGACTCGGCGCGTGCACTCCGACGGAGACGTCCTTCCACCCGTCCTGCACCGGCTGCGTGCCGGCGCGCAGCTCACGGCCGCGGCCTGGTGCCGTACCCCGGGTGCGACGGGTCGGGTCCGGGCGACCGTCGTCGCCGGGCAGATCGTGGTGGATGCGGGCGACAGTGAGCCACTCCGGATCACGGCGTCGCCCGTGGCGCTTCCCCTCCGGACCCGGTCGGTGGACCGGGTCGCCGTCCCGATGCTGCTCCCCCACCTGCGGGACATCGATGGTCTGTTCGCGGAGCTGCGGCGGGTTCTCGCTCCGCACGGGCTCATCTCGGTCCTGGTGCCGGCGCCGCGGTCGTTCGGCTGGCACGGGGCCGCCTTGCGGAAGGCGGTCCGTGGTGCGTGGCGGCACAGGTCGGCCGTCGAGCACCCGGAGTGGCTGGCGGCCGCCGCGGACTTCGCCGTACTCGCCGACGACCGTCTCGACTTCACCCTCGACGGGGACGCAGCGTCGGGCGGCGCCGACGAGTTGTGCGCGGCCGGCGTCTACCCGCCTGATCTCCCGGACCGGGCGCGTGCGGACCTCGCGGGGCACCGCACGGCGCTGCGGACAGTCCGGTTGCGCCGGGTGGTGGCCCGGCGCTGAGGATCAGTCCGCGGTGGCGATCTCGGCGACGGCCCCGGCGATCCGCAGATCCTGACCCGGGCCGCCGGCGTCGTCGACCTCCACGACGTCGGCGACGATCGCGGTGATGTTGTCGGGCCCGCCGCCCTCGTTGGCGAGGCTGATGAGCTCATCGACGACCTGCTCCGGCTCGGCGCCGGAAGCGAGCTCGCGGTGCAGGACGTCGTCGTCGAGAACGGCGGTCACACCGTCGGAGCAGAGGAGATAGCGGTCCCCGACGAGGATGTCGACACGGTCGAGGTCCGGTTCCGGCGCGTGGTCGGTGCTCAGCGCGCGCATCAGGACGGAGCGGCGCGGGTGGTGCGCCGCCTCCTCGAGGGTGATCTGGCCCTGGTCGACGAGCTGCTGGACCATCGTGTGGTCGTGGGTGAGCCGGCTCAGCTCGCCGTCCCGCAGCAGGTAGATCCGGGAGTCCCCGATGTGGGCGAGCGCGAGCTGGTCACCGGTGAGGAGCAGCGAGACGACGGTCGTACCCATCCCCCGCATCTCCGGCTCGTCCGCGGCGCGGCGGGCCAACCGGTCCGTGGCGTCGTTGAGCGCTTCGATCATCTCGGCCGCGAGGTCGATGTCAGTGAGGTCCTGCGGGAGTCGAGACTCCAGCTCGGTGAACACCGACACCGTCGTCGCACTCGCGATCTCGCCGTGGGCGTGACCGCCCATCCCGTCGGCCACGATCAGCAGTCGGCCGGTCGTCGCTCCGGAGTCCTGGTTCGACGTCCGGCGACGGCCCACATCCGACCCGAGCGCGGATCGCAGTCCCAGCACCATGGGGACAGTATGGACGTCACGGTCCGTCAGCGTCGCAGGCGAGGCCCGTTCGGCGTGTGCTTCAACCGGTCGGATGGCGCTAAGCCCGGCGCACGGGCCAGATCGGGTGGTTCGTGACGGCGGAGCCGCAGCTGTGATGGCTTGCCCTCCTCGCTACGGTGGGGGCGCACCGGACGAGGTCCGGGGCGGCCGGCCCTCGTAGCTCAGCTGGATAGAGCAAGAGCCTTCTAATCTCTAGGTCGTTGGTTCGAGTCCAACCGGGGGCACCAGGTCAGAGCGTCGTGACGGCGCTCTGACCGTGTTCCGTGGAGCGAGACGTGGCGCGAGTCTGCTTCTACGGTTCCCGTCATGGCCGGTCAGCCCGCGCGACGGAAGCGGCATCGTGGCGACGTCGAGGTCCTCCCGAGCGGCTCGTTCAGGGTCCGTGTCTATGCGGGCGTCGACCCGCTCTCGGGGAAGCGCCACTACCTGCGCGAGACGCTCCCCGCGGGGCCGAACGCGGCCAAGGAGGCGGAGAAGGCCCGCACCCGGCTACTCGCCGAGGTCGACGAGCGTCGGAATCCGCGGACCAGCACCACGGTCAACCAGCTCCTCGACCGCTACCTGAGCGTCGTCGAGGTCGAGGAATCGACCAGGACCGGCTACGAGTCGATGTGCCGGAACTACATCCGCCCGGTCCTCGGAGAGCTGCGGATCGGGCGCATCGACGGCGAGACCCTCGACGCCTTCTTCGCCGAGCTGCGGCGCTGCCGTCGCCGCTGCGACCGACGAGCCAGGACCGACCACCACACGACAGGGGTCCACGACTGCGACCGGCGGTGCAAGCCGCACACCTGCCGCCCGCTCGGTGGCTCCTACATCAGGCAGATCCACAACGTCCTGAACGGAGCGTTCACCCGCGCCGTCCGCCGGCGCTGGGTCGGCACGAACCCGGTCCGTCAGGCCGAGGCGCCACCCCGACCGACACCGGATCCGCAGCCACCGACGGCGAGCCAGGCGGCCGCCATCGCCAACGAAGCGTGGGGTGACCCGCACTGGGGAATGCTCGTCTGGCTCGCGATGACGACGGGTGCCCGCCGGGGCGAACTCTGCGCTGGGACCGGATCGACTTCACCACGGGACTCCTCGACATCGGCACCTCGATCGGGCAGGTCGGCGCCAGGACCTGGGAGAAGACCACGAAATCGCACCAGCGACGAAGGATCGTCGTGGACCCGCAGACCCTGGCGCGGCTCCAGGCACATCTTCGCCGTTCAGCAGAGATTGCAGCCGGCCTCGGCGGTGTCGAGCTGAACCCGACTGTCTCGTCCCGGGTTTGATGGAGACCATCAAGCCTGGAGGATGATCGACCGATGGCCGCCCCGAGGAAGTACCCCGACGAGCTGCGGGAGCGAGCGATCCGGCTCGTGTTGGACGCCAAGGCCGACCCGGCGTCCGCGGGCGGGAACATCTTCAAGCGCATCGGCGAGCAGCTGGGGATCAACCCGGAGACGCTGCGGGGCTGGGTCAAGCAGGTCGAGATCGACAACGGCACCAGGCCGGGCACGACCACCGACGACGCGACCCGGCTCGCAGAGCTCGAACGTGAGGTTCGGGAGTTGCGCCGGGCGAACGCCATTCTCAAGTCGGCTTCCTTGGACTCAACCGGTCAGCGCAACAGTGCTCCGAATCTATCAGCCGGGGTGTCGAAATCAAGCGTTTTGCGCGGTCGGGTGTTGAGGCGTTCCGCGACGCGGTCGAGTTGGGCCTGGGTGATGTGGTCGAGCCGGGTGCCCTTCGGGAAGTACTGGCGTAGTAGCCGGTTGGTGTTCTCGTTCGTGCCACGCTGCCAGGGGCTGGCCGGGTCGGCGAAGTAGACGTCCAACCCGGTCCGGGCGGTGACGATGGTGTGGCGGGCCAGTTCCATCCCGCGGTCCCAGGTCAGCGACTTGCGGACGTGTTCGGGCAGTCGGGCCATCTGCCGGGACAGTTGGTGGGCGACGGTGTGCATGTCGCGCCCTCCGAGCGCGACCAGCACGGTGAACCGGGTCGCGCGCTCGACCACGGTCGCGATCTGGGTGGTGCCACGCCCGAGCAGCAGATCACCTTCCCAGTGCCCGGGCACCGCCCGATCAGTCACCTCGGCGGGCCGGTCGTGGATGGAGACCGCGCCGGGGATCTGCGAGCGCCACTGCCCACCGGTGGTGTTGTGCACGTTACGCCGGATCGGACGGCCCGACCGCAGGTGTTTCTGCAGGTCTTTGGCCAGCACACCGCGGGTCTGCACGAACAGCGACTTGTAGATCGTCTCGTGTGACACCCGCATCCCCGATCCCGGAGCGTAGTGCTTGGCCAGGTGCCCGGCGATCTGCTCGGGCGACCAGTCCTCACCCAGTCTGGCAGCGACGAACCCACACAGCAGCGGACGACGGGCGAGCAGACACGTCTTGGGGCGCTGGGCCCGGCGCCAGGCGCGGTCCTCGGCGTCCACAGCACGGTAGGCACGCCGACCCTTGTTGCGGGCGACCTCCCGGCTCACCGTCGAGGCCGGACGACCGAGCCCAGCCGCGATGGCCCGGATCGAACGATACTGGGCCAGACCACGAGAGATCTCCTCCCGCTCGGCCGCGGTCAGCGTCCCCGGTCGGCGACGACGTGATGGCGGCACGTAGCCACCGGTGGACTTGAGCACCGTGAACACCGACCCCGGCGGGCGTCCGATCGCCCGAGCGATGTCACTGATCGACTCCCCACGCCCCCACCGGACCCACAGATCCGCGCGGTCGGCATCGGACATCCCAGGTCGTCCCAGTCGCGCCATCCCACACCCCTATCATGATCAACTACCCGGGTGTTGCGCTGACCGGTTGAGTCCAAGGGTGTTCCGATCGCCCCGTCCACTTTCCATGCGTCGAAGAAGCGACCGCCCTCGGCGCGGGCACTCACCGACGCCGAGACTTTGAAAGAGATCGAACGGGTGCATCGCGACAACTTCAGCGTCTACGGCAGCCGGAAGGTGTGGGCGGCGTTATGTCGGGAAGGCGGAGTAGGCGGCCGCCGGGTCGCTCGCTGCACCGTGGAACGACTGATGCGCCGCAACGGGCTCCGTGGAGTGTCCCGGCTGCGTGTGCCGCGCACCACGGTCCGAGCCAAGGGCGCGGACAGGCGCCCGGACCTGGTCGAACGGGACTTCACCGCACCCGCCCAGGACCGCCTGTGGGTCGCTGACATCACCTACATCCGCACGTTCTCTGGATGGGTGTACGCGGCTTTCGTGATGGACGTGTTCTCCCGACGGATCGTGGGCTGGCAGCTCTCTCGTAACCTGTACACCGATCTCGCGCTGGACGCGCTCAACATGGGGATCTGGACCCGGCAACGGGCGGGCGCGGACCTCTCCGAGTTGATACACCATTCGGATCGCGGAGTCCAATATGTCGCCGTGCGGTACGGCGAGCGACTCGCCGAAGTCGACGCTGTGGCTTCAGTCGGGTCGGTCGGCGATTCCTACGATAATGCGATGGCGGAGGCGTTCAACTCGCTGTTCAAGGCTGAACTCGTCCGCAACCGGGGCCCGTGGCGAGGCACCGACGACCTCGAGCTGGCCGTCGCCGAGTACATCGACTGGTACAACCACCGCCGCCTACACGGCGAGCTCGGCCTGATCCCGCCCGTTGAGCACGAGGCCCTGCACGCCGTCACAGAACCCGCCCGGCAACCCGCCGGAGCGTGAGAACCGAGCCTCTATCGAACCCGGGACTTGACACCTCAGCCCGGCGTGTCGGGCCGAAAACACCGATCTTGAAACAGTCCCGATGTCCAGGCAGGTTGGTCAGGCGACTGATCGGCGGTAGGCCGTTGGTTGCGCTGTGGGGCCGGTGGTGATTGTAGAAGTGCAGCCAGCCGGGGAGCGCGTCTCGCCGAGCCGTTTCGCAGGGGTGGAAGCGGGCGTATGCCCACCCGTCGGCGAGGGTGCGGTGGAAACGTTCGATCTTGCCGTTGGTCTGAGTCCGGTAGGGCCGGGTTCGCTTGTGGGTGATGCCCAGTTCGCTGCAGGTGTCACGCCAGGCGTGTGATCGGTAGCAGCTGCCGTTGTCGGACAGGACCCGTTCGACGGTCACGCCGCGGGCGTTCAACCAGTCCACGGCCCGGCGTAGCACACCGGTGGCGGTGTCGGCTTTCTCGTCGCTGTGGATCTCGGCGTAGGCGACGCGGGAGTGGTCGTCGATGACGGTGTGGACGAACGCTCTGCCGGTGCGCGGCTTGTAGTCGGTTCCCCTGGGCAGTCCGGGAGTGGACCGGGAGCCTGACCCCATTTCGCATCGTGGAGCAGCGTGCTCCACGATTGCTACACGATGAGACCAAAGTAGACACAACCATGATCAGATAAGACGATCATCCTATGATCAAGAGCTTCGACAGAACCGCAGGTCAAACGCGAAAAAGGCGGCACCACCAGTAGGTGATACCGCCTGTTTCGTAGGGTGGAGCTGAGGGGATTCGAACCCCTGACCCCTTGACTGCCAGGGTCGTTCGACGACAACCCTGAGTGGCGTCCACCAAGGTGGTGTGCGACCGGCCCGGTGACGAGCTGGTCGAGCTGTAGGGCGGCCACCGCGTGATCTTCTGAACGCCTCTCACAGCCCACAGAAGATGGATCACGCGATGACCGCACCCTCCAGTATCGACCCCACCGAGTTCCTGCACGAGCAGCTGTCCCAGGCGAGCCCGGATCTGCTGTGCCACATGTTGACCACGTTCATCAACACCCTGATGTCCGCCGACGCCGACTCGGTGTGCGGCGCGGCCTGGGGCGAGCGTTCCGAGGCTCGCACGAACACCCGCAACGGCTACCGCCACCGCGACTTCGACACCCGCGCTGGCACGATCGACGTGGCGATCCCCAAGCTGCGCAACGGCTCCTACTTCCCCGACTGGTTGCTGGAGCGTCGTCGCCGGGCGGAGCGGGCCCTGACCACGGTGGTCGCGACCTGCTACCTGCTCGGGGTCTCGACGCGGCGGATGGAGAAACTCGTCGACTCCCTGGGCATCACGAGGTTGTCGAAGTCGCAGGTCTCAGAGATGGCCCGGGACCTCGACGGCCAAGTCGAGCAGTTCCGGACGCGTCCGCTCGACCAGGGCCCCTACACCTTCGTCGCCGCCGACGCGCTCGTGCTCAAAGTCCGCGAGGGCGGCCGGGTCGTGGCAGTCCACGCCCTGCTCGCCACCGGGGTCAACGGCGACGGACACCGGGAGATCCTCGGCCTGCAGGTCAGCTCCGCCGAGGACGGCGCCGGCTGGCTGGGGTTCTTCCGCGACCTCACCGCCCGCGATCTGACCGGCGTCGCGCTGGTCACCAGCGACGCCCACGCCGGCTTGGTGTCCGCGATCGGGGCGACCCTGCCCGGCGCCGCCTGGCAGAGGTGCAGGACGCACTACGCGGCGAACCTGATGGCTGCGACCCCGAAGCAGTCCTGGCCGTGGGTGCGGGCGTTGCTGCACTCGGTCTATGACCAGCCCGACGCCGCATCGGTGCACGCCCAGTTCGACCGGGTCCTCGACGCCTTGGCCGACAAGCTCCCGAAGGTCGCCGAGCACCTCGACGCCGCCCGAGCCGACGTCCTGGCCTTCACCGGCTTCCCGAAAGAACTGTGGCGCCAGATCTGGTCGAACAACCCCTCCGAGCGCCTGAACCGTGAGATCCGGCGCCGCACCGACGTCGTCGGGATCTTCCCCGACCGCGACTCCCTGATCCGCCTCGTCGGCGCGGTCCTGGCCGAGCAACACGACGAATGGGCCGAAGGACGCCGCTACCTCGGCCTCGACGTCCTCGCCCGCTCCCGCGTCACCACGATCCCCGACACCGCCACCAGCGCTGAGGAGGCGACCTCGACCACCACCATCCCGGCGCTCAGCGCCTGACCGAACAAGAAGATCACGCGGTCGTCGTCACACACCACGCCAGCGGACTTGACCTCAGCTGATGCCCGCACTCACGGTTGCCGAGGCAGCGTGGTCGCGACGCAGCGCGGGCGGCGCCGTCGCTGACCGGCCGCATTGTTCACCTGGATTGCACCGTTCGGTCACGAACCAGGCGTCAGGTGTCGACGACGGGCTCAGACTGACCCCCTAGCGTCGGCTTGGGATTGACCCCCTCTGCACGACGCTGAGGGGGTGTTGTCGGTGGAGGACTGGGCCGAGATCCGTCGTCTGCATCGGGCCGAGGGTGTCCCGATCAAGGAGATCGCCCGCCGGCTGGGGGTGGCCCGCAACACGGTGCGCTCCGCGTTGCGGGCGCCGGGCCCGCCGAAGCGGGAACGGGGCCCGCGGGGATCGCTGGCGGATGCGGTCGAGCCGCAGGTGCGGGCATTGCTGGCGCAGTTCCCACGCATGCCGGCCACGGTGATCGCAGAGCGGATCGGGTGGGAGCACTCGCTGACCGTGCTCAAGGACCGGATCCGCCAGATCCGCCCCGAGTATGTCGGGATCGACCCGGTCGACCGGGTCGCCTACGCACCGGGCGAGATCACCCAGTGCGACCTGTGGTTCCCCGAGACCACGATCCCCGTCGGCCCAGGCTAGGAACGGGTCCTACCGGTGCTGGTGATGACGCTGGGCTACTCGCGGTTCTTGTCCGCGACGATGATCCCCTCGCGCCAGGCCGGGGACATCCTGTCCGGGATGTGGCAGCTGATCAGCGACGTCGGGCGGGTGACCCGCACGCTGGTCTGGGACCGGGAGTCTGCGATCGGCGGGACCGGGCGGGTCTCGGCACCGGCCGCTGCGTTCGCCGGCACTCTGGCCACCCGGATCCGGCTTGCCCCACCGCGGGATCCGGAGTTCAAGGGGCTGGTCGAACGCAACAACGGCTACTTCGAGACCTCGTTCCTGCCCGGACGTCGCTTCGCCTCCCCAGCCGACTTCAACCACCAGATCGACGACTGGCTGGCCCGGGCCAACACCCGCACCGTCCGAGCGATCGGCGGCCGCCCGGTGGACGTGCTCGCCCACGACTACGCGGCGATGACTCCGCTGCCGCCGCTGGACCCGCCGATCGGGCTGGCCCAGCGGATCCGGCTGGCACGGGACTACTACGTCCGCGTCGATGCCAACGACTACTCCGTGGATCCGCAGATGATCGGCCGGTTCGTCGATGTCGCCGCCTCACCGCGCGAGGTCGTCGTCTACTGCGCCGGCCAGGTCGTCGCCCGTCACGACCGCAGCTGGGCCCGCCACGCGGTGATCACCGACCCGGCGCACCAGCACACCGCCGCGGCGATGCGCCGCGCCCTGGCCCACGACCGCAACACCCGACAGGCCGCAGCACGCCGTCACCTCGACGGCCACCCGGTGACCCTGCGCGCACTGCCCGACTACGACGCCCTGTTCGGTGTCGACTTCGTCTCCACTGCCGAGGAAGCGAGCAGCTCATGACAACCACACCACCGAAGATCACCACCGACCCCGCTGGGAGCTCGGGGCCGGCCGGTCCGGTGCTGGCCGCGGTCCCCGACGGACTGCCGGCGATGATCGCCTACCTGACCCGGGTCCTGAAGACCCCGACCATCGCGGCCAGCTGGGAACAGCTTGCCGCCCAGGCCCGTGAGGAGAACTGGTCGCACGAGGAGTATCTGGGCGCGCTGCTGCAGCGCCAGGTCGCCGACCGCGAGTCCAAGGGCACGGTCATGCGGATCCGCACCGCGCACTTCCCCCAGGTCAAGACCTTGGAGGACTTCAACCTCGACCATCTGCCCTCGCTGCGCCGCGACATCCTGGCCCACCTGGCCACGAGCACGTTCGTCGCCAAGTGCGAGAACGTGATCCTGCTCGGCCCGCCCGGGATCGGGAAGACCCACCTCGCGATCGGGCTCGGCGTCAAAGCCGCCCACGCCGGCTACTCGGTCCTGTTCGACACCGCCAGCAACTGGATCACCAGACTCGCCGCCGCGCACCAGAGCGGCCGGCTCGAGGCCGAGCTGAAGAAGATCCGCCGCTACAAACTGATCATCATCGACGAGGTCGGCTACATCCCGTTCGACCAGGACGCAGCGAACCTGTTCTTCCAGCTCATCGCTTCCCGCTATGAACAAGGCAGCGTCATGGTCACCAGCAATCTGCCCTTCGGCCGCTGGGGCGAGACCTTCTCCGACGACGTCGTCGCCGCAGCCATGATCGACCGCCTCGTCCACCACGCCGAAGTCCTGACCCTGTCCGGGGACTCCTACCGCACCCGCGCCCGACGCGAGCTCCTGGCCAAACACAACCGCGCCAGCAACGACTGACCATCACCACACCACGCCGGGGGTCAGTTCCAATCCGTCGCTACGGGGTCACTCCCAACCCGCCGTTGACATCAGGAGGCATCGTGATCGATATGCGCCCAGCCAGCCGCCGCGACCGACGATCCCCCTTCTCTCGACAAGCTCCCTGCCCTTCGCCGACCGTGCACGACACCACCCCGACCGAACACCGGCAACATCATCTTGGCCTGCGGGCGGATCGGCCTCCACGAACGGGGATGGTCCGGCTTCACCAGCAGCGAGGACCAGAGGCGCCGCTGGCTACGCAGCAAGGCGGCGATGACGTCGGTGCGGCCCCGCGGGCGCCTACTGAGCCAGCAGAGCGGCTCCGCCGGCGCCTGGAGCACCCGATCGATCTCGCCGTGTTCGGAGGTGCGTGACGAGCAAGACCACTACTGCCCGAATCACGCAGCGTGCAACGTGCTGCAGCCACCCGCATACACGTCCGGAGTTCCTCGTGGTCGGACTCGTGCGGTGTGCGCCGCATCGGACGCCTCGTCCTTGCGCCGGGCTCGCTAGCGCGGCTGCATCCGGATCGCGCCGTCGAGGCGGATCGTCTCGCCGTTGAGCATCGGGTTCTCGACGATGTGCGCGGCCAGCGTCGCGTACTCCGCGGGCTGCCCCAGCCGCGACGGGTGCGGCACCTGCTTGCCCAGCGACGCCTTCACGTCCTCGGGCAGGCTTCCGAGCAGCGGGGTCTCGAACAGCCCCGGCGCGATCGTGCACACCCGGATCCCCAGGTCCGCCAGGTCACGCGCGATCGGCAGCGTCATCCCGACGATGCCGCCCTTCGACGCCGAGTACGCCGCCTGCCCGATCTGCCCCTCGAACGCCGCCACCGACGCCGTGTTGATCACCACGCCGCGGTCGCCGTCGGCCGGCTCGGCCTTCGCGATCCGCTCGGCCGCCAGCCGGATCATGTTGAACGTGCCGATCAGGTTCACGTTGATCACCTTCGTGAACCCGTCCAGCGGGAAGGGCCCCTTCCTGCCGAAGGTCTTCTCCGCGTTGCCGATGCCCGCGCAGTTGACCGCGACCCGGACGGTGCCGAGCTCCTCGGCCAGGTCCAGGGCGGCCCGCACCTGCGCCTCGTCGGTGACGTCGGTGGGGGCGAAGCGCACGTTCTCGCCCAGCTTGTCGGCGACGGCCGCACCCTGCGACCAAGGCAGGTCGATGATCACCACCTTCGCGCCCTGCTCGAGGAGCTTCTCGGTGGTGGCCAGGCCGAGGCCGGAGGCGCCGCCGGTGACGACGGCGACGGAGCCGGTGATGCCCATGAATCCAGTCCTTCCGGGGAGCTGTGGGGTCGGTGCGCCGCCGGCACGCGTGCGGCGGCGGCGCACCGGGATCAGAGGTGTGTCAGAGGAGTTCGAGGATGGTGGCGTTCGCTTGCCCGCCGCCCTCGCACATGGTCTGCAGGCCGTAACGGATGCCGTTGTCCCGCATGTGGTGCACCAGCGTCGTCATGATCCGTGCACCCGAGCCACCCAGCGGGTGCCCCAGCGCGATCGCCCCACCGTTCGGGTTCAACCGCTGCGCCACACCCGCGTCGTCCCCACCGATGTCGGCCAGCCACGCCAGCGGCACCGGCGCGAACGCCTCGTTCACCTCGAACGCCCCGATGTCCGACAGACCCAGACCCGACTTCGCCAGCGCCTTCTCCGTCGCCGGGATCGGCGCCGTCAACATGATCACCGGATCCGCACCCGCCAGCACCGCGGTGTGCACCCGCGCCACCGGCCGCAACCCCAGCTCCGCCGCCTTCTCCGAGGTCGTCATCAGCAACGCCGACGACCCGTCGGAGATCTGCGACGAGTTCCCCGCATGGATCACCCCGCCCTGGTCGGCCTCCTTGAACACCGTCTTCAGCTGCGCGAGGCCCTCCAGCGTCCCGCCACGCCGCACACCCTCGTCGGCCTCCACCCCGGCCAGCGGGGCGATCTGCGCGTCGAACCGGCCCGCGTCCTGCGCCTCGGCGGCACGCGCGTGCGACCGCAGCGCGAACTCGTCGAGCTGCTGCCGCGAGAAGCCCCACTTCTCGGCGATCATCTCCGCGCCCACACCCTGGTTCGGGGCGGTGCCGTACCGCGCCGCGAAGTCCGCACCGAGCGGGTCCTCGCCCTGGCTCGACGAGAACATCGGCACCCGGGTCATCGACTCGACACCACCGGCGACGACGACGTCGTACTGGCCTGCGATCAGGCCGGCCGCGGCGAAGTGCACCGACTGCTGGCTCGACCCGCACTGCCGGTCGACGGTCACACCCGTCACCGACTCCGGGAACCCCGCCGCCAGCGCCGCGTTGCGGGCGATGTCCAGGGTCTGCTCACCGGACTGCGACACGCAGCCCCAGATCACGTCCTCGATCTCGCCCGGGTCGACCCCCGACCGCTCCGCCACGCTCCGCAGCACGTGGGCCGACAGATCGGTCGGGTGCACCCCGGCCAGACCACCCTTGCGCTTGCCGACCGGGCTACGCACCGCTTCGACGATTACTGCGTCCCGCACGATTGACCTCCAGGGATCGACGTCGTTGGCATCCGGGGCGGTCCGCGGTCAGTGCCGCGACGACGCGGTCCGGAGTTGATGCATCAGTGCTACAGGATCCGTCATCTGTTTCACCAGCCTTCCGGGCCCTGTGTCGCCGTTGCGCTCGTCACCGACGGCGGACGGCAGGCCCCGGACTCCGGGCGCCAGGTGAGGCGGTCGCACATCGAGCGCCCGGACCGGGTGTCGCGCGACGGCGTGCGCAGCTCGAGCAGCCCGTCGCGCCAGGAGACGGTCCGCACCAGGTCGGTCCCCGGGTGCTCCGGGTACAGCGAGATGTCCACGTGGTGCACGACGCGGTCGTCCACGACCTCGAACCGGCCCGAGTAGGCGACGAACTCACGGGCGGCGGCCCCGCGGGCCTCGTCGCCGGCGGACAGGAACGTCTCACCGGACCGCCACGGACGGTCGCGACGCGCGAGCAGGGCGGTGACGCGCCCGTCCGGCTGGTAGGTCAGCCGGCCGACCGGGTCGGGCCCGAGGACGTCACCGACCGGGTCGCCGTCGACGAGCCGGACGAACGACACGAGGTCCCAGGTCCCGAGCAGGCGCTCCCACGGCGACCGCGGGCCGCCCCCGGTCACGCCGGGACCTGGCGGTCCGCGGGGCCGTCGTCCACGACCGGGCGGGGCCGGTCGGTGAGCCCGGTCCGTGGGACCAGTGCGACGAGCACCGCGGCGACCAGACCGACCGCCGTGAACGCCCAGAACACGCCGGTCGCACCGGCCGGGGCCGCGATGACGATGCCGACCATGATCGGCCCGGCGACCCCGCCCAGCCGGCCGAGCCCGGTGCACAGCCCGAGGACCGTGCCGCGCGCGGCAGCCGGGTAGTAGACGCCGGCGAAGCCGTACACCGCGGACTGGGACGACGCGCAGAACCCGATCAGCAGCACGAGACCGAACACGACCCCCTGGGCGGGCCCCAGGGTCAGGGCCGCGACGGCCGCCGCGCCGGCCAGGAACCCGGTGGAGATGACCCGGCGCGAGCCGAACCGGTCGGCGAGCCCGGTCAGGACGACCATGCCGACGGCACTGCCGAGGTTGAACGCCAGCATGAACGACAGCGCCGAGCCGAGGTCGTAGCCGGTCGTGCGGAGGATCTGCGGGATCCAGGTGTTCATGCCGTAGGAGACGAGCAGCCCGAAGAAGCTGATCAGCGGGAACAGCACGGCGGCCACGCGGAACCCCGGGGCGGACAGCAGGCGGAACGCCGAGCGCCGCCCGTCCCCGGCGGTGGAGCCCTGCCGGACGGCCAGGCCGGACTCGGCGGCGACCCCGACCTCGTACCGGCGGGCGAGCTCCGCGGCCTCGTCGGCACGGCCGCGGGCGACGAGGAACGCCATCGACTCGGGCAGGTTCCGGTAGGCGACGGCGAACAGCACGATCCCCACCAGGCCCGCCGCGGCGAACAGGGACTGCCACCCGAAGACGGGGATGACGACGATGGCGAGGACCGAGACGAGCGCGCCGCCGATCGGGAACCCCGTCTGGACTACGCCGTTGTAGAACTGACGCCGCTCGATCCGCACGTACTCCATGGTCAGCGCGATGACGGTCGGCAGCGCGCCACCGAACCCGAGCCCCGCGAGGAAGCGCAGGATCGCGAAGACCTCCAGGCTCGGGGCGAGCGCGCACAACCCGGTGAACACGCTGAAGCTCGCGACGCAGCCGAGCACGATGGGCCGCCGGCCCACGATGTCGGTCAGGTACCCCGCCAGCATCGCCCCGATCATCATGCCGAACAGCGAGACGCTGCCGATCAGACCGGCCTCGACCGTCGTCATGCCCCACACCTGGTCCTGCAGCAGGACCGGGAGGACCGCTCCGAACATGAGCAGGTCGACCCCGTCGAGGACGGTCACCGCGAGGCAGGTGGACACGACGGCCCGGAAACCGGTGCTGCGTGTGGCGGATCTGGACATCGACGTCCTCCGTGTGCTGGGTCGCGTCGGCCGGGAACGGGCGCGCGAGGAGGCCGAACCTTATGCAATTAGGTGAGAACCGGTCAACCATTTCCCCGACGGTCCGGCATGATTCCTCCATGCCACGATCCGACCGCCCGATACTGAGCCGGAGAATCATCGTCGCGGCAGCACTCGCGATCATCGACTCCGACGGGCTGGACGCGTTCAGCCTCACGCGGCTCGCCCGCGAGATGGGCGTCCAGGCCCGTCGCTCTACCACCACTTCCCGGACAAGGCGTCGATCCTCGAGGCCGTCGCCCGGTCGATCATCCGCGAGACGCCGCAGCCGGTCGCCCGGGACACGGACGACTGGATCGAGTACTTCGTCGCCCTGAGCCTGCACTTCCGCCGGACGATCCTGCGCCACGCCCACGCTGCGCCGATCCTGCTGGAGTTCATGCCTCGCGAGGTCTTCACGCCGGTCTACGAGACGTCGGCGACCTTCCTGGAGGAGGTTGGCATCCCGCTCCACCTGCACGTCCTCGTCCTCGACGGCCTGGACCGCCTCACCCTCGGCGCCGCACTGACGGACGCGATGAAGGCGCCGAGCGGACAGGACCGAGTCTTCCCGCACGCGGACCCTCAGCAGCACCCGGCCCTGGTCCGGGCGATCGGCGACAACGCGCTCGACCCCGAGGCCCTCTGGGCCGAGTCCGTCCGGACGTTCCTGCGCGGCATCGACACCCTGCGCCCGGAGACGGCCGTGACACCCGGCACGCCGGACGCCGGAGCCACCCGGGAGTGACCCTTGACACCCTTTACCTATCGCCGTAAGGTACTTTCGGTAGGATAGCTGGACTCCATTCCTGATTCGCGTCGGCACATCGCAGGGCCGACGGCCGAGATCGCCGCGCGGACGCATTCCGTCGCCTTCCGATCACCGTTCGGAAATCGTTCGCAGCGCCGTTCCGGACCATTCGCGCACCCTTCGGGCCGAGGCAGGCCGGGCTCGCGGACTCGCTCTGTTGAGACTCTCGACGTTTTTTGTCTCACGTGTCATTCTGGACATGTAGGACCACGATCGCACCGGCGCGCTCGGCGACGGGCCCGTGAGCACCGCGTCCGTCCCGACTCGACGTCCCACCACCGGAGCAGCCGATGAACCTCCCCGACCTCGTCCGATTCTGGGCCCGTACCCGGCCCGACCACGACGCGATCGCCTTCGAGGGCGCCGCCGAGTCCTGGAGCGCGTTCGACGCCGCGACCGACGACCTCGCCCGCGGTCTCGCCGCCCGCGGGATCACCCGGGGCGACCGGGTCGCGGTGCTCATGCACAACCGCCCCGAGCTCGCCCGGACCATGGTGGCGGTGCTCAAGCTCGGCGCGATCTGCGTCCCGCTGAACTTCCGGCTGCTGTCCGGCGAGCTCGCCGAACTGCTGACCGACGCGGACTGCTCCCTGGTCGTCACCGAGGAGTCGCTGCTCTCCCTGGTCGCAGACGGCGACGGACGCCACGACGTCGTCTCGCTGGGCTCGACCGCCGTCCCCGGGTACGACACGCTGCTCGGCACGCCCGGCCCGGCACCGTCGGCCGGCATCGCCGACGACGACGGCGCCTTCCTCTGCTACACCTCCGGCACCACCGGCGCGCAGAAGGGCGCGCTGCTGACCCACCGCAGCGTGCTCGCGCCCGCCCAGGCCCAGATGATCGCCTACGGGCTGTCCTGGCGGGACCGCGTCCTGGTGCCCGCCCCGCTGGTCTACACCGGCTCCGTCGTGTCGGTGTTCGTCCAGCTCGTGATCTACCCGGGCGCGACCATGGTGCTGCTCGCCGACTTCGACCCGGAGCGCAGCCTGGAGATCATGGTGCGCGAGCGGGTCACCGCGGCGACGTTCGTCCCGGTGATCTGGCAGCGGATGGCCGCACACCCCGGCTTCGCCGACGCCGGGCTCGCGGCCTTCACCTACGCCGCCGCCGGCGGCGCCCCGGTCGCGACCGAGACCCTGCGCGCCTACCGCGACCGCGGCGTCCCGCTCAACCAGGTCTACGGCCTGACCGAGGCGTCCGGCCTGGTCACGAGCCTGCCCTGGCACGATGCGCTGCACCGTCCCGAGTCCTGCGGCCGGGCGCTGGTCGGCACCGAGATCCGGGTCGACGCGGCCGTCGGTGAGGTCGGCGAGGTGCTCGTCCGCGGCCCGCACGTGATGCGCGAGTACTGGCGCAGACCGGAGGCGACCGCGGAGACCGTCGTCGACGGGTGGCTGCACACCGGGGACCTCGGCCGGACGGGCGACGAGGGGTTCCTGTCCATCGTGGACCGGAGCAAGGACCTGGTGATCTCCGGTGGCATCAACGTCTACCCGGCCGAGATCGAGAAGGTGCTCGCGGCCGTCCCGGGGGTGGGCGACCTCGCCGTCATCGGGGTCCCCGACGAGGTGTGGGGCGAGGTGCCGATGGTCGTCTTCCACTCCGAGCGCGACGCGTCCGCCGTCGTCGCGGAGCTCGCCGCCGCCGCCGGGTCCCGGCTCGCGCGGTTCAAGCAGCCGCGGCACGCCGTCGCCTCGCCGGATCCGCTGCCGCGGACCTTCTCCGGGAAGCTGACCAAGGCCGCGCTGCGCGAGAGGTTCCGGGAGGTCCCGCCCGAAGCGGTCTCCCTGCGCGACGCGGCACCGGCCTGACCACCCGCCCGGCGGGCCCGGTCCGGGCCCGCCGGGTCAGCGGTGGCGCTGCTGCGCCCGGGCCGCCGCCCGGACCGCGTCGGCGGGCCACCCCCGGCCCAGGGACGCGCCGCCGTCCACCACCAGCTCCTGGCCGGTGACGAAGCCCGACGCGTCCGAGGCGAGGAACACCGCGGCGTCGGCCAGGTCGTCGGGCTCCCCGGCACGGGGCAGCGGCTGCAACGACCGCAGGTTCTCCCGGACCGTGCCGACCGAGCGGTCCAGCGCGTCACCGGTGAGGCCCGCGCCGTGCCCCACGATCCGCGTCGCCACACCGCCGGGGACGAGCGTGTTCACCCGGATCCCGTCGGGGGCGAGCTCGACGGCGGCGCTGCGGACGAGCTGGGCGACCGCGGCCTTCGCCGCCCCGTGGGCGTGCGGACCGTACCCGGTCCGCACGCCCGCCACGCTGCCGGTGGCGACGATGCTGCCGTGCCCGGAGGCCCGCATCGGCGGCACCGCGTGCTTGATCCCGAACAGGACCGAGCGGCAGAGCAGCGCGAACGCGGCGTCCCACTCGTCGGCCGGGACGTCGTCCACGAAGCGCCACCGGCCGACGGCACCGGCGTTGGCGACCAGGCAGTCCAGACGGCCGTCCCGGTCGAGCACCTCCGCGACGGCGCCCTCCACGTCGGACTCCCGCAGCACGTCGACCCGCCGGAACCGGGCCCGCGGCCCCAGCTCGCCGGCGAGCGCCGCACCGCGCCCGGTGTCGACGTCGCATACGAGCACCGAGGCGCCCTCGGCGACGAACCGCGCGGCGACCGCCGCCCCGATCCCGCTCGCCGCCCCGGTCACGACCGCGGTGCGCCCGGCCAGCGCGGAGCCCGTCACCGGTTCCGGAACACGGGCGGGCGCTTCTCCAGGAACGCCTCGACCGCCTCGCGGTGGTCCTTCGTCAGCGCGGTCAGGATCTGCGAGCGGTTCTCCAGCTCGACCGCCGCCTGAAAGCTGCCGGTCTCCTGGTTCGCCCACAGGACCTCCTTGCTCATCCACACGCCGAAGGGGCTGTGGCCGGCGATGAGCCGGGCCCGCTCCAGGGCGGCCTCCTGCAGCACGTCGTCGTCGACGACCGCCGCGACCAGGCCGATCCGCTCCGCCTCGTCCGCGTCGACCGTCCGGCCGGTGAGGATCAGGTCGGTCGCCCGGGCGAAGCCGACCATCCGGGGCAGCAGCCAGCTCAGCCCGATGTCGGTGCCGCCGAGACCGCGCCGGATGAACGACGCCTGCAGGATCGCCGAGCGTGCCATCAGTCGGATGTCGCAGAACACGGCCAGCGCCATGCCGCCACCGACCGCCGCGCCGTTGACGGCGCCGATGATCGGAGCCCGGACCCGCCGGAAGGTCTCGCCGAGGCTCGAGATGTGCTGCTGGACGCGCATCCCCGCCTGGGAGCGTCCCTCCTCCGCGGGGCTGCCCGGTGGGTCCCCGTAGCCACGGAGGTCGAGGCCCGCGCAGAACGCCCGGCCGGCGCCGGTGAGCACGATCGCGCGGACCCCGGAGTCCTCCTGGACCGCGCGCAGCTCGTCGTGCAGGGCCTCGATCAGCTCCGCACTCATGGCGTTGAGCGCCCCGGGCCGGTTCAGGGTGATCCGCAGGATCCCCGGCTCCGGCCGGTCGGTCAGGACCGGCCGGTCGTCCGGTGCGGGTACGGCGTCGCCGGTGGTCGTCATCCGTCCTCCAGGGGTACTCTCGGCGGGCTACCGGTGCAGGCCGGACGGGCCGCCCAGCCACACACCCAGCTGCTCGCCCGAGACGTGTGCCGCACGGTCCGAGACGAGGTAGGACACGGCGTCGGCGACGGCGTCGGGCGGGATCTCCGGCCACTGTCCACGGAGGACCTCCATAGCCCGCTCCCCCTCGCCGCGGGTCATCCCGGTCTCGACGAACCCGGGGATCACGGAGTTGACCGTGATCCCGCGGCGCGCCGTCTCCTTGGCCAGCACCTCGACCAGCGCCCCGACGCCCGCCTTCGCGGCGGCGTAGGCACCGGTCCCGGGCAGGACCGACCGGCCGGCCGCCGGGCTGCCGACGAACACGATCCGGCCGTGCCCCGCCTCGTACATCGCCGGGAGCACGGCGTGCGTGCAGTAGAAGGCCCCGCTGAGGTTGACGCCGATCACCCGGTCCCAGTCGGCGGGATCGAGCCGCCGGGCCGACGCGGTCAGGTTCATCCCAGCGTTGTTGACCAGGACCGACGGCGCGGCCCACAGCGCGGTCACCCGTTCGACCAGCTCCGTCACCGCGGCGGGATCGGTGACGTCGGCCTGCAGGCACTCCGCGGTCCCGCCGGCTCCCCGGATCTCCCCGACGAGCGCCTCGGCCTCGGCTCCGCTGGTCGCGTAGTCGACGGCGACGGCGTGGCCGTCGGCCGCGAGCCGCCGGGCGACCGCGGCCCCGATCCCGCGGGCCCCTCCGGTGAGCAGCGCGACCCGCCGGGCCGCGGCGTCGGGTGACGGCACGCGTACGTCCTCTCCTCGGTTCTGATCATCCTGACACGTGAGACGACTATCGTCCATTGTCACGTCGCCGGCACGGGACGAGCGTCGAGGGACACGGACCCCGCTCCGTATGCTGGGCGGGTGCCCGACCGCTCGCCTCCGGTGACCGCCCGGCCCTCCGCTGCCGTCGAGCGGATCCTCGACGCCGCCGACGCGTGCTTCGCCCACTACGGCATCGCCAAGACGACAATGGAGGACGTCGCATCGGCGGCGGAGATCTCCCGCGCGACGCTCTACCGCACGTTCTCCGACCGAGAGAGCCTCCTGACGGCGCTGGTCCGCCGCCGCGCGCGGATGAACATCGAGCGCAGCCGGGCCCGGATCATGGCGCTGGACTCGCTCACCGAGCGCGTCGTGGAGGGCATCACGCTCAACGTCCGGGTCGGGCACCGGGACCCGCTGATGCACGCGCTGGTCTCCCCCGAGCAGATGGCGCTGGCGAACACCCTCCTGAGCTCGACCGGGCTGGCGACGGAGCTGACCCACGAGTTCTGGGAGCCCGTCCTGACCGCGGCACGGGACACCGGTGAGATCCGGGCGGACCTCGACCTGGTCGGCCTGTGCGAGTGGATCTCCCGGCTGGAGATCATGTTCATCGTCCAGCTGGAGGACACCCCGGAGGACACGGACCGCATCCGCCGGCTCGTGGCCGACTTCGTCGTCCCCGCGCTCACGGCGGCTGGCTGAGCGGGCCGGCCGGGGCTCAGTCGCCCAGGTCGGCGGCGAGCTCGCGGTGCAGGTGCTGGCAGGCCTGCTCGTTGCGGCCGTAGAGGAACGTCCCGTGCGGCCACGCGGCCGCGTTCTGCTGGATCGTCAGCTCCATCGGCCAGTCCTCGTTCACGGCCGCGTCCTGCAGGATCTCCCAGCTCCGCCGGATCCGCCGCTCGATCCGCTCGGTCCGCTTCTCCGGGCGGACCAGGAACCGGATCTGCGTCGTCGACCGGTTCGGGTCGGTCGTGTCGGGCCACACGGTCCAGAACTCGACGTGGTCCGGCGTCGAGATGACCATCGAGTTCGGGTAGAGGAACAGGTTGCTACCCATCAGCCGGAAGTCGGCGTCGACCTCCTCCCCGGCGCGGGCGAGATCGCCCATCCGTGTCCGCGGACTGAAGGACTGGCCGTGCCGGCCGTACTGCCGCCACACGCTGGTGTTCGTCTCGATCAGCTTCCCGACGCCCTCGGGGTGCAGGAACTTCGGGTGCAGGACGTCGATCGCACCGTCGAGGACGATCTTCCAGTTGATGTCCAGGGTGAACGACTCGTCGAGGAAGATCTCAGCGCCGCCGAGGCCGTAGGGCGACAGCTGCGCGTCCACCTCGGGGCCCAGCCAGTCGTCGATGTCGAGGTCCTGGTCGCCGGACAGGACGGCGAACAGGAAGCCGTGCCGCTCCTCGGTCCGGATCCGGTGCAGGCCGTGCCGGTCCTTGTCGACGTGGGTGTAGAAGTCGTCGTACGGCACGCCGCGCAGGCCGCCGTCCTCCCGGGAGTAGCTCCAGCCGTGGTAGTGGCAGGTGAAGATCCGCTTCTGCCCGCACGGCTCGTCCTCCACCCGGCCGCCGCGGTGCCGGCAGATGTTGAGGTAGGAGCCGACCGTGCCGTCCGACCGGCGGACGACGATCAGCGGCATCCCGAGGATCTCGCGGGTCAGAAAGCTGCCGGGCCTCGCGATCTCCGAACCGTGCCCGACGATCACCGGGAGCCGCTTCAGGAGCGCCCGCTCCTGCGCGGCCCGCTCCTCGCCGACGAAGTGCGAGATCGGCACCCGGAGGTCGGTCGGGGACATCTCCGTGGTCCCGGCACGCAGGTGCTCGGCGAGGGTGTGTGCGACGTCGTCGTTCAGCAGTGTCATGTCTCGGTCCCCCGGGTAGTGGTGGTGATCGACGGGCGGGACGCTCGGATCTCCCCGAGCACCTCGTCGGTGTGGGCCCCGAACTCCGGGGCCCGCTGCGGCGCGAACTCCTCCCCGACGACCCGGACGGGGCTGGCGGCGAACCGGAACCCGTCCTGGTCGTAGGTAGTGGCGCGGGCCGTGAAGTGCGGGTCGTCCACCAGCTCGGTCACCGTGTTGACCGGGCCTCCCGCGATGTCGTGGGCCAGGAACAGCGCGGTCCACTCGGCCCGAGTCCGGGTGCGGAACACCGCGTCGAGCTCCCGCCAGACGTGCCGGGCGCGCGCGTCGGACCCCTCGTCCACCGACGCGAGATCGACCTCCAGCAGGTCCGGCCGGTCGACCGCGTCGCAGAACGCCCGCCAGAACTTCGGCGTGTGCGAGCCGAACACCATCGCGCCGCCGTCCTTCGTGGCGTACGCGTCGAGCAGCGGCCAGTCCGGCAGCCGCCCGTCGGCGGTCCAGCCCGGACGCCGGTGGGTGCGGCCGGCGTTCAGCGCGCCGTCGATCCGGTCCGGCATCCAGGCGATCGCGACGTCGGCGCTGCTCACCTGCAGGCGCGCGCCCACTCCGGTGGTGCGAGCCCGCAGCACCGCCGCCAGGACCGCCATTGCGCCGTACGCGCCCACGGCGTACATCGCCTGCGGGGTCTCCGCCGAGCCGCCCATCACCCCGGGCGGGGAGGGCCGCGCGGTGTCCACCGTGCGCAGCCCGGCGTAGGCGTCGAACCACATCCCGCCGGTGGCGAGGTCGCGGTACGGCCCCTCGGCCCCGGTCCCGGAGACCTCGCACAGCACGGTCGACGGGCGCTGCCCGGCCAGGCGCTCCCAGCCGAGCCCGAGCCGGTCGAGATACCCGTGCCTCGTCCCCTCGACCACCGCGTCGGCGGACGCGGCGAGCCGGAGGAATGCCTCGACGCCCTCCGCCGTGCGCAGGTCGAGCTCGACGCTGCGCTTGCCGCGGTTCCACCGCAGGTGCATGAACCCGGGGCCGTCCGGTCCGCCGACGGCCTGCGCCCCGGCGTACCGGACGCCCTCGCCGCGGCCGGGCGTCTCGATCTTGATGACGTCCGCGCCGAGATCGGCGAGGTGCCCGCCGACCGACGACGGCGCCAGCTGCGCGACCTCGACGACACGCACGCCGTCGAGCAACGAGTATCCGCCCACCACTCCTCCTCCGTCCGTCGCCGAACCGTGACACGTGAGACAATTTCTGTCAATCATCTCACGGCGCCGACAGCTACCTTCTTCCTTAAGGTGAAGCGATGTCGGGATTCCGTTTCGGGGTGCTCAGCACCGGTGCCACCTGCGGTCCGGGAGGCTGGCCGGCGTTCGCCCGGCGGGTCGAGGACCAGGGCTGGTCGGTGCTCCAGGTCCCCCAGCACTTCAGCGTGCCGTCGGTACCTCCGCTGCCCGCGCTCGCGACGGCGGCCGCGACCACGTCGGAGCTGACCGTCGGGACGCTGGTGCTGGACAACGAGACCGGCCACCCGGCCGTCGTCGCGCGGGACGCCGCGTGGCTCGCCGCCGCGACCGGCGGCCGGTTCGAGCTGGGCATCGGGGCGGGCTGGATGGCCGCCGACCACACGATGCTCGGCCACCCGTTCCGGGAGCCGGCCGAGCGGGTCGACCGCCTCGGCGAGGCACTCGCGCTGATCCGGGGGTGCTGGGCCGGGCGGACGTCGTTCGCCGGGACCCACTACGTGCTGGACGCCCTGCCGGAGGGGGCCGCCACCGCGGCCCCGCCGCGGCTGCTCGTGGGCGGCGGCGGGCGGCGGGTGCTCGATCTCGCGGCCCGGCACGCCGACGTCGTCGGGATCGCCCCGGACATGCGGAGCGGCCGGATCGGCCGCGACGCGGCACGCACCACCGGGCGGGAGCAGGTCACCGCCAAGGCGGCCCGCATCCGGGAGCTGGCCGCGGCCCGCGGGGCCACGGTCGAGCTGCACATGTCGATCACCGGGATCCACGACCGCGCCGACACCGCCCGGATCGACCGACTGGCCGACAGCTTCGGCGTCGCGCCCGGCGAGGTACCGCGGCTGCCCAGCGTGCTCGTGGGGGACACCGCGGAGATCGCCGACGAGCTCCGCCGCCGCCGCGACGAGACTGGCGTGAGCTACCTGACGGTGAACGAGACGCTGCTGGAGCGGATGGCCCCGGTCGTCGCCGAGCTCGCCGGGACCTGAGGGGCTCTCAGTCCCGGACGAGGTCCCGGCTGATGATCTCCTTCATGACCTCGTTCGCGCCGCCGTAGATCCGCTGGACCCGGGCGTCGGTGAAGGCACGCGCGATCGGGTACTCGGTCATGTAGCCGTAGCCGCCGTGCAGCTGGACCCCGGCGTCGATCACCTGCCACTGCATCTCGGTGGCCCACCACTTGGCCTTGGCCGCGTCCACCGGGGTGAGCCGGCCCGCGTTCAGCTCGCGGACGCACCGGTCGACGTAGCTGCGGGTCACCTTGATCCGGGTCCGGAGGTCGGCGAGGGTGAACCCGACGCTCTGCTGCGCGGCGAGCGGCTTGCCGAAGGCCGTGCGCTCGCGGGTGTGGTCGAGCGTCCACCGGAACGCGGCCTCGGCCGAGCACTGCGCGGCGACCGCGATGCCCATCCGCTCACGGGGCAGGTTCTGCATCAGCGCGGGCAGTCCGCCGCCGAGCTCGCCGAGCAGGTTGGCCGCCGGCACCCGCGCGTCCTGGAAGAACAGCTCCGCGGTGTCCTGGCCGGGGAGCCCGATCTTGTCCAGCTTGCGGCCGCGCTCGAAGCCCGGGGTGTCCCGCTCGACGACGAACAGGGAGTACCCGGCGGAGCGCGCGTCCGGGTCGGTGCGGGTCACGACGACGACCAGGTCCGAGGTGATCCCGTTGCTGATGAACGTCTTGGAGCCGTTGAGGACCCAGTGGTCGCCGTCGCGGACGGCGGTCGTCGCGATGCCCCGCAGGTCACTGCCCGCGGCCGGCTCGCTCATCGCGATGGCGGCGATCGTCTCCCCGGTCGCGAAGCCGGGGAGCCAGCGCTCCCGCTGCTCCGGGCCGGCGAGGTTCAGCAGGTAGCCGAGGACGATGTCGTCGTTGGTCCCGAACGCGGACTGCAGGGACGCCGCCCCGGCCGCGGCGATCTCCTCGGACAGCACGAAGCGGAACCGGTAGTCCGGCTCCCCCGCGCCGCCGTACTCCTCCGGCACCGCGAGCCCGACCAGGCCGGCCGCGCCCGCCTTCTTCCACGTCTCCCGGTCGATCTGCCGGTCGGTGTCCCACCGCTCCACGTTGGGCACCACCTCCCGGGTCACGAAGGCCCGGGCCGTCTCGCGGTACGCCTCGTGGTCGGCCTCGTACAGGTCGGTCTCCACGCGGTCTCTCCTTCCGGCCGGTCGGACCGGCGGTGAACGGGACGGACGGTGTCAGCGGGTCGCCGCGGCCTCGACCACGTCGAGCATGTCCCGGATGTCGACGAGCTTGACCCGGGGGCGTCCCTCGCCCCGGCCGGTCCGCCGCTCGTGGGCGTCGATCGCCTTCCACTCGGCGAGCCCCATCGCCTCGGGCCTCCGCTCGGCCACCAGCGCCGAGAACTCCGGCCCCCCGGCCCGCGGGGTGTCCAGCCGGCCCGCCGACCAGTCCGCCAGCAGGGCGTTCACGGTGTCCTCGGCACACCAGCGGTTCGTCCCGATCACGCCGCTCGGGCCACGCTTGATCCAGCCCGCGGTGTAGACGCCGGTGACGGCCTCGCCGGTGTCCGGGTCGGTGACCCGTCCGTCGTCGTTCGGGAGGACTCCGCGCTGCTCGTCGAAGGGCACCTCGGGGATCCGCGCGCCGCGGTAGCCGACCGAGGTGAGGACGAGCCCGCAGTCGAGGTCCTCGGTCTCGCCGGTCGGCCGGGCGGCGACCCGGTCCCCGTCGGCGACCGCGGTGTTCCGCGCGACGCGGACGCCCTCGACGCGCTCCTCCCCGAGGATCTCGTCGGGCCCGGTGAGGAACCGGAGGACGATGCGGCGGCCGGCACCGCCCGGCTCGCGCCCGGCGAGCTCGCGCAGCGCGTCCAGCTTCAGGGCGAGGACCGGATCCGGCTCCCGCTCCAACCGGGCCGCCGTGACCTCGTCGAGCTCGATCTCCGCGGGGTCGACGACGACGTCGATCCCGGGAAGGTCGCCGAGCGCCAGGAGCTCGGGGGTCGTGAACGCCGCCTGGGCGGGGCCCCGGCGGCCGAGGACCACGACTTCGCGGACCGCGCTGTCCCGCAGCGCGGCGAGCGCGTGCGCCGAGGTGTCGGTGCCCGCCAGGTGCTCCTCCCCCGCGACCAGCACGCGGGCGACATCGAGGGCGACGTTGCCGTTGCCGACGACGACCGCGCGCTCGCCGGACAGGTCGAACCGCCGGTCCGCGGCGTCCGGGTGGCCGTTGTACCAGGCCACGAAGTCGGTGGCCGAGCTGCAGCCGGGCAGGTCCTCCCCGGTGATCCCGAGGCTCCGCCCGCCCGGGGCACCGACCGCATAGAGCACTGCGTGATGGTGGGCGAGCAGCTCGTCGTGCCCGATGTGCTCCCCCACCTCGACGTTGAGGTGCAGGGCGACCTTCCGACGCCCCCAGGTGCGGGCGAGCGCGGTGCCCGCGCCCTTGGTGTCCTGGTGGTCGGGAGCCACGCCGTGCCGGATCAGGCCGCCCGGCACCGGCAGGCGGTCGATCATCGTGATCTCGACGTCCAGCCCGCGCCGGCGCAGCATGCTCTCCGCGGCGTAGCAGGCGGCCGGCCCGGTCCCGACGACGGCGACCCGCAACGGCCCCGCCCCCTCGGGCGAGCTGATCTCCGGCTCGGTCCGCCCCGTCCGCGCGGCCGGCTCCCGGCCGTCGTACCAGGCCGCGTTGATCCGTAGGTAGCGCTCGTCGACCGGTTCGAGGTCCTCGTCCGGCACGATCGCCGACACCGGGCACACGTCGATGCAGGCCGCGCAGTCGATGCAGGTGTCCGGATCGATGTAGAGCATCTCGGCGGTCGCGTAACCGGGCTCGTCGGGCGTCGGGTGGATGCAGTCGACGGGGCAGACCTCGACGCACGACGCGTCGTTGCAGCACGAGCGGGTGATCACATGGGTCATCGGTGGTCCTCGACGGTGCGGACGGGAGCAGGCCGGCGGCGGCGGGCCCGTCGGGGCCCGCCGCCGCCGGAGGGATGCGTCGCGCTGGGGATCAACGCACCTTCTGGTGGGTGGACGTGATGTCCGAGTACTCGGTGCGGATCGCCGGCTTCGCGATCTTCCCGCTGGGCAGCCGCGGCAGCGGGTCCTCGCGGACCACGACGTAGCGCGGGACCTTGTAGTCCGCCATGTGCCGGTTGCACTCCGCGATGATCGAAGCCTCGTCGAGGCCCTCGCCCCAGACGATCGCCGCCGGGGTCTCGCCGAACCGCTCGTCCTCGGCGGCGATCACCGAGACCTCCTTCACCCCGGGGATCTGGGAGATCACGGCCTCCAGCTCGAACGGCGACACGTTGATGCCACCGGTGATGATCAGGTCCTTGAGCCGGTCGACGAAGGTGAGCCGGCCGCCCTCGTCGCGGTTCCCGAGGTCGCCGCTGTGCAGCCAGCCGTCGCGCAGCGCCGTGGCGGTGTTCTCCTCGTCCTGCCAGTACCCGGGTGTGACACCGGGCCCGCGCATGACGATCTCGCCGTTCTCGCCGGGATCGCACTCGGTGCCGTCGTGGCGGACGACCTTGATCTCGGTGAAGACGTTGCCGCTGCCGCACTTGTCGGGGTGGTCGGCGGCCTCCTCCGGCCACGTCGCGGTCGCGACGCCGCCGACCTCGGTCATCCCGTAGATCTGGCGGAGCACGACGTCCTTCGCCGCGTACGCCTCCAGCAGCGGCACGGGTACCGCCGCGCCACCGACGATCGCGGTGTCCAGGCTGCTGAGGTCGGCGTCGGCGAACTCCGGGGTCGCAGCTAGCGCCTGGAAGATCAGCGGCACGCCGAACATGACGGTGATCCGGTGCTTCTCGATCAGCTGCACGGCGCGCGAGGGCTTCATCTCCCGCTCCGCGACCAGCGTCCCGCCGAGCACACCGGTGATCACCACGCCGTAGACCAGGCCCGGGGTGAAGGCCAGGGGCAGCAGCAGGAGCGTCCGCGCGCCGGGCCGCATCCCGGGGTCGGTCAGCGAGTTCTCGAAGACGATGTCGAGCAGCGTCCGGTTGGTGCAGACGACACCCTTGGACAGGCCGGTCGACCCGCTGGTGAACAGGATCGCCACCGGGTCCGCGGGGTCGAGGTCGATCCGGAAGTCGTCGGTGCCGCCGGTTCGGAGCCGGCCGACCTCGTCGAACGGGACGGTCGTGAGGTCGTGCCCGAGCCCGACGACCTCCTTGAGCGTCTCCTCGTGCGCCTCAGCGGTCACGACCACCCCGGCGCCGGAGTCGCCGAGGATCTTGTGCAGCTCGCTCGCGACCAGCCGGGGGTTGAGCGGGACGAGCACGCCGCCCGCCTTGATGATCCCCCAGGCCGTCACGACCCACTCGACGCTGTTCGTGCTCATCAGGCCGATCCGGTTGCCGGGCGAGACGCCCTCCCCGACCAGCCGGCGGGCGAGCCGTCCGGACCAGTCCTGCAGCTGCCGGTAGGTCACGGCGTCGTCGCCGACGACGACGGCCTGCTGGTCCGGCTTCCGACGAGCCCACCAGTGCAGGGCCGATGCAACTGACGTCGCCATGATTCTCCTTCTCGCGCCACGGTGCGCAGCCGGCGACCGGACAGGGCCTCGGGCCCCGGGCTCCCGGTCACGTGGACATCCTTCGGTTGGCCGCCTGGCCGGCCCGGTACGGGTCAGGCCGGTACGACGACCCGGCCGGCGAGCCGGCCGAGCACCTCCTCGGCGTCGGCGACGATGCGGTGCACCAGCTCGGCGACGGTGGGGATGTCGTCGATCAGTCCCTGGCACTGGCCCGCCGTCCAGACACCGGCGTCGAGCTCGCCGGTCTCGAACACGGTCCGTCCGCGAGCCCCCGCCACCAGCTCGCGGACGTCGGGGAACTGCCCGCCCTCGTCGAGGATCCGGACGACCTCGGTGCTGACCGCGTTCCGCGCCACCCGTGCGGTGTTCCGCAGCGGGCGGAAGATCAGGTCGGTGGCCCGCTCGTCGGCGTCCACGATCGCCTGCTTCACGTTCCGGTGCACCGGCGCCTCGGCGGTCGCCATGAACCGGGTGCCCATGTTGATGCCGTCGGCGCCGAGTGCGAGCGCCGCCGCGAGGCCGCGGCCGTCGGCGAACCCGCCCGAGGCCACCACCGGGACCGAGAGGCGGGCCGTCGCCGCCGGGATCAGGACCAGCCCCGGCACGTCGTCCTCGCCGGGGTGCCCCGCGCACTCGAACCCGTCGATGCTCACGCCGTCGACGCCCACCCGCTCGGCCTTGAGGGCGTGCCGCACGCTGGTGCACTTGTGCAGCACCTTCACACCGTGCTCGTGGAAGAGCGGGAGGTGCGGCTCGGGGTTGGACCCGGCCGTCTCGACGATCGGGATGCCGGACTCGACGATCACCCGCCGGTACTCGTCGTACGGCGGCGGGTCGATCGCCGGGAGGATCGTCAGGTTCACCCCGAACGGCCGGTCGGTGAGCTCGCGGCAGCGCGCGATCTCCTTCGCCAGGTCCTCGGGGGTCGGCTGGGTCAGCGCGGTCAGGAAGCCGAGGCCGCCGGCCTCGGCGACCGCGGCGACGAGCTCCGCGCGGCCCACCCACTGCATCCCGCCCTGGACGACCGGGTGCTCGATCCCGAAGACCTCGGTGAACCTCGTACGCAGCGCCATCTGTCTCCTCCCGCTGGGATCCGGTGCGGCGGCGTCAGAGCCGCTCGGTGAACTCCGCGTCCAGGGCCTCGGAGATGCTGCGGTCACCGCCGTCGGTGAGCAGCCGCTTGGTCAGCGCCATCGCCACCGCGGGCCCGACGGCGAGCCGGTCCACCAGGTCGCCCGTGACGGTGTCCAGTTCGGACACCGTCACGACCCGGTTGACCAGGCCGATCTCGGCGGCGCGGGCCGCGGTGACGATCTCGCCGAGCAGGCAGAGCTCCTTCGCCCGGTGCAGGCCGACCAGGCGGGGCAGGACCCAGGACCCGCCGAAGTCGACGGCCAGCCCGCGCCGGACGAACACCTCGGAGAAGCGGGCCCGGTCGGACGCGACGACGAGGTCGCAGGCCAGTGCCAGGTTCAGCCCCGCCCCGACGGCCACCCCGTCGACGCGCGCGACGGTCGGCGTGGCCATCCGGTGCAGCGCCAGCGCCGCCCGGTTGATCCGGTTCATCGAGCCGAGCGGGTGCCGCTCGTCGGACACCGCCGACAGGTCGGCCCCGGAGCAGAAGTCGCCGTCCCGCCCGGTCACGACGACGACCCGCACCTGCGGGTCGTCGTCGAGCTCGGTCAGCAGGCGGTACAGCTCGTCGAGCATCGACGCGGTCAGCGCGTTGCGCCGGCCGGGGTTCGACAGCTCGATCGTCGCCGCCGGACCGCTCCGCCGGACGGCCACCTCCGCCTGCCCCACGCCGGTCACGCGAAGTCGACCACTCCGCGCAGGTTCAGGCCCGCGTGCATGTCGGCGTAGCCCTGGTTGATCTCCTCGAGCTTGTACCGCCGGCTCACGAGCTCGTCGAGCCGCAGGTAGCCCTGCTGGTACATGTTCAGGAAGTAGGGCACGTCGCGGGTCGGCGACGACATCCCGAACAGGGCACCCTGGATCCGCTTCTGGTACATCGCGAGCTCCATCAGGTTCACCGGGATGCCGGTGGTCATGAAGTTCGCGACCGCGGTGAGCACCACGACGCCGTCCTTGCGGACCGACGCGAACGCCTCGGCGACGTGCTCGCCGGTCGCCACGCCGACGCAGACGATCGCGCTGTCCGCGCCCTGGCCGTTGGTCAGGTCCTTGGCCAGTGCGGTGGCCTCGGCCATGGTGCCGACCGCGTCGGTCGCACCGAGCTTGAGCGCGCTCTCGCGCTTGAACCCGACCGGGTCGACCGCGATGACGCGGAGGGCGCCACCGTGCTTCGCGCCCTGCACCGCGTTGATGCCGATCCCGCCGACACCCATGACGATCACGACGTGCCCGGGCCGCACCTGGCCGGCGTTGACCGCGGATCCCCACCCGGTCGGGACACCGCAGCCCACGAGGGCGGCGCTCTCCAGCGGGATGCTCTTGTCGATCTTGATGGCGCCCCACTCGGGGAGGACGCTGTACTCGGAGAAGGTCGACACCAACGAGCACTGGGCGACGTCGGTGTCGCCGTGGTGCAGCCGGAAGGTTCCGTCGAGCTGGGTCCCGGTCATCATGAACGCGCCGTTGTCGCAGAGGTTCTGCTTGCCCTCGGCGCACCAGCGGCAGCGGCCGCAGCCGGGGATGAAGCTGGCCACGATGTGGTCGCCGGGCTGCAGGTCCCGCACTCCGGACCCGACCTGCTCGACCACGCCGGCACCCTCGTGCCCGCCGCAGTAGGGGTAGTGGGCCGACGGCACGTCACCCTTGGCGAGATGGTCGTCGGAGTGGCACAGCCCAGCGGACTTGTACCGTACGAGGACCTCGTGTTCCTTCGGCTCGTCGACGTCGATCTCGATGACGTCCCACTCGCTCGGTGCCTCCCACAGGACAGCTGCCCTCGACTTCATCGTCTTGTTCCTCTCGGGGAATGTGCGGTATGCCGCTCGGAGCGGAGTGACCGTCTCCCTCGACGGCCTCGGCGAGGGGGCCGGGGAAGATCGGGACCCTCCAGAGCGTGGCCAGCCTAAAGTTGGTAGGTAGGGCCGTCAATACGTCTTCGTGTTTTTGTCTCGTAACGGACAACTCAAGATGCATTGCACCAGGTAGGAGCGCACCTGGGCCGCACTGATAGATACATATGACATCATCCGTCATATGATCGTCGATGATGCCGCTCCCGGGGAGCGGCCCGCCCCGCAGACCCCCCTGCTCGACCTCTTCCGGCTCGACGGGAAGGTCGCCGTCGTCACCGGGGCGAGCTCCGGACTCGGGGCCGGGTTCGCGGTCGCGCTCGCCGAGGCGGGGGCGGACGTCGTCCTGGCCGCCCGCAGGGCCGACCGCCTCGCCGAGACCGGCGCCGCGGTGGCGCGGCACGACCGTCGGTGGCACGCCGTCACGGCCGACGTCGCCGACCCCGACGACTGCGACCGGGTCGCGGGGGCCGCACTCGAACGCTTCGGCCGGGTCGACGTACTCGTGAACAACGCCGGCATCAGCAGCGTGGTTCCGGCACTGAGGGAGGAGCCCGGCGACTTCCGGGGCGTGCTCGACGTCAACCTGTCCGGGGCGTACTGGATGGCGCAGGCCTGCGCCCGGCGGATGGAGCCCGGCTCGGCGATCGTGAACGTCGCGAGCGTGCTGGGCCTCGTCGCGTCGGCGCTTCCGCAGGCCGCCTACTCGGCGAGCAAGGCCGGCCTCCTCGGCCTGACCCGTGACCTCGCCCAGCAGTGGTCGGGCCGCCGCGGGATCCGGGTCAACGCGCTCGCCCCCGGGTTCGTCAACACCGAGATGACCGAGGAGATGCCGGAGGAGACCCTCGGCCGCTTCCTCGCCGGCGCGCCGCTGCAGCGACTCGGCACCCAGCGTGAGCTCGACGCCGCGATGCTGTTCCTCGCCGCACCCGCCTCCGGCTACGTCACCGGGGCGACGCTCGCCGTCGACGGCGGAATGAGCGGGCACTGAGCAGACACCGGATCGACCGCGCGCCGGGAGGCCGAGCCTCCCGGCGCGGCCCGTCACACCGGGTCGAGCGCCGACACCAGCCAGCGGTCGCCGTCCTGCTCCATCGTGACCCGCACGCGCGATCCCGACAGCGTCGGCTGGTCCTGCCCCGCCCGCGTGGAGGTCTGGTTCAGGAACATCATGAGCTGGACCTGCCCCGGCGACGACACCTCGGTCGTGCCGACCGCGGCCGCGGAGGTCTGGGTGACCAGCTGGTCGCGGTTCGACGCCGGGATGACGATGTCCCGGACCAGGCTGGTGTAATCCTCGCGGAACCTGCCGCCGACCTGCTCGGTCCGCTCGTCGAGCTCGTCGGCGATACTGCGGTGGTCGTAGGACAGCAGCCGCGGCACGACCTCCTCGGCCACCGCTCGCGCCTCGTTCCGGGCCGAGTCCGTCCGCATGTTCTGCACCTGCAGCACGGTGAACAGCACCGCCAGCGCCGCCAGCACCACGGCACCGGCCCCGAGCACCCGTGTCGCCTGCCGGGGGCGGTCGCGGTACCAGCCGACGACCGACCGGTACGCCCGGACCGGCAGCAGGCCGATCCACCTCAGACCGCGGCCCACGGGACGAAGCAGTGCCCTCGGACCCCTCACGGCACGAACTCCACTCGCGACACGAGCCATTCGCCGTCCTTCTTCTCCAGCTCGGTGACCATCCGGTAGAACCGCGGCTCGCCGTTCGGCACGCTCTGATTGGACACGTTCGCCTTCACCGCCAGGATCGCCCGCGCGGTCGAGGCGTCGATGGAGTCGATGCCGGCCCCGGTCACCTCGCCCTGGGTGGACACCTTCGACTCCTTCACGAGGGCGATGTAGGAGTCCAGGTTCTGCGCGAACAGCCCGCCGAAGTCCCCGGTGGAGTCCTCCACGACCCGTCGCACGTCCTGCTCGGCGGTCTCGTGGTTGATCGACGTCAGCATCACCGCAGCGTCCTGGGCCGTCTCGAGCGCCGCGGCCCGATCGGACTCGGCCGCGCGGCCCGTGTTCCACACGATCCCGCTCACCACGGCCGCGACGAGCGCGAGGACGAACGAGGCGAGCACACCGCGCCGGACAGCTGGGCTCGGCGCCGGCCCGTCGCCGTCGGCGCCCGGGGGGACGTCCGCGGGGGCGTCGCCTCCGGTCGGACCGGGCTCGTCGACACCGCGGACGGGTGCGGTGGCAGGGAGGGGATCCGCCGCACCGGCGCCGGCCGTCCCCTCCCGCGCCCGCTCGCCACGGGCGTCGGTCGCCGGACCCTCGGGGGTCACATCGTCCGGGGACGGGTCGGCGGCCGACCCGTCCCCGGTCGGCGGCGAGCCCGCGCTCCGACCGCTCTGGGAGGTTCTCACCACGTCAACTCCTCGGTTCGGCGGTGCCGGGCCGTCCCGCTCCGGGGATGAGCGGGACGCGGGGACCGGCACCGTGTTCCAGCGCCCCGGCGGGGGTCCGGGGCGCGAACCTGACGGCTGCGACTGTTGTGTCCGTCACGGCCAACCGATACTGACACAATCGTCGTTCTGTATCGTCAGGGGGTCTCGCGAGCTCTGCAGGAGCAGGTCAGGCCTCCCCCGGGACGGACATCAGACCGCCCAGCGTCATGGCCTCGGGTGGGGGCGCGGGGCTGCTCACCGCACCGATCGCACCGAGGGGCTCGAAGGCCGGCTCGCCGTCCACCGGGGTGTCCGGGCGCAGCGTCAGCCGGCCCGCGGCCGACGGGCTGTAGCCGTCACCACGGCACTGGAAGATCGTCGCCGCGCGGCGTCCGGGAGGCGACCCGGGCTCGAAGCACGGCAGGTTGCGCGCGCTGCGCGCCAGCGTCGGGTCGTCCTGGGGCAGCTTGCAGTAGCTGTTCTCCGGGAGCGGCTCGTCGCCGACCTCCATCGCGTTGCGCGGTCCACCCGGCTGGCCTGCGGGGATCCACCCCTCGACGCAGTTGGGCTGGTTCACGTTCGTTCCGAGGTTGAACCGGAAGATGCCGGGCTCCGCCTCCGGCGCGACGATCAGCGATCCGGCCGTGAACATCGGGTACACGACCAGGATCTGCTCGAGCGGGGCGTTGTAGGCCTCGGCCAGCCGGGTCAGGACCTCGGTCGTGCTCAGCAAAGTCGGGGTGCTACGGCTCAGGTCGCTGAGCAGTCCCTCGGCCTGCTGCGCGGCACGGGAGCCGTCCGTCAGGACCGACCGCAGTGCGGGGTCGCTCTCGCGCAGCTGCCCGGTGAAGGAGTTCAGGTTCGCCGCCCAGCTCCTGATCGAGTCGCTGGTGGCCAGCTGCGGGTCGGCGAAGCCCTCGAAGTCGTTGATCAGCTTCTCGGTCGGGTCGTAGTTCCGATCCGCCTCCTCGACCAGCAGTCCGGTGTTGTCGACCAGCCGGCCCAGGTCCGGGCCGATGCCCCGGAACGCGTCGGCGAACTCGTTCAGGACGGTGGTGAAGTTCTGCTGGTCGACCGAGGTGAGCAGGTTGTCCGTGCCCTGCAGGACGTCGGCGGTCGGGACCGGGACCGAGGTCAGCTCGAGCGGGACGTGCGCACCGTCGGCCAGCGGCGGGGCGGCGGGGTCCTGGGGGACGAAGTCGACGTACTGCTCGCCGATGGCCGACACGCTGTGCACCTCGGCCCGGCTGCCCGCCGGTGGCACGTGGTCCTCGTCGATCGTCATCCGGATGCGGACGCCCTCGGGGTCCAGGTCGACGTCGGTGACCGTGCCGACCGTCGCGCCGCGGTAGGTGACGTTGGCGTTGGGGTAGAGGCCCCCGGCCGTCGGCAGCGTCGCCGTCACGGCGATGCGGCCGATGCCGAGCACCTGTGGTACCCGGACGTAGTGGAAGACGATCAGCAGCGTCGCGACCACCGTGAGCACGGTGAAGATCGCCAGCTGCACCTTCACGTAGCGGGTGATCACCTCAGTTGCCTCCCGTCAGACCGCCGAGCAGGCCGCCGTCCGAGGGCTGCTCGGCCGGTTGCTGTTCCTGCTGGCGACGCTCGAACTCGCTCTGTTCCGGGGGCGCCGGGGGTTCCAGGGTCCCCGACGGCGGTCCGGGCGGCGGGTCGTTCGGCACCGCGCCGTCGAGCAGGTCCAGTCCCGGCTCGCCGATGGGCGCTCCGGGCTCCTGCGGGAGGACGGGCGCCGTGAGCGGGTCGGCCGCGTCGAGCGCGTTGCCGCCGGCCTTCATGATGTCCTGCAACCGGTTCAGCTGGCCTTCCATCGGGGTTCCGGTGAGGAAGTTCTGGTCCAGCGTGCCCAGCGTCAGGTCCAGCGTCAGCCAGAAGTTGATGTAGTCGCCCTGGAACGTCTCCCCAAAGTTGCGCAGCGGGAAGATGATGGTCCCGAGCAGCCCCAGCGAGTCGGTCAGCGAGTTGTTCGCGTCCGCCAGTCCCTTCAGGGCGGGCGTCAGGTTGTCGAGGTTCCGGGCCAGGTTGTCCGAGCTCTCGGCGACGACCGCGTCGGTCGCGTCGCCGAACCTGCCCAGCGCCACCAACGTGTCCGTCAGGTTCTCCCGCTCCCGGTTCAGCACGGTCAGGGCCGGCGGGATCGACTCCAGCGCGCCGTCGATGACCTGGTCCTGTTCGGCGAACCGGGCGGCGAGCCGGTCGATCCCGTCGAGGGCCCGGGTGCTGTCGGCCTTCTGGTCGTCGAGTCCGCGGCTGAACGTCTCGAGCTCGGTCAGCAGGGTGCGGAAGTCCTCGGTGCGTCCCCCCAGGGCCTTGTTGAGCTCCCCGGTGATCGACTTGAGGTTCTGCAGGTTTCCCCCGTTCAGCAGGGTGGCCACCGAGGCGAGGACCTCCTCGGTCTCGGGATACTTGCCCGACTGCTCGAGACCGATCCGCGCCCCGTCCTCGAGCCGACCCGTCGGGGCCTGGTCGGTCGGCGGCGACAGCTCCACGTACTTGGCACCGAGGAGCGAGGTCTGGCCGATCCGCGCCCGGGAGTTGGCGGGCAGCTCGACGTCCGGGTCGAGGGAGACCGTGACGACGGCCGTCCAGTCGTCGAGCCGGACGTCGGTGATGTTGCCGACCGGCTGGTCGCCGACCCGGACCGGGTTGTTCGGCACCAGGTCGGCGACGTTCTTCAGCTCGATCTGCACGGTGTAGGCACCGGCGCCGACGCCGGGAACCCCGGGCAGCGTGAAGTCGTTCAGGCCGCTGTAGTCGCACGCGGTGAGGGAGACCGCGCACGCGGCGATCATCGCGACCACCGCACCGCGCCGTGTCGTGCCCATCAGTTGCCTCCTTCGGGCAGCAGCAGACCGCCCAGGCCCGGGGCGTCGACGTCCGGCGGGGCCTCCGGGCCCGGCGGGGGCTGGCGGTACGGCGCGTCGCGCCCGGGCTGGTTGTCGGTCGGCCCCCCGAGACCGGGGTTGATCGGGTTGATACCGATCGGCGGCTGCTGCACCCGCAGCAGGTTGAACAGCGGGCCGAGGTTGCTCTTGCAGTAGTCGATGCCCTGGACCGGGTCCTGCGCCGCCGCCGTGAACGCCGAGCAGACGAAGTCCGCCGGAGTGTTCAGGTTGTCGACGACCAGCTTGCCCGACAGCGCCCGCGTCCTCGGCGAGACGATGTTGAACAGGTTCATCAGCGTGCTGGGACCGACGTGCAGGATCGTCGCGAGTTCGTCGCGCGAGTTGGACAGGGTCCGGGTGAGGTCCCCGAGCTCGGTCACCGACTCGTTGAGGACCGGGCCGTTCTCGTCGACGAACTCGTCGACCGCCACCGCGGCCCGCGAGATGCCGTCCAGCGCGGCCGACAGCTCGTCCTCGTTGTCGGTGAGCACCCCGGAGACGGTGTCGAGGCGCTGGTTGAACTCCACGATCTGGCCGTCGACCTGCTTGAGCGCGGTGACGAACGCCTGCAGGTTGCGGACGGTGCCGAACAGGTCGCCGCGGCCCTCGGACAGGGTCTCCACGGCTGCCGAGGCCTCCCGGACCAGCTCGTTGAACCTGGCGCCCTGGCCCCCCGCGGCATTGGCCGCCGCCATGTCGAGGAACCGGGACAGCGATCCGCTCTGGTTCGCCTGCTCCGGACCCAGGGCCCGGCTCAGGTTCTGCAGCTCCTGTTTGAGGTCGTCGAACTCGAGCGGGGAGACCGTGCGCTCGACGGGGATGTCGCCGCCGTCGGGCAGCACCGGCCCGCCGGTGTAGGCGGGTGCGAGCTGCAGGAAGCGGGTGGCCACCAGCGTCGGCGACACGATCGCCGCGTTCACCTCCGCCGGCAGGTCGTACCGGGCGTCGTAGGTGAACTCCATGCGCACCTGGTCCCCGGCCGGCTCGATCGACTTGATCTTGCCGACGTCGACGCCCTGGATCCGCACACGGTCGTTCGGGTAGACGCTCTTGACCGACGCGAAGTAGGCCACGCCCGTCTTGGTCGTGGTGTTGATCAGGATGATCGCGGCGGCGGCCAGCACGGCGGCCACCAGCCCGGCGATCAGGATCCGGGACAGCAGCGGTCCCGAAGTGAGACGGGGCATCAGTTTCCTCCGGCGCCGATGAGACCGCCGACCGACGGCGGTGTGGGGGCGAAGCCCTCGGCCGACGGGGCCGGTACGGCCAGGCTCGGGACGAAGTCGTTGACCGGGAACAAAGTCGGTCCGACGTTGCCGAGATCGCCGTGACCGGCGAAGAACGGGCCTCCGGCCAGACCCTCGCCGAGCCCGGTGATGAAGCTCGAGACGCGTTCGATCGAGGAGACGATGTTGCCCTCGTTGCGTTCGAGGATCTCCAGCACGCCGTTGAGCTCGGTCAGGGCGGGCGCGAGCCGGCCGCGCTGGTCGTCGACCAGGCCGACGATCTGGTCGGTGGCCGCGCGCGTCGTGACCAGGAGCTGGCCGATGACCTCCCGGCGAGCCTCCAGCTCGCCGAGCAGCTTGTTGCCGTCGGTGAGCAGGGCGGTCAGCTTCGCGGTCTGGCGGTTCAGGACGCCGGTGACACTCTCGGCCCGCGCGAGCAGGTCCTGGATCGCGGCGTCGCGGCTCGCGATCGTGCGCGACAGCCGGGTGATCCCCTCGAAGGCCGGCCCGATGTCGTCCGGGGTGTTCCGGAACGCGTCGGTGAAGGAGTCCAGCGCCGTGCTGACCTGCTGCATGTCGATCTCACCGGTCCGTCGGGTGAGGTCCTCGATGCCCTGGGTGATGCTGTACGGCGCCTTCGTGCGTTCGAGCGGGATCGTGTCGCCGCTCTGCATCGGGGCACGACCGTCCGGGCGCAGCTCGAGGTTGCGTTCCCCGAGCAGGGTCTGGGTCCCGATCGTCGCCGACGTGAGGTCGCCCAGCTCGACGTCCTTGGCCGTGAACGCGACGACGACGTCGGCACCCTCGAGCGAGACGGACCGGACCTGGCCCACCTCGGTCCCGGCGACCCGGACGGTGTTGCCCGCCTGCAGGCCGCCCGCCTCGGTGAACCGGGCCTCGTACTTCTTGCCGGCGAAGACCGGCAGCTCTGCGAGCTGGAACGACGCGACCAGCAGCACCGCGAGGATCGCGAGGCCGGCGATGGCGATCGTGACGGGGTTCTTCTCCCGGAACCGGAGCTTCATCGCCCACCCTCCGTACCGTCGGTGCGGAGGAGGTCGTCAGGGACCTGGCCCTGCTCGTCCGCGTCCTCCTGCGGGATCGGGTCCGCCTCCCGCTGCTCGGGCGTCTCCAGCGGGGAGTTGCCGAACTTGCAGCGGTCGACGTTGTCGGCCGGACCGACCCAGGGCGAGTACACCGGATCACCGGCGGGGCCCGTCGTCTTGGTCCGCACCGAGCAGATGAACAGGTTGTAGGTCGCGCCCCGCGAGCCCAGGCGGCTGACCCGCAGGTACGCGCCGGGCAGCAGTGCGAGGTTCTCGTCGATCGCCGCCTCACCCGCCTTGGCCTGGGTGGCGACGCGGTCGAGCTGGTCGACGGTGTTCTTCAGCGGACCGCGGACCTTGCCCAGCAGCTGGTCGACGCTGCTGGTCAGCCGGTTGGCCCCCTCGAGGGACTCGCCGATGCGCTGACGATCGCCCGCCAGCCCGCTGGTGAGCTGCTGGAGCTCCGTGATGGTCGACTCCAGCTCGGGCGCCCGCCTGTCGAGGGTCCCGAGAACGGTGTTGAGGTTGTCGACCACCGAGCCGATGACCGCGTCCTTGTCGGCCAGGGTGTTGGTCAGCGAGCCGACACGAGCGAGCAGCGACTCGATGGTGCCGCCCTGCCCCTGGAACACCGAGATCAGATCCGAGCTGAGCTGGTTGATCTGGTCCGGGGCCAGTCCCTCGAACAGCGGGGAGAAACCCGCGAGCAGGACGTCGAGGTCGAGTGCCGGTCGGGTCTGGGCGACGGGGACGACGTCGTCCTCCGCCAACGCCGGCCCACCGGCCGGTCCCTTGGCGACCTCGAGGTAGCGGTCCCCCGTCAGGTTCAGGTAGCGGACCGCGAGCCGGGTGTCCGCGGGCAGGTCCCGCGCGGACTCGACGGTGAACGTGACCAGACCCTGGGTGTTGTCGACGACGGAGACGTCCTCGACCGACCCGACCTCCACACCCGAGATCCGGACCGAGTCCCCCTCGACGAGGCCCGAGGTGTCGGTGAACACCCCGGAGTAGCGACGCTGGTCGCCGAAGCCGGAACCCGCCCCCATCTCGATGCTGACCACGGCCAGCACCAGGAGTGTGACCACCACGAAGATCGTGGTCTTGACCAGCGGGCCGGTGATGTTCTGTGCCTTGGAAACGCTCATCACTGACCTTCCTCGTCGCCGAACAAGCCGCCCAGCAAGCCGCCGGACCCAGCCGGCGGCGCGGCCGGCGGGGCTGACTCCGTGCCGGGCGGGAGGGGCGCGGGCGCGCCCGGCGCCGGCGCGGGCACTGCGCCGGGGGCCATCGGCGGCGGCTGGACCTGGGCGCCCGGCAGACCGGCCTGCCCACCGGCGTCGGCGAACGGCCCGAACAGCTGCGTGACCAGGGTCGGGTCGGCGACCCGGACCGTGTTGTCACCTGTCGAGTTGGGCTCGCCGCCCTTGTCGACGTTCTTCAGCAGGGACTCGGGGACCACGCTGCCGTCGAGCCCGGGCATGCCGTGGCAGTCGGGGCCGTTGTCCGCACCGACGACGGGCGGGCTCTTGTAGACGTCGTCGCCGGGCTGCAACGTCACGAGACCGACGAAACCGGGAACCGTGTTGCCCTGCTGCTGCTCCAACTGCCGGCGGGACTTGTCGAGCCCCTGCAGCCAGCACGCGAACATCGGCGAGTACTCGCGCAGGAGGTCCGTGGTCGGCAGAGCGGTCTGCGACACGTCGCGGATCCCCTCGCGGTTCTGCAGGAAGAACGCCTCACCGGTCATCGACACGCGGGAGATCTGGAACAGGAAGCTCTCCAGGTCGGCCTGCTGCTCGACAATCGTCCGGCTGGTCACCGTGCCGTTGTCCAGGAGGCCCGTCAGGTCGCCCGCGATGTCGCCGTAGAGGCCGGCCAGGTCGGCTCCCTTGCGGAAGTCTGTCTGCAGCTGAGGGAGGTTGGCGTTGAACCGCTTCAGGTATGCGGCGAGCTGCTGGGCGGTCTGCCCGATCTCCTCGCCGCGCCCGTCCAGGGAGTTCGCCAGGTTACCGACGACCTCGCTGACCTGGGCCGGCTCGAGGGTCTCGAGGATCCGGTCCAGCGAGTCGAACAGGGTGTTGACCTCGACGGTGACCGCGTCGCTGGTGAGCTCGTCACCGGCAGCCAGCGTCCGTCCCGAGGGCGCTGTCGGCTCCGCGAGCTGCACGGTCTTCGCACCGAAGGCGGTGAGCTGGTCCAGCGACACCGTGACGTCGGAGGGGACCTGGCCGATCCGGTCGGCATCCATGGCCAGGACGATGTCGACGGCACCGCGGTCGCCGTCGGCGAGCGACACCGATCCGACCTCGCCGACGTCGACGCCCTTCAGCTGAACCCGGTTGCCGGGGTACATCTGCAGGCCCGACCGATCGGCCCGGAGCGTGACCGGCACGGTGTTGGCGAACGCGTTCAGGTACATCGCCGTGCAGAGTGCGAGGAACCCGAACACCACCCCGAGCAGGATGAGTGCGTACACGCGGTACTTGAACCGCGAGAAGAACGATTCGTTCATCTGGTCATCCCGTGATGCGGAAGGCGTCGGAGTCGGCGTACAGGGCCATCGAGATGGCGAGCTCCGCGGTCAGGACCGCGATGAGCGAGGTCCGGACGGCCTTGCCCACCGCCAGGCCGACGCCGGCGGGCCCACCGGTCGCCGTGTAGCCGTAGTAGGTGTGGATGGAGATCACGACGACGGCGATGCCGATCGCCTGGGCGAAGGAGTAGAGGACGTCCTGCCACTGCATGAACGTCTGCATGTAGTGGTCGAAGGTGCCCTCGGACAGGCCGAAGAAGCCCACCTGGGTCGTCTTCCACCCCACCCATGCGCCGACCATCGCCATGGCGAAGATCGGGATGATGGTGATCATCCCGGCGACGAGCCGTGTCGTGACCAGGTACGGGAGCGAGCGCACTCCCATGACCTCGAGCGCGTCGATCTCCTCCGACACCCGCATCGCCCCGAGCTGGGCGGTGAAGCCGCTGCCGACGGTCGCGGCGAGCGCCGCGCCCGCGATGATCGGCACCAGTAGTCGGGGGTTGATGATCGCCGAGGCGAACCCGCCGAGCGCCTCCAGCTGCAGGTTGGCGAGCGCGTCGTAGCTCTGCAGGCCGCCGGTCACGCCCGCGAACAGGGTGATGAAGAACGTGATGACCGACGAACCGCCGATCACCGCCAGCGCGCCGTTGCTCATACCGACCTCGGCGATGAGACGGACCTGCTCGGTCTTGTAGCTCTTGACCGCCTTCGGGATCCAGATGACGCCCTTGCCGTAGAACTCGGCCTGCCGGCCGAGGTCGTCGAGGAGCCGCAGCGGGGCACCGAGTGCGTTGCGCACAGTGGAGAGCATGGATTCGTCCCTCACACGAGACCGAGCGAATAGGGGATCTGCGTCAGCAGGATGTTGATCGGGAAGAGCGCGAGGAAGGTGTAGACGACCGTCTCGTTGACCGCGTTCCCGACGCCGCGGGGCCCTGCCTTGCAGGTCATGCCGCGGTAGCAGCCGATCAACGCGCCGACGACCCCGAAGACGACCGCCCGCAGCTCGCCGTGCACCAGGTCGTCGAAGCCGACCAGCAGGGTGAGCGAGTCGATGTACTGGCCGGGGCTGGCGTCCTGGAGGTACACGGCGAAGAAGTAGCCGCCCCCCAGCCCGATCAGGATCATGACGCCGTTCAGCAGGAACGCGTTGAGCGCGGTGGCGAGCACCCGGGGGACGACCAGCCGTTGCACGACGTCGATCCCGAGCACCTCCATCGCGTCGAGCTCCTCGCGGATGCGCCGTGCCCCGATGTCGGCGCAGATCGCCGTCGAACTGGCCCCGGCGATGATGAATGTGGTCGCCACCGGGCCGATCTGTGTCACCGTCGCGAACGCCGAGCCCGACCCGCTGAGGTCGATGGCGCCGATCTCGACGAGCACCAGGTTGAACTGGAAGGTCACCAGGGCGACGAACGGGATGCCCAGCAGGATCGCCGGGCCCAGCGAGACGCTTGCGACGAACCAGGTCTGTTGCACGAACTCGCGCCACTGGAAGGGTCGCTTGAACATCGCGACGAAGGTGTCCGCGGTGAAGGCGAAGAAGGTGCCGAGCGGCGCCACCGTCCGGGTCACAACGGGAGGCGTTGCCATCACGCCTCCCTGTCCGGAACGGCGACGGTGCAGGTCACAACATCGGGCTGCATCGGGGCCTCTGCTCTGAGACGACGGGGATCCCGGACGGCCGCTGGGGACTGCGGGCTCCGGTAGTAGGCGAAACGAGCTACGACGTTACAAGTTTCGTCTTACGTCTCACGGTTAACCCGATCGGAGTAACGCAGCCGCCTGGCATCACCCGATCGAGGCGCGCCGGAAGAGACACTCGACGAGATATGTTTCGTTGTCTCATTATCGGAGCCCGGCACCGGCCGGGTGCAGCGTCACGAGGAGGTGCGCCGTGAAGGGCGTCGAGGTCAAGGTCGAGAACCTGTCGAAGTCGTTCGGCCGGGCGAATATCTGGTCGGACGTCACGCTGACGCTGCCCCCGGGGAGGTCTCGGTGCTGCTGGGCCCGTCCGGGACGGGCAAGTCCGTGTTCCTCAAGACCCTCATCGGGCTGCTCAAGCCCGAGCAGGGCTCCATCGTGATCCACGACACGGACCTCGTCCGGTGCAACGAGTCGCGGCTTTACGAGATCCGAAAGTTGTTCGGCGTCCTCTTCCAGGACGGCGCCCTGTTCGGGTCGATGAACCTGTACGACAACATCGCCTTCCCGCTCCGCGAGCACACCTCGAAGACCGAGTCCCAGATCAACGACATCGTGTTCGAGAAGATGGAGCTGGTGGGCCTGCGCGGCGACGAGGCGAAGCTCCCCGGCGAGATCTCCGGCGGCATGCGCAAGCGCGCGGGGCTGGCCCGCGCGCTGGTCCTCGACCCCGAGATCATCCTGTTCGACGAGCCGGACTCCGGGCTGGACCCGGTGCGCACGGCCTACCTGAACCAGCTGATCATCGACCTGAACGCGCAGACGGACTCGACGTTCCTGATCGTCACCCACGACATCAACACCGCCCAGACGATCCCGGACAACATTGGCCTGCTCTACCGCAAGCAGCTGGCGATGTTCGGCCCCCGCGAGCAGCTGCTGACCTCCGAGGAGCCGGTGGTGTCGCAGTTCCTCAACGGCCGCCGCCAGGGCCCGATCGGGATGAGCGAGGAGAAGGACTCCGCGCAGGCCGAGCGGGAGATGGCCGAGGCCGGCGGCCTGGCCGGCCTGCCCCCCATGAAGCCGCAGCTCCAGGCCTCCTCGGGGATGCCCGAGCGGGCGGCCGTCCGGCGCCGCCAGGAACGGGTCCGCGAGATGATGCACACGCTCCCGCCCGCGGCCCAGGAGGCGATCCGCGCCAACATGGACGACCAGGCGGTCCCCGCCGGCGCCGGCGCCGCCCGGCACGGGTTCCGCGACGAGCCCACGACCCAGTTCCCCCGCGTGCCGTGACGGGGACGAGTCACACGGACGCCGCCGGCGAGGAGATGAACGCCTTCGAGACCGTCATGTGGCGGATCGAGTCGGATCCCGCACTGCGGACACCGGCCATGGCCTGTCTCGAGCTCGACGCCGTTCCGGACCACGCCCGGCTGGCCGCCGTGCACGAGGCCGCCGTCGCCATCGTCCCCCGGCTCGGCCAGCGGGTCGTGGAGCCGGTGCTGGGCCTCGGGGTACCGCGGTGGACGACCGACCCGGAGATGGACCTCCGGTTCCACCTGCGCCGCCACCAGCTCCCGGCCCGCGGCGGCTGGACGGAGCTGATGGAGGGGCTGTCCCAGTTCTACATGAGCCCGCTCGACCGGGCCCGGTCCCCGTGGGAGGCGCTCCTGGTGGAGGGTCTCCCCCGCGGCCGCGCCCTGTACGCGCTAAAGATGCACCACGCCGTCACCGACGGTCTGGGCGTGATGCAGCACCTGGCGCGCATCCTGGCGCCGGAGCGGCAGGACGACGTGCCGGGCGGCCTGCGGCCGGCGCACCTGCAGACACCTCCCATGTCGCCCTACGAGGCCCTGGTCGCCCAGGCCCGTGCCGACCTCGGCCGCGTGACCGGCGAGGTGGGCAGGCTGGGCTCGGCCGGGCTGCGGTCGCTGGCCGCGCCGTTCTCGATGGCCGGGGCGGTGTCCCGGTACGTGTCGTCCCTGGGCCGGGTGCTCGCTCCCCCGGCCGCCGAGAACTCGGCGCTGCTCGCCGAGCGGGGCCTGACCCTCCGGCTCGCCGCCGTCGACGTCCCGTTCGACCGGCTCAGGGCGGCGGCGAAGGCCGCGGGCGGCAGCGTGAACGACGCGTTCCTGGCCGGGCTGCTCGGCGGGTACCGTCTCTTCCACGAGCGTTCCGGGGCACCGCCCCCGGAGGCCGTCCCGACCGCCATGCCGATCTCGCTGCGCCGGCCCGACGATCCCGAGGGCGGGAACCGCATCGCCTCGGCCCGGTTCGCCGGTCCGATGGCCGAGACCGACGTGGTCCGCCGGGTCGAGCGGATCCGGGCCGTGGTGTCCGAGGTCCGGGAGGAGCCGGCGGTCGACGTGATCGGCCTGTTCGCGCCGCTGCTCGGCCGCATGCCCGGCGCGCTCGCCGCGATCCTCGCCGGGCCGATGACGAAGGGCAACGACCTGCACGCCAGCAACGTGCCGGGGCTGCAGGGGGACCACTACCTCGCGGGCGCCCGGGTCGAACGGTTCTACGGCTACGGCCCGCTCGGCGGGGGTGCCTCGCTGATCACGCTGGTCAGCCACGGTTCCACCGCCTGCATCGGGGTCGGGCTCGACACCGCGGCCTTCGCCGACGGCGACCTGTACCTGCAGTGCCTGGTGGACGGGTTCACCGAGGTGCTCGACCTGGCGCCGGGCACCGCGACGCCGACGCTGCGCGGATGACGGCCGAGCACCACGGCCGTCCGCGGGCGGCGGCCCACCCCGAGGGTCCGGAGCCGGTGGGCGTGCTCGTCACGGAGCACCACCGGCCGAGCATCCGGTCCCGCGTCCTGACGGCCGTCATGGACCAGCTCATGGCCCGGGCCCTGCGCGCCCTGACCGGCGACACGCTGACCCGGGCGCTGCGGGACCGGCTGGCCCGCTTCGACGAGTGGGCCGCCCACGTGCCGGTGCCCTGGGGCGCACGGGTCGGCCGCACCTCGGTCAACGGCCTCCCCGCGGAGTGGTCGGTCGGGCGGGGCGTGCGGGACCCCGACGCCGTCGTCCTCTACTTGCACGGCGGGGGCTGGCTGTTCGGTGGCCTGAACTCGCACCGCTCGCTGGTCTCCCGGCTGTCGTCGGCGTCCGGGCAGGCCGCCCTGGCGGTGGCCTACCGGATGGTCCCGGAGGTGTCGCTGGACCAGGAGATCGAGGACTGCCTCGACGCCTACCGGTGGCTGCTCGCCCGCGGGATCGCGCCGGGGCGCATCGCGATCGCCGGCGACTCCGCCGGCGGGCACCTCGCCGTCGCGACCGCCCTGCGTGCCCGGGAACGCGGCCTGCCCCGGCCGGCGGCCGTCGTCGGGATGTCCGGGGTCTACGACCTCGACACCGCCGCGCGGGCCGCGCTCGATCCCGGCGACGATCCGACCGGGTCGGCGGCCGCCCTCCAGTGGATGATCGAGATGATCCTGGCCGGGGACGCGCCGGACCGGTACTCGCCCCTGCGGGCGGACCTCGCGGACCTGCCGCCCACCCTGCTGACCGTCGGTTCCGCCGAGGTGCTGCGGGAGGAGACCGAGCAGCTCGCGCGCCGCCTCGCCGCCGCGGGGGCCCACTGCGTGCTCGAGATCTGGCACGGCCAGCCGCACGTGTTCCAGGTGTTCGCGCCGGTGCTCCCGGAGGCCGCGCGCTCGCTCGACCGCATCGGGACGTTCCTGCGCTCGGCCTTCGCCGGCACCGCACGGCCGCTGCCCGGACGGTCCCGCCGCGCTCCGGCGGACCTGGACGACAAAACCTAACGACTATAGAATTCGGCCATGTCCACCCGCCCGTCGACCGTCCCGCTCCCCGACCCGGGACCGGGCGTCCCGCGCACCGTCCCGCGCGGGTGCCCGCTCTGCGAGGCGATGTGCGGGCTGGCGGTCACCCTCGACGCCGACGACCGCGTGGTCACGGTCCGCGGCGACGACCACGACGTCTACAGCGCGGGCTACCTCTGCCCCAAGGGGGCGTCGCTCGGCGCGGTCGACGACGACCCCGACCGGTTGACCCGGCCGCTCGTGCGGCGCGACGGGGAGCTGCGCCCCGCGACCTGGGACGAGGCGTTCGCCGAGGTGGACCGGCTGCTGGGGCCGCTGCTCGCCACGGACCGCGACACCGTCGCCGCCTACATCGGCAACCCGACCGGCCACAACGTCGCCTTCACCCTGCTGGCGGGCAGGCTCGCGCGGTCACTGGGGAGTGCCCAGACCTACTCGCCGGCCACCATGGACCAGCTGCCCCAGACCGTGACCGCAGCCCTGCTGTTCGGCGAGCCCAGCAGCATCCCGGTGCCCGATCTCGACACCACCGACCTGCTCGTGATCGTCGGCGGCAACCCGCTGGTGTCCAACGGCAGCGTCGGAGCCTCGCCGGACTACCGCGGCAAGCTGCGGGCCCTGCGGGCGCGCGGCGGCCGGCTCGTCGTCGTCGACCCGGCGCGGACCGCGACCGCCGACGTCGCCGACGACCACCTGAGGGTGCGGCCGGGCACCGACCTGTTCCTGCTGCTCGGCCTGCTGCACGTGGTGATCACCGAGGACCGGGTCCGGCTGCGGGCCGCGGAGGGCCGCGTCTCCGGACTCGCGGAGCTCCGCACCGCGGTCGCGCCCTGGACACCCGAGGCCGCGGCCCGCGCCTGCGGGATCGCACCGGACGCGATCGTCCGGCTCGCCCGCGAGCTCGCCGGGACCGGACGCGCCGCGGTGTACGGGCGGCTCGGCACCACGCTCAACCGGCACGGCACCCTGACCTGCTGGGCGCTGCAGGTCCTGAACGTCGTGTGCGGTCACCTCGACCGTCCGGGCGGGCTGCAGTTCACCCGTCCCGTCACCGGTTCCCCCACCACCCGGCGGGCGACCAGGCCCCCGCGACCCTTCACCACCGGGCGGTACCGCACCCGGGTCGGCGGGCACCCCGAGGTGCTCGGCGAGCTCCCGGTCGCCGCGCTGGCGGAGGAGATCCTGACCCCCGGTCCGGGCCGTGTCCGCGGGATGGTGGTCTACGGCGGCAACCTCGCCCGGTCCATGCCGGACTCGACGAGCATGCAGCGGGCCCTCGCCGACCTCGACGCGCTCGTCTGCGTCGACCCCTATCTCAACGAGACCACCCGGTACGCCGACGTGATCCTCCCGCCGCCGGGCTCGCTCACCCGCGACCACTTCGACCTGGTGCTCTACCAGTTCGCGCAGCGGAACTTCGCGCGGTTCTCCCGGCCCGCCCGGCCGGTGCCCGACGGGATGATCCCGGAGTGGGAGATCCTGCTGCGGCTCTGCGCGATCTACGAGGGCCGCGGCCCCGGCGCCGACCCCGGGCTCGTCGACGACGAGATCGCCGCGTCGCTGCGGGCCTCGGTCGCGCGCGGGCTCGACACCGGCGAGGACGGGATCGTCACCGACTTCCCGGAGCGGGGACCGCGCAGGCTGCTCGACCTGCGCATCCGGTCCGGCCCCTACGGCGACCACTTCGGCCGCGTACCGGGCGGGCTCACGCTGGCCCGGCTGCTCGGCTCGCCGCACGGGATCGACCTCGGTCCGCTGGGCCCCCGGCTCGACGAGGTGATCCGCACCCCCTCCGGCACGATCGAGCTCGCACCGGCGCAGGTGCTCGACGCGCTCGCCGGCGTCGCCGCCCCGGTGGCCGAGCCCGGGACGCTGCTGCTGATCGGGCGTCGTGACCTGCGGTCGAAGAACTCCTGGCTGCACAACGTGGACCGGCTCGCACGGGGCCCGGAGCGCGCGATGCTCTACGTCTCCCCCGGCGACGCCCACGAGCTCGGCGTCGACGACGGCGGGACGGTCTCGGTCGGCTCGGCCGCCGGGCGGATCCGGGTCCCGGTGCGGCTCACCGACGAGGTGCCGGACGGCGTGTGCTCGCTGCCGCACGGCTGGGGTCACGACGACGACCACGCCCGGCTCCACGTCGCGGCGCGGCAGCCGGGGGTCAACAGCAACACCCTCACCGACGGCTCGGTGCTCGACCCGCTGTCGGGCACCGTCCAGATGAACGCCGTCCCCGTCCGCGTCGAACCGGCGCCCCGCGGCTCCTGACCCCTGCACGGGGCGCGGCTGTGCGGCGAGCCACCCCCGCGAGCGCCGCGGGGACGGTGATAATGACCGTATGCCACGCCCGGCCAGCCCTCTGATCAGGTACGACTCGGTGATCTCGACGTCGCTGGAGATCATCGACGCGGAAGGTCTGGAGGCGTTCAGCCTGCCCCGGCTGGCCCGTGCGCTCAACGTGCGCGCGCCCTCGCTCTACCACCACTTCGCGGACAAGGCCGAGATCCTCCGGGGCGTCGCCCGCGCCATCGTGGTGGAGACCCGGATGCCCGACTCCCGGACGACCCCGAACTGGATCGAGTGGTTCGTCGCGCTGAGCCTCAACTTCCGGCACGCCGTGCTGCGGCACCGCAACGCGGCACCGGTGCTGCTCCGGTTCATGCCCCGCGACGTGCTGATCCGCACCTACGAGCAGAGCGCGCGCTTCCTGACCGCCGTCGGGGTCCCGGCCGACCAGTGCGTCCTGCTCCTCGACGGGCTGGACAAGCTGACGCTCGGCGCCGCGATCGCCGAGGCCGCGAAGGACCCGGCCGAGGCGGGCGAGCTCTTCGGCACCGCCGACCCGGAGTCCGAGCCGACACTGGCGAACGCGGTCGCGCAGAACCGGATGAGCACCGAGGAGGTCTTCGCCGAGACCGTCCGCAGCTTCCTCCGCGGGGCGGCGCCGTACGTCCCGGCCGACGCCCCGCCCCCGGACGGCCTGGCCGGCAGGACCGTCGCCGACCTCCGGTCGTCCGAAGCCTCCTGAGGCCGCCGGCCCCAGGGGGTCAGAGCGTCGACCCGGCCCCGAACACGGTGGCGCTGACCAGCGGCGCCATCGGCCCGCCGAGCAGCAGCGACACCGCCGCGCCGGGTACCGGGTTGGGCGAGGTCCCGCGGATCTGGCGGACGGCCTCCACGATCAGCCCGAAGCCGTGCACGAAGCCCTCGGCGATGTTGCCGCCCGCGGTGTTGAGTGGCAGGCCGCCGTCCGGGGCGATCAGGTTCTCGAAGCGCATCACCCGGCCGGCCTCGGCACCCGGCGGCACCAGCCCGACGTCGATCAGCGACGCGACGGCGGGCCCGGAGAAGTTCTCGTAGACCTGGGTGACGTCGACCTCGCCGGGCTTGATCCCCGCGCCCTCCCAGAGCCGGGCGACCAGCGCCGGGTGGAAGCCCGCGCTGCTGTACGGGCTCTCGTTCTCGACCGACTCGGTCCAGGACGAGCTGGAGCCCTGCACCCCGGAGAGCACGTAGGCCGGCTCCTGCCGGAGCCCGCGGGCCCGCGCGGCGCTGGTCACGATGACGGCACCGGCCGCGTCGTTCTCGCGGGAGCAGTCGTAGAGGCGCAGCGGCTCGGAGATGATCCGGGCGTCGTCGTACACCTCGGGGTCGAGCGGCTTCCCGTAGGCCACGGCCTCCGGGTTGTTCTGCGCGTGGTGGTACGCGGCGGCCACGAGCGCGCCGAGCGCCTCCCGGGGGACGCCGTCGACCTCGATCATCCGCTGGGTCCGCAGCGCGCAGATCTGCGCGGGCGCGAAGACACCGTGCGCGCCGTACAGCGGGCCGATGTGGCCCTTGCTGTAGCTCTGCCTGCCCGCGTCGGCCTCGGAGATGCCACGGTAGACGCAGACCGTCTCGGCCTGCCCCGCGACGACGGCCGCGGCCGCCGCGTTCACCGCGGCGGCCACCCCGCCGCCACCACCGCCCCAGACCATGCTGGACCAGCGGACCTCCTTCACGCCGAGCGCCGCACCGACGGCCAGGCCCTCGTTGTCGTCGTTCGCGTAGGAGACGAAGCCGTCGATGTCGTGGGCGTCGAGGCCCGCGTCGGCGGCCGCGTCGAGGATCGCCCGCAGCGTCAGCTGCAGCGACGACGACGTCGCGGTCCCGCGCTTGTGGAAGGCGGTGTTGGCCGCCCCCACCACCGCGGTGGCCCCCCGGAAGGACCGGTCGGGTGTGGTCATGTCGCTCCGTTCCTCTACGACAGGCGCCAGCGGAGCAGCGGGTAGTCCGCCGTGTCCGCAGCGTCGTCGAACTCCGCCTTCACCTGCTGCCCGATCCGGACGTCGGCGCCGTCGCCGTCGAGCAGCACGCCCACCACGCGACGGTTCCCCGCCGCGGGCAGCTCCACGGTCACGACCACGTAGGGCAGGTGCCCGGAGACCGAGGGGTGGAACGGCTGCCAGGTGCGGGTCCACGCGTAGACGGTCCCGGCCGGGTCCACCGACGGCCACTCCAGCTCGTCGTGGTGGCACGACGGGCAGATCGGCCGGGGCGACCAGATCCACTCGTCGCACCGGGGGCAGTGCTGGATCCGCAGCTCGCCCTGGCGCAGGCCCTCCCAGTGCGGGGTGTCGGACCCGTCCTCGGTCGGCTCCGCGAACGGCGTCCTCGGCGGGGTGTCGGGCACGTTACGGACCTGGGTGACCAGCCATGTGCCGTCGATGTCGATCCACCGCGACCGGAACACGGCCTCGTCGCCGCCCGCGCCGCTGTACCGGATGTACGCGCTGTAGAGCGGGCCGGGGCCGGGCTCGATCGCCACGACCTCGGAGGCGTTCATGCGGTCCGGCGGCCGGGCGGACGCCAGGAGCTGGCCGACCCGGTCGGGACGGAAGTCCGCCAGGACGGTCTCGTTCTCGCCCGCCGCCACGGCCCGGCCGTGGCGCACGACCACGTCGGCCAGGTCCGCGGGGACGTCGGGGAACCGCACCTCGGTCATCTCTGCTCCATTCCGGCCCTCACCGGACGGCCGGCAACGGTTCGGTGGTCCGGTTGTGCACGGTGTACTGGACGTCGGTCTGGTCGTGGACGAAACCGAGGGTCCGGGCCTCGTGCACGAGCGGCCGGTCCTCCGAGTCGATCGTGGTGGCGCCGACCCGGAGCCCCGCGTCACGCAGGTACTCCAGCCCGGCCACCAGCAGGGACCGCACGAGCGGGTCCTCCTCCCGGTCCCGGTCCGGGTCCCGGGTGACGACGGCGACGAGGCGTCCGGCCGTGCCGTACTCCGTCGGCTCGCCGGACTCGGGGTCGACCCAGACGGCGCCGTCGGGCCGCTCCGCGGATCCGCTGACAAGCAGGACCGTGTCCGCCGGGGGCTCGTGCCTGCGCCCGCTCGCCGTCCACAGCGCCGCGGCCGCGTCGCGCTCCGCCGCGCCGGCGGCCTGCCGGACCGCGGGACGCCCGGGCTCGGCGCCCGGGTCGACGTCCCGGCCGATCCGCACCGGCGCGAGCATCTGCCACTCGCGCAGCACGGTGCGGATCCCGTAGCGGCGGAACCGCAGCGACATGCGCAGCGCGGCCGGGTGGTTCGCCCGGGCCCAGACCCGCAGGCCGGACACGCCGGTGCCCTGCCAGCCGTCGGGGGTGCCGAGCTCCAGGCCGATCTTCTCGATCAGCAGCGTGGTGATGCCGCGGGACCGGTAGTCCGGCCGGACGAGGTAGGAGACCTCGGCGGTCCCCGCGTCCTCGCCCCGCAGCGGCTCGACCCGGAGGAACCCGGCGAGGCTCGGCACCAGCGGGACGTTCCGCCCGGAGCGCTCGTCCGGGAGGAGCCACACCAGCAGGTGCGACGTCCCCGGCTCGATCGGGTCGTCGAGCGAGAGCCGGGGGAAGCCGGCCTCGGCGTCGGTCTCCGACGCCTCGGCCAGCATCTCCCGAAGCTCCGCCTCGACGTCCGGCTCGAAGCCGGGCCCGCCGGGCCGGTACCACTCGAAATCGATCACGAGACCAGCTTCCGGAGCTCGCGGTGGAAGATCTGGTTGATGACCTCGTTGCGGCCGAGCAGCATGCCGCCGGCGTTGGCGCTGCCCATGCCCCGCTGGGAGCTGCGCAGCAGCGGGAAGTCCTCCTGGTGCAGCACCGCGAGGAGGATCTTCCAGTTCTTCTCCCAGATCTTGGTCCAGCGCTCGGAGTCCATGCCCGAGTCCTCGACCTTCGGCACGACCAGCCGCATCTCCATCCGGCAGCGGCCGGGGTCGGTCGGGTGCGGGCGGAAGGTGAGCAGCTCGAAGTGGTCGGGCTGGCGCAGCAGGGTGCTGTTCGGCAGCAGGAAGTGCGTCTCGGTGACGTAGGGCGACAGGTCCTCGTCCGGGGCCGGGGGCTCCTCGAGGTACTTGTCGATCGTCTTGCGCGGCGCGATGAACCGCGCGTGCCGCCCGAAGTCCTCGGCCGCCATCACGTTGGTGTGGATGTGCTTGGCCGCGGTGTTCGGGTGCGCGTACTGGATGTGATAGCCGTCCAGGAACGCGTCCTGCATGATCTTCCAGTTGACCGGCTCGTCGAAGCCCTCGGCCTGCGCCGAGACGAGCTTGTCCATGCCATAGCCGGCGAGGATGCCGTCCATCTCGGCACCCAGCCATGACGCGACGTCGATCTCGGCGGCCGCGTCGTCGACCATCCAGACGAAGCCGTGGCGCTCCTCGGCGGGCAGCTCGATCAGCCCGTACTGCGACCGGTCGATCTCGCCGAAGGTGTTGTCGCGGGTGATCGCGCGGAGCGAGCCGTCGGTGTCGTAGGACCACCGGTGGTAGCCGCAGGAGAACAGCCGGCAGCGGCCCTTCTCCTGCTCCTCCAGCAGCGCACCGCGGTGCCGACAGAGGTTGACGAACGCCTTCACCGAGTGGTCCTTCTGCCGCACGATGATCACGTCGTTGCGCGGCATCTGCAGCGTCATGAAGTCGTTCGGCTTCGGGATCTCGCTGCCGTGGCACACGATCGAGGGGACCCGGCCGAACACCGCGTCCCGCTCCCGGCGGGCGATCTCCGGGTCGGTGAACTCCTCGGCCGTGAACGAGGCGATGCCGTCGTACTCATCCGTGCTGTCGTTGCGGATGTGGTCGAGAGCCCGCCGGATCCGGTCGTTGCGGGCGGCGAGCTCGTCCGTCTGCTGGGCACTCGCCGCGGTCTGGTCAGTGGACACTGCCGCCTCCTGCTCCCGCGACCGGTGACGTCGCGGATCGAGAACTGGTCGGACGTATTCTACAGCCTTAAGGTTTAGCACGGGAGTCCCGACCGTGCCGTGCGGCGTCCGCTCAGCGATCGATCACGAGCCGCCCGGACAGGCACCGCGAGACGCAGGGGAACATCACGTCGTTCGCCGCCTGCTCGTCCGGGGTCAGCAGCGAGTCCCGGTGCTCCGGGACCCCCTCGAGCACCTCGGACTCGCAGGTCCCGCAGGTGCCCTCCCGGCACGAGGTCTCGATCTCGACCCCCGCCTCGGCGGCGGCGTCGACGATGCTGACCCCCGGTGGCACGGTCACGGTCACCCCGGAGCCGGCGAACTCGACCTCGAACGAGTCGCCCGAGGCGGGCTCGGCGACCTCCTTCGGGGAGAAGCGCTCCAGGTGCAGCGCGCCACCCGGCCACGACGCGCACCGTTCCTCGACGGCGGCGAGCAGCGGCTCCGGCCCGCAGCAGTACACGAGCAGGTCGTCCTGCGGGGTGCCGAGGAGCCCGTCGAGGTCGAGCAGGCCGCGCTCGTCCTGCGGGACGACCTCGACCCGGTCGCCGTACCGCTCGACCAGCTCGTCGACGAAGGCCATCGAGGCGCGGGAGCGGCCGCCGTACACCAGCCGCCACTCGGCGCCGGCCTTCTCGGCGGCCGCGATCATCGGGACGACGGGCGTGATGCCGATCCCGCCCGCGACGAAGAGGTAGCGCTGCGCCTCGGCCAGCGCGAAGTTGTTCCGCGGGCCGCGGACCCGCAGTGCGGTGCCGGTCTCCAGCACGTCGTGGACGTGCGTCGAGCCGCCCCGGCCGGGCTGCTCCCGCAGCACCGCCACCTGGTACACCTCGCGGTCTCCGGGATCGCCGCAGAGCGAGTACTACCGGATCAGGTCGTCGCCGAGATGGAGGTCCAGGTGCGCGCCCGGCTCCCACTCCGGGAGGGGTCGCCCGTCCATCGCGCGCAGGGTCAGCCGCACGACGCCGTCGGCGACCGTCTCCCGGTCCGCGACCTCCATGTCGATGTCGTGCACGGATGCCGGATCGGACCTACCCACCTCGATGACCTTTCACTTCACGCGCTGCCGTCGCCGGTCACGCCGACTGCGTCTGTTCGAGGGCCAGCGCCCGCTCCGGGCACATGTCCACGACATGCTGGGCCTCGCGGACCCGTGCCTGTGGTACCGGATCGGTGAGGACGACCGGGTCGCCCTGTTCGTCGCAATCCACGAGTTCGGGCGCGGCCCCGTAACAGAGCCCGTGTCCGGCACAGGCCTTCCGGTCCACCGTCAGGTGCTGTTCCATGTCTCTCCTCGTGCTCCTCGATGCCGTGCAGACCCGTTCGTACGTGCCACGGGCCCGGCAGCCGCGCCGGTCGCGCACCGAGGCCGGCCCCGGGAGCCCGGGAGCCGACCCGGTCGCGGTGCCGCCGGTGTCGCGGGCCGGGGCGCGCCCGGCCGGCCTCACGTCGCCGTCGGCCGTCAGGCCACCGGCGTGAACAGCAACGACAGCCGCGCGAACCCGCGGACCTGGCTCGGCAGGACGACGGGCGGGTCCTCCGGGTCGAGCCGGTAGTCCGGGATCCGCTGGTGCAGCTCCTCCGCCGCGATCTTCAGCATCAGCCGGGCCAGGTGGGACCCGATGCAGCGATGCGGGCCCGAGCCGAAGGTCAGGTGCCGGTTCGGCGTCCGCTCGACGTCGAGCGAGCCGGGGTCGTCGAACTCGCCCTCGTCACGGTTCGCGGCGCACAGCAGCAGGAGCATCTGGTCGCCCGCACGCACCGTGATGTCGCCGATCCGGGCGTCCGTCGTCGCGCGACGGCCCATCGCGATCGCGGCCTCGTAGCGCAGGATCTCCTCGACCGCCGCGGGCACCGCACCCGGGTCGTCGATGAGCTTGTCGCGCTCCTCGGTGTTCTGCGAGAGGTGCAGCATCATCCACGCGAGCGAGCCCTGTGTGGTGTGCAGACCGGCGATGAGCAGCAGGAAGAACATCCGGGCGAGCTCGTCGTCGGTGAGCGGGCGCTGCACGCCCTCGGAGTCGGTGATCTCGGTGGCGATGATCGCGTTGGTGACGTCCTCGGGGGCGGCGTCACCGGAGGCGATGGCGGCCCGGCGCTCGGCGATGACCTTCATGAAGTAGCCGAACATCTCGTAGGCGGCCTTCGTGCGCGACTCCGCGGCCTGCTCCGGGGTCTCGCCCGGGCGTCCGTTCAGCGCGACCTCGGTGGCGTCGGTGAACAACGCCGCGTCCTCCAGCGGCCACCCCATCAGGGCCAGGAACACCTGCGTCGGCAGCTCGTGCGCGAACTTCTCGACGAACTCGACCTTCCCGTCGGCCTGGAAGGAGGTGATCAGCTCGATGACGATCTCGCGGATCCGCGGCTCCAGCACCTTCATCCGGTTCGGGCTGAACAGGGGCTGCAGCGCCTGCCGGTAGGAGGTGTGCTCCGGCGGGTCGAGCTCGATCGGCAGGAACTTGCCCTGCCCGGCGTCGACCAGGTTGTTCGGGTGACTGGAGAAGGTCTCCGGATCCCGCAGGATCGCGTGGACGTGCTCGTAGGACGTGACGAGCCAGTGGCCGCCGTGCGTCGTCGACCACACGATGGGCCCGATGGCGGCCAGCTCGGCCGTCTTCTCCTGCATCCGGTCGACCGGCATCGTGACGGACGGGTCGTAGATGTCGAAATCCACGACGAGATCGGGGGTGAGGTCGGCCTCAGTGGTGGTCATGGGTCGCTCCTGTTCGGTCGCCGGTGACGCGTAACATGACAAACGACGAATATTGTCTCGAAGTAACTTAGCCAATACGGGTGATGGCGTCGACCCCGGGTCGGGTGGAACCTCACCCGATCGCCGGCCCGGGGTCGCGGACCTGCAGGACACCCGCCTCCACGAGCTCGTCGACAACCGGATCCGGCAGGCCGAGCACCTCGGCACAGATCTGTCGGGTGTGCTCGCCGGGCATCGGGGCCGGGCGCAGCTCCGGGTCCGGCACCGTGGAGAACCGCGCGATCCGGGCGCCGGTCGGGACCGCGGCGGACAGCTGCTCGTGCTCGAGCGTGTGGAACGCGTCGCGGGCGACGAGCTGCGGATCCGTCAGCTCGTCGGGCAGTCGCAGCATCGCGGCCGCGGGCACGCCGACCCGCTGCAGGATCTCGGCGACCTTGTCCGGGGAGTGCCCCGCGGTCCACCGGGCGAGGGTCTCCTCGATCTCCCCGCGCCGCGCGAGCCGCCCTTCGGCGGTCCGGAGACCCGGATCGTCGGGCAGGCCGGTCGCGGACGCGAGCCGGCGCCACGCCTCGTCGTCACGAACGGTGATCACGCACCACTCGTCGTCACCCGCGCAGGGGAAGACACCGGAGGGCGCCGCACCGCGCCGCGCGTTCCCTTCCGCCGACTCCGTCCCGGGCCGCAGCGACGACCGCGCCAGGACCGGGCCCAGCGCGACGAGCGCCGCGTCGGCCTGGGCGGTGTCGACGGCGCTGCCCCGGCCGGTGCGGGCCCGCCCGATCACCGCGGCGAGCACCGCGACCGCGGCGACGTGCGCGGCCACGTGGTCGGGATAGACGGTCGACCCGTCGCAGAACGCGGCCGGGTCCGCTGGGTCCGCCGCGGGGTCCCGCCAGAGCGCCGAGAGCCCGCAGGAGGCCCGCACGAGCGGCCCGTACCCCATCCGCTTCCGCCAGGGCCCGCGCGCGCCGAACGCGCTGCTGTCGGAGACGACGATCCGCGGGTTGACGGCGGCGAGCTCGGCCTGGGAGAAGCCGAGCGACTCGAGCGTGCCCGGCTTGAAGTTGGCCAGGACGACGTCCGCCGTGGCGACCAGCTCCCGGAAGAGCCTGCCGCCCTCGGAGCTGCGCAGGTCGAGCCCGAGACCCCGCTTGTTGCGCTGCCCCCAGGCGAACGACGGGTTCATCCCGCCGCCCTTGCGGGTCTGGCGCAGACCGTCGGGGTAGGCGCTGTTCTCGACCTTGATCACGTCCGCACCCTGGTCCGCGAACACCCGGCCCAGCTCGGCGCCGAAGACGATGACTCCGAGGTCGAGCACCCGGACCCCGGTGAGCGGTCCGGCACCGGCAGGCAGCGGGGGCAGCCCGAGGTCCCGGGGCGGCGCCTCGCCGAACCCGCCGGCGTCGGTCCCCGGGCCGGGTGCCGGGGCACGCAGGCCCGCCCGGACGCCGTCGACGGTCACGTAGCCCGACGGCACGAGCGCCCGGAGCCCGTCGGCGAGCTCGGTCTCCACCAGCGAGCCGGTCTCCCGGAAGTGTTCCGCCCCGAGCACCTCGTCCGGGCTCAGCATCCCCGCGACCGGGATGCCGCGGGCGGTGCCCTCGGCGACGAGCTCCTCGCGCGTCGATCCGGCGAAGAGCTTCGCGATCAGCGGGTTGAGGCGGTCCGCTGCGGCGTAGCGGGCCGGGATGGCGTCGAACCGCGGATCCGTGAACTCCTCCGGCTCGCCGAGCCAGGCGAACATCGCACGCCACTGCCGGGCCGCCAGCAGGCAGATCCGCACGCTCCCGTCGGCACACGGGAAGACCGGGTAGAAGTTGGCCGCGTCGGGCCGGTCCCGCGGGAACGTCTCGGCACGGCCGGCCGCGGCCGTGCCCTGGGCGCCGAAGGCCGGGTCGAACCCGTGCACGACGGCCTCGAGCGCGGACACGTCGACGTGCTCACCCACGCCGGTCCGCAGCCGCTTCACATACGCGACCAGCGTCGCCCACGCCGCGTGCACGGCGACGAGCTGGTCGACGAGCCCGGCGGGCGGCAGCAGCGGCGTCCCGCCCGGGCGGCCCGACCGGCACAGGACGCCGCCGGCGGCGGCCAGCACGTCCTCGGTCGCCACCCGGTCCCGGTACGGCCCGGTGCGGCCGAACCCGGTCACCGAGACGACGACCAGCTCCGGGTTCACGGCGGCGAGCTCGTCCGGGGTGAGACCGAGCGCGGTGGCCTCGTCGTGGGTGAACGACTCGACGAGGACGTCCGCGTGGCGGGCCTCCTCGATCAGCCGCTGCCGTCCCGCGCCGGAGCCGAGGTCGAGGACGGTGCTGCGCTTGTTCGCGTTGCGCAGGGCGAACCCCAGCCGGTCGGCCCGCCCGGGCGCCCCGCCGGCCGGCTCGACCCGCAGGACGTCGGCGCCGAGGTCGGCGAGGTAACGTCCGCACCCCTCGGCCGCCCCGTCGGCCAGGTCGATGATCCGCAGCCCTGCCAGCGGGAGGCCGTCGTGCTGGATGTTCGTGCCGCTCACGCAGTGCGCCCCTTCGGTCCCGGCCGCGTCGGCGCGGCCACTCACCCAGAAATCTAAAGAATATAGATAAGAGGAGAGGCTACCTCCGCGTCCGAGATCACTACACCGGACACTCCGTGTTTTTCGTATCACATGGCACCATGGACGGGCGGGCCATGCAGCGGGCGCCCGCGCGCGGGGTCACGTGTCATGACGGCCGTTGCGCCGTCCGGCCCAACGATCGATCATCGGTGTGTCCGGCGGCGAGGTATCCTGCGGTCGAGCTTCGAGAAGAGGTGCCATGTCGAAGAGCTCCGGTGGCGGCCGGCCCCGGGCCGCCCGGACACGGGTGTCCGACCCCGCGACGGCGATCCTGCTCGCCGCAGAGGCCTGTTACCTACGTCTGGGTATCACCAAGACGACGATGGACGACATCGCTCGCGAGGCGGGGGTGTCACGGCCGACCGTCTACCGGCACTACTCCAACCGCGACGACCTGGTGCTCGGCGTCCTGCTGTCCCGCGCCCGGGACCTGCTGGACCGGGCCCGCCGTTTCATCGACACTCGTGCGCGGATCGACGACAAGCTCGTCGACGGCATGATCTTCCTGGTCGACGCCGGGAGCCGCGATCCCATGCTCCAGCAGCTGGTCAGCCTGGAGTTCATGGAGGGAATGCAGGGTCACCCCGAAGCGTCCCGGCTGCCGGTGACCCTGTCCGCGGAGCTCTGGGGCCCGATCGTCCAGGACGCGAAGGACGCGGGCGAGGTGCGCTCCGATCTGGACGTGACGGCGTTCTGCACCTGGCTGACCTACATCGAACTCGTGGTGCTCAGCCGCACCAACCGGCCCGGCAGCACCGACGAGGCGCAGCGCTCCCTCATGCAGACCTTCGTCGCGCCGGCTCTGCACCGCGCCGGCACCTACGGCACGGTCCCGGTGCCGGCCGCCGGCTGAGCGGACGGCCGGGCACCCTCACGCCGCGAGTGCCGGCAGCAGGAAGTCGCCGACGAGTTCGCGCACGCCCGGCCCGTCCGGGTCGAGCAGGTCCTGCCGCCCGATCATCATGAGCTCCAGGTCCGCCATTACGCCGCAGAGCTCCTGCGGGTCGATCTCGGGCCGCATCTCCCCCGCCTCCTGGGCGGCGATCAGGATCGGCTCCCACACCTCGAAGGACAGCCGCTCGGCGACCTTCCCCGCGGTGAGGATCCCGCTGGTGGCGGACAGGTTGTCCGGCTGGAGCAACGCGCTCAGGATCGGGTCCCGCCGCCCGCCGCGCACCAGGTAGCCGAGCCCGTCGACGATCTTCGACGGGAAGTCGGGGCGCCCGGAGATGTACTCCCTCGCCCGGACCCCGAAGGTCCGCGCGCGGCGTGTGACGACCTCGACGACGAGCGCGTCCCGGTCGGAGAAGTAGCGGTAGACGGTCGGGCGCGAGACACCCGCCCGGCGCGCGACGTCGTCCATCGTCGTACGCCGCACACCGAAGTCCAGGAAGCACTCCTCCGCGGCCACCACCAGCTGGCGCCGGGCCTGCTCCGGCCCGCCCGCGAACGGCCCTCGCCCTCGTGCCACGTCCGGCCCCTCCCTGTCGAAAACCCCGTCGATGCTAGCTGGTCACACCGGTCGCGACCGGCTCGAACACCGGCAACACCTCGCCGGGGTCCTCGGGAGCCCCCGAGCGGACGAACCGTGCCCGCACCGGGTCACCGGCGCTGAGCGAGCAGATGTCGCCGACCAGCCGCACGATGACCCACGGCCCCTCCGCCAGCTCCACGACCGCACTGACGTAGGGCACGGCGTCGGCCAGGGCCGGGAGCGGGGCGCGGTGCACCACCGCCCAGCTGACCAGGACGCCGTCGCCGGAGACGGTCACCGGCTCGAGATCGGCCGATCCGCTCGCGGGGTCGGTCCTGGCCTCGGGGGGCAGCACCGTGCCGGACGGGCCGCGCTGCATCAGCAGCTCCTCGCGGGCCGCCGCGTCGTAGAACGCGGCGCTCGTGTCGTCCCGCTCGACCTGGGGGAAGCCGGTCACCGTCCGCTCCTCGCGTGCGGGCTGAGCACCAGCGTGGAGTGGTGCTCGAGGATCCCGCCGTTGCCGCTGACCACCACGACGTCGTTCCGGGGCGCCTGACGCTCCCCGCCGTCGGCCCGCGCCTGGATCACGGCCTCGGACAGCGGCGTGAAGCCCCACATGTAGTACGACGACAGCTGGCCGCCGCCGGTGTTGCAGGCCAGCGTGCCACCAGGGGCGAGGCGCCCGTCGGCGACGAACGCACCGCCCTCACCCTTGGCGCAGAACCCGTAGTCCTCGAGAGTGACCAGCACCGTGTAGGTGTAGCAATCGTAGATCTCGGCGACGTCGACGTCGCCGACCCCGACGCCGGCCATCCGCAGGGCCTGCGGCCCGGAACGGGCGGCCGGGGTGACGAGACCCCAGTCGGAGCCCGCCTGCATCCGCCGCGGGGCGTGGGCCTGGCCGTATCCCCACACGTGCACCGCGGGCCGCGCGAGCCCGGCCGCGCGGTCCGCCGAGGTCACCACGACCGCGACGGCGCCGTTGCTCACCAGGCAGCAGTCCAGCAGGTGCAGCGGATCGGCGATCCACCGCGACTCCTGGTGGTCGGCGAGGGTGATCGGCTCCCGCATCTGGGCCAGCGGGTTGCGCGCCGCCCACGACCGCTGCGCGACGGCGATCTCGCCGAGCTGCTCGGAGGTGGTGCCGTAGCGCTCCATGTGCCGGCGCGCGCACATCGCGTAGAGGATGTTCGGGTTGGTCGCGCCCGAGGCCACCGACCACCCGGCGTAGCCGCGCACGGGCCGGCCCCGGCCGCTGCGCTGCGGGGCGCCGTAGGTCGAGCCCGCGGACTCCTTGGGCTTCAGCGGGCTGTCCGCGAACACGCACGCGACGGTGCTCGCCGTGCCCGCGGCGACGGCCTGCGCGGCCTGGGCGACCATCACACCCGCCGTCGCGCCGAACGCGTTCACCTGGTTCAGCACCGACAGGTCCTGCAGACCGAGGACGGCGGCGAGCCCGACCCCGACGTCCTGCTTGATCCCGGAGCTGACGAGCAGCCCGTCGAGATCGGTGAGCGCCAGGCCCGCGTCGGCGACGGCGCCGCGCACCGCCTCGGCCGCCAGCGAGGTCGAGGACCGGCCGTACACCTTGCCCATCGCGGTCGTGCCGAGACCGGCGATCGCCGCACCCGTCATCTAGCGCCCCTCCCAACGGGGAGCACGCCTCTCGGCGAACGCGGTCGGGCCCTCCCGGGCGTCCCGGCTGGCGAACACGACCTTCATCGCGTCGTCGCTGAGCCTCCAGGCCGGGTCGTCCCAGTCGGAGCCGGCGTCGCGGGAGCGGTGCACGACCTGCTTGCTGTACCGCACCGACAGCGGGGCGTTCTCCGCGATCACACCGGCGAGGCCGAGAGCGACGTCGAGGGCGGTGCCCTCGGGGGCGACCCGGTTGACCAGCCCGAGCTCGTGCGCGCGGGCCGCGGGGATCGGCTCCCCGGTCAGCGCGGCCTCCAGCGCAACCTTCTGCGGGATCTGCCGGGCCAGCCGGATCACCCCGCCCGCCGCCGCCATCAGGCCGCGCTTCACCTCGGGCAGCCCCAGGGAGGCGGTCTCGTCGATCACGGCGACGTCGCAGGCCAGGACGATCTCGGTGCCACCGCCGAGCGCGAAGCCGTTGACGGCCGCGACGGTCGGCTTGTCCACCCAGTGCCGGGCGAGCCCGGCGAACCCCCGCTCCGGGTGGTCCCGGTCGTCGATCCGGTTGCCGCGGGCGACCTCCTTGAGGTCCGCGCCCGCGCAGAAGCCCCGGCCGGCGCCGGTGATCACCACGACGCGCACCTCGTCGTCGGCGCCGGCGGCGGCGAGCGCGTCACCGGCCGCGACGGACAGCGCGGAGTTCACCGCGTTCATCGCGCGCGGCCGGTTCAGCGTGATCAGGCCGACGTGGCCGCGCCGCTCGTAGGTCGCGGCCGGCTCGTCGGGGGTCTCGGCCGGGGTGGCACTGCCGGTCATCGGGACTCCGGGGTCAGATAGACGGACTTGAGGTCGACGTAGGGGGCGAGGCCCTCCGGCCCGAGCTCGCGGCCGAGGCCGCTGGCCTTGACCCCGCCGAACGGCCCGAGGACGTCGAGCGCGTAGTGGTTGATGCCGACGGTGCCGGACCGGATCCGGTCGGCGATCGCCTGCCCCCGGTCGAGGTCGGTGGTCCACACGGTGCCGCCGAGCCCGTACTCCGAGTCGTTGGCGATCCGGACCGCGTCGTCGGTGTCGTCGTAGGGCAGGACGCACAGCACCGGGCCGAAGACCTCCTCGCGGGCGATCGCGCTGTCGTTGTCGACGCCGGCGAACACGGTGGGCTCGACGAACCAGCCCCGCTCCTGCCCCGCCGGGACGGCGCCGCCGGTGGTCACCCGGCCCCCCGCGTCCCGGCCCGCGGTGACCAGGCCGAGTACCCGGTCCCGCTGCGCCGCGCTGACCAGCGGGCCGATCCGGGTCTGCTTGTCGAGGGGGTCACCGACCGGCAGGGACCGGACGGTGTCGGTGATCGCGTCGACGATCTCGTCGTAGCGGCCGCGCGGCGCGAGGATGCGGGTGCACGCGTGGCAGGTCTGGCCGTTGTTGGCCAGCGAGACCTCGGGCAGCGCGGTGAGGAACGCGTCGAGGTCGGCGTCCTCGGCGAGCAGGGCGGCCGACTTGCCGCCGAGCTCGAGGGTGACGGGGCGGAGCAGCCGGCCGCAGACCTCGCCGATCGCCCGCCCGGCCGCGGTGGACCCGGTGAAGGCGACCTTGTCGACGCCCGGGTGCGCGACGAGGTGCGCCCCCGCCTCCCGGCCGCCGGGGACGATGTTCAGCACGCCCGGCGGGAGCCCCGCCTCCACGGCGGCGTCGGCCCAGACGTAGGCGTCGAGCGCGGTCTCGGGGGCGGCCTTGAGCACCACCGTGCAGCCGGCGGCGAGCGCGGGGGCGATCTTCATCGCGGCGAGCGCCTGCGGGTAGTTCCACGGCGTCACCGCGGCGACGACGCCGACCGGGCCACGGCGGACCCGCACCCGGGCCAGCATGCCGGAGCGGACGTCGTCGGCGTCGAGGCCCTCGGCGAGGCCCGCGTAGTAGTCGAGCATCAGCGGCGGGCTGAACCCGTTGGCGCCGATCGACAGCGAGCGGGGCATCCCGTTCTCGCGGCTGACGAGCGCGGCGGTGTCCTTGGCGCGGGTCTTCAGCGCGGCCGCCAGCCGGCGCATGACGGTCGCGCGCTCGGCGCCGGTCGTCGCTCCCCAGGGGCCGTGCAGGGCATCGCCCGCGGCGGCCACGGCGGCGTCGACGTCGGCCGGGCCGGCCAGGGCCGCGCTGCCGAAGGCGGTACCGGTGGCGGCCTCCAGGACGTCGACCCGCTCCGTCCCCGCGGGCGGGACCCAGTCACCACCGACGAAGAAGGTGCTGCGATCGACGGCGTTGGCGAGATCGTTCGACACGAACCGGTCTCCATTCCGCGCCCGGTGGCGCTGCGTCGCGTCCGGCGAGCGGACGGTATCCGGCAGGATATGTGACAATCAACGTTGTATGTCTTACGGTAAGCCACACCGCGGTGCTTCCGCGTCCGGCACGCGCCCGGGCATACTAAAACTAATGTCTTATGGTTTATGGCCGGGTGCGCGGGAACGCCGTCCGGCCGTGTTGGCCCCGCCCGGGGCCCCGGAAGCCGGAGGAAGGTCATGACCGCGACCGACACCCCGCCTCGCACCCAGATCCGCTACGAGATCACCGGCGCGACCGCACTGATCACCCTGGACCGGCCGGACCGGCTCAACGCCTTCACCGCGACCATGGCGGCCGAGCTGGTCGCCGCCTTCGACACCGCCGACGCCGACGACGCGGTGCGCGCCGTCGTCCTGACCGGCGCCGGCCGCGGCTTCTGCGCCGGCGCCGACCTGGAGCGCGGGACCGACACGTTCTCCGGCGACTCCGCCGGCGCGCCGCGGGCCGACCACGGCACCGTCGACGGCGTGGCCCGTGACCTCGGGGGTGTCGTCGCCCTGCGGATCGCCGCCTCCCGCAAGCCGGTAATCACCGCCGTCAACGGGGCCGCGGTGGGGGTCGGCGCGACGATGACGCTGCCCTCCGACGTCCGCATCGCCGGCGACACAGCCCGGTTCGGCTTCGTGTTCGCGCGGCGCGGGCTCGTGCCCGAGGCCGCGTCGACCTGGTTCCTCCCCCGGATCGTCGGCATCTCGCGCGCGATGGAGTGGGTCAGCACCGGCCGCGTGTTCGACGCCGGGGAGGCCCTGGCGGGCGGACTGGTCTCGCGGGTCGTGCCCACCGGCGAGCTTCTGGACACCGCGCTGTCGCTCGCCGCCGAGATCGCCGGGAACACCTCGCCCGCCTCGGTCGCGCTGTCCCGGAAGCTGCTGTGGGGCATGCTCGGCGCCGCGGACCCGTGGGAGGCGCACCGGATCGAGACGCTCGCGATCGACGAGCTCGGGCGGGGTGGCGACGTGGCCGAGGGTGTCTCCGCGTTCCTGGAGAAGCGGCCCGCCGCCTTCGGCGACCGCATCGCCGACCGGCTCCACCTGGTGCCGGACTGGCCTGCGGCCCCGGAGCCGGCCACCGCCGTGCGGAGCGACCGGTGACGGCGGGCGTCCGGGACGAGCCCGGCAGCCGCACCGTCCACCTCGACGGCGACGGCGTCCGGCTCGCCGCCGACCGGTGGGAGCCCACCGGTCCGGACCGCCGCGGCGCTGTGGTGCTGCTGCACGGCGGCGGCCAGACCCGCCACTCGTGGCGGCACACCGCGCGGCGCCTCGCCGCGGCGGGCTGGACGGTGCTGGCCCTCGACCTGCGCGGTCACGGGGACAGCGAGTGGTCCCCGGACGGCGACTACACCCTCGACGCGCACGTCGCGGACCTCCGGTCGGTCACCGGGACGCTCGACGAACCCCCGGTCCTGATCGGGGCGTCGCTCGGCGGGATGACCTCGCTGCTCGCCTCCGGCACCGACCCGGGCCTCGCCCGCGGCCTGGTCCTCGTCGACGTCACCCCGACCACGGAACGGGCCGGGACGTCGGCGGTCACCCGCTTCATGCGGGCCGGGCAGGAGGGATTCCCGTCGCTGGAGGCCGTCGCCGACGCGGTGGCCGCCTACAACCCACACCGTCCGCGGCCCCGCAATCCGCGTGGACTGCTGAAGAACCTACGGCGCCGGGCCGGGCGCTGGTACTGGCACTGGGACCCGCGGCTCGTCGACGAGCGGCAGACCGCGCCGGAGACGCTGTCCGCGAACGAGCGGCGGGCACGGGCGGCCGCGCGCGACCTGGCGGTGCCGACCATGCTGGTGCGCGGCGCCGGGTCCGACGTGGTCAGCCCGGCCGGTGCGCGCGAGCTGCTCGAGCTGGTGCCGGACGCCTGGTACGTCGAGGTCGACGGCACCGGGCACATGGTCGCCGGGGACGACAACGACGTCTTCACCGGTAGCCTGCTCGACTTCATGGAGCACGTGGCGGTCGGCGCGGCCGCCGGAACCGGACGACCGGAGGGACGACCGTGAAGACCAACCTGACCTGCCCGTGCGGGGCCCGGATCCACGGCGAGGACGAGGACGACCTCGTCCGCCTGACCCAGGAGCACCTCGCCGCGAAGCACCCCGACCACGAGTACTCCCGGGACGAGATCCTCTTCATCGCCTACTGACAGCCACGCCCCGGCAGACGCGCACCGAACCGAAGAACGCTCGCCCGATCGCGCGAGCGCCGCCGCATTCCGTGAGCGTCTGCCGCAGGGCCTGGAGCCGGGGTGGGGCGGCTGTGGGCGGGTCAGGGGGTGGGGGGTGCCTGTGCGGCGGTGGTGCGCAGGGCCTCCAGGGTGACGATCTTGCGGCGGGGAGCGCCCGCGGCGCGACCGCCGAGCCGCTCGGCCCGGTCGATCGCCCGCCAGCCGGCCAGTCCGACCCGTCCGGGCCTGCGCTCGGCGAGGAGCCGGTCGAGGTCGGCCTCGGCGCCGGGCCCGGGGTCCGTAAGCCGGCCGGCCGCGTGGTCCTCCAGCAGGGCGGCGACGGTCTCGGCCGCGCACCCGCGGTTGGTCCCGATGACGCCGGACGGGCCGCGCTTGATCCAGCCCGTCACGTAGTGCCCGGTGAGCGGCGCCCCGCCGGGCTCCTGCAGCGCGCGGCCCGCGGCGTGCGGGACGGCCGCGCGGTCGTCGTCGAACGGCAGGCCGCGCAGCGGCGTCCCGCGGTACCCGATCGCCCGGAGCACCAGCCCGCAGTCCAGCAGCTCGGTCCCGCCGTCGGGGGTGCCGAACCGGACCCCGGCCACCGCCCCGGCGCCGTCGTCGACGATCTCCCGCGGGGTGCGGCCGAAGCGCAGCACGATCCGCCGCCGGTCCGGGTCCGGCGTGCGCGCCGCGTACCGGGCGACCGCCTCGGACTTGAGCCCGGCGGCGTACCCGTCCACCGGGCCGGTGACCGCCTCGCCGTCACCGACGAGCACCTGGACCCCGTCGATCCGGTCCAGTGCGAGCAGCTCCGGGGTGCTGAACGCGCCGTGCGACGCGTCGCGGCGGCCCACCACGTGCACCTCCCGGATCGCGCTGTCCCGCAGCGCGTCCAGCGCGTGCGGCGCGATGTCGGTGGCGGCGAGCGCGGCCCGTCCGGAGACCAGGACCCGGGCGACGTCGAGCGCGACGTTCCCGTTGCCGATCACCACGGCCCGCCCGGTGTCCAGCGGGACGTCCCGCCCGGCGTGGTCGGGATGGCCGTTGTACCAGGCGACGAGGTCACGGGCGGGCAGGCTGCCGGCCAGGTCCTCCCCCGGTACGCCGAGCCGGCGCTCGCCGGAGGCACCGACCGCGTACACCACGGCGTGGTGCCGGGCGAGCAGCTCGCCGGTCGTCAGGTGCTCGCCGATCTCGACGTCGAGGTGCAGCCGGACCTGCGGGCGGCGCAGCAGCCGCTCCAGCCCGTCGCCGAAGCCCTTCGTCGCGCCGTGGTCGGGTGCCACGCCGAAGCGGACCAGCCCGCCCGGGACCGGGAGCCGGTCGAACAACGTCAGCGACACGTCGCCACCGGTCCGTTCCAGCAGCTCCTGGGCCGCGTAGTAGGCGGACGGGCCGGTCCCGACCACGGCGACCCGCAACGGCCCGGCGGTGTGCCGCGGCGCCGGGGCCGGGCGCCGGGCGCGGTCGGGCGCCGGCGGGAACGCCTCGAGGTAGGTCTCGGCGAGGCGCAGGCTCGTGCGGCCCTCGACGTCGAGCGCGTGGTCGCCGACGATCGCGCCGACCGGGCACACGTCCGCGCAGGCCCCGCAGTCGATGCAGGCGGCCGGATCGATGTAGAGGCTCTCCGCCGTCGTGAACCCCGGGTCGCCCGGCCGGGGGTGGATGCAGTCGACCGGGCAGACGTCGACGCACGCCGCGTCGTTGCAGCAGGTCCGGGTGATCACGTGCGTCATCGGTCCCCCTCCGGCACCGGGACGTCGGCGGGCGTCACCGTGACGCGCAGGCCGTTGAAGATCGGGGTCCCGGTGAGCGGTTCGAGCACCCGGTCGTCGACGAGCCGGTTGACGTTGGCCCCCGGCGCCGCCTCGGCCCGGTGCATCCGCAGCCCGGACCCCGTGTGCCCCCACCCGTGCGGCAGGCTCACCACCCCCTGCCGGATCGCGGCGCTCACCCGCAGCTCGGCGACGACGTCGCCGGGACCGGCGCTGATCCGGACCAGCTCGCCGTCCACCAGGTCCAGCCGCCCGGCGTCGTCGGGGTGCATCATCAGGCCGCCCGCGCCGTCGTCCCGGTAGGGCAGCGCGTTGTGCAGCCAGGAGTTCATCCCGCGGTGCTGGCGCCGGTTGATCAGACGCAGGTCGGTGGCGTGCCGGTGCCCGATGCTCGACCGCAGCCGTGGGACGTCGGCGGTCAGCAGCGCCGGGGCGACGTCGATCCGGCCGTCCGGGGTGCGCAGCACCCCGGGCAGCCGCGGCTCCAGCGGGCCGAGGTCGACGCCGTCGGGGGTCCGCTCGAGCAGCTCCAGCGTCAGGCCCCCGGGATCGGCGCCGAACCGGTCGCCGAACGGCCCGCTGCGCACCCGCATGTCGACCAGGCGCTCGGGCCCCGTCCGCGGGGCGACGGCCGCGAGCACCTCGTCCTGGCCGGTCCCGCAGAGCCGGGCGGCCCGGCGGGCCGACTGGTCGGCGACCTCGTCGTCCATCACCTCGATCGGCAGGTCCGGGGTACCGCGCACGATCGCGGCGATCCGCAGCACCTGGTGCCACTCCGGCATCGCGCCGGGCGCGGGGGTGACGGCGGGCGGGCTGTAGCGGGCCACGTCGCGGATCTGGAAGTGGTTGAGCGTGAGATCGATGTGCCCGTGCCCGAACAGACCGGGGGCGGGGAGCACGACGTCGGCGTGCCGGGTCGTCTCGTTCAGGTAGGTGTCGAGGCAGAGCAGGAAGCCGACCTCGCGCAGCGCGCGTTCCATCGTGGCGCTGCCCGGGATGCTCCGCGCCGGGTTGCCGGCGATCGTGACCAGCGCCTGCACCTGCCCGGGGCCGGGGGTGAGGATCTCCTCGGCGAGGCAGGCGACGGACAGCTCGCCGAGCATCTCCGGCATCCCGCGCACGCGCGAGTGCCAGCGGCCGAACGGCGGCTGCTTCATGCTGCCGGGCCAGGTCGTCGGTCCCCCGCCGGGCGGCGTCGCGAACATCGCACCCCCGGGGACGTCGAGCCGGCCGGTGGCGATGTTCAGCACCTCGACCAGCCAGCTCGCCAGCGTCCCGAACTCCTGGGTGCAGGTGCCGATCCGGGAGTGGACGACGGCGGAGCGTGCGGTCGCGAAACGGATCGCGACGTCGCGGATCGTCGCGGCCGCCACCCCGCAGACGTCCGCCACGCGTTCCGGGGTGAAGGGCCGCGCGGCGTCGAGCACGGTGTCGAGGCCGTCGACGAGCGTGCCGGCCGCCCCGGTGTCGACGAGCCCCTCGGCGTCGATCACTGCGAGCATCGCCATGAGCAGGTGCGCGTCCGTCCCGGGACGGACGGCGAGGTGCTTGTCCGCGACCTCCGCGGTCCGGGTGCGGGCCGGGTCGACCACGACCAGGGTGCCGCCACGGGCTCGCAGCGCGTCCAGCCGCACGCCGAACCCGGGGGCGCAGACGGTGCTGCCGTTGGAGACCAGCGGGTTGCTCCCGAGCAGCAGGAGGAAGTCCGTCCGGTCGATGTCCGGCAGCGACATCCCGATCCCGGTGCCGTAGAGCAGCACCGTCACCAGGTTCTTCGGCCAGGTGTCCATGCTCGCCGGCGAGTAGAGGTTGCGGGAGCCGATCGCCCCGAGCAGGGCGGGCAGGTAGAGCGTGTGGTCGAGGTGGTGGGCCGCGGGGTTGCCGGTGTAGACGGCGACCGACTGCGGGTCGGCGGCCACCAGCGGCGGCAGCCGGCGCCAGCCGGCGCCCGATCTCGGCGAACGCCTCGGCCCAGGTCGCCTCACGCAGCTCGCCGTCGCGCCGGACGAGCGGGACCGAGAGCCGGTCGGGGTCGTTGTCCAGCTCGGCGAGCCCGAGCCCCTTCGCGCAGGCGTGCCCGCGGCTGAACCGGTCGTCCGGGTTCGGGCGGACCGACCGTGCGACCCGGCCGTCGAACTCCATCAGCAGGCCGCAGGTCGCCTCGCAGAGCGGGCAGATCCGGTGCCGTTCAACACGAGACATGATGTGTCCAGTGTATCGCCGACCGGGTCGTCCGCCCACACCGATCTCGTCGCACCGGACCCGCCGGACGGCCGCAGGACTGCCCGGCGGGGGGACGTCAGCGGCCCAGCCGGCGCTTCCAGTCGTGGGCGCCCAGGAACCGCACGACCTTCGCCATGAACTCGCTGCGCGAGGGGACGATCGGGTACCAGTTCGGCTCCGCCTTCAGCGCCATCCGCTCCGACACGACCGACTGCTGGCGGCAGTACTTCAGCACGCCGTTCGCCCCGCCGAACCGGGTCCCGAGGCCCGACTGCTTCCAGCCGCCCATCGGCACCGGGAGCTGGAACACGGCGACGAGCGCGTTGTTGATCGAGACCGAGCCCGCCTCGATCAGCCGGGAGAGCCGGTCGGCCTTGCGCCGGTCGCGGGTCCAGAGGCTGGACGAAAGGCCGAAGTCGGAGTCGTTCGCGAGCCGCAGCGCCTCGTGCTCGTCGGCGACCTTCATGATGGGCAGGGTCGGCCCGAAGGTCTCCTCACGCATGCAGGCCATCGAGTGGTCGACGTCGACGAGCACGGTCGGCTCGAAGTAGGCGTCTCCGGCGGCTCCCCGCTTCCCGCCGACGAGGACCCGCGCACCCTTGGCCTCCGCGTCGGCGACGTGCCGCTCGACGATCTCCAGCTGGGAGGGGGTGACCATCGCGCCGATCTCGGTGGCGTAGGCCCCCGGCGCGTCCATGCCCTGGCGGACGGCACGCATCTTCTCGACGACCTTCGCGACGAACTCGTCGTACACGGGGGCCTCGACGTAGACCCGCTCGACCGAGATGCACGCCTGGCCGCCGTTCATCATCGCGCCCCAGACGGCACCGCCCGCGGCCCGCTCGACGTCGGCGTCCGCCAGGACGATCATCGCATCCTTGCCGCCCAGCTCGAGGCTGCACGGGATGAGCCGCTCGCCGGCGCGCGCGGCGACCCTCCGTCCGGTCCGGACCGAGCCGGTGAACATGACCATGTCCACCTCCTCGACGACCGCGGCACCGGCCTCGCCGTCGCCGGTGAGGCAGGCGAGCACCGGCGGCGCACCGATCTCGTTCCATCCCTCGACGGCGGCGGCCCAGGTCAGCGGCGTCACCTCGGACGGCTTGCTCAGCACCGCGGCACCGGCCACCAGGGCGCCCACGACGTCCATCATCGGACCGGCCAGCGGGCCGTTCCACGGCGTGATCAGGCCGACCAGCTGGTACGGGCGCACCTGGACCCGCAGCGTGCGGACCTTGTTGGGCAGACCCGCCGACGCGACCTTCCTGTCGGCGAGGAACCTCTCCGCGTTGGCCGTGAAGTAGTTGATGACGTCGAGCGCCACCTGCATCTCGACCGCGGAGTCCGACCACGACTTGCCGGTCTCCGCCTGGACCAGGCCGATGACCCGCTGCTCGTTGTCGAGCAGCCAGTCCAGCCACCGGCGGAGGTGCCTGCTGCGCTCCTTCGGCCCCAGTGCCTCCCACGCGGGCTGCGCCGCCCGCAGGGCGCGCGCCGCCGCCGAGACGTCGGCCGCCCCCTGCCGCGGGACCGACCCGACGACGCGTCCGTCCGCCGGACAGCGCACCTCGCGCTCGGCCTGGTCGCCGGACGCCGTGCGGTCCTGCTCGGTCGTGGTGCTCATCTGTCTCCTCGAGTGCTGGACTCCGGACCGGCCGACGGCCCGGGCGGGCGGCGTCGAGCCGTGGTGGCGATCACCGGACACTATCCGTCATATGTAACGAAGCACCACCGGCACGCCGCTCCCGGACCGGCCGCGCCGCCGGCGACCGGCGCAATCAGTCCTCCGTGGCGCCTCCTTGACCAGCATTTACTAAAGCTGTTAGCTTATTTGGGACGAACAAGGGCGCAACTGGTGGTACCGGGAGACCTCAGATCTCCCGGTCGACCCCGCGCAGGAAGGTGCGGACCATCTCGACGAACCGTCGCTCGTCCTCCTCGTCCGGCGCGACCGGCGGCCCGTCCCCGGATCCGGGGTCGAGGCTCTGCAGGGCGGCCCGGCCGTTCGCCGTGCTGATCGCCGACCCGATCGCCATCCGGTGTGCCGCCTCGAGGAGGAAGAGATGCATCCGCTCCGGGACGCCGTGAGCCGCGAGCAGGCGCGAGTACTGCTGGTAGAGCCGTACGAGCAGGGGCTGCGGGAGGTGCTCCACCACGAGCGGGACGGCGCGCGGGTGCTGCAGCAGCGACCGGCGGAACAGCGTCGTCTCCTCGACCAGCCACTCCTGCCACCGGCCCGGCTCGGGGTCCGGGACGCGCGGGGTGTCGAGCACGATGATCCGCGCGACCTCGGCGAGGATCTCGGCCTTGTCCGTGAAGTGGTTGTAGAGCGAGGGCGCGCGGACGCTCAGGGCCGCGGCGAGCCGCTCCAGGCTCAACGCCGCCGGCCCGCCCTCATCGACGATCTCCAGCGCGGCGCGCGCTGCACCGTCCCGCGTGATGAGCGGCCTGCGCCCCATCCCCACCCTCTCGCTCGCTGAGCCGAGCGTACGACCACCCCACCCACCACGACGGAGGATGCCCGACGATGCGCAACACCACCGTTCTCGACGCCCTGTACGCCTGGTCGAGGCGCCGCCCGGAGGCGCCCGCCCTGCAGGACCCCGACCGCGCCCTGTCCTGGAGCTCGCTCGTCGAGGCACAGGACGCGGCCGCCCGCACCCTGGTCGATGCCGGGGTCCGCCCCGGTGACCGGGTCGGCGTCCTGGGGCCGCTCTCGGTGGACTGGGCCGTCGCCGCGCTCGGCGTGCTCCGCGCCGGCGCCGTGCTCTGCCCGCTCAACGAGCGGCTCGGGGCGTTCGAGCTCTCCGAGGTGTTCGCGCGGATCGACCCGGTCCTGGTGCTCGCCGACGACGGGCACCGGCCGGTGCTGGACGGGATCGGCGAGGGCGCGCCCACGGTCCGCACGCTCGGCGAGGTCGGCGCGGGCGGCTCGGCCGCCTCGGCTGCCTCGACTGCTGAGCTCCCGGACCTGCCCCGCGACCCGTCCCGGCCGGTCTCGATCATCCCGACCTCCGGTTCGACGGGACACCCGAAGGGCGTCGTCTACACCCACGAGTCCCTGCTCGGCGCGTTCTTCGAGTGGACCCTGCAGGCACCGGAGCTGCTCCGCGGGCGGGCCCTCAACGTCAGCGCGTTCTCGTTCGCGGCGGGCCTGCTCAACGGATTCCTGGGCCCGCTGGTCCTCGGCGGCAGCGTCGTGCTGCTCCCCCGCTGGGACGCCGGCACCGCACTGCGGCTGATCCGCGACGAGCGGATCACGACCTTCGCCGCCACCACGATCTTCTACGAGCAGATGGCGCGCCTGCCCGAGTTCGCCGACGCCGACCTGTCGTCGCTGACCGTCGCCTTCACCGGCGGCAACCCCGTCACCACCGAGCTGATCGAGGCGTGGTCGGCCAAGGGCGTCGGGCTGCGCCAGGCCTACGGCCTGACCGAGTCGCTGTCGAACGTCACCTTCCCCACCGTGGAGATGGCGGTCCGCAGCCCCGAGTCCGTCGGCGAGGGCGGCATCCTCACGCGGGTCGCCGTCACCGACCCGCACGGTGCCCCGCTGCCGGCGGGCGAGCCCGGCGAGATCCGGATCTCCGGGCCGGGGGTCGCCGCCGGGTACTGGGACGACGAGGCGCGCACCACCGAGACGTTCGGCGACGGGTGGCTGCGGACCGGTGACGTCGGCGTCGTCGACGACCACGGTGCGCTGCGGATCGTCGGCCGGCTGAAGGACATGATCATCAGTGGCGGGATGAACGTCTACGCCGCCGAGGTCGAGCGCGCGGCGCTCACCCTGCCGGACGTCGTGGAGGTCGCCGTCATCGGCGTCGCCGACGACGAGTTCGGCGAGACCCCCGCGCTCCTCCTGCGGACCGCCGGACCGGTCACCGAGGAGGCGGTGCTGGAGCACTGCCGGGCACGTCTCGCCTCCTACAAGATGCCCCGCTACGTCGTCCTCGTCGACGACCCGCTGCCGCGGACACCGAGCATGAAGATCGACAAGGCGGCGATCCGCACCCGGCACACCGACATCCCGGACACCCACCGGCGGCACGGCCGCACGCCGCTGCCCGCCTGAACCGACCCGGACGACGACGAGGAGGACCGACATGACCGTCGACGAGACCAGTGCCACCGACCGCCGGGACCGCGCGTTCCGCACCATGCTCCGGCACGTCGAGAAGGAGACGACCGACGAGTTCGGCGAGATCGCACCGTCCGAGGCGGTGGAGTACCGGGACACCGAGCTCGCCGCGCTGGAGCGCGACCGGGTGTTCGGCGAGGTGCCCTTCATCGTCGGGCACGGCTCCGAGATCGCGAAGCCGAACGAGTTCCTCACCCGCAGACTGCCGCGCAACAACGCGATCGTCATCCGCCAGCGCGACGGCGGCGTGAAGGCCTTCGTCAACGCCTGCCGCCACCGCGGGGCGCAGCTGGTCGAGGAGGAGTCCGGCCGCTGCCGGCTCTTCTCCTGCCCGTACCACCGCTGGTCCTACGACCCCAGCGGCGAGCTGCGCACGGTGACCCTCGACGATACCTTCGGCGACTTCGACCGCTCGAAGCACGGCCTGGTCGAGCTGCCCGTGCAGGAGCGCCACGGCTTCCTCTGGATGATCGACAACGCGAAGCGCGAGATCGACGTCGAGAGCTGGCTCGGGCCCGAGATGGACGCGATCCTGGCCGGCTACAAGATCGAGGACCTGGTCAGCGTCACGCCGCAGACCTTCGACCGGCCGACCAACTGGAAGATCATGCAGGACGGCTTCCTCGACAACTACCACGTCAAGTACGCCCACCCGAACACCGCCGGGAAGGTCCTGCACACCAACAAGCTGGCGCTGGAGGACTTCGGCAGGCACTTCTGGTTCCTTGCCGCGCGCAAGAGCATCGACCGCTTCATCGGCGACGAGGACCCGGCCGGCGCCGACATCGGCAGGCACACAATCGAGAGCTGCTTCATGGCGCCGAACAGCATGCTGCTCAAGCACGCCACGCACGTCGAGCTGCTGACGTTCCGGCCCTACGGCGCCGACCCGGAGAACTCGGTGATGGAGATGCGGATCATGGCTCCCACCACCGAGGCGCTCGGGATGGATCAGGAGAAGTGGGACACCCTCTGGGCGAAGAACTGGAAGATCATGATCTCGATCATCCACGACGAGGACTTCCCCATCCTGGAGGGATCGCAGGCCGCGATGCGCAGCCAGGATGCCGGGACGATGCTGCTGGGCCGCAACGAGCTGGGGAACCACCTGTTCCGCCGGGAGCTCGACCGGCTGGTCCGCACCGAGCCGGACGCGGGATGACCACGAGCGCACTCGGAGCGGACCTGGTCCGGCTGCGGCGGACGACGGCGCCGTCCGCCGCGGCCCGGGACCTGCTCGACCGGGCCGCCCGGTACGACGCCGAGATGGGCTTCGGGCCGCCCCGGCCGGACCGCGGCGGGTCGTCCGGCGCGACCACCGTGATCGAGATCGACACCTGCCTGCACCGGCACGACGTCGACCACGACGACGCCTACGTGCTCGCCGGGGTGCTGACGATCCGGGACCTCGGGGACGGCACCGGGGCCGCCGACCTGGTCGTCGACCCGCGCCGGCGGGCGATCGGCGTCGCGACCGCGGTCGGTGAGGAGCTCGGGACCCGCGCCCGGGGCGAGGGCGGGTGGGCCGGCACCGGCCTGCGCACGCTGCACGCGGTCGCGCACGGCAGCCATCCGGCGGCCGAACGGCTGGCGCGCCGGTCCGGCGTGGCCACCGCAGCGATCCGGCACCATCTCGTCCTGCCGGCCGGGGAGGCGACGCCCGAGGGTGCCGTGCCCGGGCGGGCCGGGGAGCCGACCGGTCCGCACACCGGGGACCGGGCCGATCGCGCCGACGACCGTGACGTCGTCCGGATCGGTGTCGCCGAGGGCACGGCCCGGGTCCGCGCGCCCGGTCCGGACGGCGGACCCGCGGAGATCACCGGGGTCACCGTCGCCACCGGGACCCCGCCGGAGGCCCTGCGCCCGGCGCTCGGCGCGGTGGTCACCGCGGCCGTGGCGCGGCTGCGGGAGCAGGGCGCCGGCGACATCGAGGCCGTCGCCGACCACGACGACGAGCCGCTGCTGGAGGCACTCCGCCCGCTGCTGTTCGAGCACGACCGCAGCGACCTGGTGTTCCACATCGGGCCGGTCGGCTGACACCGCGCACCGGGTGCGTCGCTCGCGGGCGGCGGCCCGGTGCCGGTGCAGGTCCGCCGGGAGGTCAGTCGTTCCCGTCGCCTGCCGCGCCGACCAGGGTCATCCCCGGCAGCTCGCCCGTGTCGCGCCAGTCGCGCAGCAGCCGGTCGAACTCGTAGAAGCCGCGTCCGTAGCGGTCGCCGACCGCGGGCCGGATCCCGCCGTGCCCACCGCCCTCGTTGTTGTAGTAGCCGGGCGTGCACTGCTCCAGGAACGTCGTCGGCGTCGCGACGGCGCGGATCAGTGCGACCCAGTCGTCCTGTGCCTGCCGGGTGGGCTCGACGGTGGTCGCGCCGCGGGCGTGCGCCTGGGCGACGATGTAGGCGATGTGCCCGCCCTGCTGCACGTAGTTGGCCGTCACACTGGCGTTCCCCCCGCCCTGGGTGTTGCCCATGAAGAACATCCCCGGGAACCCGTGGCTGGTCATGCCGTGCAGGGTCCGGAAGCCGTCGCGCCAGTGGTCGTGCAGCGAGAGGCCGTCGCGGCCGACGATCTCGTCGATACCGGAGGCGAGCCGCTGGTCCTGGGCGGAGATCTCGAACCCGCTCGCGAAGATCACGCAGTCGACCTCGTGCTCGCGGCCGCCGGCGACGACTCCGCGCGCGGTCATGCGCTCGACCCCGCGGGATCCGGACACGTCGACGAGGGTCACGTTCGGCCGGTTGAAGGTCTCCAGGTACTCGTTGCTCGAACAGGGCCGCTTGCACAGGTAGCGGTAGTAGGGCTTGAGGGACTCGGCCGTGGCGGGGTCCTGCACGATGTCGTCGACGCGGCGGCGGACGCGTTCCATGACCGCGTAGTCCTCCTCCTCCCGGATCGCGGCGAGCTCGTCGGGGGTCAGCGACCGGCCGGCGATCCGTGCGGAGACGTTGCGGCCCACCTCGGTGAAGAAGTCGCAGGCGACGTCGTCGGCCGGTGACAGGGTCGGGAAGGGCTCCGAGGCGAACGCGTGGAAGGCGGCCTGGCGCCGCTTCTGCCAGCCCGGTTCCAGCGAGGCGGCCCACGCCGGGTCGGTGGGCGGGTTGCGACGCTCGTCGACGGCCGACGGCGTGCGCTGGAACACGTACACGTGCTGGGCGTGGCGGCCGAGGTGGGGCACGATCTGGATCGCCGTGGCCCCCGTCCCGATGACCGCGACGCGCTTGTCGGCGAGCCCGTCCAGGACGACGTCGGACACGCTGCCACCGGTGTAGCCGTAGTCCCAGCGTGCCGAGTGGAACGTGTGGCCGGTGAAGTCGTCGAGACCGGGGATGCCCGGCAGCTTCGGCTTGCTCCACGGACCGGTGGCCAGCACGACGTAGCGGGCGCGCAGCTCGTCGTCGTGGTTGGTGGTCACGATCCAGCGGCCCGTCTCCTCGTCGCGGCGGATCGCCCTGATCATCGTGCCGAACAGGGCACCGTCGTAGAGCCCGAAATGCTTGCCGATGTTGCGGCAGTGCTCGTAGATCTCGGCGCCGTCCGGGAACCGCTGGGACGGCATGTAGCCGAGTTCATCGAGGAGCGGGATGTAGGAGTACGCCTCGTTGTCGCACTGGATGCCGGGGTACCGGTTCCAGTACCACACCCCGCCGAAGTCGCCGCCCATGTCGACGATCCGGACGTCGGTCACGCCCGCCTCGGTCAGGTACGCCCCTGCCAGCAGGCCGGCGAAGCCGCCGCCGACCACGAGCACCTCCACGTCGGAGGCGATCGCGTCACGGTCCACCGGGGGGCTGTGCGGGTCCGCCTCCCAGAAGTCGGTGCGCTCGCCCGCGCCGGTGTGGACGTACTGCGCCGAGCCGTCCTCGCGCAGCCGCCGGTCCCGCTCCGCCGCGTACTTCGCCCGCAGCGCCGCGAGATCGAAATCCGTCGGCGGCGACGAGGGTCCGCAGGTGGTCATGGGTGCTCCTGTCCGTCGATGCCCAGGCCCCGCCGCAGCACGGCCAGGCGGTTGCGCTTGAAGGTCTCGCTCACCGGCGCGGATCCGACGTCGAAACCGTGGAAGGTCCGCGGGTAGACCTCGAGCTGTGTCGGGACGCCCGCCGCGATCAGCCGCCGGGCGAAGTCGAGGTTCTGGTGGACGAGCAGGTCGAGGGCCGCGGCGCCGATATAGGTGGGTGGCAGGCCCGTCAGGTCGGCGGCGCGCGCCGGGCGGCGTAGGGCGACACGTCCGGCCCACCGGCCACCTCCGGGCCCAGCAGGGAGGTCCAGCCGAACCTGTCGCTCTCCCGGAACCAGGCGATCCGCCCGGTCACGCCGTCCGGCTCGGTCACGGCGGGGCGGTCGTCGAGCATCGGGTAGACGAGTGACTGCAGCGCGAGCGAGAGCTCGCCGCGGTCGCGCACCAGCAGGGCCAGCGACGCCGCGAGCGCCCCGCCGGCGCTCACACCCTCCACCGCGATCCGTGCCGGGTCCAGGCCGAGCTCGGCCGCGTCGTCGTGGAGCCACTGCAGTGCGGCGTAGCAGTCCTCGACCTGCGCCGGGTAGCGGTGTTCGGGCGCGAGCCGGTAGCCGACGGACACCACGACGATGCCCAGCTCGGCGACGATCCGCCGGTGGAACGGCGCGCCGTTGTCCGCGGTGCCGCCGACGAACCCCCCGCCGTGGACGAACAGCAGCGCCGGCACGGGCCGCGGCCCGCGGTCGGCCGGGGCGAGGACCACCACGGGCACGTCACGGCCGGGGACGGTCCGCTCGGTACGGACGACGCCGTCGTTGGGCGGGGGCGCCGTCGTGGCCCACACCCCGCGCATCGCCGCCCGGTCGGCGTCGAGGGTCGCGGCGCCGAGCGGACGGGTGGGCATCCGCGCCAGCAACGGTTCCAGGTCGGGGTCCACCCCGGATTCGGTCCCGGTCACCGGCTACACCCGGCTCCGCGCGCTGACCAGGGAGATACCACCGTCGGAGACCAGCGACGTGCCGGTCACGTTGGCGGCCAGGTCGGAAAGGAGGAAGCCGATGGAGTCCGCGATCTCCTCGGGCCGGGCCCACCGCCCCCGCGGGGTGTTCAGCGCTCCCATCCGCGCGACGACCGCGGCCCGGTCACCGTCATGATCGGCGACGGTCCGCCGGAAGCCGTCCTGTGCGTCCCAGATCCCTGTGTCCACGCTGCCCGGGACGACCACGTTGACCCGGATCCCGTGCGCGGCGTTCTCCAGGGCCGCGACCCGGGCCAGGTGCGTCAGACCGGCCTTCGCCGCGCCGTAGTCCGCCGTCGATTCCATCGGCCGGACACCCGCGACCGACGAGGTCAGCACCACGCTGCCGCCGGCCCCGCGCCGCATGAGCCGCAACGCGCAGCGCAGGCCGTGGAAGGCACCGTCCAGGTTGGTGCCCAGCACCCGGCGCCACTGCTGCGCCGACATGTCGGTGACGGCGACGCCCGCGGGCGGCACCCCGGCGTTCAGGACGGCGTGATCGAGCCGCGGTGTCCCTGCCTCGATCCGTTCCCACAGCGCCGGATCGGCGACGTCGCCGACCTCGCGGCGCACCTCGCACCCCGGGTCGAGGGCGGCCAGGCCGTCGGCGTCGGTGTCGACCAGCACCAGACCGGCGACGCCCGCCTCGGCCAGCCAGAGCGCCGTCGCGCGGCCGATGCCCGACGCGGCGCCGGTGACGAGTGCGTGGCGCCCGCCGAGGTCGAGCTTCGCGGCGGCGGTCACGATCCCGCCGGTGTGAAGCGGAGGGGAAGGCGCTCGAGGCCCCGGACCTGGCTGTGGTGGAAGACCGGATCGCCGTCCGGTGCGTAGTCGGGCACGAGGCGGTGGATCTCCTCCAGCGCCACCCGGATCTCGATGCGGGCCAGGTGCGACCCGACACAGCGGTGCACTCCCGCGCCGAAGGCCAGGTGCCGGTTCACGGGCCGGTCCAGCACCAGCGCACGCGGGTTCTCGACGACCTCCCCGTCCCGGCCCGCGGCCGACGACATCAGCAGCACCCGGTCGCCCGGTTCGAGGGTCACCCCGCGCAGCTCGGTGCGTCGCACCACGAGCCGGCCCAGCGCGACGGGGGAGTCGATCCGCAACAGCTCCTCGGCCGCCGTGGCCGAGAGGCCGGGGTCGGCGATCAGCGCCGCACGCTGGGCCGGATCGCCGATCAGGTGGAGGATGCCGAAGGAGAGCACGCCGCGGACGGTGTGCAGTCCTCCGACCATCAGGAGCCAGAGGATCTTGCGCAGCTCGTCGTCGGTGAGCGGACGCTCACCCTGGTAGCGGGCCGCGAAGAGCAGCGCCATCACGTCCGCGCGGGAGTCGTCCCGGCGGGCGATCATGTCCCCGAAGTACCCGCGGACGGCGTCGTCGGCTGCGCCGCGCACCGCCGCGTCCTCCTCCGGGGTCCCGCCCGGCTTCCCGACGAGCAGGTCGGTGGTCCAGCGGTCGAACATCGCGGCGTGCTCGGCGGGCCACCCCATCAGCGCCACGAAGGTGCCCGCGGTCATCGGCTGCGCGAACTCGGTCACGAAGTCGCACGTGCCGCGGGCGGCGAAGGCCGTGATCAGCTCGACCGCCGTAGCCCTGATCCTCTCCTCGAGTGCCGCCATCCGACGTGGGCTGAACAGCGGGTTGAGGATCTCCCGGTAGGACCTGTGGGCAGGCGGGTCGATCTCGTTCGGGATCGACGGCTCGGTCGTGATCCGCGGCACCTGGGCGTTCGCGACCGAGAAGGTCTCCCAGTCCCGGCAGGCGTCGTAGCAGTCTGCGTAGCGGGTCAGGATCCAGTGCCCGCCGTGGCGCGGCGACCAGGCGACGGGTGTCCTCTCCTGCAGCTCGGCCAGTGCCTCGTGCGGCACGGCGAGTGCGGGATCGGTGATGTCGAAGTCGACGACGAGTTCGGGCGGGACATCGGCGGTCTGCGTGGGCATGGTGGTGGCTCCCCGGGTGGGACGAGGGTGTCGTGCGGGACGACGGGTGTCAGCTGCGCCGGCGGCGCCGGGTCAGGTCGTCGTGGAGGTCCCCGGGCGTCACGCGGTGGCCACCTCGGTCCCCGCCACCGCGGTCCGCCTGTCCGACAGCCCGGTCCGCGGCACGAGGGACACGAGCACGGCGGCCACGACGCCCACCGCGCAGAACGCCCAGAACACGCCGGTCGCGCCCGCGGACGTCGACATGATCAGACCGACCATGATCGGCCCGACGACGCCGCCGAGGCGGCCCAGGCCGGTGCAGAGGCCGAGCACGGTGCCGCGTGCGGACGCCGGGAAGTACACCCCGGCGAACCCGTAGACCGCGGTCTGCGACGACGCGCAGAAGCCGATGACCAGCACCAGCGTGAACACGACGGCCTGTGCCGGGCCCAGGATCAGGACCGCCACCGCGAGCGCGCCCAGGACGAACCCGGACGAGATGACGCGCCGCGAGCCGATGCGGTCCGCGAGGCCGGTGAGCACGACCATGCCGATGGCGCTGCCGATGTTGAACGCCAGCAGGAAGGAGAGCGCCGATCCGAGGTCGTAGCCGGTGGAGCGCAGGATCTGCGGGATCCAGGTGTTCATCCCGTAGGACACGAGCAGACCGAAGAAACTGATCACGGGGAAGAGGACCACCGCGACCCGCAGGCCGGGCACGAACATCGAGCGGAGGGCCGAGCGCCGCTCGACCGCCCCCGCGTCGGCCTGCGCGAGCGCGATCGAGGACTCCGCACCGTCGCCGACGTCGTAGCGCTCGGCGAGCGCGCGGGCCTCGTCCACACGGCCGCGGGCCACGAGGAACGCCATGGACTCCGGCAGGTTGCGGTAGGCGACGACGAACAGGACGAGCCCGATCACCGCGGCGGCGGCGAACAGCGCGTGCCAGCCGAAGGCGGGGATGGCGAAGATCGCGACGACGGAGATGATCGCGCCGCCGACGGGGAAGCCCGTCTGGATCAGCCCGTTGGCGAACTGCCGCCGCTCGATCCGGACGTACTCCATGGTCAGCGCGATGACCGTGGGCAGCGCGCCGCCGAAGCCGAGACCGGCCAGGAAGCGGAAGATCGCGAACATCTCCAGGCTCTGCGCGATCGCGCAGACCCCGGTGAACACCGAGAACAGCGCGACGCAGCCCAGCACGATCGGTCGCCTGCCGACGATGTCGGTCAGGTAGCCCGCGACCGTGGCGCCGATCATCATGCCGAACAGCGACAGACTGCCGACGAGACCGGCGGAGACGGCGGTGATGCCCCACTCGCCCCGCTCGAGCAGTGTCGGCAGCACGGCGCCGAACATGAGCAGGTCGATGCCGTCGATGACGGTGACCGCGAGGCAGGTCAGCACGACCGCCCGGGATCCCGCGGTGCGTACAGCGGACATGGTGGGTCCTCTCAGGACTCGTCAGTGAGGGAGAGAGCGGAGGGTGCGGGTGCCCCCGACGATCGTCGAGAGCACCCGCACGGGCTCCGACGACCTGTTCTGCCAGGCGTGCCTGCTGCCGTTGACGACGACGAGGTCCCCGGTGCGCAGGGTGACCTCGCCCTCGTCGAGCTCCAGCACGACCTCGCCGGCGAGCACCACGTTCACGTCGACGGACTCCGTCGAGTGGAAGCCGGGACGCTCCCCGGTGCTCGCCACGATCTCCTCCGGGTCCTCCCCGGTGGTGCCCGCCGGGATGGTCCAGGTGATCACCCAGACGCCGCCCGGCGGCGGGAAGGACACCTCGGCCGGGACGTCGGTGTCCGCGGGTAGTGCCGGCGCGGTGTCGTTGCGCCACAGCAGGTCGAGGTCCATGGTGCCGACCTCGGCGGTCGCCGCCTCGCCGTCGGAGAGCACGAACGAGCGGCCGTCGGCACCCTCGCTCGTCACCACGCGGCGCATCAGAGGGCCGCCGATCCGGCGAGCAGAGCGGTGGAGACGACGGGGTCCCCGGGACCGCCCGTCATCAGTGACAGGGTCGCGTCCGGCACCTGGTTGCACGAGGTGCCGCGGATCTGGCGCACCGCCTCGCCGACCAGGCTCATGCCGTGTACGAAGCCCTCGGCGAGATTGCCGCCGGAGGTGTTGACCGGCAGCGTTCCGGTCGGGGCGACGAGGTTGTCGACGGTGACGAACTCCCCCGCCCCCTCGAGCGTGCAGAAGCCGTGCTCGATCAGGGCGGACACGCCCATCCCCGTCATGTTCTCGTAGATCTGGGCGACGTCGACGTCCCCCGGTCCGTAGCCCGTCTCGCGCCAGAGCCGGTCCGCCACGCCCTGGAAGCCCGCCGACCAGTACGGATCCCCGGACTCCTCCCGCATCCCCCAGCTCCCCGCCGCGCCCATCGGGGCGCCGAGCAGGTAGGCGGGCGTCGGCCGGAGGTCCTTCGCCCGCTCGGCGGACACGAGGATCACGGCGGAGCCGGCGTCGTTCTCCCGCGAGCAGTCGTAGAGCCGGTAGGGCTCGGAGATCCACCGCGAGGCGTCGTAGGTCGCGGCGTCCAGTCCGCTGCGGCCCACGGCCCGCGGGTTGTTCCGGGCGTGGTGGTAGGACACCAACGCCATGTCCCGCAGGGTCCGCGCGGGAACGCCCTCGGCCTCGATGAGCCGCATGGAGCGCAGCGCGCACATCTGTGCCGGCACCTCGATGCCGTTGACCAGCTGCTGGGCCGGGGTGTCCCCCTGTCCGACGTCGACGTTGCCCCGGCTGCCCCGGAACTCCGACATCGCCCGGTAGACGGCGACGATCTCGGCCTGGCCGGTGACGATCGCCGTCGCGGCCAGCCCGAGTGCACCCGGGATCCCGCCGCCGTGTGTCCAGGCCAGCGCACCGAAGCGCAGCTCCCTGGTACCCAGTGCGGCCATCATCCGCTGGCCCTCCGCGCGTTCCGCACCGTAGGAGACGAACCCGTCGATGTCCGCCGGGTCGATCCCCGCGTCCTCGGCGGCGGCCACGATCGCCCGCAGCGCCAGCTTGAGTGCGGGCTCGCCACTGGTCCCACGCTTGTGGAACGGCGTGTCGCCGAGCCCGACGACCGCCGTGGTCCCCCTCAGCACGACAGGCTCCAGCGGAGCGCGGCGTAGCCCCGCGTCCGCGCCGACGGCGGGTCGATGTGCCCGGTCACCGGCGCTCCGATCGCGACGGCCGTGTCCGGTCCGGCCAGCCTCCCGAGGACCCGGGCGCCCGCCGCGGCGGGCAGCTCGGCCACCACCACGACGTAGGGGACCTCCCGGGTCCGGCCGACCCCGGCGTGGACCCGGGTCCACGAGAAGATCCGGCCCTCCATCGCCGTCGGCTCCCAGCGCTGTTCCCAGCCCCCACACGCCGCGCACCGGTGGTGCGCGGGCCACGTCCAGGCCGCGCAGCCGGCGCAGCGCGGCAGCCGGAACTCGCCGTCCTCCAGGGACTCCCAGAAGCCGTCGTCGGCCCCGATCCCCCCGGGGATCCGGTGCTCGTGGAACGAGTACCCCATGATCAGCCCCAGTGCCGGGGGTCGGCGAGTGCGGCGGCCATCCAGCGGTGGAAGTGCTGGTTGGCGATCTCGTTGCGGCCGAAGTGGAGCGGCCCGATGTCGGTGTTCGAGACGGCCTTCTGCAGGCCCTCGTTGACCACGATGTCCTCGTCCTGCAGGACCGCCTGGAGAATGGTCCAGTTCTTCTCCCACCGCGCCGTCAGCTCGTCGGTGGTGGCGGGCTCGCGGGTCAGGATCCGCATCTGCATCCGGGTACCGACGGCCGTGTGCGGCGCGGGTACGAAGTTGAGCACCTCGAGGTGGTCCGGCTGGCGCAGCACGCTCATGTTGGGCATGAGGAAGTGCGCGACGGTGAGGTGCCGGTTCACGTCCACGGTCGCCGGGTCCTGGCCGCGGATCGTGTCGATGCTCCTGCGTGCGGAGACCATCCGTCCGTGGCGGCCCATCGGCTGCCAGGTCTGGGCGTTGTTGTGGAAGTACGGCGCGACGGTCCCGGTGTGGGCGTACGCGATGTGGTACCCGTCGAGGAAGGCGTCCATCAGGACCTTCCAGTTGATCTCCAGATCGAAGTTGCCGGCCCGGTGGCAGTGGTAGCGGTCCATCTCCATCGCGCCCAGCGAGGCGTCGAGGTCCGGGCCGAGCCACTCGCCGACGTCGATCTTCCGGCCGGGGGCGGCGGAGTCCACCGCCCAGACGAAGCCGTGCCGCTCCTCGGCCGGGACCTCCTTGAGCCCCAGGCAGGTCGTGTCCATCTCGCCGAAGGTCGACCCGTCCGCGATGGCGCGCAGGCTGCCGTCGCCGCCGTAGGACCAGCCGTGGTAGCGGCAGGAGAAGAAGCGCCGGTTGCCCGAGTCCTCGTTCACCAGCCGGGCGCCGCGGTGTCGGCAGGTGTTGACGAACGCCCGGACCTGCCCGTCCCGCTGCCGCACGAGCACGACCTCGTTGTTGGGCAGCTGCACGGTCAGGTAGTCGTTCGGCTTCGGCAGCTCGGTGCCGTGCGCGGCGATGATCGGGACGTAGCCGAACAGCTCGGCGCGCTCACGGGCGGCGAGCTCCGGATCGCGGTAGACGCCCGGGTCGATCTCCAGGACGCCGGGCGCCATGTCGGTGGTGCCGTTGTCCAGGTGGTCGAACATGGTGCGGGCCAGGCCCGCCGCGGTCTCGGCGTCATAGGGGAAGGCAGGGTAGAGCCCGGGGTCGGCCATGGTGGTGGGTCCTTCTCGGGTGGTCAGGACAGGTCAGGACGCGGGACGGAACTGCATGCTCTTGATCTCGACGAACTCCTCCAGCCCGAACGCGCCGCCCTCGCGGCCGTGCCCGGACTGCTTGAAGCCACCGAAGGGCGCGGCACCGTTGAAGCCGCCGCCGTTGACCTCGATCTGGGTGGCCCGGATGCGCCGTGCAACGACCTCGGCGCGGGCGGTGTCGGTGGACCAGACGGCGCCCGCGATCCCGAAGATCGTGCCGTTCGCGATCTCGACGGCCTCGTCCTCGGTGTCGAACGGGATGATCGACAGCACCGGCCCGAAGATCTCCTCCTGCGCCACGGTCGCGTCCGGCGCGACGTCGGAGAGCACCGTGGGCGCCACGAAGTAGCCGGGCCCGTCCAGCGGCTCGGTCGAGCCGGTGACCAGGCGGGCGCCCTCGGCGACGCCGGTCCGGACGTAGCCGAGGACCGTGTCACGCTGGTCCGCGGTGACCAGCGGGCCCAGCTTGGTGGCGTCCGCGGCCGGGTCGCCCGGGACGTAGAGCTCGGCCGCCCGCTTCGCCAGCTCCTCCGCGACGGCGAGGCGCTCGCGCGGGACGAGCATGCGGGTCTGCGCGTTGCAGGACTGACCGCCGTTCATGTAGCAGGCCCGCACCGTGTGCGGCACCGCCTTCGCGAACTCCTCGTCGGTGAGGTCCGGCAGCAGCACGGCGGCGCTCTTGCCGCCGAGCTCCAGCGACACCCGTTTCACGGTGCCCGCGGAGAGCTCGATGATCCGCTTCCCGACGGCGTTCGAGCCGGTGAAGCTGACCATGTCGACGTCGGGGTGGCGCACCAGCGCCTCCCCCGCGACGTGGCCGTACCCGTGGACGAGGTTGAACACCCCGGCCGGCACGCCCACCGCGTCGACCGCCTCTGCCAGCAGGTTCGCGGTGAGCGGCGCGACCTCGCTGGCCTTGACCACGACCGTGCAGCCCGCGACGAGTGCGGCCCCGATCTTGGCGGTGATCTGGTGCAGCGGGTAGTTCCAGGGCGTGATGGCACCGACGACACCGACCGGCTCCCGCACGACCACCGAGTTGCGCAGCGGCTGCTCCCACGGGAAGCCGGCCGCCGCCGTCACCGCCTCGCGCAGGTCGAGGACACCCAGGCCGACCTGCGCCCAGCGCGCGGTCCGCCGGGGCGTGCCGACCTCGGACACCACGGTGCCGGTCAGTTCGTCCCCTCGGCGCTCTAGCCCTGGTGATTCACGGAGCTGCGGATTGACCGCGTGATCGGCTGGCGGCGGATCCGGTCCGGTTCGTTCGATGGGTGGGCATGGCGAAGGGGCCGGCCTGCGCGTTCTGCCGGGAGCTCCCGCCGCTCGTCGTGTCGGGCTTCGGAGATCAACCAGCAGGAACAGGCAACGCGCACAGCCGCGCGAACGCGCGGGCGAGATCGACCGCCCAGGGCCAGGACCGTTGGATACGGACCCAGACTCGGCGTTGCCCGCGGGTGATCCGCGCGGCGGTGTGCAACAACCGGTAGCGCAACGCCTTCGGCTCGACCTTCGCCAGGTCGCCGTCGAGAAGCAGGCGCTGGGTCCAGGTGATCAGGTCGACCGCGAGCATGACCACGGTCAACCACGCCGCGTTGACGGCGAAGGACCGGGACGGGAAGTGGTTGAGGCCGGTGTCCTTGCCGCAGCGGATCCGGTCCTCGACCCGGGCGTGGGCGCGGTGGCGGGCGTCGAGGAAGGCGAGCTGCCCGACGCGGGTGTCGGTGGCGAACGCGGTGTAGCGCCAGCCGTCACGCTCCTCGAACGCATCGAGCTGCGCGCCGGGATGCGGCCGTTCGCGACGGACGACAACGCGGGTCCCGGCCGGGTAGTCGACCAACGCGGAGGCGGGGAGCAAGCCGGTGATCTCGGCCAGCCCGGCGCCGTCACGGTGCCCGCCGTCAGCGTCGACCGCCTCGGCCCACACCGTCTTCGGGACCAGGCTGATCACGGTGCGTTCGCGGTCGGTGACGGCCCAGCCGACGGAGAACTCACAGCTCACCGCTGTGTCTTGTTGCGCTCGGATGTGGGCGAGGAAGGCTTTCGTGGCGCCCGCGGTGTCGGTGCGGACCAGGATCGGGTGCCCGTGACGGAACGCGTCAGGGATCTGGGCGAGCGCGTCGTCGAGCACGTTGATGTGATCCGCGGCGGTGTTCGCACCGGCGTTCCCGCGGCGCAAGCGGGCGGCGAGGAACTCGCCGGTGTTGTCGCAGAACGCCAGCATCGGGTGATACCCGAACGTCTTCTTGAACGTGGGCGTGGCCTGTTCCTTCTCGCTGTGGGCGATGACGATCGTGGCGTCGAGATCGATCACCAGCACGTCCCGGCCGTGCCGGCGCAGGTCGCGGCCGGCGACCCGAGCCGCGGGAAACGCGCGACCATCGACGTCGGCGTGCTGGGCCCAGACCACCTCCCGGGCCCGCGCCCGCCCCGCCGCGATCGAGGACAACCGGCGCTCGTCGAGCTTGTCGAGCAGTCGCCAGCAGGTCGAGTCCGATGCCACCGACCCGAACACCGCGCCCTGATCGGCCAGGACCGCGATCTCGCAGATCCTCGTGGCCCCGTCGGCGACCGCGACGGCCAGATCGACCAGCACCCGCCCCGGATCATGACGCGCCCGAGCTCGTCGCAGCGGTGCGAGCGCGGTCGAGAGTTCACTGGTCAACGTGGTCCGGTCGGCGACATCGGCCAGCAGACGCGACCCGACGTGCGACACCACCCCAGCGCCGTCGGCGGTCACGATGACCGGTGGGCGCGTGCTTGTAGTCTGCACTCGGAAAGTGCCTCCTCGACCATGGCGGACAGGGCTTCGACACCCGCTGTCTTACCTGGTCACGAGGCACTTTCTTCAGTTGGGGTCGGAGATCACCGGCACAGCCCGTGAAGAGTCCGGGCTAACAGTGCGGTAGTGGTGTTCGGTTCCCCTGTACGACAGGCGCCGCCGCCCACCACGCTCCCCACGAAGGAACGGATACTCAGCTCATGGACCCCGAGACCCCTGTCGTCATCCTCTGCGGAGGCAAGGGCACCCGCATCCGGGAGGCCTCCGAGAGCCTGCCGAAGGCGATGGTCGAGATCGGTGGACGGCCGATCGTCTGGCACATCATGAAGACCTACCGGGAGCACGGCTTCCGCCGATTCGTCCTGTGCCTGGGCTACAAGAGCTGGGCGATCAAGGAGTACTTCCTCGACTACCGGGCCCGCTCCGCGGACTTCACCCTGTCCATGTCGGACCGGCACCGCATCGACTTCCACAACAGCGTCGACGAGGACTGGGAGATCACCTTCGCCGAGACCGGGCTGGAGGCCGCGACCGGCTCGCGCGTCCGGAAGATCGCGCAGTACGTCGACACCGAGAACTTCTTCCTCACCTACGGCGACGGCGTCGGCACCGTCGACATCACCGCCCTGGCCAAGGAGCACGAGGAGTCCGGGAAGATCGGCACCGTCACCGGGGTGCACCCGACCTCCAAGTTCGGCGAGATGAACGTCGAGGGCGACCGGGTCGTGGAGTTCAACGAGAAGCCCACCCAGGTCACCGGCTTCGTCTCCGGCGGCTTCTTCGCCTTCCGGCGCGAGTTCCTCGACAGCTACCTCGGCGAGCCCGGCGACGACGGCGTCTGGCTCGAGCACGAGCCGCTGCAGCGACTGGCCCGCGACGGGCAGCTCAACGTGCACCGCCACGAGGACTTCTGGTCGGCGATGGACACCTTCAAGGACTACGAGTACCTCAACGACCTGTGGTCGCGCGGTGAGGCGCCCTGGAAGATCTGGGCCTGACCGAGGCTCGCCCCGGGGGCGAGGGCCACCGGTCCCCACCCCCGGGCGAGCGGGTCACGACGGCGTCGAGCTCAGCGCCTCCGTCGGGTTGCGGTCCGCGTACTGCGCCACCGACCCGTTGCGGACCGCTCCCCACAGCTCCGCGCTGCGCTGCTCGTCCAGGTAGACGACCGACTGCTCGCCCTCCCGGCCCAGCCCGGCCACCGGCGCCGTCACGAACGCGACGCCCGACCCGCGCAGGTTGCGGTTCTCCAGGGCCAGCTGGACCAGCCCCGTGTTCGACAGCGAGTCGTCCACGCTCACCGCGTCGCCGACACTGGTCGCGAACGAGTAGAGCGCGGTCGGGTCCGTGGTGGCCTTCTCCTGCACCGTCGCGAGCAGCGCCTTGATCGCGTTCTGCTGGCGGGCGGCGCGGTCGATGTCGCCGTTCGGGAGGCCGTGGCGCTGACGGACGTAGGCCAGGGCCTGGGCGCCGTCGAGGTGGTTCTCCCCCGCCCGGAAGTCCACCCCGGCGTTGCTGGTGGCCCGCGCGACCGTCACGTCGATGCCGCCGACCGAGTCGACGAGCGAGGTGAACCCGGCGAAGTCGACAACACCGAAGTGGTCCACCCGCACCCCGGTCAGCTTCTCCACGGTCTCGATGAGCAGCGGCGCACCGCCGAAGGCGTAGGCGGCGTTGATCTTGTTCATGCCGCGGCCGGGGACGTCGACCCAGGAGTCGCGCGGGATCGACACGACGCTGGCGTGCTCGCCGTCGGGGGCGAGGGTGCCGAGCATGATCACGTCGGACCGCTGGGAACCGGCGTCGCCCCCCGGGGCGGCGTCGGTGCCGGTGGTGGGTGCCTCGGCCCGGGAGTCGGTGCCGACGAGCAGGAACGTGGTGCCGCCGGACGTGGCGGGACGGCTGCCCGCGTCGATCCCGCGGAACGCGTCCGGGATGCGGGCTATGCCGCCGCCGATGCTGGAGGTCAGGTAGGCCACCACGCCGCCGACCGCGAGCAGCAGCACGAGCACCAGCGCCAGCAGCACGGCCAGCACCCGCCGCCCGCGCCGACGGGGACGCCCGCCACGCAGGCCGGGCACCACGTCGTCGTGCCAGGTCGGGGGGACGGCATTGCGCATCGGGTCTCCTGGGTCGGGCGTGGGAGGTCGTCCGGTCCGTCGCGTCCGCGCGGACGGCGTTACGCGACGCCGCACGGTCCCACTCCCGGTGGTGCGCAACGCCACCGGACCGTGCACGCCAGACCTTCAGTGTGCACACAGCGCAGTCACAGGGACGTGCTGTGTCATCAGATGCAGGGAACCCACGGCGCTGGTGCTGACGGTCCCGAAGGACGGGGCGATATCAGCGGCAGCACGGCCGCACGGCCCTCGTGCACCGAGGAGGAACCATGAACGTCACGCCCGAGACCCCCGCCAGCACCGCCCCCGCCGCCGCGATCCCGGCTCCGCGGGCCGCTGCCGAGAACACCGCACTGCCGCCCGTCGCGACCACCTCGGTCGCGGTCGACCTGTGCCGCTGCGGTCACGAGCGCGACGCCCACGACCACTACCGCGCCGGCACCGACTGCGGTGTCTGCGGCACCTCCTGCCGCGCCTTCCACGCCAGCACCGGCTCCGCCGAGGGCCGGTCGTCCGGTCGCGCCGCCCGCCTCACCTCGGCCCTGCTGCGCCGCCGCTGATCCCTGCGCGTCCCCGGACGGTCCGCCGGGAGGCGGGGCACGAACGCCTCCCGGCGCCGGTCCGGCCGGGTCACGCCCGGACCGGCACCGCGTCGGGGAGCAGCCACCGGCCGCCGGTCGCCTCCACCTGCGGCAGTGCGCGGCGCATCCCCGGGAGCAGATCGTCGACGAACAGCAGCACCGACCGCGGCGCCGCCGCGACGAGCGCGTCCGGGGCGACGATCGGGATCGCCGTCCCCGGTGTGCGCCTGCCCTGCTTGGCGACCGAGCCGTCGGCGATCACGGGCAGCAGGTCCAGACCGATCCCGGCCCGCGACAGCAGCGCCACCGCCCGCGACGGCGCGCTGTAGCCCCACACCGGGCGACCGGCGGCGCGCTCGGCCTCCAGGAACTCCCGCACACCCGTCGTCGACCGGTCCGCGGCCCACTGCAGTGACGCGACCGTCGCGTCGCGCACGCCGGCGGCGTCCTCGGCGGCGACCATCGTGCGCACCGACTCCTGCTGCTCGCCGCCCGCCCGCGCGACGAACAGCACCGTGCCGCCGTAGAGCGGGAACCACCAGGCCCGGACCGCGGCGAGGCCGACGGTCTCCAGCATCCCGACCAGCGCCGGGGTCGAGTAGTAGGCGAAGTGACCGTGGCGCAGGGCGTTCCACTGCGCGCCCTCGACGATCGCGCGCAGCGTGTGGAACCCGATCACCAGCGTCCCGCCCGGCCGCAGCCGGGCGACCCGCTCACGTACGGCGGCGGCCTGGTCGGCGTCGTGCATGAGACCGAGGTTGTCGACGACGACGTCGGCCGGTTCGTCCGGTGCCACCGGCGGCGCGCCGGCCGCGGCGAGGGCGGCCACCCAGGAGCCGCCGTGCGGGCTGCCGTACTCGGCGAAGGACACCTCCGGTCCGACGACGCCGGCCGCGGCGAGGGCGGCGACGGCGGTACGGCCCTGCTCGACCAGTGCCGCGGGCGGGGCCGGACCGCACCCGGGTGGTGCCGGCCGGTCCCGGCCTGGAGACCGACGCCCGGCGGATCACCGAGGCACTCGCGCTGCGCGACGGTCCGGTGGCCGGCCCGGCGCGGCCCGGCGCGGTCGTGGCGCTCGCGGACCCGCGGCGCACCCGCACCGAGGACCTCACCGGTGTCCTCACGGCCGTCCCGGAGCGGGAGCGGGTGCTGGCGGTCGTCCTGACCTGATCTGGTCCGATCCGACGAACGGTCGCGCGGACCCGGAGGACCGTCGTGCGGCACCGGCGGGCGGGTGTGCGGTCCCGGGGCGCCCGCGCCGCGCGGTCACCTCCCCGAGGCCGCGTTATCACCCTCGCGTAACCGGGCTTCCGTATGGTCGACTACATCACGGACCTCGTGCGTTCCGGAGGTGGTCGCGTGCCGTACCGACAACCCGTCCCCAGTGGTGCCGAGATGATCGTCCCTGGCGACCTGAGAGCGGTCGACCCGCTCCCCGACGATCCCGTCCCGGCACCGGGGACCGAGCCGCCGACCACGGCTCGCATCCCGGCGGGGTCCCGGGTCCTGCTCCTCAACGCCAGCTTCGAACCGCTGGCCGTCGTCACGTCGAAACGTGCGATCTGCCTGCTCCTCTCCGGCAAGGCCGAGTGCCTCCAGGAGGCGCTCGAGGGGGCGGAGTTCCGCTCCGAGTCCCTCTCGCTCCCCGCCCCGTCGGTACTGCGCCTGTCGCGCTACGTCCGGGTGCCCTACCGCCGCGTCGTCCCCATGACCCGGGCCGGTGTGCTGCGCCGCGACGCCCGCCGCTGCGCCTACTGCGGCAAACGCGCCGACACGATCGACCACGTCGTGCCGCGCAGCCGCGGCGGGGCGCACAGCTGGGAGAACTGCGTCGCCGCCTGCAAGGCCTGCAACTCACGCAAGGCCGACCGGCTGATCGAGGAGATCGGCTGGACGCTGCGCACCACTCCGGCACCGCCGGCCCGCAACGGGGCCGGGGTCCTGGTGCTGGCCGTGGAGCCGCTGCCGGCCTGGGAACCGTGGTTGACCGCCGCCGCGTGAGCCGCTCGTCCGCGGCCGGGCACGCAGAGTGACGAACTTGGCCACTGTGTCCTGTTCGTGGGTCGTCTCGCCGTCGCGATCGTTGCAATCAGTGATGCGACGGGCTCGGCGACCGAGCCGGACACGGGGCGGCGAAGAACGGGATGCACGGGCGGAGTGGGCGGGAACGGGCCGCCGTCCTCGTGGGCACGATCCTGCTCGCGATGTCGGTCGGACTGGCGTTCGCGCCGGTCGCGGGCGCGGCGCAGCCGACAGGGCAGCTGCGGCTCGGCCACCTGTCGCCGGGGACCGGCGCCGTCGTCGCGACGATCTCCGGCCCCGAGGGCGCGGGCTCGACCGAGCAGGTCGTCGCCCGGGACGCCGCGTACGGCGACGTCACCGGCTACCTGCGGCTCGTCCCGGGTCGTTACACGGTGACCATGCGCCCGGTCGGGAGTGACCCGGACGGGCCGGCACCGCTGTCGGCGGGGCTGCAGATCGCACCCGGCACCACGCAGTCGCTGTTCTTCTTCGACACCGGCTCCGGCCAGGTCCGCGGTGACCTCGTCCCCGACGACCTGACCGCGCCCGCCGCCGGCTCCGGCCGGGTCCGGTGCCGGACGTGCGCTCGGCATGGTCGGTGTGGTCGGCGTGGTCGGTGGTCATGGACGGCACCTCGTCTCGCGGCGGATCGTGCACCGCTGCGCTCGTGCCGGACCTGCCCGCCGTTACCCCCCGAGGGCGCCGATCACGTCCGCGAGGAGGTCGTCGGTGTCCTCCACCCCGCAGGACAGCCGCACCAGGCCGTCCGGCACCGCGTCGCCCCACCGGGCCCGCCGGTCCGCGGCGGTGCGCAGTCCGCCGAAGCTCGTCGCCGAGTCGACCAGCGTCGCGGCGGCCAGGAAGTCCGAGACGGCGTGGGTGTCGGCCAGGGTGAACCGCAGGATGCCGTTCCAGCGCCGCATCTGGGTCCGGGCGAGCAGGTGCGACGGGTCGTCGGCCAGCCCGGGCCAGCGGACGTCACGCACGCCGGGGGTCTCCCGCAGCGCGACGGCGAGCGCGCGGGCGTTCTCGGCCTGCCGGCCCAGCCGCAGGTCCAGGGTGCCGAGCCCACGCAGCGCCAGCCAGGTCTCCATCGGCCCGGCGATCGCGCCGCCGCGGGTGCGGAAGGCGCGGACCCGCTCGTGGTGCACCGGGTCGGCGGCGGAGACGTGCCCGAGCAGCAGGTCCCCGTGCCCGGACAGTGCCTTGGTGTCGCTGGCGACGACCAGGTCGGCCCCCAGCGCGAGCGGCTGCTGCCCGAGGGGGGTGCACGTGGTGTTGTCGACGGCGACGACCGCCCCGGCCGCGTGCGCGGCGGCGGCGACCGCGGCGACGTCACAGACCTCCAGGCCGGGGTTCGACGGCGTCTCCAGCATCACCAGCGCGGGCCGGTGCCGGGCGATCGCCGACGCCCAGTCGCCCGCGGTCGCGCAGTAGGCGACCGGCACCCCGAGCGGGGCGAGCTCCTCGTCGGCGAGCAGGCGTGCGACGTAGTAGCCGTCGCTGGGCAGCAGCACGCCGCGCCCGGCGCCGGTGAAGGCGCGCAGGACCGCCGCGACCGCGGCCATCCCGGACGGGAACACCGTGCACGGCCCGCCGTCGAGCTCGCCGACGGCGGCCTCGAACTCCCGCCACGTCGGGTTGTCCGCGCGGGCGTAGAAGTCCGCGCCCTGGTCGGCCTCCTCCGGGCGTCCGAGGTGGTACGTGCTGGTCAACACCGGTCCGCGATGGATCGGGTCGCCCACGGCGTGGGCGTGCTGCTCCCCGCCGTGCACACAGCGGGTGCCGTCTCCGAGCATGGGGTTCACTCCGGTTTCGGGGCCCGGGAGATCAGTTCCTTGGCCATCTGGTGGGCGGTCATGCCCTCGTGGCAGACCCGGCGGACCGCGTCGGCGATGGGCAGCTCGACCCCGGCGCGCTCGCCGAGCTCGCAGATCGACAAGCAGGACTTCACGCCCTCGGCGACCTGGCCGTGGTTGGCCTTCTCCGCCTCGGCGAGGCTCGCGCCGCGCCCCAGCTGCTCGCCGAAGGTCCGGTTGCGCGACAGCGGGGAGCTGCACGTCGCCACCAGGTCGCCCATGCCGGCCAGGCCGGCGAAGGTCAGCGGAGAGGCACCGAGCGCCATCCCGAGCCGCGACATCTCGGCCAGCCCGCGGGTGATCAGCGACGCCCGCGAGTTGTCGCCCAGCCCCATCCCGGAGGCGACGCCGACGGCGAGCGCGATGACGTTCTTGCCCGCCCCGCCCAGCTCCGCCCCGACGACGTCGGTGTTGGTGTAGGCGCGGAAGTAGCCGGTCGCGCAGGCGGTCTGCAGCGCCACCGCGCGCTCGTGGTCGGAGCAGGCGATGACGGTGGCCGTCGGCTGCTCGTGCGCGATCTCCGCGGCCAGGTTCGGCCCGGACACGACGGCGAGCCGGTCCGCGCCGACACCGGTGACGTCGTCGATGACCTCGGTCATCCGCTTGAGCGTCCCCAGCTCGACGCCCTTGGCCAGGCTGGTCAGGGTGACCCCGGCCGGGACCAGGTCGCGCCACTGCTCCAGGTTGGCGCGCAGCGACTGCGACGGCACCGCGAGGATCACCGCGTCGACGCCGTCGAGGGCCTCGGCGGCGTCGTGGGTGGCGCGCAGCGTGTCCGGCAGCGCGACGTCGGACAGGTAGTCCGGGTTGCGCCGGTCGGCGTTGATCGCCTCGGCGATCTCGCAGCGGCGGGCCCACAGCCGCACGTCCCGGCCGGCGTCGCCGAGGACCTTCGCGAACGCGGTGCCCCAGCTGCCCGCGCCGAGCACGGCGACGCGCTGGATCGAGTGCACCGGCTCGTTGACCGGGCGCTCCCCGAACGACGGGACCCCAGGGACGCTCATCAGCCTGCCTCGCTCTCCGGACGTCGGCGGTAGAACTCCTCCGGCGCGTCCTCGTCGCGGACCTCGGCGAGCAGCTCCCGCACCCGCCCCATGATCAGGTCGGTGACCTCGCGCAGGACGTGGGCGTCCAGCGGGCGCCCGCGGTAGGCGCTCAGGTCCACCGGGTCCCCCGCGCGCAGCACGACGTCGGTGCGCGGCAGCGGGCGGAACTTCTTCTCGTAGCCGTTCAGGACCTCGCGGGTCCCCCAGTGCACCATCGGGATGACCGGCGCCCCCGAGGCCAGCGCCATCCGCGCGACGCCGGTGCGCGAGCGCATCGGCCACCCGTCGGGGTCCCGGGTGATGGTGCCCTCCGGGTAGATGATGACGATCTTGCCGTCGGCGAGCGCCTGCGTGCCCGCGGCGAGGCTCTGCTGGGCGTCGGCGGAGTCGCGGAACACCGGGATCTGGCCCGAGCCGCGCAGCACCGCGCCGAGCACCGGCACGTTCCACAGGCTGCTCTTGGCCAGGAACCGCGGCACCCGGCCCGCGCTGTGGACGTAGGTGCCGGTGTGGATCGGGTCCAGGTGGGAGATGTGGTTGCCGACCAGCAGCGCACCGCCGCGGGCCGGGAGGTGCTCGCGGCCCTGGTAGCGCGGCCGGCCGGTGAGCCAGCCGATCGAGTAGAAGAACGGGACGGCGAGACCGACCCAGAATCCGCCCTTCTCGCGTGCCACCGGCGGCCTCCTCCTGCCCGCCGCTGCGGCGGGTCGTGGGGTCGTCCCGGATCGGGATGATCCGGATCTGATCCGTGGAGTCTCCCCACAGAGGCCCCACGGTGTCACGCGGGGTGCCAGACTGGGGCCGTGACCCTGCGGGTGGACCTGGTGGTGCCGGTGAAGCCGCTGCCCCGCGCGAAGACCCGGTTGCGTGGCGCCGCCGACGGCGGGGTCGGCGATCTCGGCGCGCACCAGCGGCTCGCGCTGGCCCTGGCCCGCGACACGGTGGCCGCCGCCGTCGCCGCGACGGCGGTCCGGCACGTGCTGGTGATCTCCTCGGACCCGGCGGTGGCGGTGGAGGTCGGCGCGCTCGGCGCCGAGGTCGTCACCGACCCCGGGCGCAGGCTCAACGGCGCGCTGCGCCACGGTGCCGCGCTGCTGCGCTCGCGCGACCCGCACGTCGCGCTGGGGGCGCTGCAGGCCGACCTGCCCGCCCTGCGCCCGGCCGAGCTCGACGACGCCGTCGCCGCGGCCGCCGTGCTGTTCGCCGGCGGCGCGACCCGCACCTTCCAGCCCGACGCCCCTGGCGAGGGCACCACGCTGCTGCTGGTCGCCCCGGGGCAGGACCTCGACCCGCACTTCGGCCGCGGGTCGGCCTCCCGGCACCGTGCCTCCGGGGCCCGTCCGCTGCCCGGTGACCGTCCCGGTCTGCGCCGCGACGTCGACACCGCCGCCGACCTCGACGACGCCGTCGCACTCGGGGTGGGGGCGTGGACTCGGGCCGTGGTCGACGCCCGGCACGGACCCCCCGCCGTACCCCGCCCACCCGGATGTCACCCGCCGGGGGAGGCCGTCGCCCGACGGTGTGGCACACCACGTACGTGACGGTGTGGCAGACCACGTACGTGACGTCGTCGGCCGGGGCCGTGTCCCCGTGGACGGTTGCGGAGCGGTACGAAACAATCGTGACGTGAGCGACGACTCGGCGACCCCGGACGGACGGAACGGCACCTCCGCGCACCCGGGCGGCCGTCCCCGGACGGCGGCGCGCCGTGCCCCGCGGCCGGCGTCGCGGCGGTTGCACACAGCGAGCCGCAGCGTCGCCGACCAGGCACCGTCCGCGGAGATCCCGGCCCAGCAGCACGCGCCCTCGGGTCCCGCGGCACCGCCCGCCCCGCCGGCCGCCACGCCGTCGCCGAGCCAGGGGGCGGCCCCGATCGCGCCGCCCGCGGGGGCGACCACCCCGGCGTCGACGATGGGCGAGCTGCTCCCCGAGGACCGCTACCTCAACCGCGAGCTGTCCTGGCTCGACTTCAACGCCCGCGTGCTGGCCCTGGCCGAGGACTCCAGCCAGCCGCTGCTGGAGCGCGCGAAGTTCCTCGCGATCTTCGCCTCCAACCTCGACGAGTTCTACATGGTCCGGGTCGCGGGCCTGAAGCGCCGCGACGAGACCGGGCTGTCCGTGCGCAGCGCCGACGGCCTCACCCCGCGCCAGCAGCTGGCCCGGATCACCGAGCGGAGCCGCGCGCTGTCGCGGGCGCACGCCGAGGTGTTCATGGACGAGCTGCGCCCCGAGCTCGACGCGGCCGGCATCCACCTGCGCAGCTGGGAGGAGCTGACCGACGCCGAGCGCCTGCGCCTGTCGGACTACTTCACCGAGACGGTGTTCCCGGTGCTCACCCCGCTCGCGGTCGACCCGGCGCACCCGTTCCCCTACATCTCCGGGCTGTCACTGAACCTGGCGGTGACCGTGCGTGACCCGGAGGGGCGGACCGAACGCTTCGCCCGGGTGAAGGTGCCGAACAACGTGCCGCGGCTGGTGTCGGTCGACCCGCCGGACACCGACACCCGCGCCGGGAACCGGCAGTGCACGTTCCTGCCGATCGAGGACCTGATCTCCGCGCACCTCGGTGACCTGTTCACCGGCATGGAGGTCACCGAGGTCCATCCGTTCCGGGTCACCCGCAACGCCGACCTCGAGGTCGAGGAGGACCGCGACGAGGACCTCCTGCAGGCCCTGGAGCGCGAGCTCGCCCGCCGCCGGTTCGGGCCGCCGGTGCGCCTCGAGGTGCTCGACACGATGTCCGAGCACGTGCTGGAGCTGCTGCTGCGCGAGCTCGACGTCGACCCCAACGACGTCGTCACCGTCCCCGGGCTGCTCGACCTCACCGGCCTGTGGCAGGTGCACGGGGTCAACCGCCCCGACCTGAAGGACGAGCCGTTCCGCCCCGCGACGCACCCCGCGTTCGCCGAGCGGGAGACCCCCCGCAGCGTGTTCGCGACGCTGCGCGAGGGCGACGTGCTCGTGCACCACCCCTACGACTCGTTCTCCACCTCGGTGCAGCGCTTCATCGAGCAGGCCGCCGCGGACCCGAACGTGCTCGCGATCAAGCAGACCCTCTACCGCACCTCCGGCGACTCCCCGATAGTCAACGCGCTGATCGACGCCGCCGAGGCGGGCAAGCAGGTCGTCGCCCTGGTGGAGATCAAGGCCCGGTTCGACGAGCAGGCCAACATCCGCTGGGCGCGCGAGCTGGAGAAGGCCGGCGTGCACGTCGTCTACGGCCTCGTCGGGCTCAAGACCCACTGCAAGACCTGCCTGGTCGTGCGCCAGGAGGGGGCGGAGATCCGCCGGTACTGCCACATCGGCACCGGCAACTACAACCCGAAGACCGCACGGCTCTACGAGGACGTCGGCGTGCTCACCGCCGACCCGACGATCGGCGCGGACCTCACCGACCTGTTCAACTCCCTCACCGGCTACTCGCGGCAGACCTCCTACCGGAGCCTGCTCGTGGCGCCGTACGGGATCCGCCGCGGCATCGTCCGCCGCATCGACGACGAGATCGAGGCGCACCTGTCCGGCGAGGCCGGCGCGCGGGTGCAGATCAAGGCGAACTCGCTCGTCGACGAGGCGATCATCGACGCCTGCTACCGGGCGTCGCAGGCGGGCGTGCCGGTCGACATCGTGGTGCGCGGCATCTGCGCGATCGTCCCCGGGCGGGCGGGGCTCAGCGAGAACATCACCGTCCGGTCGATCCTCGGGCCGTTCCTGGAGCACTCCCGGGTGCTGCACTTCGGCTCGGCCGACGAGTACTGGATCGGCTCGGCGGACATGATGCACCGCAACCTGGACCGCCGGGTCGAGGTGATGCTGCGGGTCGCCGACCCGAAGCTCGCCGACCAGCTCGGCGCGATGTTCGACTCCTGCCTGGACCCGGCGACGCGCTGCTGGACGCTCGGCCCGGACGGGACCTGGTCGCCGTCCCCCGCGCCGGGATCGGAGAACATCCGGGTCCGCGACCACCAGATGGAGATGATGAACTCCCGGCGAGGGAAGAGCGAGGACTGATGCTCTCCGCGCAGTTCCGGACCGACGGGGCCGAGGTCGACCCGGCGGGGATCGCCGGCGTCGTCGCGGCCGGGACGGTGCCGTGGCGCCGCGCGGACGACGGAACCGTCGAGGTGGCCCTGGTCCACCGCCCCCGCTACGACGACTGGTCCTGGCCCAAGGGCCACCAGGACCCGGGCGAGGCGCTGACGTCGACCGCGCTGCGCGAGACCGTCGAGGAGGCGCACCTGGAGTGCCGCCTCGGCGCGCGGCTCGGCCACACCGCGTACGACGTGCCCGGCAAGGGCCACAAGGTCGTGCACTACTGGGCCGCCGAGGTCGTCCGCGATCCCGGCTTCACCGCCACCGACGAGACCGACGAGCTGCGGTGGCTGCCCCGCGACGAGGCCGCCACGCTGCTCAGCCGCCCGGCCGACGCCGACCTGCTGGACCGGCTCGACCAGGTGGGGCCGCCGTCGTCGACGGTGGTGCTCGTGCGGCACGCCAAGGCGGGCAGCCGGACCGCCTGGGAGGGCGACGACGACCTGCGCCCCCTCTCCGGCACCGGGTTCACCCAGGCCGACCGGCTCGCGGACTTCCTCGCCCGCTTCGGCCCGGACCGGCTCACGACCGCCCCGCCGCTGCGCTGCGGCCAGACGATCGAGCCCTACGCACGGGCGTCCGGTGCGGGCGAGCCGGACGTGGAGCCGCTGCTGGGCGAGCACGGCTACTGGGTCTCGCCCGCCGACGGCCTGGCCCGTTTCCGCACCCTCGCGGCCCAGCCCGGCGTGACGCTGCTGTGCAGCCAGGGCGGGGTCATCCCGGACGTCGTCGGGCACCTGCTGGCCGACGCGGGGAGGTCCCCGGACCCCGACCTGCCCTCGCACAAGGCCAGCACCTGGGTCCTGGGCTTCGGCGACGACGGCGCCCTGCTGTCGGCCGACTACTACCGCCGCCCGCCCGCCTGACCCGCCTCGCCGTCCCGCTCCGCCCACCTCCCGGCATCCCCGGTGCCGCGCCACTCGTCGATCAGTGCACCAGTGCTGTTCGGCCCCGGACCGACAGCGCTGATGCGCTGATCGACCCCGGAGCTCGGAGGTGCCCTCCTGATGCCGGTCTGTGCGATCGCGAACGGGCGCACCGGTTCCGGCCCGGCGGACGTGGGCAGAGGTGCAGGGTGCGCGGGTGGAGGAGCCGTTCCGGGGGTCGGACGCCGTCGCGCGCGGGATCGTCACGCCGGCGCGGCTGCGCGGGCCACGGTTCGTGCGCCTGTTCCCCGACGTGTACGCGTCCGCCGCGGTCCCCGTGACGCCGGTGCTCCGGGCCCGGGCCGCGTCGATCTACGCCGGGCCGCCCGGGGCGGCGTCGGCCTACTCGGCGGCCGAGATCCTCGGCGCGTCCTGCGGACCGTGGGGTGCACCGGCCGAGCTCGTCGCGCCACGGCGGATCCGGCCCCGCCCGGACCTGCTCGCCCACCAGGGTGTCCCGCTCGAACCCGGGCTCTGCGACGGCGTCCGGGTCACCTCGCCCCGCGCCACGGCGTGGGAGCTGTGTCGGCGCCTCGAACTCGTCGACGCCGTCGTCGCCCTCGACGCGCTCGCCGCCCGGAGACGGGACCGGCCGGTGTTCGTCCCGCTGCGGGGCACACCGGCGCCCGAGCAGCGGAAACTGTCCCGGATGCGGGCGCCGTGTCCCGGCTTCGACCCCGCCGACCTGCTGGTCCTGCGGTCGCTGTACCCGCACGGGCGGGGCTCGGCCCGGCTGGACCGGGTCGTCGCGCTCGCCGACCCGCGTGCGGAGTCCCCGCCCGAGACCCGGCTACGGCTGTTGCTCGTGCTCTCCGGGCTCCCGGTCCCGCAGGTCCAGTTCCCGCTGTACGACGACCGGGGCCGCCCCTGGGTGCGGTTCGACCTGGCCTACCCCGACGCCCTGCTGGCGATCGAGTACGACGGCGCGGAGCACGACGACCCGCTCGACCGCGTCCGCGACGCCCGCACCGCGGCGCTGGGATGGCAGACCCTGCGGATCACCGCCGACGGCCTCACCCGCAACGCCCGTCGCACCGTCGGGACGGTCCGTGCCCTGCTCGCCCAACGGACCCGCCTCGCGTCCCGCTGACCCGCACCGTCGCCGCGCCGCACCTCCCCGGCTCGGTCGGGCAACGCCGCGAGGCAGAGGGCGAGCCGCACGCGACCCCACCGGCCTGGAGCCGCCCGGTTGCCCGCACGCAGCTCGACCCGCCCACACCGGCGCGCTCGCCGGGCCACCCCGAGCCCCGGGCGGACACCGCCGGAAGCCCGTCGATCAGTACGTGAGTGCTGTCCGCACCCGCTCGATCAGCACTCACGTACTGATCGACACGCGCAGGCAGCGCTGGGCGGGCGGGGCGGGGAGCGCGGGGGCGCGGCTACTTCTCCGCGGTGGTCTTCCGTCGGGCCGGCTTCTTCTCCGCAGCAGCCGCCTTCTTCGCGGAAGCGGCCGGCTTCTTCTCCGGGGCAGCTGCTGTCCTCGCCGGGGCGGTCGCCTTCTTCCCGGGGGCGGCTGCGCCGGCCGGAGCGGCTGCGGCGACCGGAGCGGCTGCGGCGACCGGAGCGGCTGCCGCGGCCCGCTCGGCGCGGCGGGGGGCGCTGGTCGCGTTCGCGGCGGCGGCCTCGCTGGCGGCCACCCGCTCCTTGAAGGCCGCACCCGGCCGGAACGACGGCACCACGGTCTCCCCGACGGGCACCGTCTCCCCGGTGCGCGGGTTGCGGGCGGTGCGAGGAGCGCGTCGACGCGGCTCGAACACCCCGAACCCGGTCAGGGTGACGGTCTCACCGCGGCCGACCGCGTCCACGATCACGTCGACCATCGCGTCGACGGCCGCCGTGGCGGCACGACGGTCTCCGAGCCGGGCGGTCAGCGCGTCGACGAGCTGAGCCTTGTTCATGGTCACGAAAGGTAGGGCTGCGCCCTGCCGCGCACCAGATCCGGGCGCGAGTCCAGGTCGCATACCCTCCATTAGTACAGGTCCGAACGGGTGATCGCCACGACTTCTGTCAGGTCATGGTGACCACCCGTGTTCGGTTCAGGCCAGCGTGCGCGGCATCCGGGCGGGCCGGGTTCCCTCGAACGCGGTGATGTCGGCCTCGTGCCGCAGCGTGAGTCCGATGTCGTCGAGGCCCTCGCGCAGCCGCCATCGGGCGTAGTCGTCGATCTCGAACGGCACGGTCAGGTCGCCGGCCTGCACGGTCTTCTCGCCGAGGTCGACGGTGACCTGCGTGCCGGGCTCGTTCTCCAGCTTCTTCCAGAGCAGCTCGACGTCGGGCTGGGCGACCTGGGCCGCCACCAGACCGGCCTTCGCCGAGTTGCCGCGGAAGATGTCGGCGAACCGCGAGGAGATGACGACCCGGAAGCCGTAGTCCATCAGCGCCCAGACGGCGTGCTCGCGCGAGGACCCGGTGCCGAAGTCCGGTCCGGCGACGAGGACCGACCCGCGGGCGTAGGGCTCGGTGTTGAGCACGAACGACGGGTCCTGGCGCCAGGCCGAGAACAGACCGTCCTCGAAGCCGGTGCGGGTGACCCGCTTGAGGTAGACCGCCGGGATGATCTGGTCGGTGTCCACGTTGGACAGGCGCAGCGGCACGCCGATCCCGGTGTGGGTCTCGAACTTCTCCATCAGTCCAGGTCCTCCGGGCTGCTCAGGGTGCCGCGCACGGCCGTCGCGGCCGCGACGAGCGGCGACACCAGGTGGGTACGACCGCCCTTGCCCTGCCGCCCCTCGAAGTTGCGGTTCGAGGTCGACGCACAGCGCTCACCGGGCGCGAGCTGGTCGGGGTTCATGCCCAGACACATCGAACAGCCCGCCGAGCGCCACTCCGCGCCGGCGTCGAGGAAGACCTTGTCCAGCCCCTCCTCCTCGGCCTGGAAGCGGACCCGCATCGACCCCGGGACGACGAGCATCCGCACGCCCTTCGCGACCGTGCGCCCGTTCAGCACATCGGCCACCGAGCGGAGATCCTCGATCCGGCCGTTGGTGCAGGACCCGACGAAGACCGCGTCGACCGGCACCTCGCGCAGCGGGGTCCCGCCGGTCAGGCCCATGTAGGACAGTGCCTTCTCCACCGCGGCGCGCTCGCCGTCGTCGGTGATGGCGGCCGGGTCCGGCACGGACTCGCCCAGCGGCAGGCCCTGCCCGGGGTTGGTGCCCCAGGTGACGAACGGAGTGAGCTCGTCGGCGTCGATGTGCACGACCCGGTCGAACTCTGCGCCGGCGTCGGTGCGCAGGGTGCGCCAGTCGGCGACGGCGGCGTCCCAGCCCGCGCCGGCCGGGGCGTGCTCGCGGCCCGCTAGGTAGGCGAGGGTCGTCTCGTCGGGGGCGATCATGCCCGCGCGGGCACCGGCCTCGATCGACATGTTGCAGATCGTCATCCGGGCCTCCATCGAGAGGTTCTCGATGACGTTGCCCCGGTACTCCAGCACGTGGCCCTGCCCACCGCCGGTGCCGATCTTCGCGATCACCGCGAGGATGACGTCCTTGGAGGTGACGCCCGGACGCAGCGTGCCGTCGGAGCTGGTCACCTCGATCGCCATCGTGCGGAACGGCTTGAGCGGCAGCGTCTGGGTGGCGAGCACGTGCTCGACCTCGGAGGTGCCGATGCCGAAGGCCATCGCGCCGAACGCGCCGTGGGTGGAGGTGTGGGAGTCCCCGCAGACCACCGTGGTGCCCGGCTGGGTCAGCCCCAGCTGCGGGCCGACCACGTGCACGATCCCCTGCTCGGGGTCGTTCATCGGGTGCAGCCGGACGCCGAACTCCGCGCAGTTGCGCCGTAGGGTCTCCACCTGAACCCGCGACACCTCGTCCGCGATCGGGGCGAGCACGTCGAGGGTGGGGACGTTGTGGTCCTCGGTCGCGATGGTGAGGTCCGGGCGCCGGACCGGGCGGCCGGCGAGCCGGAGCCCGTCGAACGCCTGCGGACTCGTGACCTCGTGCACCAGGTGCAGGTCGATGTAGAGCAGATCGGGCTCGTCACCCTCGCCCTTGCGGACGAGGTGCCGGTCCCAGACCTTCTCGGCCAGCGTGCGCGGCTTGTCTGCGGTGGTCACGCCCGCCTCCCTCTGTGATCTGATCGCGGTGGACTTCCCAGATCGTGGGAAGTTAGTATCGGAACGTGGGACAGTCTAGCGGGATCGGCGTGCTCGACAAGGCCGTGGGGGTTCTCCGGGCGACGGCGGAGGGGCCGTGCGGCCTGGCGGAGCTCTGTGAGCGCACCGGGCTGCCCCGGGCGACGGCACACCGGCTCGCCGTCGGCCTGGAGGCACACGGGATGCTGCTGCGCACCCCGGACGGGCGCTGGCACCCCGGACCCACCCTCGGCCAGCTCGCCGGCGGGCGGCCGGACCCGCTGCTCGACGCCGCGGCCGCGGTCCTGCCCCGGCTGCGCGACATCACCGGCGAGAGCGTGCAGCTCTACCGCCGCGACGGGATCCACCGGATCTGCATCGCGCACGCCGAGCCGCCGTCCGGGCTGCGCGACACCGTGCCCGTCGGCTCCCGGCTGCCGATGACCGCGGGCTCGGGGGCCAAGGTGCTCGCCGCCTGGTGCGACCCGGCCACCCAGCGCCTCATCCTCGCCGACGCCAGCTTCTCCGAACGCGTCCTCGTCGACGTCCGCCGCCGCGGCTGGGCACAGAGCGTCGCCGAACGGGAGGCCGGTGTGGCGTCGGTGTCGGCTCCGGTGCGCGACGCGGCGGGACAGGTCGTCGCCGCGGTCTCGGTGTCGGGACCGGTGGACCGGATCGGGCGCCGGCCGGGGGTCCGCTGGGCCGCCGACCTGCTGGCCGCCGCGGACGCCCTGCAGCACCGGCTCGTCTAGTACTCCAGCCGCACTTCGTGATGTGGGTCTGCGCTAGGCTTTGATCTTGTGCAGGTGGAGGAGGACCTAGAGGCGTGGGCCGGCGGCCTGGACGGGTTGTTCGGGCTGGTGGCGGGGCGGTTCTTCCGGACGGAGCCGCGGCGTCGGGCGCGGGCGTATGTGCGTGGATTGTTGGCGCCGTTGGCCGGGAAGAACGGGTGGACGCTGGCCGAGGTCGCCGGTGACACGACGCCGGACGGGATGCAGCGGCTGCTCAACTCGGCGGCTTGGGACGCCGACGGGATGCGCGACGACCTGCGAGACTACGTCACAGAACACCTCGGCGAGCCCGGCGGGGTGCTGATCGTCGACGAGACCGGGTTCCTGAAGAAGGGGGCCAAGTCGGCCGGGGTGCAGCGCCAGTACTCCGGCACTGCGGGCCGGGTGGAGAACTGCCAGCTCGGGGTGTTCTGCGCCTATGCCAGCGGCAGGGGCCGCACGTTGATCGATCGTGAGCTTTACCTGCCCAGGTCGTGGACCGGTGATCGGGAACGTTGCCGGGCTGCGGCGGTGCCCGACGAGGTCGAGTTCGCCACCAAGACCGTGCTGGCCAAGCAGATGCTCGGCCGGGCCCTCGACGCTGGTGTCCCGGCGTCGTGGGTGGCTGCGGACGAGGCCTACGGTCAGGACTACAAGTTCCGCTCCTGGTGCGAGAAGCGCCGGATCGGCTACGTCGTCGCCGTGCCCCGCAGTCAGTCGATCCCGCTCTCGCTCGAGGCTGACATCGCCGGGCTGGCCGGGTCACGACGCGCCGACGACCTGGTCGCTCGCGCGCCGGAGCAGGCGTGGAAGCGCCGCTCGGCGGGGGACGGGGCGAAGGGTGAGCGGCTCTACGACTGGGCCGTGGCCAGCCTGTCTCCGCCACCGGAGGCGCCCGCCGGGTGGGGGCGCTGGCTGCTGGTGCGCCGTCAATCCTCACCGACACCCAGATCGCCGCCGGTGACGAGCCGGAGTTGGCCTACTACCTGTGCGCAGGCCCGCCCGGCACCAGTGACGACGACCTCATCCGGGTCGCCGGCGCCCGGTGGGCGATCGAGGAGTGCTTCCAGACCGCGAAGAACGAGGTCGGGCTCGACCAGTACCAGGTGCGGCGTTACGACGCCTGGTACCGCCACATCACCCTGGCCATGCTCGCCCACGCCTACCTCTCGGTCACCGCGGCGATCGCCCCAAAAGACCTGGCAGCGGGCTCATCCCGCTCACCCTCGCCGAGATCCGACGTCTCCTGGCATCTCTGATCCACATCCCCGCCCGCACCGTGGGCTGGGCCTGGTCGACCTGGCGTCGCCGTCACCAACACCGAGCCCGCGAAAGCCACTACCGACGACGAAGACAGCCCAGCTAACGAAGTGCGGCTGGAGTACTAGGTGTGATGTCCATGGACGTTGTTCCAGGTTGAGCTGATGACGGCCTGTCGCTGAGACAGGCGAGGACCCCCGGTTGTGAAGTGGAGCTGTCTAGGAACCGCTTCACCAACCGGAGGCCCTTGTGACCCACGCTAACGCTGCGCTGACTCCGCGTGCCCGGCTACGGCTGGCCCGTCTGATCGTCGACCAGGACTGGACCTGCTCCACCGCGGCCAGAATGTTCATGGTCGCCCCTCGCACCGCCCGAAAGTGGGCTGACCGCTACCGCGCCGAGGGCCCGCCCGGGATGGTCGACCGCAGCTCCCGACCACGGTCGATGCCGGCCAAGACCCCGCCGAGGCTGGTGAAGCAGATCGTGCGACTGCGGTGGCACCACCGACTCGGACCAGTACAGATCGGCGGCCGACTCGCTCTCGCCGCCTCGACCGTGCACGCGGTCCTGCGCCGCTGCCGGATCAACCGGCTCTCCCACATCGACCGGGTCACCGGCGAGCCCCTACGCCGCTACGAACACCCACACCCCGGCTCGTTGATCCACGTCGACGTCACCAAGTTCGGCAACATCCCCGACGGAGGCGGACACCGCTTCGTCGGACGCCGACAAGGCGCCCTGAACAAGCGGTCCACTCCCGGACTGCCCAGGGGAACCGACTACAAGCCGCGCACCGGCAGAGCGTTCGTCCACACCGTCATCGACGACCACTCCCGCGTCGCCTACGCCGAGATCCACAGCGACGAGAAAGCCGACACCGCCACCGGTGTGCTACGCCGGGCCGTGGACTGGTTGAACGCCCGCGGCGTGACCGTCGAACGGGTCCTGTCCGACAACGGCAGCTGCTACCGCTCACACGCCTGGCGTGACACCTGCAGCGAACTGGGCATCACCCACAAGCGAACCCGGCCCTACCGGCCTCAGACCAACGGCAAGATCGAACGTTTCCACCGCACCCTCGCCGACGGGTGGGCATACGCCCGCTTCCACCCCTGCGAAACGGCTCGGCGAGACGCGCTCCCCGGCTGGCTGCACTTCTACAATCACCACCGGCCCCACAGCGCAACCAACGGCCTACCGCCGATCAGTCGCCTGACCAACCTGCCTGGACATCACACCTAGGGGGGCGCCCCCTGCCGAGCCGCACCCCCTGCCACGTCCCGAGTCGGTCGAGGTCGCGGTTCCGGGCTCCACTACCGTGTGGTGGTCCGGCACCGGGCCGGACCCTTCGGACATGGTCGGCACACCGGGGAGACGATGGGTTACCTGCTGGGCATCGACGTCGGCACCACTCGGACGGCGGCCGCGGTCATCCACGCCGGCACCGTCGAGATGGTCACGCTCGGTGACCACTCGGTCGACATCCCGTCCGTGGTCTACGTGGCACCGGACGGCGGGCTGCTGTTCGGCGATGCCGCCGAACGCCGTGCCCTGACCGAGCCGGACCGCGTCGCACGCGAGTTCAAGCGGCGCATCGGCGACCCGACGCCGATCCCGCTGGGTGAGCAGTCCTTCGCCCCCGAGCAGCTGTCCGCGCTGCTGGCCGAGCACGTCGTCGACGTCGTCGCACGTACCGAGGGCGGCGCCCCCGACCGCATCGCGGTGACCCACCCGGCGTCCTGGGGCATGCACAAGTGCGACCTGTTCGCCGCCGCCCTGGCCGAGCGCGGCCTGACCGTCACCTTCCTCACCGAGCCGCAGGCCGCCGCCCTGCACTACGCGACGAACGAGCGGGTCGAGCCCGGCGCGACGGTCGCCGTCTACGACCTCGGCGGCGGGACGTTCGACGCCGCCGTCGTCCGCAAGGAGGCCGCGGGCGGCGGGTTCACCCTGCTCGGCAGGCCCGAGGGCGTCGAGCAGCTGGGCGGCGCCGACTTCGACCAGGCCGTCGTCGACCACGTGCGCGACGCCGTCCCGGCCGCCTTCGAGGGCCTCGACGAGACCGACCCGAACGCCCTGTCCGCGATGGCCCGGCTGCGCCGCGACTGCCGCGAGGCCAAGGAGGCCCTGTCGGCCGACACCGAGGTCTCGATCCCGGTGTGGCTCAGCGAGGTCCGCACGACGGTGCGCCTGCACCGCAGCGACTTCGAGGAGCGCATCCGGCCCCGCCTGGAGGAGTCGGTCGAGGCGTTGCAGCGCGCGATCGCCTCGGCCGGGCTGGCCGCCTCCGGGCCGTCGGTGGTGCTGCTCGTCGGCGGGTCCTCGCGGGTCCCGCTGGTCGCCGAGCTGGTGTCCACCGGCCTCGGGCGTCCCGTACAGGTCGACGCGGACCCGAAGAACACCATCGCGAAGGGCGCCGTCGTCGCACTCGGGCGGCCCGACCCCGTGCCCGGCACCGGCTCGGGCGGATTCGGCGCGGTGTCGACGAGCAGCGGTCTCGCGCTGGCCCCCGACCCCGGCCCGCTGCCCTGGGAGAACCCGGACCCGGTCACCGACCGGATGCCGACCGGCGGCGCGACCCAGCTCGACGGAGACCGCACCGCCTACCTGGACAGCGCCCGCGCCGACCCGCCCACCGACCGCCTCCCCGTCGTCCCGCCGGTGGGCTACGACCAGACCGCCGTGCACGGATACGGCGGGTACGGCGGTTACGACGACGGCGAGACCACCATCGCCCCCGGGCCGGCACCCGTCCGCCGCTCCCCCGCGCTGCTCATCGGCGCCGGCGGGGTCGTCGCGGCGCTGGCCGTGCTGGGCACGGTGTTCTTCTGGCCGCAGGACCGCACGATCAGCAACGCGACCCCCGAGCTGCCGGCGATCCCGACGACGACCCAGGCCCCGCCCCCGACGACCGTCGATCACGAGCCGGTGCGGCAGCCGGAACGGACCCGGGAGCGGCCGACCGAGGCCGTCCCTACGACGACCGACGCGCCGATCCCCGAGCCGCCGCCGGTCGTCATCACCACGACGTCCGCTCCGCCTCCGCCGAGCTCGTCGTCCTCGTCGTCCTCGGCACCGCCCCCGCCGAGCAGCTCGACGCCGAACCCGCCGGAGGGGATCCCGGGCCCGCCGGGAACCTGATCCCACCGACAGATCGACAGTCCAGATTGATGAATCTGGACTGTCGACCTATCGTGGGTTGCATGTCGCAACCACCTGTGGGGACCGCCGCCTCCACTGCCCGCGCGGTCCGGATCGGCGTCGGCCGGCTGCGCCGCCGCATGCGCGAGCACTACGACCGCGACCAGCTGACGGCGTCGCAGATCGCGCTGCTCGGCCGCCTCGACCGCGGTGGACCCAGCACCGCCGCCGCGCTCGCCGCCGCCGAGGGCGTCCGCCCACAGTCGGTCGCGATGTCGATCGCCGCCCTGGAGGAGCGGCGCATGGTCGAGCGCCGCCCGGATCCGTCCGACGGGCGCCGGCAGATCGTCTCGGCCACCGACCTCGGCCGTCGGTTCACCGCCGACGCCCGGTCCGCCGGCGAGGACTGGCTCGCCGGGGCGCTCGCCGACCGGCTCAGCGCCGACGAGCTGCGCACCGTCGACGAGGCCATGCGGCTGCTGGAACGGGTGACCGAGCGATGACGCCGCGCCGGGGCCGCCGTACCGGGCCGTCCACGTTCGACCGCCGGCTGCTCCTCCCCATGATCGGCGGGGCCGTGCTGAACCCGGTGAACTCGTCGCTGATCGCGGTCGCGCTGGTGCCGATCGGGCTCGCCCTCGGGGCCCCCGCGACCGAGACCGCCTGGCTGGTGTCCGGGCTCTACCTCGCGACCGCGGTCGGCCAGCCCGTCACCGGACGCCTGGTCGACCTGTACGGGCCGCGGCCGCTCTACCTGGCCGGCGCCGTGCTGGTCGGTGTCGGCGGGACCCTCGGAGCGCTCGCCCCGGACATCTGGTGGCTGGTCGCGGCGCGGGTCGTCATCGGGCTCGGGACGTGTGCGGGCTACCCGGCGGCGATGGCGCTGATCCGCGGCGAGGCCGACCGCACCGGCACCGACAGCCCGGAGGGCGTGCTGACGGTGCTCTCGATCGCGACGTCGACGATCGCCGTCGTCGGGCCGAGCCTGGGAGGTCTGCTCCTCGGGGTCTCGGGCTGGCGGGCGGTGTTCGTGGTGAACATCCCGCTGGCTCTGCTGTGCCTGGTGCTCGGTGCGCTGCGGCTCCCCCGTACCCGGGTCGCCCACCGCGGCGTGCGGGCCGCGCTGCGCCGGGTCGACCCGCCGGGCATCGCGCTGTTCGCGGTCACCACCGTCGCGCTGCTGCTTGCCCTGCTGCACCCCGACGCCGGCGCGGTCGCCCCCGCACTGGTGGCCGTCGCCGCCGGGGCGGCGCTGGTGGTGCGCGAGCTGCGGACCCCCGAGCCGCTCCTGGACCTGCGGGTGCTCGGCGGGAACCTGCCGCTGCTGCTGACGTTCGTCCGGGCGCTGCTCACCGCGACCGTCTCCTACTGCGTGCTCTACGGCTTCACCCAGTGGCTGGAGCAAGACCGCGGGCTCACCCCCGCGACGGCCGGGCTGGTCCTGCTGCCGATCTTCGTCACCGGGATCGGGGTGACCGCGCTGACCGGCAGGCGGCGCGCGATCCGGGGCAAGCTGCTCGTCGGCGGGGTGGCGCAGGTGCTGCTCGCCGCCCTGCTGTTCGCCCTCGGGCCGGCCAGCCCTGTCTGGGTCATCGTCGTGGTCGCGTTGCTCGCCGGGCTGCCACAGGGCCTGAACAACCTCGCCGTGCAGAACGCGGTCTACCGGCAGGCCGACCCGGAGCGGGTCGCCTCCTCGGCCGGGCTGATGCGCACCTTCTTCTACCTGGGCGCCATCGCCGCCTCGGCCGCGGGCGGGATCGCCTTCGGCGGCAGTACGGCGGGCGACGGCCTGCCGGTCCTCGCCGCGGTGATGCTCGTCGCCTCGACGCTGTTCGTCCTGCTCACCCTCGCCGACCGTTCACTGGCCCGGCTCGCCGGGCCGGAAGGAGCACCGTCGTGACCGACCGACCGGCTTCCGGGCTGCTCGACGCGGCCCGACCCGGACACGACGAAGGCCCCGCACCGGAGAGCGGGGCCTTCGTGGAGTAGTCCCGACGGGATTTGAACCCGCGCTACCGCCTTGAGAGGGCGGCGTCCTAGGTGTGATGTCCAGGCAGGTTGGTCAGGCGACTGATCGGCGGTAGGCCGTTGGTTGCGCTGTGGGGCCGGTGGTGATTGTAGAAGTGCAGCCAGCCGGGGAGCGCGTCTCGCCGAGCCGTTTCGCAGGGGTGGAAGCGGGCGTATGCCCACCCGTCGGCGAGGGTGCGGTGGAAACGTTCGATCTTGCCGTTGGTCTGAGGCCGGTAGGGCCGGGTTCGCTTGTGGGTGATGCCCAGTTCGCTGCAGGTGTCACGCCAGGCGTGTGAGCGGTAGCAGCTGCCGTTGTCGGACAGGACCCGTTCGACGGTCACGCCGCGGGCGTTCAACCAGTCCACGGCCCGGCGTAGCACACCGGTGGCGGTGTCGGCTTTCTCGTCGCTGTGGATCTCGGCGTAGGCGACGCGGGAGTGGTCGTCGATGACGGTGTGGACGAACGCTCTGCCGGTGCGCGGCTTGTAGTCGGTTCCCCTGGGCAGTCCGGGAGTGGACCGCTTGTTCAGGGCGCCTTGTCGGCGTCCGACGAAGCGGTGTCCGCCTCCGTCGGGGATGTTGCCGAACTTGGTGACGTCGACGTGGATCAACGAGCCGGGGTGTGGGTGTTCGTAGCGGCGTAGGGGCTCGCCGGTGACCCGGTCGATGTGGGAGAGCCGGTTGATCCGGCAGCGGCGCAGGACCGCGTGCACGGTCGAGGCGGCGAGAGCGAGTCGGCCGCCGATCTGTACTGGTCCGAGTCGGTGGTGCCACCGCAGTCGCACGATCTGCTTCACCAGCCTCGGCGGGGTCTTGGCCGGCATCGACCGTGGTCGGGAGCTGCGGTCGACCATCCCGGGCGGGCCCTCGGCGCGGTAGCGGTCAGCCCACTTTCGGGCGGTGCGAGGGGCGACCATGAACATTCTGGCCGCGGTGGAGCAGGTCCAGTCCTGGTCGACGATCAGACGGGCCAGCCGTAGCCGGGCACGCGGAGTCAGCGCAGCGTTAGCGTGGGTCACAAGGGCCTCCGGTTGGTGAAGCGGTTCCTAGACAGCTCCACTTCACAACCGGGGGTCCTCGCCTGTCTCAGCGACAGGCCGTCATCAGCTCAACCTGGAACAACGTCCATGGACATCACACCTAGGCCGCTAGACGACGGGACCAGGACAGTCGGCTCGGTCTCGATTGCGGACCCCTGCGCATGGAGTCCGTGGTAGTCCCGACGGGATTTGAACCCGCGCTACCGCCTTGAGAGGGCGGCGTCCTAGGCCGCTAGACGACGGGACCTTGGACGAGACCGTGCCGATTGTCAGAAATCGTCATTCCGAAGAAGTCGCGATTTCCGCTGGGGTACCAGGACTCGAACCTAGACTAACTGAACCAGAATCAGTCGTGCTGCCAATTACACCATACCCCATCGAAAAGCGGGCCTCGTTCCGGAGCGAGGCCCGCTCTCCGTTGATGTCAGTACTCTAACCCATGCTCCGGGAGCGTCGGACACCGGCCCCCAGGCGGGCGAGCGACCGCTCGCGGCCCAGCAGCTCCATGCTCTCGTAGAGAGGGGGGGACACCGTGCGGCCGCTGATCGCGACGCGGACGGGGGCGAACGCCTTCCGCGGCTTGAGCTCCAGACCGTCCACGAGCGAGGTCTTGAGCGACTCCTCGATCGCGGAGGCCGACCACTCCGGCAGGTCCGCGAGCCCGGCGACCGCGGCCTCCAGCACCGGGGCCGCGTCGGAGCCGAGGTTCTTCGCAGCGGCGTCGTCGTCGGGGGCGAAGGCCTCCTCGTCGCGGAAGAGGAAGGCCAGCATCCGGGCCGCGTCGGACAGGACCTGGCTCCGCTCCTGCACCAGCGGCGCGGCGGCGGCGAGCACCGAGCGGTCGGGGTCGGTGATCCCCTCGGCCGCGAGGTAGGGCACGACCCGCTCGGCGAAGTCGTCGGGGGCGAGCAGGCGCAGGTGCGCGGCGTTGATCGCCTCGGCCTTCTTCAGGTCGAAGCGGGCGGCGTTGCTCGACACCCGGGACACGTCGAAGGCGGCGACCATCTCGTCGAGGGAGAACACGTCGCGGTCCTCGGCGATCGACCAGCCGAGCAACGCGAGGTAGTTGAGCAGCCCCTCCGGCACGAACCCGCGGTCGCGGTAGTGGAACAGGTTCGACTGCGGGTCCCGCTTGGACAGCTTGCGGCTGCCCTCACCGGTGACCAGCGGGAGATGGGCATAGGTGAAGGGGCCGTGGCCGATGCCGACCCGGGCCAGCGCCTCCAGCAGCGCGATCTGCCGCGGGGTGGACGCCAGCAGGTCCTCCCCGCGCAGGACGTGCGTGATCTCCATCAGCGCGTCGTCGACCGGGTTGGTCAGCGGGTACAGCGGCGTGCCGTCACCACGGGCCAGCACGAAGTCGGGCACCTGCCCGGCCTTGAACGTGATCTCGCCGCGGACGAGGTCGGTGAAGGTGATGTCGTGGTCGGGCATGCGCAGCCGGTAGACCGGCGCCCGGCCCTCGGCACGGAAGGCGGCGCGCTGCTCGTCGGTGAGGTCGCGGTCGGCGTTGTCGTAGCCGAGCTTCGGGTCGCGGCCCGCGGCGCGGTGCCGGGCCTCGATCTCCTCGGCGCTGGAGAAGGACTCGTAGACCTCCCCGCCGTCGATCAGCCGGCGCAGGGCGTCGGCGTAGACCTCGCCGCGCTCGCTCTGCCGGTACGGCCCGTGCGGACCGCCCTTCTCGACGCCCTCGTCCCAGTCGAGGCCGAGCCACTCCAGCGCGTCGAGCAGGGACCGGTAGGACTCGTCGGAGTCACGGGAGGCGTCGGTGTCCTCGATCCGGAACACCAACGCCCCACCGTGGTGACGGGCGTGGGCCCAGTTGAACAGGGCGGTGCGGATGAGACCGACGTGCGGGGTACCGGTGGGCGACGGGGAGAACCGCACCCGGACCTGGGCTGGAGTACTCATGGTCGGTCCAGCGTATCGACCCCGTCCGGAGGGGTGGTGCACGCGGGCGCGGATGGGCCAGGGTTGGGGGTTGCCGCGGCGCAGCGAGGCGCCGCACGACGACCCCTCAGGAGGGAACACCCGTGTTCCAGCTGACCGCCCTGTACAACCACCCCGAGGACGCCGCCGCGTTCGACAAGCACTACGACGAGGTGCACGCCCCGCTGGCAAAGAAGATCCCCGGCGTGGCCCGGGTCACCATCTCCCGTCCGGTCCCAGGGCCGGACGGCGCGCAGCCGCCGTACCACCTCGTGGCGGTCCTGGAGTTCCCGGACGCCTCGGCGTTCCAGGCCGGGATGGGCGGCCCCGAGGGCCAGGCCGCCGTCGCCGACCTCGACAACTTCGCCGGGGCCGGGGTGACCCTGCTGACCGGGCCGTCGAACCAGGTCTGAGCCGGTGGGTGGCCGCCGGGACCCGGCGGCCACCCGTACCGCGTCAGTTGGTGGCGACCTCGCGGCTCGACACGAGCGCGGCGAGCCGGTCCCCGATCGACGACGTGTTGCCGGTCGCCGCGTGGTCCCGGGTGGCCAGGTCGAACGCGACCGCGGCCTCGATGCGGCGGGCCGAGTCGCGGTCGCCCATGTGGTCGAGCAGCAGCGCGACCGACAGCACGGCGGCCGTCGGGTCGGCGATGCCCTGGCCCGCGATGTCCGGGGCCGAGCCGTGCACCGGCTCGAACATCGCCGGGTGGGTACGGCTGGCGTCGATGTTGCCGCTCGCCGCGAGGCCGATGCCGCCGGTGACCGCCGCCGCCAGGTCGGTGAGGATGTCGCCGAACAGGTTGTCGGTGACGATCACGTCGTACCGGCCCGGGTCGGTGACCAGGTGGATCGTGGTCGAGTCGACGTGCTGGTAGGCCACCGACACCTCGGGGTACTCCAGCGACACCTCCTCGACGATCCTCGACCACAGCGCGCCGGCGAAGGTCAGGACGTTGGTCTTGTGGACCAGCGTCAGGTGCTTCTTCGGCCGCCGCTGGGCGCGGGCGAACGCGTCGCGCACGACCCGGTCGATGCCGAACGCGGTGTTCTGGCTGACCTCGGTCGCGATCTCGTGCGGGGTGTCCTTGCGGAGCAGGCCGCCGGTGCCGACGTACGGGCCCTCGGTCCCCTCGCGCACGACCACCAGGTCGATCTCCGGGTTGCCGGCCAGCGGGCCGCGCACCCCCGGGTAGAGCCGCGCGGGGCGCAGGTTCACGTGGTGGTCCAGCTCGAAGCGCAGGCGCAGGAGCAGGCCGCGCTCGAGGATGCCGCTGGGCACCGACGGGTCGCCGACCGCGCCCAGCAGGATCGCGTCGTGCTGCTTGATCTCGGTCAGCACCGTCTCCGGGAGCAGCTCGCCCGTGGAGTGCCAGCGGGCGGCACCGAGGTCGTACTCAGTCGTCTCCACGTCGCGGGCGACCTCGCCCAGGACCTTGAGTGCCTCGTTGATCACTTCCGGGCCGATGCCGTCACCGGGGATGACCGCAAGGCGCATGACCTCGTCCTCTCGTCGTACTGCTGGCCGCACGCTACCGCCTGCCGACGCAGGGTCATCGTTCGGCCACCCACTGGGGTGGTCCCGTCCGGGTGAGGTGTGCGCCGCACGCGGTCGGAGTACCCCCGACACACGGCCGTTCCGGGACACCGGCGCGTGTCGAGGGGTACGCCGACGACCGCGACGGTCACCTGTCCGGGTGAGGGGGAAGAAGCGCGACGACGGCGTCGTTGCCCCGGACGTGCCCACGCCCGATCGCCCGCTGCGTCGCCTCGGCTTCCTCACCATCGGTTCCTTCGACGGCGACGACCCGCGCCCCGGACACGAGACGACCCTGGAGATGATCGCCCTGGGCGAGCGTCTGGGCTTCGACTCGGCCTTCGTCCGGCACCGTCACCTGCAGTTCGGCATCTCCTCGCCGGTCGCGGTGCTCGCCGCGGCGACCCAGCGGACCTCACGGATCGAGCTCGGGACGGCCGTGGTCCCGCTGGGCTGGGAGAACCCGCTGCGTCTCGCCGAGGACCTGGCGACCGTCGACGTGCTCTCCGGCGGCCGGCTCAACCCGGGCGTCTCGGTCGGGCCGCCGATGCAGTGGGAGCACGTGCGGGACGCGCTCTACCCGGACACCGCCGACGTCGAGGACTTCGGCCGCGAGCGGGTGTCGAGGCTGCTGCGCCTGGTCCGCGGGGAGCGGGCGAGCACCTTCTCCGGGACGGTCGGGATCGAGTCCTTCTCCGAGCGGGTGCAGCCGCACTCCCCCGGTCTGGCCGGACGCATGTGGTACGGCGCGGGCAGCGACTCCTCCGCCGTCTGGGCCGCGGAGCAGGGGCTCAACCTGCTCACGAGCAACGTGGTCCGCAGCGGCGGAGAGAGCGACTTCGCCGCGATCCAGTCCCGGCAGATCCGCGCCTACCGCGCGGCGAACCCGGCGGGACGGGTGTCGCAGGGGCTGGTCGTCGTCCCCACCGACTCCGCGACGCCTGCCCAGCGCGAGCGCTACGCCGCCTACGCCCGGGAACGCGACGCCAGGGTCGGCGTCCCGCAGGGCCCGGCCGGGCTGCTGTTCGCCCGCGACCTGGTCGGCACCTCCGCCGAGATCGCCGAGCGTCTGTGGACCGACGCCGGGTTCCGGGAGGTCGACGAGGCGGTGTTCGCGCTGCCGTTCGGCTTCCCGCACGACGACTACGTCCAGATCGTCACCGACATCGCCGGCGCGCTCGGACCGGCACTGGGCTGGTCCCCGCGCGGCTGACCCGTCCCGGCGGGCGGCCGCCCCGGGCTCAGTGCCCGGCGCGCGGCAGCGACCGGCGGGCCCGCACCCGGCCCGGCGCCTCGATCAGCCCGACGAGCGCGGCGAGGACCACGAGCATGCCGGGGCCGATCGTCATCGTCGCCGACGGCGGCCCGGTCACGATCGCCATCACCGACACGACGTAGGGCACGGTCAGCGACAGCCCGGTGACGAACCCGACGCCGAGCAGCACCAGGCACGCGACGCCGATCGCCGCACCGGCCAGCACCAGCGCTCGCAGCCAGCTCACTGGAGAACTCCCTCTCGACAGGCCGGCGGACACGATCCCACGCCGGGCCCGGCCGTAACAGGTCCGTTCCCGCGATCCGGGACGTCAGTCGTCGAAGGAGATCAGCCGGATCGTCCGGGCGCCGACCGAGGCACCGACCGGCTCCAGCACCGCCGGGTCGATCTGGCGGTCCACCCGCAGCAGCATGATGGCGTCGGTGCCGTCGGTGGTCTGCGAGATCTGGGCGGCCTCGATGTTGACCGCGGCCTCCCCCAGCAGCGACCCGACCCGGCCCATCACGCCGGGACGGTCGGCGTACTCCAGCAGCACGACCTCGCCCTCGGCGCGCAGGTCGAAGTGCCGTCCGTTGATCTCGACGAGCTTCTCGACCTCCGCGCGGCCGGTCAGGGTGCCGGACACGGTGACCTTCTCGCCGTCGGGCATGGCGCCGCGCAGCTGCACCACACTGCGGTGGTTGGCGCTCTCCGGACTGGTGGTGATCTCCACGGCGACCCCGCGCTCCTCGGCGAGCTGCGGCACGTTCACGAAGGTCACCTGGTCCTCGACGACGTGGGTGAACACCCCGCGCAGCGCGGCCAGCCCGAGGACCTGGACGTCCTCGCTGGCCAGCTCGCCCGCGACGTCGACGGTGACCGAGGTCGGGGTCCGCCCGGCGACGGCGTGCAGCGTGGTGCCCAGCTTCTGCACCAGCGGCAGCCAGGGCCGGACCTCCTCGCCGACGGCGCCGTGGATCTGCACGTTGACCGCGTCCGGCACGAACTCCCCGGCCAGCGCCAGCTGCACCGAGCGGGCCACGTCGGTCCCGGCCCGGTCCTGCGCCTCGGTGGTGGAGGCACCCAGGTGCGGGGTGACGACGACGTTCTCCAGCTCGAACAGCGGGCTGGACGTGGTCGGCTCGGTGACGTAGACGTCGATCCCGGCGCCAGCGACGTGCCCGGAGCGGACCGCCTCGGCCAGGGCGTCCTCGTCGATCAGGCCACCGCGGGCGGCGTTGACGAGGAGCACCCCGGGCTTGGTGAGCGCGAGCTGGTCCTTACCGATGAGCCCGAGCGTCTCCGGGGTCTTCGGCAGGTGCACCGTGATCATGTCCGCGGTGCGGAGCAGGTCGTCGAGGCTCAGCAGCTCGATGCCGAGCTGGGCGGCGCGCGACGGCGCGATGTAGGGGTCGTAGGCGACCAGCGTCGTGCCGAACGCGGCGAGGCGCTGTGCGACGAGCTGCCCGATCTTGCCGAGACCGACGATGCCGACGGTCTTGCCGCCCAGTTCGACACCGCCGTAGGCCGAGCGCCGCCACTCACCGGACCGCAGCGCGGCGTCCGCCGCCGGGATGTGGCGCGCGGTCGCCAGCAGCAGCGCGATGGCGTGCTCGGCGGCGGAGACGATGTTGGAGGTCGGGGCGTTGACGACCATCACCCCGCGCGCGGTGGCGGCGGGGACGTCCACGTTGTCCAGGCCGACCCCGGCCCGCGCGACGACCTTCAGACGGCCGGCCGCGGCCAGCGCCTCGGCGTCGACCCGGGTGGCGGACCGGACCAGGAGCGCGTCGGCGTCGGCGAGTGCCGCCAGCAGGGCCGGACGGTCGGTGCCTTCGACGCGGCGGATCTCGACGCCGTCACCGAGCAGCTCGACGGCGGAGGGCGCGAGAGTCTCCGCGAGCAGGACGACGGGACGGTGGTCGGTGGCTGCGGTGCTCACGGTGTGCGAGTGCTCCCCGAGGTCGGTGCGCGAACGTCGACCATCCTAGGACCGCGCGGGCCGTCGCGGACCGGGACGGACGGACGGGTCGTCGCGCGGCACACCCCGAACGCGCGAAACCCCCGCCCGGTGTCGCCGGTGCGGGGGTTTCGCGTCGCCTGGTCCGGATGGGTGCGTCCGGACCCGGGCATCCGCGGGCCGTCTGGGGCCCGGGCGGATTCATCCTGCCGGACGCGTCCGGCAGAGGGTCACAGGAGGGTCACTTGGCCTTCTCGCCGACCCAGCTCATCAGGCCGCGGAGCTTCTCGCCGACCTGCTCGATCGGGTGCTCGGCGCCCTGCTGCTGCAGCTTGGTGTAGTTGCCGCGGCCGGCCTCGTCCTCGGCCACCCACTCGCGGGCGAAGGTGCCGTCCTGAATCTCGCCCAGGATCTTCTGCATCTCGGCCTTGACCGCGGGCGTGATGACGCGCGGGCCGCGGGTGAGGTCGCCGTACTCGGCGGTGTCGGAGATGGAGAAGCGCTCGTTGGCGATGCCGCCCTCGTACATGAGGTCGACGATCAGCTTGAGCTCGTGCAGGCACTCGAAGTAGGCGATCTCCGGGGCGTAGCCGGCCTCGGTCAGCACCTCGAAACCGGTCTGGACCAGCGCCGCGGCACCGCCGCAGAGCACGGCCTGCTCACCGAACAGGTCGGTCTCGGTCTCCTCCTTGAAGGTGGTCTCGATGACGCCCGCGCGGGCACCGCCGATCCCGGCCGCGTAGGAGAGCGCGAGCGCCTTGGCGTTGCCCGAGGCGTCCTGCTCGACGGCGATCAGGGCGGGGACGCCCTTGCCGTCGACGAACTGGCGGCGGACGAGGTGGCCCGGGCCCTTCGGGGCGACCATGGCGACGTCGACGTTCGCCGGGGGCTTGATCAGCTCGTAGCGGATGTTGAAGCCGTGCCCGAAGAACAGCGCGTCGCCGTCCTTCAGGTTCGGCTCGATGTCCTGGGCGTAGATGGAGCGCTGCTTGGTGTCGGGCGCCAGGACCATGATCACGTCCGCCCAGGCGGAGACCTCGGCCGGCGTGCCGACCTCGAGTCCCTCGTCGGCGGCCTTCTGCCGGGACTTGGAGCCCTCGGGCAGACCGATCTTCACCTCGACCCCGGAGTCACGCAGCGACAGCGAGTGCGCGTGCCCCTGGGAGCCGTAGCCGATCACGGCGACCTTGCGGCCCTGGATGATCGACAGGTCGGCGTCGGCGTCGTAGTAGATGTTGACACTCATGGCTCTGGGACGGTTCCTCTCAGGGGGTGTGTAGCCGTCGGCTACGCGGTCTGTCTAACGGACGGCCGCGGCGGTGATGGACCGGGGGCCGCGGCCGACGGCCACCATCCCGGACTTCACCATCTCGCGGATCCCGTAGGGCTCCAGCATGCGCAGGAGCGCGGTGAGCTTGTCGGCCGAGCCGGTGGCCTCGACGGTCAGTGCCTCCGGCGAGACGTCGACCACCTTGGCTCGGAACAGCTGCACGGTCTCGACGACCTGGCTGCGCACCGTGGCGTCGGCCCGGACCTTGACCAGCAGCAGCTCGCGCTGCACCGAGGCGTCCGGCTCCAGCTCGACGATCTTGATGACGTGCACCAGCTTGTTGAGCTGCTTGGTGACCTGCTCCATCGGGAGCTCGTCCACCTCGACGACGATCGTCATCCGGGACACGTCAGGGTGCTCGGTCGGGCCCACGGCGAGGGAGTTGATGTTGAACCCGCGCCGCGAGAACAGCCCGGAGACCCGGGCCAGCACGCCCGGCTTGTCCTCGACCAGGACCGAGAGGGTGTGGAGCTCGCTCACTTCTCGCCCTCCAGAGCCTGCTCGGTGACGTCCGCGACCTGGTCCACCGAGGCGGCCAGCTCGTCCTGCTCGAACTCGGGCCGGATGTCGCGTCGGACGTTGATCTCGTCGTTGCTCATCCCCGCGGCGACCATGGGCCACACCTGGGCGTCGGCGCCGACGACGAACTCCACGACGACCGGCCGGTCGTTGATCTCCATCGCCTGGTGGATGACCCGGTCGACGTCCTCCTTGGACTCGACCCGCAGACCCTCGCAGCCCATCGCCTGCGCGAGCATCGGGAAGTCCGGGATGCGCAGCTTGTGGGTGTTGAGGTCGGTGTTGGAGTACCGCTCGCCGTAGAACAGGTTCTGCCACTGGCGGACCATGCCGAGGTTGCCGTTGTTGATGACGGCGACCTTGATCGGGATGCCCTCGATCGCGCAGGTGGCGAGCTCCTGGTTGGTCATCTGGAAGCAGCCGTCGCCGTCGATGCACCAGACGACGGTGTCCGGCTCGCCGACCTTGGCACCCATCGCGGCCGGGACCGCGTAGCCCATGGTCCCGAGCCCGCCCGAGTTCAGCCAGGTCCGCGGCTTCTCGTACTTGACGAACTGGGCGGCCCACATCTGGTGCTGGCCGACCCCCGCGGCGTAGATCGCGTCGGGCCCGGCGATCGCGCCGATCCGCTCGATCACGTACTGCGGGGACAGCGCGCCGTCGGTCGGCTCGTCGTAGCCGAGCGGGTAGCGGTCGCGCAGCCCGCCGACCTGCTTCCACCAGGACGACAGGTCCGGCTCGCCGTGCTCGGCGCGGTCGGCACGGACGGCCTCGACCAGGTCGGCCAGGACCTCCTTGCAGTCCCCGACGATCGGCACGTCGGCACGCCGGTTCTTGGAGATCTCGGCCGGGTCGATGTCGGCGTGGATGATCTTCGCCTCGGGGGCGAAGCTCTCCAGCTTGCCGGTCACCCGGTCGTCGAACCGGGAGCCTAGGGCGACCAGCAGGTCGGCGCGCTGCATCGCCGCGACCGCGGCGACGGTGCCGTGCATCCCGGGCATGCCCAGGTGCAGCGGGTGGCTGTCGGGGAACACACCGCGCGCCATCAGGGTGGTGACGACGGGCGCCCCGGTCAGCTCGGCCAGCTCCCGCAGCTCCTCGGCGGCCTCGGCCTTGAGGACGCCGCCGCCGACGTAGAGCACCGGCTTGGCCGACTCGCGGATGAGCCGGGCGGCCTCGCGGATCTGCTTGCCGTGCGGCCGGGTCGTCGGCCGGTAGCCGGGCAGCTGCAGCTCCGGGGGCCAGGAGAACGTGGTCTGCTCCTGCAGCACGTCCTTCGGGATGTCCACCAGGACCGGGCCGGGCCGGCCGGTGGACGCCAGGTGGAAGGCCTCGGCGATCGCGCGCGGGATCTCCGTCGCGTCGGTCACCAGCATGTTGTGCTTGGTCACCGGCATGGTGATGCCGGTGATGTCGGCCTCCTGGAAGGCGTCGGTGCCGATCAGCGGCCGGGTCTGCTGACCCGTGATGGCCACCAGCGGCACCGAGTCCATGTGGGCGTCCGCGATCGGGGTGACCAGGTTCGTGGCCCCCGGTCCGGACGTCGCCATGCAGACCCCGACCTTGCCGGTGGCCTGCGCGTAACCGGTCGCGGCGTGTCCGGCGCCCTGCTCGTGGCGGACGAGGATGTGACGCACCTTCGTCGAGTCCAGGAGCGGGTCGTAGGCGGGCAGGATCGTCCCGCCGGGCAGCCCGAAGACGACCTCGCAGCCGATCTCCTCGAGCGAACGCACCAGGGACTGGGCGCCGGTCATGGGCTCGTCCACGATCCGCGGACCGGGGACGGCGGTGTCGGCGAGCGCAGAGGTGTAGCTACGGGACGTCGTGGTGCCGGCCGGAGCGGCGGACCGGCCGGGCGGCGGGCCCGGCTTCGGGCCGGACGAGCCGGACTTGGCGGGGACGGTGGTCATCTGGGTCTGCCTCGCTGGAGATCGTGTCGATCAGATGCCGGACATGGGCTGGACATGAAAAAACCCCCGCCGCCCGGTTGCTCCGGGCGCTGCGAGGGTGAGCGCGTCGTCGTTCGAGATGGTCGAACTCAGGCGACGACGCGCCCAAGAAGTACGAGAATTCGAACGGCGAACATGCGTCGACGCTAGCACGCGTCCCACGGACGGAGTCAAACGACCCCACCCGTCCGGGCCGCCGTCACCCCGCCCACGTTTGCCACACTGGGGTCGTGAGCAGCACCGACGACCACGCCGTCCCCGCCGACACCACCTCCGCCGCCGCACCGCGGGCCACGGCGGCGTCCCAGCAGGTGGACAGCGAGCTGGCGTGGACCCCACGGGTCCGCGACGAGGGCCGCAAGCTCCGCGTGGGCCCGCGCGCGCTGGTGTTCAAGCCGAGCCGGCTGACCATCTTCGCCATGCTGGTCGCGGTCGTCGGGTCGACGCCGCTGGTGTTCAGCCTGCTGTGGTTCTGGGTCGTGCTCGTGCTGCCGGTGGCGGCGATCGCCTGGATCCTGCGGGTCCGCACCACCGTGGACCCGGAGACGCTGTCCGTGCGCAGCGCGTTCTCCTCCCGCACCGTGGACTGGGACGACGTGCGCGGTCTGCGGATCGGCTCGCGCTCGCGGGTCAGCGCGGTGCTGGGCGAGGACGACGACCTCGTCCTGCCCGCGGTGCACGCACGCGACCTGCCGGCGCTCTCGGTCGCCAGCGGCGGCCGCTTCGCCGACCCGGCCGCGGTGAGCGAGCCGGAGGACCCGGCCGAGGGTCACTGACGACACCGACGCCCGTCACGGGGCGTACGGTTGCGGGCGATCGGCCCGCCGGCCGGCGGGACGCGACCCGCCCCGCCGCCGTCGCGCCGCACCCCGGGCGGCTCGCGCCCACGCTCCGCGACGCGCCCACCGGGGTCCCCTCACGAACCACCACGGAAGACCCGGCTGGAGAAGACCGATGCCCGCCCTGCGTTCCCGCGTCACCACCCACGGTCGCAACGCCGCCGGAGCGCGTTCGCTCTGGCGCGCGACCGGCATGGGTGACGACGACTTCGGCAAGCCGATCGTCGCGATCGCCAACTCCTACACCCAGTTCGTCCCCGGCCACGTGCACCTCAAGGACATGGGTGACCTCGTCGCGGGCGCGATCAAGGAGGCGGGCGGGGTCGCCAAGGAGTTCAACACGATCGCCGTCGACGACGGCATCGCGATGGGCCACGGCGGGATGCTCTACTCGCTGCCCAGCCGCGAGATCATCGCCGACGCGGTGGAGTACATGGTCAACGGCCACGCCGCCGACGCCCTGGTGTGCATCTCCAACTGCGACAAGATCACGCCGGGCATGCTGAACGCCGCGATGCGGCTCAACATCCCGACCGTGTTCGTCTCCGGTGGGCCGATGGAGGCCGGCAAGGCGGTCGTCGTCGGCGGGGTCGCGCAGGCTCCCACCGACCTGATCACCGCGATCTCGGCGTCCGCGTCGTCGGAGGTGGACGACGCCGGCCTGGCCGAGGTCGAGCGCTCGGCCTGCCCGACCTGCGGGTCCTGCTCCGGGATGTTCACCGCGAACTCGATGAACTGCCTCACCGAGGCCCTCGGGCTCTCGTTGCCGGGCAACGGCTCCACCCTCGCCACCCACGCCGCGCGCCGCGAGCTGTTCCTGAACGCGGGCCGCACCGTGATGGACCTGGCGACCCGCTGGTACCGCGACGACGATGCCTCCGCGCTGCCCCGCAACATCGCCACCCGCGAGGCGTTCGAGAACGCGATGGCCCTCGACGTCGCGATGGGCGGCTCCACCAACACGGTGCTGCACATCCTGGCCGCCGCGCAGGAGGGCGAGATCGACTTCGACCTGGCCGCGATCGACGCGATCTCCCGGCGGGTGCCGTGCCTGTCCAAGGTCGCGCCGAACTCGGATTACCACATGGAGGACGTCCACCGGGCCGGTGGCATCCCCGCCCTGCTGGGCGAGCTGTGGCGGGCCGGGCTGCTCAACACCGGGGTGCACTCGGTGCACTCCCCCTCGCTGGAGCAGTGGCTCACCGAGTGGGACATCCGGTCGTCGGCGCCGTCGGAGACCGCGATCGAGCTCTACCACGCCGCGCCGGGCGGGGTTCGGACCACGCAGGCGTTCTCCACCGAGAACCGCTGGTCGAGCCTCGACACCGACGCCGCGGGCGGCTGCATCCGCGACATCGAGCACGCCTACTCCGCCGACGGCGGCCTGGCCGTGCTGCGCGGCAACCTCTCGGTCGACGGCGCCGTGATCAAGACCGCGGGCATCCCCGAGGACATCTGGGAGTTCGAGGGCCCGGCCGTGGTGCTGGAGAGCCAGGAGGAGGCCGTCTCGGCGATCCTCAAGAAGGAGATCAAGCCCGGCGACGTGCTGGTCATCCGCTACGAGGGTCCCGCAGGCGGGCCGGGCATGCAGGAGATGCTGCACCCGACCGCTTTCCTCAAGGGCGCCGGGCTGGGCAGGGTCTGCGCCCTGATCACCGACGGCCGGTTCTCCGGTGGCTCGTCGGGCATCTCGGTCGGCCACGTCTCCCCCGAGGCGGCCGCCGGCGGCACGATCGGCCTGGTCGAGAACGGCGACCGGATCCGGCTCGACGTCCGCGCCCGGTCCCTGGAGCTGCTCGTCGACCCCGAGGTGCTCGCCGACCGGCGCGCCAAGATGGAGTCCTCCGAGCGGCCGTGGCAGCCCGTGGACCGGCAGCGGGTCGTGTCGAAGGCGCTGCGCGCCTACGCCCACATGGCGACCAGCGCCGACACCGGGGCGGTCCGTCGCATCCCCTGACCCGGCAGGCCCGCCGGCCCCGGTCCGCTCCGCTGCGGACCGGGGCCGCTCGCGTCTAGGTTGGTTGGCATGGCTACCGGAATGAGCCTCGGCACCCGTCGCCTCGGCGATCTCACCGTCTCCGCCCAGGGCCTGGGCTGCATGGGCATGAGCCAGAGCTACGGCTCCGGGGACCGCGCCGAGTCGATCGCGACGATCCACCGCGCCCTCGACCTGGGCGTCACCCTGCTCGACACCGCGAACGTCTACGGCGACGGCGCCAACGAGGAGCTCGTCGGCGCCGCGATCGCCGACCGGCGCGACCGCGTGGTCCTGGCCACGAAGTTCGGCATCACCCGCGACGGGGACGGCAACCAGGGCGCCAGGGGCGACGCCGGCTACGTGCGGCAGTGCGTCGAGGAGTCGCTGCGGCGCCTGCGCGTCGACCACATCGACCTGTACTACCAGCACCGGGTCGACCCGGACACGCCGATCGAGGAGACCGTCGGCGCGCTCGTGGGGCTGATCGAGGAGGGGAAGATCCGCCACTACGGCCTGTCCGAGTGCGGTGCGGACACGCTGCGCCGCGCGCACGCGGTGCACCCGCCGGCCGCGGTGCAGTCGGAGTGGTCGCTCTGGACCCGTGACATCGAGGCCTCCGTCGCCCCCACCTGCGCGGAGCTCGGTGTCGGCGTCGTGCCGTTCTCCCCGCTGGGCCGCGGCTTCCTGACCGGCGCGATCACCTCGACCGGTCAGTTCGGCGAGGGCGACATGCGCCGCGGCCTGCCCCGCTTCTCCGAGGAGAACCTGGCCGCCAACCTCGCGATCGTCGACGCGCTGAAGGCCGTCGCGCAGCGCCGTGGGGTCACCGCCGGACAGCTCGCGCTGGCCTGGGTGCAGAGCCGCGGGGAGCACGTCGTCCCGATCCCGGGCACCAAGCGCCGGACCTATCTGGAGCAGAACGTCGAGGCCGCGACGCTGGAGCTGACCGCGCAGGAGCTCGCCGAGATCGAGGCCGCCGCACCGGCGTCCGCGGTCGCGGGCGAGCGCTACCCGGAGCATCTGCAGCGCAACGTCGGGCGTTGACTCTGCGATGGCTCTGCGATGTTTGCCCGTTTCCGAGGAAGGACACCCGTCGTACATGACCTCCTACGTCACGACCAACCCCGCCACCGGGAAGACCGAGAACGAGTTCCCCGAGCTCACCGACGCCGAGGTCGGTGACGTCCTGCGCCGGGTCACCGAGGCGTTCCCGTCCTGGCGTTCGACCCCGGTCGCGGACCGGGCGCAGATCCTGGTCCGGGTCGCCGAGGCCTACGAGGCCCGCCGTGACGAGCTCGCCACCCTGATCGCGACCGAGATGGGAAAGCCGGTCCGGGAGGCCGCGGGCGAGGTGGCGCTGGCGGCGTCGATCTACCGCTGGTACGCCGAGCACGGCCCGGAGCTGCTGGAGCAGGAGACGCTCGACCCGCAGGGCGCCGCGGAGTCGGTGGTGCAGACCGAGCCGGTCGGGCCGCTGATCGGTGTCATGCCGTGGAACTTCCCCTACTACCAGGTGGCGCGCTTCGTCGCGCCGAACCTGATGGTGGGCAACACGATCGTCCTCAAGCACGCCCCGATCTGCGCGGCGTCCGCCGCGGTGATGGCCGAGATCTTCCACGACGCCGGCGTCCCGGCCGACGTCTACGTCAACGTGTACGCGACCAACGACCAGATCGCGGAGATGATCGCCGACCCGCGGGTGCGCGGGATCTCGCTGACCGGCAGCGAGCGGGCCGGTGCCGCGGTCGCCGAGACCGCGGGCCGGAACCTGAAGAAGGCCGTACTGGAGCTGGGCGGCTCGGACGCCCTCATCGTGCTCGACGACGCCGACATCGCCCGCACCGCGAAGGTCACCGCCCGGGCCCGCCTGATGAACGCCGGCCAGGCCTGCAACTCCCCGAAGCGGATGATCGTGCCGAACGACAAGGTCGAGGAGTTCGTGTCGGTGCTGGTCTCGACGTTCGAGTCGACCGAACCGGGCGACCCGACCGACCCCGGCACCCGGCTCGGCCCGCTGTCCTCGGTCACCGCCCGCGACGGCGTCGCCGAGCAGGTGCGTCGCGCCGTGGAGCAGGGCGCCACCCTGCACACCGGCGGCGACGTCGTCGACGGCGACGGCGCCTTCCTCCGCCCCGCGGTCCTGACCGGCGTCACGAAGGACATGGACGCCTACTCCGAGGAGATCTTCGGCCCGGTCGCGGTGGTGTACGGCGTCGACTCCGTCGACGAGGCCGTCACCCTGGCCAACGACGTGGACTTCGGGCTCAGCGGATCGGTGTGGAGCACCGACGCCGACCGCGCCCGCGAGGTCGCCGACCGGCTCGAGGTGGGCATGGCCTACGTCAACGAGCACGGCACCACGCTGCCCGGGCTGCCCTTCGGCGGGGTGAAGCGCTCCGGCTTCGGCCGCGAGCTGGGCCGCTGGGGCATGGGCGAGTTCGTCAACACCCGGCTGCGCCGCACGGCCAAGGCCCGCGACTGAGCGCTCGCCGAGATGCACCTCAGGGCTGTCCGCGGACGCGTCGGGCAGCCGTGGGGTGCATTTCGGCGGCCGTGTCCCGGCGTCCGGCCACCGCGGCATCCGCGCCGACCGCACGTCCGCCCACGTCACCCACCCACGATCGCGCCGAGCTCGTCCAGCGCCACGGTCACCACGGCGATCATGGAGGTGACCCGGTCCGCCGGCTGGTGATCGGCGGCGAACGACAGGTACTGCACATGGGCCTGGGCTCGCGCCCACGCGGTCTCGGCAGCGACCATCGCGGGCGGGTCCGGTGCGCCCAGAGCTGCGTGGAGCGTGTCCCGGTAGACCGCGGGGACCGGCGCCGCCGGTGCGTCGGCGGGCCCGTCGGCGGGCGGCGCGGTGAGCACCACCGCGTCCAGCGACCCGGCCGCGACGCGGGCGTTGCCCCAGTCCAGCAGCGTCGCCCCGGGCGGGCCGACGAGGACGTTCCCCCGGTGGGCGTCGCCGTGGCACAGGGTGCGGGGCAGGACGCGCAGCGCGGTGCGGGCGCGCTCGTCGTCCGCCCACCTCGCGACGAGGCCCGCCCCGTCGCACCCGGCGGCGCGCAGGCGCTCGGCGGCGTGCCCGCACCGGGCCGCCCACCAGGCGTCGTCGACGACGGGGATGCCGCGTGGGCGGTTGCGCCGCCAGTGCGCGTGCACCGACGCGAGGGTGCGCCACACCTCGTCCGGGACGGGGGCGTCGTCGGGCAGCGGGGTCCCGTCGACGTGCTCCAGCAGCACCCAGCCGTCGCCGGAGGCGAGCAGCCGCGGGAGCCGCACGGGGCCGTTGACCACCGCGACGGCGCGCAGCGCGGCGGCCTCGACCGCACCGGTCCGTTTGAGGACGACCGCGGTGCCGTCGTCGAGGTCGATCCGTTCGGCACCGCCGGAGCCGTATCCGCCGCTCAGCGGAGTCCGGTCGCGGACCGCGACCGTACGCCGGCGGCGCCGGGCGAGCGGGCCCAGCCAGGCCTGGTCGGGGACGGTCACCGCCGCAGCACGAACAGGACCAGCAGCGCCACCGCGACGCCGACGACCAGCGACAGCACCGCCCACGGCAGCGGGCGGCGCTGGTAGGTGCGTCCGGCGTCGAGCGCGATCCGCCCGGCCCCGGCGAACACCAGCGCCGCGGCCCCGGCGCCGAGCAGCAGGTCCAGCTCCAGGGAGTTCGCGCCGTCCGAGGCGAACAGCGGCACGCTGGGCACCGGCACCAGGGCGACCGTCACCGCGACGATCTTCGTGGCCAGCAGGCCCGCCGCGGCGAACGGGGTCAGCAGACCCAGCACGAGCAGCACGCCGAAGACCAGCTGGCCGACCGCGAGCACCCAGGCCAGCGGCCCGGCGAACGCGACGAACCCGGCGTCGGCGAGTGCGGCGGCGCTCGTGTCGAGATCGATGCCGCCCGCGACGCCGAAGAGCTTCCGCGCACCGGCCGCGGCGAACGAGGCGCCGACGACCAGGCGCAGCACGAGCAGCCCGATGTCGGAGGAGACGTGCGCGGGCACCGGGAGCCGCTCCGGCCGGGTCGACTCCGGCGGTGCGTCGCCGGAGATGTTGCCCCAGTCGTAGTGCTGCGTGGGCCCGCTCATGCCGCCGGACCCTACCGGGACACCGGTCGTCTCCCCCGGCGCCGCGCGCCGTGAGCGGCGCCGGGCCCGCTCAGCGCACCGACCGGACGAACATCACCGTCACGACGGCCGCCGCCACCAACCCGGCCGCGACCGTGTACAGCAGTGGGTAGCTGTCGCCCGAGGCCGCCAGCACCGAGACCGCGACCACCGGTGCGAGGGACTGCGAGACCGTCCCGGCGACGTTGTACAGCCCCAGGCCGAAACCGCCGTGGGCGTCGCCCTCCGGGAGCACCTCGGTCGCCAGCGCGAGGTCCACGGCCAGGAAGACGCCGTAGGCGACGAAGCCGACCGAGGCGCCCAGCACGAACGTCGTGACGTCCTGCGCCAGCGCGATCAGCAGCATCGACACCGCGAACAGCGCCGCCGAGCAGCCCACCAGCACCCGGCGCCTGCCGAGCCGGTCGGACAGCCAGCCGGCCAGCGGGGCCACCACGAGCTTCAGCACCGCACTGAGCGTGCTGTTCAGCGCCACCACCGAGGTCGCGACCGCGACCGTCACGCCCAGGTGGTCGGTCAGGGTGTAGAGCTGGAAGTTGAAGAAGATGTAGTAGCCGGTGAGCAGCAGGAACCGGCCCGCCCAGACGAACCCGAAGTCGCGGTAGCGCGCCAGCTGGGCGACGCGCTCGCGCCACGGGACGCCCCCGGCCGAGGCGCGCGTCCCGGGTCCGGCCGACCGGTCGGGCAGCACGACGAGCAGCGCCGCGGTCGTCAGCACCGCGAACGCGGCCGGGCCGAGGAACAGCGCGACCGGCTGGTTCCCCAGCCAGACCGCGCCCCAGGTCCCGGCGCTCAACCCGGCCTGCAGGGCGACCCCGATCCAGCCGGAGACCCGGCCGCGCCGATCCGGCGGGACCTGGTCGGCGAGCACCGCGAACAGCGCCGAGAACGCCAGGTTGAGGAACAGCGACGCGATCGACCAGCCGAGCACCATCCCCCAGCGCTCCGGCACCAGCGCGATCACCAGCAGGCCCACGACCCCACCCAGCAGGCCCAGCACCAGCCACGGCCGGCGACGGCCCCAGCGGGAGACGGTGCGGTCGCTGAGCCAGCCACCCAGCGGCTGGGCGACCGAGGCGAACACCGTGCCGATCGCCAGGGTGGTGGCGAGGACGGCGGTCTTCTCCTCGCCGTAGAGCTGCTGGGCGCGCAGGGCCAGCGTCACCGCCACGGGGGTGGCCGTCGTCGCCATCAGCCCGGCGAACGCGAGGAGGTAGAACGGCATGAACAGCCGCGACGTCCGAGGGGCCGGCGCGGCGGTCTCCTGCCGGGTGCCCGGGCTGGTGGTCACGGCGCGGTTCCGTCCGGAGCGGGGTCGAAGCCGGCGGCCGCGGCGAGGACGGCGTCGTTGGCCGGGGTAAGGCCGGTGCTGACCCGCACCCCGAGCCCGTCCTGGTCGCGGACCGCGATCCCGGCGGCGGCGAGGTGCTCCACGAACGCCCGGCTGTGCCCGCCGAGGCGGACCCACACGAAGTTGCCGCCACTGGGCGGCACGTCGAAGCCGAGCGCCAGCAGCCCGTCGCGGACCCGGTCGCGTTCGGCGGCCACCGCACGGCACTGCTCGCGCATCCGGTCCTCGGCGTCCATGGCGGCCAGCGCGGCCGCCTGGCCGAGGGTCGGCACCCGGTAGAACGGCGTGCTGGACCGGATCGGTGCGGTGACCCGCTCGGCGGCGACGAGGTAGCCCACCCGCAGGCCCAGAAGCCCGTGCGACTTGGAGAAGGTGCGGACCACCACGACCCGGTCGTCCTGCGCGGCCAGGCCGAGCACGTCGGCGACCGCGTCCGGGTCGGCGAACTCGCGGTAGGCCTCGTCGACGAGCAGCAGGACGTGCGGGGGCAGGTCGTCGAGCAGCTGCTGCACCGCCGCGGTGCCGAGTACCTCACCGGTGGGGTTGTCCGGGTTGCAGAGCACCACGACACGGGTGTCGTCGGTGACCGCCTTCGCCACCCCGGCGAGGTCGCTGCCGTCGCGGCCGTCCGGCACGGCGACGGCCGTCGCGCCGGTGTTGCGGATCAGCAGCGGGTACATCGCGAACGACGGCGCGGTGTGCACGACCGCCGTCCCCGGGGTGCAGTGCGCGGCGAGGAACTGCTGGAGCAGCGCGCCCGATCCCGCGCCCGCGACGACCCGGGCCGCGGGCACCCCGAGCCGCCGGGCGATCTCGGCGGTGAGGCCGTCGGACAACGCGTCGAGGGTGTGGCCGATCGTGTCCAGCGACCCGGTCAGCGCCTCGCGCACCCCGGGCAGGACGGGCCAGTGGTTCTCGTTGAAGGACAGCTGGTGGACGACGGGGGTCACGCTCGTCGCTCCTGTTCCTGGTCGGGGGTGGGGTCCAGCAGCACCGGGAAGGTCCGCGGGGCGTGGACGTGCACGCTGCGCCGGAAGGTCAGCTCGTCCTCCGCCGCGGTGGCCCGCAGCTGCGGGAACCGGCCGAACAGCGCGGTGAGCGCCACGTCGGCCTCCAGCCGCACCAGCGCCGCACCGAGGCAGCGGTGGATGCCGTGGCCGAAGGCGACGTGCCCGGCGGTGTCCCGGTCGGGGTCGAGCCGCGTCGGGTCGTCGAACCGGCTCGGGTCACGGTTCGCGGCTCCGGTGGACAGGGTCACCGACGCGCCGCGCGGGATCGCCGTCCCGCCGATCTCCATGTCCTCGGTCGCGAAACGCAGCGAGGCGTTCAGCGCCGGCGACGCCCACCGCAGCAGCTCCTCGACCAGCGCGGGGGCCGTCTCCGGCGAGGCGAGCCGGCGCCGGGCGTCCGGCTCGGTCAGCAGTACCCGGACGCTGTTCGTCACGAACACCGCCGTCGTCTCGTGCCCGGCCATGAGCAGCAGCATCGCCATCGCGACGATCTCGATGTCGGAGAGCTGCTCGCCGTCCTCGGAGGCGGCGATCAGGCCGGAGAGCAGGGCGTCGTCGGGGTCGCGGCGACGCGCGGCGACCAGGCCGCCGAGGTAGTCGGCCATCTGGTTCGACGCCCGGACCAGCTCCGGCTCGGGGCACTCGTCGATCAGCACCGTCGACCAGTGCGCGAAGTCCTCGCGGTCCAGCTCGGGGACCCCGATCAGCTCGCAGATGACCTCCATCGGCAGCGGGATCGCGTACCGGCCGACCAGGTCGACCGGCTCGTCGACGGGCAGCGCGTCGAGCAGGTCGTGGGCCAGCTTCTCGACCCGCGGCCGCAGCGCCGCGATCCGCCGGGCGGTGAACGCCTGGGTCACCAGCCGGCGCAGCCGGGTGTGCTCCGGCGGGTCGAGCGAGGTCAGCATGTGCGACATCGGGGCGGGCAGCCCCGGGGGCGCCGCGGCGCGCTCGGCGGGCGGGAGCGACGCCCGCCAGTCCTTGGCGAGGCGCTCGTCGGCCAGCCCGGCCCGCACGTCGGCGTAGCGGGTGACCAGCCAGGTCGGGCCGGTCTCGAAGGTGACCTCGCGGACCGGGCAGTCCCGGCGGGACCCGGCCAGTGCGGTGTGCGGGTCACGCCAGTAGGTCTCGAGGAACTCCTCGGACCCGGCGCTCGTGGTGGTCGTCTCGCTCATGGCGGTCTCCCCTGCTGCGGTGCCGGTCGGTTCGTGCCGGTCGTGCCGGTCAGTCCTTGACGGCCGTCGCGCTCATCCCGGCGGCCTGGTGGTGCGGCCAGCGCGCCGGCTCGCCCTTCGGGTGGTCGCCGAGTACGGTGACGCGGCGGCCGGTGTAGTCGTTGACGGCGTAGTGCTGGGTGGCCCGGTTGTCCCAGATCGCGACCCCACCCTCGCTCCAGCGGTAACGGCAGACCCGCTGCGGGCTCTCGGAGACGTCGAACAGGTGGGTCAGCAGCGCGGTGCTCTCCCCCGGGGTCAGCTGCGGGATGCGCCGGGTGAACATCCGGTTGACGTACAGCGAGCGCCGCCCGGTGTCCGGGTGCACCCGGACGACGGGATGCTCGGCCTCGCTGCGGTAGGAGCCGTTCGGGTGCTCGAAGACGTGCAGCGCGGTGAGCCCGTCGAGCAGCTCCCGCAGCGGGGCGGACAGCGCCTCGTAGGCGAGGTACTGGTTGCTCCACATGGTGTCGCCACCGACCTCGGGGCCCTGCACGATCTGCAGCACCGACGCGATCGGCGGGGTCTGGGAGAACGTGACGTCGGTGTGCCAGACGTCGGCCTTCGCCCCCTGGTCGGAGTCGAGGAGGACGATCTCGTCGTGCCCGTCCAGCTTCGGCAGGAACGGGTGGACCTCCAGGTGACCCAGCCGCCTGCCGAACGCCTCGTGGTCGGCCGGGTCGAGACCGGCGTTGTCGGGCAGGAAGAGCACGAGGTGGTCGAGCAGGAGCTGGTACAGGTGCGCGAACACCTCGTCGTCCACGTCGGCGAGCGCGAGCCCACGCACCTCGGCCCCCAGCGCTCCGGAGACCGGACGGACGTCGAGCGAAACCATGTGAAAACCTTTCCGTACGCATTGTTCGACCGCCGTACCGCGCCCGCGGAATCGGTCGGGGGAATGCTGTGTCGAATTGTCACGGACCCTTGTCGGGATCCGCTCCGAACTGCCATCGTCAGTGGCGGACCGACTTCCCCTCCCGTTCGTCGAAAGGAACTCCGTGACCAGTCCGACCACGCAGGACGGCACCGCTGCTCTCGCCGCACTCGTCGACCTGGCGACCCCGTTCGCGGTGCGCACCGCGGTCGCCCTGCGGCTGCCGGAGCTGGTCCGGGACGGTCGCACCGACGCCGGTGAGCTCGCCGCGGCCTCCGGTGCCGATCCCGACGCGCTCGTCCGGCTGCTCCGCCATCTCGTCTCGGCCGGACTGTTCGCCGAGCCCGCGCCGGGCCGGTACGCGCTGACCCCGGTCTCCGAGGCGTTGCTGGACGACCGCAACGCACTGCTGCGTGCCTGGCTCGACGCCGACGGGCCCGGCCTGCGGATGGACCTCGCCTATGGCGGGATGCTGCACGCGGTCCGCACCGGCCGCTCGGCCTACCCCGCGGTGCACGGCCGTGAGTTCTGGGCGGACTACCGCGCCGACGAGCGGCTGCGCCTGTTCTTCGGCGCGACGATGGCCGGCTTCGCCTGGCAGACCGGTCCCGAGGTCGCCGCCGGGTACGACTGGGCGCCGGTCTCCTCGGTGCTCGACGTCGGCGGCGGCACCGGGGCGCTGCTCCACGCGGTCCTGTCCGCGCACCCGCACCTGCACGGCGCCGTGCTCGACCTGCCGGAGGTCGCCCCGGAGGCCGAGGAGTTCCTGTCCGGGGCCGGGCTGGGCGAGCGGGCCCGCTTCGTCGGCGGCAGCTTCCTGGAGCCACTGAGCCTTTTTCAACCTGCCGTTCCGGCAGCTCAGGGGCCTGGTTGTGTGGGTGCAGACGCCGAGCTAGCGAGCCGGTGACCTGTGCAGCTGTGGTCAGAGCAGTTGCGCTGCAACCTTCGCGATCTCCTGACGCAGAAGCTCGCTGGTCAGGTTGAAAAAGGCTCACTGCCCACCGGCTACGACGTGCTGCTGGTGTCCCGGGTGCTCACCGACTGGCCCGACGAGGACGCCGTCCGGATCCTGCGCCGCTGCGCCGAGGCCGTCGCGCCCGACGGCCGGGTGCTGGTGGTCGAGGTGCTGGCCGGGGAGGAGCACGCGAAGAACAACGCGTCGTTCGACCTGCAGTCGCTGACCCTGCTGGGCGGCCGGGAGCGGGTACCGGAGGCCTTCGACGTCCTCGCGTCCGAGGCCGGTCTGGTCGCCCGGGGCCGCCGGGACGGCGCGAACGGTCTGGTCGTGCTGGAGTACGCCAGGGCGTGAGCTCATCGGGCCGCCGCACCCGACCCGCGGACCGTCCGGGCCCAGCCGGGCAGCCGAGCGGCCCGCGGGTCGGGGAGCACCCCGATCTGGTGAAGGCGGTCCACCGGGGTCAGGCGCCGGATCCCGAGTCCGGACATGGTGTGCATAACCTCGTGCCGGATCCGGTCGTTGGCACCGGTCCCGGTCAGCGCACGGTCCCCGATCCAGGACCGTCCGGTGATCATCCGGGCGGCGTTGTGGCTGGTCCGGCCGATGTGGTGCAGGTCGTGGCGGCGTGCGGTGTCGTAGCGGCGCAGCGCGTGGTCGACGACGTCGTCCTGCAGCGAGCCGCCCTGCCGGAGCATCGCGGCCAGGGTGTGGGCGTCGGCGATCGAGCTGTTCATGCCCTGCGCCGCCATCGGGTGCACCAGGTGTCCGCTCTCCCCGACCAGGGCCAGCCCCGGCACCGTCAGCGCCGGCGCGAGTGTCCGGGACACCGGCAGCACCTGACGGTCCGCGACACCCGCGCGGAACGCCTCGGCCACCGGGTCGAGCCCGGGGCAGCCGCGCAGCACCCGGTCGCTCCAGGCGCGGAGCCCGTCCGGCCCGAGCCCGCGCAGCTCGTCCGCGGCGACCTGGACGTACAACCGCACCCGGCCCCCCGGGAGCGGGTACCGCAGCCGCAGCCCGCCGTCGGTCACGTAGGCGGAGAAGTCCGGCGGGACGGTGCCCGTCAGCTCGAAGGCGGCGAGCCGGTGCGGGTAGTCGGAACGGGGCGCGGTCAGCCCGGCCTCGCGCCGCAGCCGCGAGGAGACGCCGTCGGCGGCGACGACCAGCGCTGCCGTGACCGCGGTGCCGTCGCACCGGACGCCGGTGACCCGGTCACCGGTCCGGACCAGTCCCTCGACCAGCGCCCCGCGCCGCACCTCGACGCCAGGGGGCAAGGAGTCGCCGAGCGCCCGCAGGATCGTCGGGTAGTCGTGGGCCAGCAGCCAGGGCTGCGGGGTGGGCAGGTGCCCGTAGTCCAGCCGCATCCGGGGCGTCCCGTCGGCGGCCCGGGCGACCAGGTGCTCCAGCCGCAGCGCACCCGCCGCCTCCAGCCGGTCCGCCACGCCCCACTCCCGCAGGATGCCGAGGGAACCCGGCTGCAGCACCTCGCCCTTGGCGACCTGCTGCGGCTCCGGGCGCTTCTCCAGCACCAGGACCCGGTGCCCGAGCCTGCCCAGCGCGCAGGCCGCGGACAGACCGGCCACCCCGGCGCCGCACACCACCGCGTCGTACTCGGTGTCGTAGTCGGTGTCGCAGTCGGCGTCGTGTCCGTGGCTCACGTCAGGGCCTTCCGGTAGCGGCCGAGCGCGCGCAGCGCCATCCCGTGGGTGAACCCCGGGTTGGCGTAGCGGCTGACCCGGCGGACGTACTCGTGCACCGGCTCGGCCGGCCAGCCGCCGTCCGGCAGGCGGGCCGCCAGCAGCCACCGCACGGCCGGTTCCACCTCCGCCGGGGCCGCACCGGCGGCGAGCAGTGCCGCGACCGCCCAGCCGGTCTCCTCCACGGTTCCCGGGGCGCCGTGGCCGTCGCCCCAGGACCCGTCGGGGTTGCGGGTGCGCTCCAGCAGGGCCCTGGCGCGGACCGCGGGCCCGTCCCCGCCGCGGCCGCAGCGGGCGAAGGTCTCCAGCACCGCGGCGGTGCCCATCGTGTGCTCGCGGTACCAGACCGACTCGAAGCCACCACCGGGCAGCTGGGCCCGGCCCAGCCAGCGCAGCGCGCGGCGGACCCGCCGGTCGTCGGCCGGCACCCCGGCGTCGAGCAGGGCGTCGAGCGCCTGCGCGGTCGTCGTCGGGCAGGGGCCGCTGTTCGCGACCCTGGTGTTGCGCACGCACAGACCCCAGGAGCCCCGGGAGTCCTGCCGGTCGGTGAGCCAGCCGACCCCCTCGGCCACGGCGGAGTCCTGCACGGTGCCGGGGAGCCTGCTGAGCACGGACACGATCTCGCCCGTCTCCAGCACGGCGGGCCAGCCGCGCCCGGCGGTCCAGCCCCAGAAGCCGGGCGGGCAGCCGAAGGCGAGGAAGGGCCGGTGCTGTTGCAGGCCCAGCAGCGCGTCCCGGGAGGCGACCAGGCGCTCGTCGTCGCCGTAGCCGGCCTCGACCAGGCCCCGTACCGCGTACATCGTCCAGGCCGCGTCCAGCGGGGTCGTGGCCCACGAGCCGTCCGGGTGCATGGACCGGCGCAGCCAGCCGACGGCGGCGTCCACCATGTCCTGGCCGACGCCGGCGCGGGCCAGCCCGGTGCAGACCAGGCCGGTCACCCAGGCGTCCTCCGACCAGGATCCCGCGGACCCCTCGTGCTCGTAGGTCTGGCGGATCACGCGCAGCGCGTTCGGTTCGGCCAGCCGGGACAGCGTGCGCTGCACCCGGGTCAGCGGGCGGTGCCGGGTCTGGGCGAGCCCCAGCGCCGAGGCCATCGGCAGCCGCAGGTCGAACAGCCGCCGGTACAGGCCGGGCAGGAGCGCCAACTCCAGCGGGAAACGACGCATGTCGGCCGGCGCGATCCAGCCGACGAACCCGTAGAACTGCCGGCACCAGAGCACGACCTCCGGGTGCGGGATCGCGGCGAGGCCGCCGTAGCGCTCCATCCACCGCCGCCCGGCCGCGACCTGCTCGGCGGACCCCGCCGGGTCGACGAGGTGCAGCGCGGCGGCCGACACGGCGGTCGGACCCGGCTCCGCGGGCAGACCGGGCACCATCGCCCAGCCGCCGTCCTCGGTCTGGGTGCGACGCAGTCGTGCGGCCCCGGCGGCGATCAGGTCGGCGGTTCCACCGGGATCGGCGAAGTGCAGCGCGGTGACCGCACCCGCCGTCGCGAGGGTGGACCGCAGGCTGTCGGCGCCGTAGTCGAACACGCCGTCGTCGCGGCGCGACCGCAGCAGCGCCTCGGCCCCTCCCGCGATCGCCTCCGACACCTCGTCGGCGAGCCGACCGGTCCCGGCGTGGGCCGGTGTCATGGTGTGTCCTCTCCGTCCCCGGCATCGGCCGGGAACTCGTGCCGGGCCCGCATCCGGGCCTGCATGACCAGCGATGAGACGAGTGCGGGCAGCACCACCGCCCCGGCGACGAGCGGCCCCGCGGCACCCGCGACGACGGCGCCCGCGAGTAGCAGTCGTTCGGCGACCAGCACCTCGTGCGAGCGCAGCGCACGACGGGGCGTCACCGTGCCGGGGCGCACCACGACGAAGGCCCAGCCACCGACGAGCACCGCCAGTGCCAGACCACCGAACTGGGCGGCAGGCCGGTCCGCGACGACGGCGCCCACCCCGACCGCGACCATCGCCGACAGCCAGAGCACGGCCGCGGTCCGGACCGCCGTCGCGGTGCCGTGCCGGACCGGCACCGACCGGTAGCCGCCCGCGCGGTCGCCGTCGACGTCGCGCACCGTCCCGATCAGGTTGGACGCGGTGTCGTGCAGGGCGAAGCCCAGCGCGGCGGGCAGCAACGCCCAGGGGGGCCACGGCGCGACGGTCATCGCCCCCACGACCATCGCGAGCGCGGAGAGCACCCCGCGGTTGAGGTTGCCGACCAGCCCCCGCTGCTTGAACAGCCGGCTGTAGGTGATGATCCCGGCGACCGCGCAGGCGAACACCGGCAGCGTCCGCCAGTTCACCACGGTGGTCAGCACCAGCGAGCCGGCGACGCAGGCGATCCCGCAGGTCAGCGCGGCCCGGGGGGGGTGAGCCTGCCGGACGGGATCGGGCGGTGCGGCTTGGCGATCGCGTCCAGGTCCCGGTCGAAGTAGTCACCGAGGTAGTGCCCGGCCAGCCAGCCGAGCACCGGGGCCAGCACCGCGACGGCGAGCGGCCCCGGGGAGCTGCCGCCCGCCACCAGCGCCCCGGCCAGTCCCAGCAACGCCGGGTGCCAGGTGGTGTACGGCCGCCAGGTCTCCCAGTGCGCCTGCCAGGTCCCCCCGCCCCGCCGCGGTGCGGCACGGGCGTCGGCGCGCAGGGTGCGCCCGTCAGCGGTCACGGTCGACGGCGATCGCGGCGATCCCGGCGAGCCGGCGTGCCGCCTCGGCACCGGGGAGCTCACCGAGGCGGGCCACGGCCCGGTCGGCGTGGCCGCGCGCCCCGCACCGCGCCGCGTCCCAGAGGTCGTCCGCGGTCACGGCCGCGCGGAGCATCTCGTGCGCCTCGCTCGGGCCGAGATCCCCGGACAGGGCGGTCTCCACCGCCCGCCGCACGGCGGGTCCACCGTCGCGGTGTGCCAGCAGGACCGGCCAGGTGGGCCGCAGGTTGGCGGCGTCGCTGGTCGCGGGCTTGCCCGTGACCACGGCGTCGTCGAGGTAGGGCAGCAGGTCATCGAACAGCTGGAACGCGACCCCGGTGTGGTGGCCGTAGTGCCCGAGCAGGTCGACCTGCCCGGCGTCCCCGCCGCCGAGCGCGGCGCCCGCCCGGCACGCCCCCCCGGAACAGGGCTCCGGTCTTGAGAGCGGCCACCTCGAGGTAGTCGTCCAGGGTGCTTCCCGGTCGGCCGGGTCCGGGCGCGACGAGCTGGGACTCCTGGACCTGTCCGCGGCACAGGTCGCTACCGGCACGGGCCAGCTCGGCGACGGCCGTGACGACGGCCTCCGGCGGGGCCGCACACTCGGCGACGACGGCGAACACCTCGAACAGCAGCGCGTCGCCGGTCACGATGGCGTCCGGGACGCCGTAGCGGGCGTGCACCGACGGCCGGCCGCGACGCAGGTCGTCGTTGTCGATGATGTCGTCGTGCACCAGTGAGGCGACGTGCAGGTGCTCGACCGCCGCGGCGGCGGGGAGCACGTCCTCGCGCCGGCCGCCGACCGCCTCCGCCGCGGTGAGCAGCATGAGCGGTCGCAGGAGCTTGCCCGGTGCGAGCAGCGCGTAACGGGTCATCTCGTCGAACCGGGAGCCGGTGTCCGGACGACGCTCGGCGAGCGCGGAGCGGACGAGGCCGCGGGCCACCGTGTCGTCCCGGGCGGTGTCGCCGTCGGTGAGCGACAGCGCCCGGCTCACTGTGCCCGGCACAGGGCAGGTCTCCGACAATTCCTCGTAGAGCAGTGCGGGCGAGCGGTCCGGATCATCAGGCAGAACCTCCCCGAGAGCGGCACAGGCACGATCGGTGCCGTGTCAGCCGGTGAACGCGGCCCGAACGTACGATTACGTCATAGGTCGAGCAAGCGCTTGCGGCGCCGGCCGGACATCGCTTAACACCCGAACTCCGGGGTTCTCACCAGACTCTGCGACCGCGTTCTCCGCAGCCGCCGACACCGCCCTCGGCGCAGGAACGACTCCGCTCAGTACGCCCCGGTCACCAGGTTCGGAGGCTCCTCGCCCCGGACGAACGCCGCCAGCTGCTCGGCCGCGACGCCGTAGGCCCGGCGCATCGCCATCGGCACGGTCCCCCCGACGTGCGGGGTCAGGAGGAGCCCGGGTGCCGACCAGAGCGGGTGCCCCGGCGGCAGCGGCTCGGGGTCGGTGACGTCGACGGCGGCCCGGATGCGGCCCGAGGTGAGCTCGGCGAGGAGCGCGTCGGTGTCCACCACCGGTCCGCGGGCGCCGTTGACCAGGAGCGCCCCGTCGGGCATGGCGGCCAGGAAGTCGGCCTCGACCATGCCGCGGGTCTCGTCGGTGAGCGGGACGATCAGCACGGTCGCGTCGTACCGCGGGAGCAGGGCGGGAAGCTCGTCCCAGCCGTGGACGCCGTCGCGGGCGGTGCGCCCGACCATCGCGGTCTCCACCTCGAAGGGCTCCAGACGGGCCCGGGTCTTCTGCCCCACGTCGCCCGCGCCGACGATGAGGATCTTCTTGCCGGCCAGCTCCTCGGTCTGGTGGTAGTCCCACTCACCGCGGTCCTGGGCCCGCACGAACCGGTCGAGGTGGCGGTAGACGGCGAGCAGCACCGACACGACCCACTCGGCGGTCGCGCCGCCGTGCGCGCCACGGCCGTCGGAGAGCGCGACACCGTCGGGCAGCCGCCCGATCCGCGCCTCGGCCCCGGCGGTGAGCAGCTGCACCAGCTCCAGGTGCGGGATCCGCTCGGTCATCGCGACGGCCTCGGAGGTCGCCAGGAACGGGGCGACCAGGACCCGGGCCCGCCCGGCCTCGTCCGGCAGCGGCTTCTCCGGGTCGTAGACGACCGGCTCCAGCCCGTCCACCTCGGACAGGATCTCGGCTCCGGGGGCATGCGGCACGAGGACGGTCACGGGGCTGCGCATGGCGTCCGACCGTACTCACCGGGCACTCACCTCGCGGGGCCTAGCCTGGTTCCTCGTGACCGCCCGGCTGCTGCTGATCGTCGCGACGCTCGTCGTGCTGCTGGCCGGTTGCGCCACCTTCCCCGACGCGGGCTCGCGGGACTGGCGGCCCCAGGCCGAGGGCGCCGGCGAGCTGGGCGGGCCGCCCCGGATCGCCCCGGAGGAGCAGGCACCGCCGTCGGGCGGGCCGCCGTCGCCGCAGCAACAGGGGCCCGCGGCGGCCCCGCAGCCGTGCGTCGACCCGGACCCCCAGGTCGTGGCCGCGTGTCTGGGGCCGGTCGGGGCGGTGGCCGTGCTCCCGCAGGGCGACCACGCACTCGTCGCCGAGCGGCGGACCGGACGGGTGCTGGAGGTCCGCCGCGACGCCACGCCGCGGCCGGTCGCGACGGTGCCGGTCGGTCCGGCGGGTGGGCTGACCGGGCTGGTCCTGTCCCCCGGCTACGCCGAGGACCGCCTGCTCTACGCCCTGTCCGAGGGCCGGGTCTGGCGGATCGCACCCGGTGAGGCGCCGAAGCCGGTGCTGGCGGGGCTGCCCCCGGGCGGGGCGCTGGCCGTCGACGCGGACGGCTCCTCGCTGCTGGTCGCCACGCCCGCCGGAGCGGGTCCGCTCGCCGGGGCGGTGCTGCGGATCGACACCCTGGGCCGGCCGGCCCCGGGCAACCCCGACCGTGCCTCGCCGGTCCTGGCCCGCGGGCTCACCGCGCCGGGCGGGGTGTGCGTCGACCCGGCGGCACGGACCACCTGGGTCACCGACCGGACGGCCGGGCGCGACGTCCTGTACCGCGTCGCCCCGGGCGCGCTCGGCGCGCCGGCCTGGACCTGGCCGGACCGTCCCGGAGTCGCGGGGTGCACGGTGCTGCCGGGCGCGGTCGTCGTCGCCCAGAGCACCGGGAAGGCGCTGTTCGTACTCAACCCGGGCCCCGAGGGCACCTTCACCGGCGACCCGACACCGGTGCTGGAGGACACCTACGGCCGGATCGGCCCGGTCACCCTCGCCCCGGACGGCCTGCTCTGGCTGGGCACCGTGAACCGCGACGGCGGTGCCCCCGGCAGCACCGACGACCGGGTGGTCCGCATCCAGCCGCCGACCGGCGGCGGGGCCAGCGCGATCTGACCCCGGTTCGGCGCGGGCTCGTCTCCGGCCGAGCGGCCAGGACGCTCAGCCGAGCAGCGCGTACAGCGCGTCCAGGTCGCGGGCGACCTGCATCGCGCTGTAGACGCTGCCGTATTTGACGTTGCCCGCGGTCTCGACGACCTTCCCGGCCCGCACCGCGGGGAGCTCGCGCCACACCGGGACGTCGCGCATCGTCGCGAGCGCCCGTTCGGTACCGGTGTTCTGCAGGTAGAACCCGTCGGCGTCGCGGAACCGGCTCATCTCCTCCAGCGGCACCTCCTGGTCCGCGGCGTAGGCGCGTTCCTCCCCGGCCAGCGAGCCGCCCAGGTCGGTCAGCACCTGCTGCGGTAACCGGCCCGCCGTGTTCACCACGAACGTGCCCGCCTCGGGCCGCCACTGGGCGATGACGATCCGCCTGGTCGCCAGCAGCCCACGGCGGCGCTCCCGGACCCCGGCGGCGACCGCGTCGTACTCGGCCAGCACCCGGTCCAGTGCGTCGCGACGGTCGAGCTGGGTGGCGATCGTGGTCAGGTCGGCCCGCCACGGCACGTCGAACGAGGTCGGGACGACCGGCGCGATGCGCTGCAGCCGGGCGGTCGGCCGGTACTCGCCGTCGTCCTCGGCGGAGCAGACGATCAGGTCCGGGCGCAGCGCGAGGACCTCCTCGTCGAGGATCGGGCCCTTCAGGACCGGCAGCCCCGGCGGGGCCGGGACCCACGCGGCCGGGGGACGCAGGCTGGTCGCCGACACCGGCAGGCCGAGCGCGACGGCGGTCTCCAGGTCGACCCGCGAGTCGACGGCCAGCACCGACACCGGCGCGACCGGGACGTCGTAGGTGCCGAGCGAGGTGGTGACGCTACGGGTCGCGCCCGCCGGGGCCGTGCCGACGGGCGTCGACGGGCGACCGCAGGCGGCGAGCAGTTGGTGGCGGGTGGCGATCTCGACGACGGAGCGCTCGAGCAGCGCAGTGGACACGGGCCCTCCGGAGGCGTGGGATCTCCAGTGAGCTTAGCCTCGCCTCACTTGGCGGTCGCGTGTCGCGGACGAGGAACGGGCCCCGGTCCGGTCGGTTGCTCCGACCGGACCGGGGCCCGTCACCCGTGCCGCTGCGGTCAGGCCCCGACCCGCTCGACGATCAGCTCGCGGACCCGCTTGGCGTCGGCCTGGCCCTTCGTCGCCTTCATGACCGCGCCGACGATGGCCCCGGCCGCCTGGACCTTGCCACCGCGGATCTTCTCCGCGACGTCGGGCTGCTCGGCCAGCGCCGCGTCGACGGCGGCGACCAGCGCGCCCTCGTCGGAGACGACCTTCAGCCCGCGGGCGGCGACGACCTCGTCCGGGCCGCCCTCGCCGTCGAGCACGCCGTCGACGACCTGGCGGGCGAGCTTGTTGGTCAGCTCCCCCGCCGCGACCTGCTCGATCACCCGGGCGACCTGCGCCGGGGTGATCGCGAGCTCGGCGAGCTCGACCGAGCGGGTGTTGGCCTGCTGGGCCAGGTAGGACACCCACCACGAGCGGGCCTCCTGCGACGGCGCACCGGCCGCGACGGTGGCCTCGACCAGCTCCAGCGCACCGCCGTTGACCAGGTCGCGCAGCTCCTCGTCGGAGATGCCCCAGTCGCTCTGGATGCGCTTGCGGCGCTCCCACGGCAGCTCGGGCAGAGTGCCGCGCAGCTCCTCGACCCACTCGGCGGACGGAGCGATCGGGACCAGGTCGGGCTCCGGGAAGTACCGGTAGTCCTCCGAGGTCTCCTTGCGTCGCCCGGCACGGGTGTGGCCGGTCGCCTCGTCGAAGTGCCGGGTCTCCTGGACGATCTCACCGCCCGCGTCGAGCACGCCGGCCTGCCGGCTCATCTCGTGCCGGACCGCGCGCTCGACCGACCGCAGTGAGTTGACGTTCTTCGTCTCGGTGCGGGTGCCCAGCGCGCCGCCCTTCGGCGACAGCGAGAGGTTCACGTCGGCGCGCATCGAGCCCTGGTCCATCCGGACGTCGGAGACGCCCAGGGACCGGATCAGGTCGCGCAGCGCGGTGACGTAGGCGCGGGCCACCTCCGGGGCACGGGCCCCGGTGTCCGGGATCATCGTCGTGACGATCTCGATCAGCGGGACGCCTGCCCGGTTGTAGTCGAGCAGCGAGTGGTCGGCGCCGTGGATGCGGCCGTCGGAGCCGCCGACGTGCAGCGACTTGCCGGTGTCCTCCTCCATGTGCGCGCGCTCGATGCCGATCCGCACGACCTCGCCGTCGTCGAGGGTCAGGTCCAGGAACCCGCCCGTGGCGATCGGCTCGTCGTACTGGGAGGTCTGGAAGTTCTTCGGCATGTCCGGATAGAAGTAGTTCTTCCGGGCGAACCGGCCCCACGGCGCGATCGAGCAGTTCAGCGCCAGGCCGATCCGGATCGCCGACTCCACCGCGGCCCGGTTGACCACCGGCAGCGCGCCGGGCAGCCCCAGGCAGACCGGGCAGACCTGGGTGTTGGGCTCGGCCCCGAACTCCGTCGGGCAGCCGCAGAACATCTTGGTGTTCGTCGACAGCTCGACGTGCACCTCGATGCCCAGGACGGGGTCGTACCGGGCGACGACGTCGTCGAAGTCGACCAGCTCCACGGCCGCGGTCATGCCCTCACCTCAGCAACGTCCGGGACGCGGGCGACCAGCGGACCGCCCTCGTCGGCGTCGCGGGCGGCCTCGAACGCCGCCCCGACGCGGTACATGACGGCCTCGCCGAGCGCGGGGGCCATGATCTGCAGGCCGGTCGGGAGCCCCTCGGAGATACCGTTGGGCACCGACATGCCGGCCACCCCGGCCAGGTTCGTCGGGATGGTGGCCAGGTCGTTGAGGTACATGGCCAGCGGGTCGTCGACCTTGTCCCCGATCGGGAACGGCACGGTCGGCGTGGTCGGTGAGACCAGCACGTCGGCCTGGGCGAACGCCGCGGCGAAGTCCCGACTGATGAGCGTGCGGACCTTCTGCGCCTGGCCGTAGTAGGCGTCGTAGTAGCCGCTGGACAGCGCGTAGGTACCGAGCATGATCCGCCGCTTGACCTCGGGCCCGAAGCCCTGCTCGCGGGTGTTGGCCATGACCTCCTCGGCGGAGCGGCCCTCGGAGGCGCGCAGGCCGTAGCGCATGGCGTCGAACCGGGCGAGGTTCGACGACACCTCGCTGGGGAGGATCAGGTAGTACGCGGCCATCCCGTACTCGAAGTGCGGGCAGGCGACCTCGACGATCTCGGCACCCAGCTTCTCCAGCCGGCGCAGCGAGGCGTCGAACGCCGAGCGGACGCCAGGCTGGTAGCCCTCGCCGCCCAGCTCGCGCACGACGCCGACCTTCAGCCCGGACAGGTCGCCGGTCGCACCCTGGCGTGCCGCCTCGACGACTGCCGGGACGGGCCGGTCGATCGAGGTCGAGTCGAGCGGGTCGTGGCCGGCGATGACCTCGTGCAGCAGCGCTGCGTCCAGCACGGTGCGCGCGCACGGCCCACCCTGGTCCAGCGACGACGCGCAGGCGACCAGCCCGTAGCGGGACACCTGGCCGTAGGTGGGCTTGACGCCGACGGTGCCGGTGAACGCGGCGGGCTGGCGGATCGAGCCGCCGGTGTCGGTGCCGATCGCCAACGGCGCCTCGAACGCGGCCAGCGACGCCGCCGACCCGCCGCCGGAGCCGCCCGGCACCCGGCTGGTGTCCCACGGGTTGCGGGTGACGCCGTACGCCGAGTGCTCGGTGGAGGAGCCCATCGCGAACTCGTCCATGTTGGTCTTGCCGAGGATCGTGATCCCGGCGGCGCGCAGGCGCGTGGTGACCGTCGCGTCGTAGGGCGGCCGCCAGCCGTCGAGGATCCGCGAGCCACAGGTGGTGGGCATGTCCGAGGTGGTGAACACGTCCTTGAGCGCCAGCGGCACCCCGGCCAGCGGGGACTCCGGGGCCTCGCCCGCGGCGATCCGCTCGTCGACCAGCGCGGCGGCGGCCACCGCGGTCTCGGCGCCGACGTGCAGGAACGCGTGCACCTCACCGTCGACGGCGGCGATCCGGTCGAGGTGGGCCTGGGCGACCTCGACAGCGGAGACCTCGCGGGAGTGGATCTTCTCCGCGAGCTCGGCCGCGGTGAGGCGGATCAGGTCGTTCACTGCTCCTCCCCCAGGATCCGCGGGACGCGGAAGCGCCCGTCCTCGGCGGCCGGGGCGCCGGCGAGCGCCTGCTCCTGGCTCAGGCCGGGGCGGCGCTCGTCCGGGCGGAAGACGTTCTCCAGCGGGACGGCGTGCGAGGTCGGCGGGATGTCGTCGGCGGCGACCTCTCCGACCCGGGCCACCGACCCGATGATCACGTCGAGCTGCGACGCGAAGGTGTCCAGCTCGGAGTCGGTGACGGCCAGGCGGGCCAGCCGGGCGAGGTGTGCGACCTCGTCCCGGGTGATGACCCCGCCCGTCCGCTCCGCGGAATCGGCGGTCATGCCCCTCCTCTGGGATGGTGTCCGATGATGACGACGGCGGGAGGACGGTCGCAACGACAGTGCGGCGACGACGGTGCGACCGCCGGTCCGGCTGCCGACACGACCCGGCCGCTCCCGCGCGCGCCGGTCCATCGGGCGAGTCTATTCCCGCCGGTCCACCGGTCGATCGCCCCCCGGTGACCAGGTACGCACACCATGATGCGGGTGGCGGGTGACCGACGGCCCCGAGGGTGGCAGGATCATCGTTCCCGCCCGGAACCGCCCCCCGCCACTCCGGTGCGGTGCACACGCGTGCCGATGAGGCGCTCGCTGTCGAGGGAGAGGATCCACTCCGTGTCGTTCCTGCTCCGGGTCGTCCTCCCGGACAAGCCCGGCAATCTCGGGGCCGTCGCCTCCGCCCTCGGCGGGGCGGGGGCGGACATCCTCAGCGTCGACGTCGTGGAGCGCGGCGACGGGCAGGCGGTCGACGACATCGCCGTGGAGCTGCCGACCAACCGGCCGCCGGACGTGCTCATCACCGCGGCCGAGTCGGTGCCCGGGGTGTCGGTGGAGTCGGTGCGCCCGCACACCGGGCAGCTGGACACCCACCGCGAGCTGGAGCTGCTCGACGAGATCGCCGGCGACCACGCGCACGGGCTCGACCTGCTCGCCGGCGAGGTGCCGCGGCTGTTCCGCGCCGGCTGGGCGCTGGTCGCGGTCAGCGAGAACGGTCGTTCCTTCCGGATCGCGGAGAGCGCCGCGGCGCCCGAGACCCGGTCCGGGGACCTGACCTGGCTGCCGCTGGACCGGGCGATCGCCCTCGACGACAGCCACTGGGTGCCCGAGCCGTGGCGGGCGATGGACACCGAGCTGGCCGCCGCGCCGTTCGGGACCGGGGAACCGCCGAAGACGCTGGTGGTCGGACGGCCGGGTGGGCCGGTGTTCCGGCCGTCGGAGCTGGCGCGGCTGGCGCACCTCGCGGGGATCGTCGCGACGGTGCTGAAGGCCTGACCCCGCCACCCGCCCCTTCCGGGTGCAGCGGTGGATCCGGGTCAGACCCGGATGGACAGGGCGGTGCGGACGAGGTCGTCGTTGCCGGTCGCGAGCCAGCCGTCGGGGCGCACCAGGACGTCCTCGAAGCCGATCCGGGTGTCGATGTTGACCCGGGTCGCGTACTCCAGCACCGGCCAGGCGCCCTCCTCCTCGCCGTGCAGCAGCACGGGCACGGGGGGCTGGCCGAGCGCGCGCAGGATCCGGATGCCCTCGGCGACGGCGGTCTCCGGGTCGATCACCGTCGACTCCGCGATCACCCGGCGGGTGCCCGGGGGCAGCCCGTTCTGGCGGAGGGTGACGGCGTCACCGCTGGTCCAGACACCGAGCTCGACGGCGATGCCGACCGACCACGCGGCGTGGCAGACCTCGGTCCAGCCGAGCTCGTGCACGTTGACGCCGCACACGTCGGGCTTGCCGGAGCCGAGCCGGCCCCAGGACAGGACGGTCTCGACGCGGTCCTTGGGGTCGGGCTGGATCCAGCGCCCGGTCGGGACGCCGATCTCGATGCCCGGGGCCTCCTGGCGGATCAGCGACACGACGTCGCCGACCACGGCGGGCTCGATCGTCTCGGCGCCGCTGTCGTCACGCGGGTGCACGTGCACCGAGGTGACGCCGAGCCGGGCGACGGCCCGGGCGTCGCGGGCGAGGTGGCGGGCCAGGGTCGGCAACGCCGGGTGCGCGTCCGCCGGTCGTGAGCCGTTGAGCGCCGCCTGCAACACCGTGTGTTCCCCAATCCGAGTGGTCGTCCTCCCGCCGGGACGACCCCGGCGTGCGACCGAGGGTAGGCGGTGATCGTCCGCGGCCGGTGTCCGGGCGCGGTCGCGTCCGGGCGACGTCGGCGTCCGGACGCCGGGCCGCGCCGGACGCCCGACACGCCCGGTGAGTGGTCGCTCACCGTCGGCGTGCTGCAAGCCCGGCCACCGGGCGGACCAGCGGTCGCGCGCCGGCCCGGACATGGGGCTGTCAGGCGTCGGCGGCCTGTTCCCGCGCCGCGTCGGGGCCGCGGGCGAGCAGGACCTCGAACCCGGCCTCGTCCAGCACCGGCACCCCGAGCTCGACGGCCTTGTCGTACTTCGAGCCGGGCGCCTCCCCCGCGACGACGAAGGCCGTCTTCTTCGACACCGACCCGGCCGCCCGCCCGCCGCGGGCCATGATCGCCTCCTTGGCCTCGTCGCGGGACCAGTTCTCCATCGAGCCGGTGATGACGATCGAGAGGCCCTCCAGGAAGCGGGGCACCGAGTCGTCGACCTCGTCCTCCATCGCGACGCCCGCGGCCCGCCACTTCTGCACGACCTCGCGGTGCCAGTCGACGGAGAACCAGTCCCGCACCGCCGCGGCGATGGTCGGGCCGACACCGTCGACCCCGGCGATCGGCGCGAGCGCCTCCGCGACGGCCTTGGCCCGGGCACGCGCCGCGGCCCGCTCCTGCTTCGCGGCCTCCACGGCCCCGTCGTCGGACGCCCCGTCGCCGGCAGACCCGTCGTCGGGTGCCGCTTCCGCCTCGCCTGCGGCAACCGCCGCCTCCGCCTCGGCGGCCTCGACATCGCCGGTCGCCTCGGCGGCGGCACCCTCGGCCGTCGGCGCGGCGGCCTCGGCCGCGGCGTCGTCCTCCCCCGCCGTCCCGTCGGAGACGATCGCGACCCCGGCGGCCTCGGTGTCCGCCTTCGCCTGTGCCGCGGCGCGTTCGAGAGCCTCCATCGACCCGAACTCGCGGGCCAGCGCCTGCGCGGCGGTCGGCCCGACGTGCCGGATCGACAGCCCCACCAGCACCCGCCACAGCGGCCGGTCCTTAGCCGCCTCCAGGTTCCTCAGCAGCTTGCGGCCGTTGACCGTCAGCTCGCCCTTCTGGTTGCGGAACAGCTCGGTCCGCAGCAGGTCGGCCTCGGTGAGGGAGAAGACGTCGCCCTCGTCGGTCAGCACACCCGAGGTCAGCAGCGCCACCGCGGCCTCGTAGCCGAGCCCCTCGATGTCGAACGCGCCCCGGCCCGCGACGTGGAACAGCCGCTCCCGCAGCTGCGCCGGGCAGGAGCGGGCGTTCGGGCAGCGCCGGTCGACGTCGCCCGACTTCTGCTGCACGAGCGCGGTGCCGCACTCGGGGCAGCGCGTCGGCATGACGAACTCGCGCTCGGAGCCGTCGCGCACGTCGGTGACCGGACCCAGCACCTCGGGGATGACGTCGCCCGCCTTGCGGATGACCACCCGGTCACCGATCAGCACGCCCTTGCGACGCACCTCGTCGGCGTTGTGCAGGGTCGCCATCTCGACCGTGGACCCGGCGACCTTCACCGGTTCCATCACCGCGAACGGGGTGACCCGGCCGGTCCGCCCGACGTTGACCCGGATGTCGAGCAGCCGGGTGGTGGCCTGCTCCGGCGGGTACTTGTAGGCGATCGCCCAGCGCGGGAACCGGGAGGTCGCGCCGAGCCTGCGCTGCAGCGCCACCTCGTCGACCTTCACGACGACGCCGTCGATCTCGTGCTCGACGTCGTGCCGGTGCTCACCCCAGTACTCGACGTACTCGATCACCTTCTCGATCCCCTGGAGCACCCTGGTGCGCGGGGAGACCGGCAGGCCCCAGGCGACCAGTGCGTCGTAGGCGTGGGACTGGGGGTCGGGGGTGAACCCCTCCCGCTTGCCCAGGCCGTGGCAGATCAGCCGCAGGTTGCGCGAGCCGGTGACCCGTGGGTCCTTCTGGCGCAGGGAGCCGGCCGCGGTGTTGCGCGGGTTCGCGAACGGCTCCTTGCCCGCCTCGACCAGCGAGGCGTTGAGCCGCTCGAAGTCCTCCAGCCGGAAGTAGACCTCGCCACGGATCTCGACGAGCGCCGGCACCGGGAACTCGTCGGTGCCGGTGAGCTGCTCGGGCACCTCGGCGAGGGTGCGCATGTTGAGCGTGATGTCCTCGCCGGTGCGCCCGTCGCCGCGGGTCAGGGCCCGGGTGAGCCGCCCGCCCTCGTAGAGCAGATTGACCGCGAGCCCGTCGATCTTGAGCTCGCACAGGTAGTGCAGGTCCCCGCCGACCTCCTTCGTCACCCGCTCGTGCCAGGTGCGCAGGTCCTCGGGCGAGAAGGCGTTGTCCAGCGACAACATCCGCTCGAGATGGTCGTAGGAGGTGAAGTCGGTGGAGAAGGTCCCGCCGACGCGCTGGCTCGGCGAGTCCGGCGTGACCAGCTCGGGGTGGGCCTCCTCCAGCGCGAGCAGCTCGTGCCACAGCTCGTCGAACTGGCCGTCGGAGACGACCGGGGCGTCCAGCACGTAGTACCGGAACTGGTGGTCGGCCACCTCGGCCGCCAGCTGCGCGTGGCGCTCGCGGGCCTGCTGGGCGTCGGACTGGGAACTCACGAGACGCAGGTTAGCCGCGCCCCCCCCCCCCCCCCCCCCCCCCCGACGGTCATGCGCAACCGAGCAGGGGAATCTACGGTCGGGGGATGGACCAGGCTGCCGTGGAGCTCGCGCACCGGATGTTCGACCTTGCCCGCGAGGGTGCGGCGGACCGGCTGGGCGCCTACCTCGACGCGGGCGTCCCGGTCGGTCTGACCGACCCCAAGGGCGACACCCTGCTGATCCTCGCCGCCTACTACGGCCACGACGCCGTAGTCGCCGACCTGCTGGCCCGCGGCGCGGAGCCGGACCACACCAACGACCGCGGCCAGACCGCGCTCGCCGCCGCGCTGTTCGCCCGGTCGGCACCGTCGGTCACCGCGTTGCTGGCCGCGGGCGCCGACCCGCACCACGGGAGCCCGTCGGCGTGGGCGACCGTCAAGCACTTCGAGCTGCCCGACATGCGGGCGCTGCTGGAAGCGGGGGCCTGAGCCGTGCTGAGGCTCGGGTTCCCGGTGGTCGGCGTCGTCGACCTCGACCGGGCCGCCGCGTTCTGGGCCGCCGCACTGCACCTGCACGTCTCCGACGAGTGGTCGAGCTCGTCCTGGCGCACCCTGACCGGTTCCGACGGCGAGCGGGTGCTCGGCCTGATGCGCAGCGCGTCCCCGCCCGAGCCCAGGCCCCGGCTCCACCTGGACCTCCTGGTCGACACCACCGCCGAGCAGGACGCCGAGGTGGCGCGGCTGACCTCGCTGGGCGCGACCCGGCCGGTCTGGGACGACTACCCCGCCGAGCCCGACTTCGTCGTCCTCGCCGACCCCGACGGCAACGTCTTCTGCGTGGTCGACCTGAGCCGGGCGCCGTCGTCGGGAGGTGTCGGTGGCGACGCCTAGAATGCAGGTGTGAGCACCATCGAGAACGACACCCGGCAGACCGGCACCGCCACCGACGCGCGCGTCGTCGGCGAGACCGCCCGCCGCCGGACGTTCGCGGTGATCTCCCACCCCGACGCGGGCAAGTCGACCCTGACCGAGGCGCTGGCGCTGCACGCGGAGGTCATCGACTCCGCCGGTGCGGTGCACGGCAAGTCCGGCCGCAAGGGCGTCACGTCGGACTGGATGGAGATGGAGCGTGCCCGCGGCATCTCGGTGTCCTCGGCGGTGCTGCAGTTCTCCTACCGGGACTGCGTGATCAACCTGCTCGACACCCCCGGCCACGGCGACTTCTCCGAGGACACCTACCGGGTGCTCGCCGCCGTCGACGCCGCGGTGATGCTGCTCGACGCGGCGAAGGGTCTCGAGCCGCAGACCCTCAAGCTCTTCGACGTCTGCCGCTCGCGCGGCGTCCCGATCGTCACCTTCGTCAACAAGTGGGACCGACCGGGCCGCGAGGCTCTGGAGCTGCTCGACGAGGTCGAGCAGACCATCGGCCTGCGCCCCATGCCGCTGACCTGGCCACTGGGCATCGCCGGGCAGTTCAAGGGGCTCATCGAGCGCAGCACCGGCGAGTACACCGCGTTCACCCGGGCCGCCGGCGGCGCGACGAAGGCCACCGCACAGGTCGTCGACGCCGAGACGATCGCCGCGCAGGAGCCCGAGTACTGGCAGAACGCGCAGGACGAGCTGGGCCTGCTCGACGAGATCGGCGCCGGTTTCGACGAGGAGGGCTTCCGCTCCGGCACGGCCACCCCGGTCCTGTTCGGCTCGGCGCTGTCCAACATCGGTGTCGCCCGGCTGCTCGACTCGCTGGTCGACCTCGCCCCGCCGCCCGCCCCGCGGCCCGACGTGAAGGGCCAGGACCGCCCGCTGGAGGCGCCCACCTCCGGGCTGATCTTCAAGGTCCAGGCCGGCATGGACAAGGCGCACCGTGACCGCATGGCGTTCCTGCGGATCTGCTCGGGCCGCTTCGAGCGCGGCATGGTGCTCACCCATGCCGCGACGGGCAAGCCGTTCGCGACCAAGTACGCGCAGTCGGTGTTCGGCGCCGAGCGCACGACCGTCGAGGAGGCGTTCCCCGGCGACATCGTCGGCCTGGTCAACGCCACCGCCCTGCGCCCCGGGGACACCCTCTACGCGGCCGACCCGGTCGATTTCCCCTCGATCCCGGCGTTCGCCCCCGAGCACTTCGCGGTGATCCGCGCGAAGGACGCGGGCAAGTACAAGCAGTTCCGCAAGGGGATCGAGCAGCTCGGCAACGAGGCGGTCATCCAGATCCTGCGCTCGGACCTGCGCGGCGACCAGGCACCGGTGCTGGCCGCGGTGGGGCCGCTGCAGTTCGACGTGGTCACCACACGGCTGGAGACCGAGTTCAACGCGCCGGTCACCCTCGACCGGCTGCCGTACCAGATCGCGCGCCTGGTCGACGCCGAGGCGGTCGAGAAGCTGGCCGGGCAATCCGAGTGCGAGGTCCTGCGCCGCGACTCCGACGGCGAGCACCTCGCGTTGTTCACCAACAAATGGCGGATGGACATCGTCCAGCGCAAGTTCCCGGACATGCGGTTCGAGGCCATGCCCGCCGGGTCCTCGATCTCCTGATCCGCTGAACACCGTCGCCGGGGTCGGCGCCGCGCTGCTCTCGGCGCTGCTCTTCGCGCTCGCCGCCGTCGCGCAGCAGACCTCGGCGGCGGCGGACCCGCACGACCGGGGGCTGCGGATGCTGGCGCGGCTGGTCCGCGATCCGCGCTGGCTGGCCGGGTCGCTGGGTGACACGGCGGCGTTCGCGATGCAGGCCGTCGCGCTCGGGTTCGGGTCGCTGCTGCTGGTGCAGCCGCTCATCGTCACCCAGCTGGTGTTCGCGCTGCCGCTGGCCGCGTCGTGGGCCGGGCGGCGGCCGTCCCGCCGGGAGCTGGCGTGGGCCGCGGTGCTGGTGGTGGCGCTGGTGCTGTTCGTGACCGTCGGGGAGCCGACCGCGGGTGTCGACCGGGCCGGGCTCACCGCGTGGGCGCCGACGGGGTCGGTGCTGCTGGTGCTGTTCGCCGCCTGTCTCGTGGCGGCCCGGTCGACGACGGGGACGGCCCGGGCACTGCTGCTGGCCGCGGCCACCGGCATCGCCTACGGCGTCGTCGCCGCGCTCACCCTGGGCGTGGTCGACACGCTGTCCGACGGGATCACCACGGTGCTGACCTCGTGGGAGACCTCGGCGCTGGTCGTCGCCGTGGTCGGCGGGACCCTGCTGCAGCAGGCCGCGTTCCAGGCCGGGGCGCTGGGGGCGTCGCTGCCCGCGGTGGTCGTCGGGGAGCCGGTGGTGGCGGCGGTCGTCGGCGTGACCGTGCTCGACGAGCGGCTGTCCACCGGCGGGGCCGGGTGGGCGCTCGTCGCGGTGCTGGTGGCCGTGCTCGTGGTGGCGACGATCGCGCTGGCCCGGGCGAGCGCCGGAGCCGGGACCGAGAGCTCCGGCCGGCGGGCACCGTAGAGCCCGTTGCCGACAGGGTCCTCCGACCATAGGGCCCTCGGGACGCCAGGTCGAACGCGTCGCCCGGACCGCCGGTTCAGGGGGTGTGGCAGGCCACGGGCCCGCAGGCCGGCGTGGCGTCGGCGCCCTGCACCGGCGGCGGTCCCGGCCCGGTGACGGCGAGGATCACGAACGCGGCCAGCCAGATCAGCCCGCCGGCCAGCCCGGCGACCGACAGTCCCGCGGCCGACATCGCCGTCCGGGACCGGCCCGGGCAGGCACGGACCGCGCCCAGCGTGCCCAGCACCAGACCGCCGATGGCCAGGACGACCCCGGCAGAGGCGAACGCGAGACCGGCGACGGTCAGCGGCGACAACGCGGACAGCGCGATCGCGACGGCGACGAACACCGAGCCCAGCGCTCCCAGCACCAGCGCGGACGACCCGAGACCCCCCGGCGGGGTGGTCGGGTGTCGGACGTCGGACCGGTCTCGGAGCACGGCACAAGGATCGGGGGTCGGACGGACCTGCCGCTGTCGGGGACACCGCAGATCCTCAGTTCTGGGTACGCGGCGGGGGCCCCGGAACCGGCCTACGGTGATCGCATGACCTCCATCGCCGAGAAGGCCACGAAGCTGCAGGAGCTGCACTCCGCACCGGAGCTGCTGCTCGTCGTCAACGTCTGGGACGCGATCACCGCGAAGATCGTCGCCGAGACCCCGGGCACGACGGCCCTGGCCACCGCGAGCCACGGGATCGCCGCGTCCCGCGGCTACCCCGACGGCGAGCACATCCCGCGCGACCTCATGATCGCCGAGGTCGGGCTGATCGCGGAGGTCGCCGGCGACCTGCCGGTGACCGCCGACCTGGAGGCCGGCTACGGCGACCCCGGTGGCACCGTCGCGCGCGCGATCGACGTCGGCATCGTCGGCTGCAACCTGGAGGACCAGGTCAAGCCGCTCGCCGAGGCAGTGAAGGCCGTGGAGGCCGCCGTCGCCGCGGCCGAGAAGGCCGGGATCGACTTCGTGCTGAACGCGCGCACCGACGCCTTCCTCAAGGCCGGTGACAAGGACCCCGAGGCCGTGCTGGCCGACGCGATCGAGCGCGGGAAGGCGTACCTGGACGCGGGCGCGTCGAACTTCTTCGTGCCCGGCAAGCTCGACGAGACCCAGGTCGGACGCCTGGTCGAGGCGCTCGGCGAGCGCAAGGTCAACCTGATCGGCATCCCGGGGTCGATCCCTCTGGGGACCGCCCAGCAGCTGGGCGTCGCCCGCGTGTCCTACGGCCCGTGGAGCCAGAACGTCGCGCTGACCGCGCTGCAGGACCTCGCCACCGACGTCTACGCCGGCGGGGGGCTCCCCGAGGGCACCCGCAAGCTGAACTGAGTGGCCCGGGGAGAAGCACTCCGACGCCGCCCGGCGCACGGTGATCCGCTCCGCGCGCGGTGATCCGCCGGGCGCACGGTGATCCGCTCGGCGCGTGCATCCGGACGCGCGCGGAACACGGAGGCGCGCGCGACGCCGATCATGCGGGGTCAGCGCCCGTCGGCGGGTGCGACCTCATCCGGATCGGCGAAGGCCTTTCCCAGCTCGCGGGACAGGGCGAGCGCACGCTGCGCCCAGGCCGGGGACGCCCCGGCGAGCCCGCAGGCGGGCGTCGGGACGGCGAGGCGGGCCAGCCGCGGCCGGTCGAAGCCCAGCCGGTCGGCCAGGTCGTAGCCGGCGCGGGACAGGTCACCGATCGCCGGTTCGCGGGACGGCGTGGTGCCGGGCAGCAGCCCGAGGAACAACGGGACGCCGCTGTCCCAGGTCTCGCCGATCGCGTCGAGGGCGCGCGGTTCGGCGGTGCTCCCGGCGAACACCGGTCGGGTCGCGTCGATGCCGACCGCGGCCGCACCGGTGCCGGCGAGCAGCCGGATCGGCGGACGGTCCGCGCAGCAGTGCACGACGACCGGCGCGTCGACGCCGGCGACCAGGTCGCGGAGCAGGTCCTGGGCGTCCGGCGCGGCGATCGCGCGGACGGTGCCGTAGCCGGACGCGGTCGGCAACGACCCGGCGAGCACCGCGGGCAGACCGGGCTCGTCGAGCTGGACGACGACCGCCGCCCCGGTCCGTTGCGCGACCTCGGCGACGTGTGTGCGCAGCCCCTCGGTCAGGCTGGCGGCGAACTCGCGGACGGCGCCGCGGTCGGTGAGCACCCGGTGCCCGGACGCGAGCTCGACCGAGGCGGCGAGTGTCCACGGGCCGGTGACCTGGATCTTCACCCAGGACGGGCGGATGTGGTCGCAGGCGTCGTCGAAGGCGTCCAGATCGCCGGACATCAGGTCACGGGATCGGCGCAGGTCGCGCCCGGGGTGCGCGGTGACGCGCCAGCCGGTCGGCACGACCTCGACGGCGAGGTCCACCAGCAGCCCGGCCGTGCGCCCGATCATGTCCGCGCCGACACCGCGGGCGGGCAGCTCGGGCAGTGCCGGGAACTCGGGGGTCTCGCCGGTGACCAACGCGCACGCCTCGCGGATGTCGGTGCCGGGCAGTGATCCGACGCCGGTGCCGACGCCGGCGGGCCACAGGGCACGGGGCGCGGCGAGCTCGGCGGGGGTGTCGTCGACGACCTCGATCCGGGGCTGCGGCGCGACGGTCTCGCCGGGACGGACGTCGCCGAGTCCGGCGGCGGCGAGCGCGGCGGCCAGCGGGTCGGTGGGGTCCGGGATGGTCACCCGCACAGTGTCCTCCGCGGTCCCGTCCCGACGCGTGCGCCCCCGGTCCGTCGGCGGCGGGCATGATCGCCGGACGTGGCGTGCGGAGTCGGGTGAGCCGCACCCGACGCTCCACAGTCGGCGATCACCGGAGGGATCACCGCAGAGCGATCACCCCCGAGCGGTCACCACGGAGCGGTCACCGCAGGCAGAACGCTGCAGGGCGATCACTGCAGGGGGCGATCGCCGGAGTTCTCATTGCAGGGCGAACACCGGGTGGTGGGGTGCGGCGGCGGCCAGCTCGGCGTCGGACGAGGAGGCGTCGACGCCGTCGAAGAACGCCCCGACCTCCCAGGCCCAGCGGCGCAGGTACTCCCGCAGCACCGGGACGGCGACGGCCGGGTCGGTCAGCTCGGTCGCGGCCACCCGCTCGGTGCGACGGCCGACGGTCAGCTCGGCCTCCCCCGCGACGCGCAGGTTACGCACCCACTGGGTCTCACCGCGGGCGGCGACGAGGTACCGGACTCCGTCGTGATGCAGCGGGTTGACCGGCGTGGTGCGGACCTCGCCGGAGCTACGGCCGCGGACGCCGAGCACTGCGGAGCCGGCGAGCGGGAGGCCGAGCCGGGTCAGGCCGGCGACCAGGGGGTTCATCACGCGTCGGGTGAACCGGCCGGGGGCGAGGTAGCGGGTCCGAGAGCGCTGATTCGTCATGAGAGCAGTGTTCACTCTCCATCATGCGAAAGCAAGAGCAGTGCTCTCGTCGGGAGGTGCGTCGAGATGCAGATCAGCGGGCTCCAGCGGCGCGCGGGGCCCGCTGAGGTGCATCTCGGCGGACGGCGATCCGCCACGACAGCGCCGCGCGCCGGCGGTGGCAGCGCTCTCCCGGCGTGGTCGGCCCGGGAGTACATGCCGGACGCTTCCGGTCGGGCGGTCCCGGTCAGGCGGACCAGGTCGGGCGGACCAGGTCAGGCAGCCCCGGTCGGGCAGCCCCGGTCGGGCAGCCCCGGCCGGGCAGCCCCGGCCGGGCAGCCCCGGCCGGGCAGCCCCGGCCGGGCAGCCCCGGCCGGGCAGCCCCGGCCGGGCAGCCCCGGCCGGGCAGCCCCGGCCGGGCAGCCCGGTCAGACGGTCCCGGTGATCGTCGCCGACCCCAGGACGATGTCGCCGTCGTCGTCGGGGCGGTAGAAGGCGACGGCCTGCCCCGGGGCGACTCCGCGCAGCGGCTCAGCCAGGTCCACCTGCACGACGGCGCCGAGCGGGGTGACGGTCGCGGGTGCGGTGCCGCCGTGCGCGCGGACCTGCACGACGCAGCCGAACGGCGCGTCCGGCGCCACGTCCGAGGTCCACACCGGGGTGCGCGCGGTGATCGCGGTGACGTCGAGCGCAGCCTCCGGGCCGACCCGCACGGTGCCGCTGACCGGCTCGATGCCGAGCACGTAGCGGGGACGGCCGTCGGGGGCCGGGCGGTCGATCCCGAGACCCTTGCGCTGCCCGACGGTGAAGCCGTGCACGCCGTCGTGGGTGCCGAGGGTCTCGCCGGTGGCGGCGTCGACCAGGGCACCGGGGGTGCTGCCCAGGCGGTCGGCCAGGAAGCCCTGGGTGTCACCGGTGGGGATGAAGCAGATGTCGTGGCTGTCGGGCTTGCCGGCGACGCGCAGCCCGAGCCGGGCGGCCTCGGCCCGGATCTCCGGCTTGGGGGTGTCGCCGACCGGGAACATCGCGTGCCGCAGCTGGTCGGCGCGCAGCACGGCCAGCACGTAGGACTGGTCCTTGCCGCCGTCGGCCGAGCGGCGCAGCACCGGCCCGGCCGGGTCGAGCCGGGCGTAGTGACCGGTGCAGACGGCGTCGAAACCGAGTGCGAGCGCCCGGTCCAGGACCGCCGCGAACTTGATCTTCTCGTTGCACCGCAGGCAGGGGTTCGGCGTCTGGCCGGCGGCGTAGGCGGCGACGAAGTCGTCCACCACGTCGCGGGTGAACTCCTCGGACAGGTCCCAGACGTAGTACGGGATGTCGAGGACGTCCGCGGCGCGGGCGGCGTCGCCCGCGTCCTCCTTGGAGCAGCAGCCGCGCGACCCCGACCGCATCGCGTCGCGGGTGCGCGACAGCGCGAGGTGCACACCGACGACGTCGTGCCCGGCGGCGACCGCCCGCGCGGCGGCGACCGCGGAGTCGACGCCACCGCTCATCGCAGCGAGGACCCGCACGGCTCAGCCCGTGACCGACGCGGGGGTGCGACGGCTCGCGTTGCGTGCCCGCTCCACGACCGACCCGATGGCCCCGGCGACCGCGACCACGTCGGCGGAGGTGCTGGTGTGCCCCAGGGAGAAGCGCAGCGACCCGCGGGCGGTGCACTCGTCGGCGCCCATCGCCAGCAGCACGTGGCTGGGCTGGGCGACGCCCGCGGTGCAGGCCGAGCCGGTGGAGCAGTCGATGCCGTGGGCGTCGAGCAGCATGAGCAGACTGTCGCCCTCGCAGCCGGGGAACGACAGGTGCGCGTTGCCGGGCAGCCTGCCGGGACCGCCGTCGACCCGGGAGTCGGTCGTGTCACCGTTCAGCGCCGCGTCGGGCACCTCGGTGCGCACGACGCGGATCAGCTCGTCGCGCAGCCCGGCCAGGTGCACCCGGCGGCGCGGCGCGGCGGCCACCGACTCGACGACGGCCGCCGCCAGTCCGGCCAGCGACGGGACGTCCAGGGTGCCGGAGCGGACGTCGCGCTCCTGGCCGCCGCCGTGCAGCAGCGGGGTGCAGGCGACCTCGCGGCCGAGCAGCAGCGCGCCCGCGCCGTAGGGGCCGCCGAGCTTGTGCCCGGTGAGGGTGAGCGCGTCGGCGCCGCTCGCGGCGAAGTCGACGTCGAGGATGCCGACGGCCTGCACGGCGTCGGTGTGGAACGGCACCCCGAACTCGTGGGCGACGGCGGTGAGCTCGCGCACCGGGTTGACGGTGCCGACCTCGTTGTTGGCCCACATGACCGAGACCAGGGCGTTCCCGTCCGGGTCCTCGGCGAGCGCGGCACGCAGCGTCTCCGGGTGGACCCGACCGGTCGCGTCGACCTCGAGCAGCCGCAGCCGGGCGCCCTCGTGGGTCGCCAGCCACTCCGCCGCGTCGACGACCGCGTGGTGCTCGACGGCCGACACCAGCACCCGCGAGCGGCGGGGGTCGGCGGCCCGGCGGGCCCAGAACAGGCCCTTGACCGCGAGGTTGTCGCTCTCGGTGCCGCCGGTGGTGAACACGACCTCGGACGGGCGCGCGCCGACCGCCTCGGCGATCCGCTCACGTCCCTCCTCGACCGCGCGCCGGGCGCGGCGCCCCGACGAGTGCAGCGACGACGCGTTGCCGGTGCGGCCGAGCGCGTCGCTCAGAGCGGCGACGGCGGCGGGCAGCATCGGTGTGGTCGCCGCGTGGTCCAGGTACGTCATCGGCCTCCAGGGTAGACCCCGCCGTGACAGCGGTGCGTGCCGAACCCGTCGTGGACGACCGTCCGTCTCACACGACCGTGGCGGGGCGGGGGTGACGGACCCGGTCGCGGGCCCGTGCGGCCAGCGCGCGCCGGTCGGTGTGCGGGCCCGGCTCGACGAGCTCGCCGACGGTGACCTCGCAGACCAGTCCGGGCAGCCGGAGCACCCGGCCGACGGTGTCGCCGAGGGTCTGCTCGCCGACGAACGCGGCGGCCGTCGTCGGCCGCCCGTCCGGGGTGGTGATCGCGACGGTGACCGGCCGGACCGGGGCACCCGCGTCGATCGCGGCCTGGAACGGCGCGCGCCGGTAGTCCCCGGAGATCGCGCCGCACCACGTCGTCGCCTCGGGGAAGACCCCGACCAGCGTGCCGCCCCGCAGCGCGTCGGCGCAGGTCGCGACGGTGCTCGGCAGCCGGGACAGGCCCTCGCGGTGCACGAACAGGGTGCCGGTGCGGGCGGCGAGCGCACCGATCATCGCCCAGTCCCTGACCTCCCGCTTGGCGAGCATGGTGACCGGGCCGATCGCGCCGAGCGCCGGGATGTCGATCCACGACGTGTGGTCGGCCACGACCAGCGCGCCCCGCCCGTCCGCGGGCGCGAGCGGTCCACCGCGCACGACGAGCCGGACCCCGGCGGCGTGGAGCACCGCACGGTGCAGCGCCCGCAGGACCGGCTCCAGCACGCGGGCGCCGCACAGCGCGGCGACCGGGACGAGCACCGCGGCCACCGCCAGCACCGCGAGCAGTGCCACGGTGCGACGGGCCAGGCGCAGCGTGCCGGTCGTCGTGCGCGGGGGCAGGCACTCCTGCGGGGTGCACGGCGACCAGGCCGCCCACGGCCCGCCGGGACGCCGCGACGCGGGCGGTGCCGGCGGGTGCGTCGGGTGGTCGACGACCGGGCGCACCGGGGTCCGCAGGGCGGCGCGGGCCGGGTGGTGCGCCGCACCGCGTCGGCCCCCCGTCGCCGGGTCCGCCGGCGTGGGCGGGAGCACTACGGCCCCGGCCGAGGGGACGGCCGCGGAGGCGCGGCCACGGGGCCGGAGGCGGCGGAGCGGGCGGAGGGGCGCGCCGGCGTCGCCCTCCGGTCCGGCGGCGAGGGTCATGCGCCCGTCACCCCGGCGGCGTCCTCGCCCAGGAAGAAGCGCAGGTAGCGCTGGTCGATGTGGTCCATCCCCAGCAGCACCGGGAAGTCCGCGACGCCGAAGTCCGGGTCGTGCGCGGGCGGCCCGCACACCCAGGTGCCCAGCCGCAGGTAGCCGCGCATCAGCGGCGGGACCGCGACACCCCGGCCGCGCGGGACGTCGGTCGGGTCCCAGGGGCGGAGCGGGACGGTGCGGTACCCCTCGGGGGCGAGGTGCTTGGCACGGACCCGGTCCCAGACGCCCGCGGCCTGGGCGCCGCCGTCGGCCAGGGAGACGCTGGCGCAGCCGATCAGCCAGCGGTGCCCGGTGAGCAGCATGTAGCGGGCGAGCCCGGCCCACGCCAGCCCGACGACGGCGCCGCCGCGGTGGTCGGGGTGCACGCAGGAGCGCCCGGTCTCGACGATGCCGGACCGCAGCGGGTCGAGAGCGGTGAGGTCGAACTCGCCGTCGGCGTAGAGGCCGCCCGCGGCACGCGCCCGCTGCGGCGGGAGCATCCGGTAGGTGCCGACGATCTCGCCGGTGGCGTCCTCCCGGACCACGAGGTGGTCGCAGTGGGCGTCGAAGCGGTCGACGTCGCGGCCGGGGACGGCGCTGTCGAGCCGGGCGCCGAGCTCATCCGCGAACACCCGGTGCCGCAGCGCCTGCGCCGCGGCGACGTCGCCGTCGTCGGTCGTGAGGAGCAGGGAGTACCGCCGGGCCGCGGTCTCCGGGGTCGAGACGATCACCTGGGTCACACCGGGTTGGTACCGGGCGGGTGCGACACCCGGACGGTTCCGCGACGACACGTCGGTGGCATCGGAGTGAACGGTCCCGGACAGGTGTCGCCGCAGGCAGGAGCAGGTGAACGGGCCCCGCACACACGACGACGCCCGGGTGCGCGCGGCACCCGGGCGTCGAGCGTGTGGCGGACCGGAGGGGTCAGCCCTTGCGCTTGGCGACTTCCTCCTGCAGCTGCGGCGCGACCTTGAACAGGTCGCCGACGATGCCGAAGTCGGCGATCTCGAAGATCGGCGCCTCCTCGTCCTTGTTCACCGCGACGATCGTCTTCGACGTCTGCATGCCGGCACGGTGCTGGATCGCGCCGGAGATGCCGAGGGCGATGTAGAGCTGCGGCGAGACCGACTTGCCGGTCTGGCCGACCTGGAACTGCGGCGGGTAGTAGCCGGAGTCCACCGCGGCACGCGAGGCACCGACGGCGGCACCGAGGGAGTCCGCCAGGCCCTCGACGACGCTGAAGTCCTCGGCCGAGCCGACACCGCGGCCACCGGAGACGATCACCGTCGCCTCGGTCAGCTCCGGACGCGACCCGCCCTGGATCGGCTCACGGCCGGTCACGGTCGCGCCACGCCCCGACGGGGCCGGGACCTCGACGGTCTCGCGGGCACCCGCACCGGCGGCCGCGGAGATCTCGACCGAGCCCGGGCGCACCGTGATGACCGGGTGCTCGGTGTTGGCCTTCGCCTCGGCGGTGTAGGCACCACCGAAGATCGAGTGCGAGACGCCGTCGGCGGAGACGCCCACGACGTCGGACAGCAGCCCGGAGTTCGTGCGGATCGCCAGGCGGCCGGCGACCTCCTTGCCGTTGCCGGTGGCCGCGAGCAGCACGGCGGCCGGGGAGGCGGAGTTCACCAGCGACTCCAGGACCGTCGTCTCCGGGGAGAGGAAGTCGGTGGAGTCGGTCTCGGCGACGTAGATCTTCTCGGCGCCGTGCTCGGTCAGACCGTCGGCCAGCTTGTCGGCGGTGCCCGCCGGGCCGACGACGACCGCCGACGGCTCGCCCAGCGCGCGGGCGGCGGTCAGCAGCTCGTAGGTGGTCTTCTTGATGTCGCCGTCGACGTGGTCGACGAGGACCAGAACCTCAGCCATGAGTATCTCCTGTGCAGAAGTGGTGTCGGTCGTCGATCAGCGTCAGATCAGCTTCTGGCCGACCAGGAACTCGGCGATCTTCGCGCCGCCGTCGCCCTCGTCGGTGACCTTCTCGCCGGCCTGCTTCGGCGGCTTCGGCGACGCCGAGACGACCGAGGTCAGCGCGTTCGCCAGCCCGACCTCGGAGGGGTCGATCCCGGCGCCGGCCAGGTCGAGGGTCTGCACCGGCTTCTTCTTCGCCGCCATGATCCCCTTGAAGGAGGGGTAGCGCGGCTCGTTCGACTTCTCCCCGACCGAGACCACCGCAGGCAGCTCGGCGGTGAGGTGGGTGACCCCCTCGTCGGTCTCCCGCTTGGCCTTCACCGTGGTGCCCTCGACGGACAGCTCGTTGGCGTGGGTCAGCGACGGCACACCGAGCAGCTCGGCGATCATCGCCGGGACCGCACCGATCTGGCCGTCCGAGGCCGAGTTTCCCGCGATGACCAGGTCCCAGCCCTCGACGGTGCCGATCAGCTTGGTCAGCGCCTTCGCGGTCTGCACCGCGCACGAACCGTGGATCGCGGAGTCCGACAGGTGCACCGCGGAGTCCGCGCCCATCGACAGCGCCTTGCGGATCGCGTCGGTGGCCCGGTCCGGGCCCATGCACACGACGACGACCTCGGAGCCGTCGTTCGCCTCCTTGAGCAGCAGGGCCTGCTCCACGGCGCGCTCGTTGATCTCGTCGATCACCGCCTCGGCACCCTCCCGGTCGAGGGTGTGGTCGGAGTCGGACAGCTTCCGCTCCGAGTAGGTGTCGGCCACCTGCTTCACCAGGGTCACGATCTTCATAGGACCTCTTCGACCTCCTGCCGCGGCGGCCTGCGCCCACGCGCACACCGCGTCGTCCTCTTCGCGATCCGCCCCGTCGGGGTCCGGACCGTCTCGCGTCACCGTGACGGTGCTGCGCCGCGCGCTCTCGCGAGAGCGGGGTGGGCCGCGGCGTCGCGCCCGTCGTAGCCGGTGACTCTGCCACTGGTCATGCCGTAATGGCACGCCGTGCCACTGTGACGTTCATTGTTACCAACGAGTAGCGCCCCGGCAAACCGGGGTCGGTCGTGACCGTACTCACGCGCGGCCCTCCTCACCTGGTGCACGCACGACGTCACACGCCGTACGCCCTGATCGGGGGTGGGGTTTCGCTACCGTCGACATCTCGCGCACTCGGCAGGAGGGAGCCGTCGTGCAGGTGACGGGGTTCGACGACCGTCTGGGGACCGGCTACGTGCTCAGCACGGGGCCGCACGCCGAATCCGACGTTGCGGGCAGCAGGACGGTGGAGCACGGCGGTATCACCGTCCGGGCCACCGAGGGTCTGGCCGCGATGCTGGAGGACTCGCTGGTCCACCGGCCCACCACCCGTCTGGGGTGGGGCGGGCCGGAGGTGCCGCTGACCCTGGAGGACACGACGCTGCTGGCGTGGCTGCGCCAGGACATCGGCGGGGTGGTGGCGGTCAGCGGGGAGCCCGAGCCCGTCTGAGCCGCCCTCAGCGGCCCAGGTGGGCGAGCGCGCGGCGCGCGGCGTGCGCGCCGCACATCCCGTGCGCACCCGGTCCGGGCGGCGTCGCGGCCGAGCAGAGGAAGTGCCCCGGTGCTCCGGTGTCGTAGGGCTGCACCGTCGTGCGCGGCCCGAGGACCAGCTGCCGCAGGTCCTTGGCGCCGGTGAGGATGTTCCCGCCGACGTAGTTCGGGTTCTCCGCGAACGTGGCCGGGTCGGTGACCAGGGTCCCGACGACCCGCTCCCGGAACCCGGGAGCGAACCGCTCGATCTGCGCGGTGATCGCCGCGGTCGCGTCACCGGTGTACCCGTACGGGACGTGCGCGTAGGCGTAGACCGGGTGCACGTCGCCGACCGACCGCGTCGGGTCGGCCAGGTACTGCTGCCCGACCAGTACGAACGGACGCTCCGGCATCCGGCCCGCGTGCACCTCGCGCTCGACGAGCGCGGTCTCCGCGGCCGACCCGGCGACGTGCACGGTCCCGGCCCGCCGCGCCCCGGGCGACGTCCACGGGATCCCGCCCTGCACCGCGTAGTCGACCTTGAACGCGGCCGGGCCGTACCGGAACCGCCGGTAGGCCCGCGCGGCCCGCGGCGGCAGACGGTCGCCGAGCAGCTGCGGGAGCCGGTCGGGGCCGACGTCCCACACCACGACGTCCGGGTCGCCCAGCTCGTCGGCGGAGCGGACGTGCACGCCCGTCTCGATCTTCGCTCCGTGTCCGGCGAGCACCGCGGCCAGCGCGTCGGAGATCGCCCGGGAGCCGCCCTGCGCGACGCCCCAGCCGTAGCGGTGCCCTGCGGTGAGGATGCCCATCCCGATCGCGCTCGACAGCGGGCGGTTCAGCGGCCGGAACGCGTGCGCGGCCGTGCCGAGGAACAGGGCGCGGCCCCGCTCGGTGCGGAACGCCCGCGCCAGCAGCTCGGCCGGCAGGACGGTCGGCGCACCGAAGCGGGCGAGCAGCAGCGGGTGGCCCGGGAATCGCAGCAACGGGCCCAGGAAGTCCTGGGACAGCGCGTCGTAGTTCCGGGACGGGCTGCCGAACAGCGCACGCCACAGCGGCCCGTCGGCGCCCAGGCCGGCCGCGGTGTCGGCGACCGAGCGCAGCAGGACGCCGGCGTCGCCGTCGTCGAGGGGGTGGGCGCAGTCGACCTCGGGCAGGCGCCACCGCAGCCCGTGCCGGTCCAGGCCCAGCTCGGCCAGGACCGGCGAGCCGACCGCCATCGGGTGCACCGCCGAGCAGTGGTCGACGAGCAGGCCGGGCACGATCGCCTCGACCGTGCGGGTGCCGCCGCCGATCTCGTCGGCGGCCTCCAGCACGGTGACCTCGACCCCGGCCCTGGCGAGCACGGCGGCGGCGACGAGACCGTTGGGACCGGAACCGACGACCGTCGCGGTGCTCATGTGTGTTCTCCCGTTTCAGCGGACCGACAGCAGGTGGTTCCCCCGCCGTCGCAGTTGTACCCGGACCCGGTGGCACAGGACGCCCCGTCCCGGGGACGGCTCACGACCGGCCCCCGTCCCGGCGGTGCGGGGGCCCGGTCGCGACGACGCGGGCGAGCCGATCATCGTGACGGTCCGCCACACCGCCACGCAGACGCGACGGGAGTTCCCGGGGGCCTCCTCAGAGCAGCGACGCATCGAGCCCGCCGTCCAGGACCAGGCCGCTCCCGGTGCAGAACCGGGACCGCTCGCTGGCGAAGAACAGCGCCGCCTCGGCGACGTCGGCAGGGGTGCCGTAGCCCCCCTGCTTCTGCGCGATGAGACCGTCGAACCCGCCGGCGGGCAGTCCGAGCGCCGCCTCGAACCCCGGCTGCGCCGCCGTCACCAGGTCGGTGTCGATGAAGCCGGGCAGCAGCGCGTTGACCCGCACGCCGTGGGGCCGGAACTCCGTCGCCGCGGTCTTGGTCAGGTTCACGACGGCGGCCTTGGCGGCGGCGTAGTGGCCGATCAGCGGCGAACCGGTGGTCGCGGTGACCGAGGCGAGGGTGACGATCGTGCCGCCGCCCGCGGCGATGATCGCCGGGGCCGCGTAGCGGATCGACAGGAAGACCCCGTCGAGGTTCACCGAGGTGACCGCGCGCCAGGCGGCGAGGTCCATCTCCAGCAGCGGCTCGGGCCGCCCGACGCCGGCGTTGGGCACCATCACGTGCAGCCCGCCGTGCCGGTCGACGGCGTGGGCCACCAGCGCCTGCATCTGCGCCTCGTCGCGCACGTCGCACGCCAGGTACGAGGCGCCCGCGATCCCGTCAGCGACCGACTTCGCGGCGGCCTCGTCGATGTCGGAGACGACGACCGTCGCGCCCTCGGCGCCGAAGCGCTCCGCGATGGCCCGTCCCAGTCCCTTGCCCGCGCCGGTCACGATCGCGACCCGGCCGTTCAGTGCGTCACGCATGGTGCGTTCCTTCTTCGTCGATGGGACGTCGGATGGGTCAGCGGGGCGGGCGGGCGTCGTGCTCCGCCCGCCCCGCCGGGACTCAGACCGCCGGGGCCCCGGCGGTGTCCTCGTCGGCGGCCGACCGCTGCGGGGCACGCCAGGTGACGGTCAGCGGGATGGGCCCGTTCGGCAGCCACGGCTGCTCGTTCACCGCGTCGGCCACGTTCCAGTACCCGCGCTCGACGACGCCGAGCGCCGCGTCGATCAGCTGGTAGTGCTGGACCTTCGCGTGGATCGCCTGCGACTCCACCCAGCAGACGACGAGCTCGCCCGGGGCGAAGCCGACCCGTCGCTGGACCGCGGCGATCATGTGCGCGTCGTGCAGGTGACCGTCGCCGAAGTTGAAGCCGATCAACGAGTTGCAGGTGAACTCCGCCTCGCGCACGGTGCGGGAGTCGAGGTCGTCGAGCCGGGCCGCCAGCACCGAGAACAGCCCGCGGCCCTGCGAGTGCATCGACCGCCAGGCGATCGTCTGCTGCATGGTGATCTCTGCGACGGCGGCCGGGTAGCCCATCGCCCGGAGCTGGTCGACCTGGTTCCTGATCGGCCGGTGCGCGATCGAGTTGAGCTTCTCCTCGGCGCCGGGGGCGAAGGTCCACAGCGCCGACGCCCAGTTCCCGGCGTACTGGCGCATCGACGGCAGGAAGGACACGAGGTCCGGGCGCAGGTTGCCGAGGACCGGGAAGAACACCAGCGCGGCGACGATGACCAGGGTCAGCGCCGGGGAGGACATGTCGGTGACGCCGAAGCCGTCGCCGTTGGGGAAGCCGAGGAACAGGAACACGGCGAGGTAGCCGAAGAGGATGTTCCACTCCAGCGGCACGGCCAGCGGGAACGTCGAGGTGATGAACAGGTGGAACACCACCATGAGGACCACCCCGGCCAGCGTCAGCCAGTGGTTGGTCGAGAACAGCAGCACCAGCGGGGTGATGATCTCGACGGTAGTGCCGCCGACGTGCGCCATGAACGTCGCGAGCTTCGACGGGCGGATGTCGCTCGGGAAGTCCCGGTAGTGGGCCCGCTTGACCCACTTCGACGGGACGCACGGGCTGTTGGACACCATCGGCGGGATCACGTTCGTGAAGTGCCGGCCGAACTTGGACACGCCCGCCCCGATCCACACCGCGCAGATCAGCAGCTTCGCCGCGACGATCATGTCGACGAAGGGCAGGACACCGAAGAACACCATCGCCGGCAGGTACTGCTCACCGCGGGACGCGAGGAAGATCGTCTTGTCGCGCAGGCCGCAGAGGATCAGCAGCACGATCGGCGCGACCATCAGCCACGGCGCGACCAGACCGGAGGTGTTGTCGGGCAGCACCGCCGACAGCGACGCGCTCGGCACGCCGGGCAGCACGACAGCGGTCAGCAGCGAGGCGAGCAGACCCAGGTAGAGCACGACGTCGAGCACCGTGCGGGTGTCGCCGTCGGTCCCCGGGACCGCTTTCCACGGACGCAGCCGGATGGTCCCGGGGCGGGCCCAGAACAGGATGCCACCGGTCATCGGCTTGAACTTGCCCGCGATCGGACCCCAGGAGCCCGCGACGCCGATCGCCTCCAGCAGCACCGTCCACAGCACGAGCTTCTGGTAGACGATGGGCTCGTTCCACCAGCCCGCGACGTCCCAGACCGGGCCGACGCCGGAGGTCCAGGTGATCAGGGTGGTGCCCACGAGCACGTAGAGGACCACCAGCTTGACGACGTAGGTCGTCGGGATCATCTTCGGCGATCCGAAGCCGTACTCCACCCAGTGCAGGGCGAGCGCCTTCGTGCGTTCGAACAGCGGCTTGTCGAGGAAGGTGTCGAGATCGACCGGGGGGAAGTCCCCCGTCTTGAACCCCATTGTTCATCCCCTTTCGGAGGGTGGCATGCGGTAGCCGCCCGCTGGCGTTTCCGGGCAGGTCGGCTCCCCCGCCGGACCGGGGCGGTCCGCGGGAGGTCGCTGTTGTGCCGGGTCGTGCCGGGGCGTGCCGGGTCAGCCGGGTCAGCCGGTCGGGACGGCCGCCCGGCGCAGGGTGGGTTTGTCGATCTTGCCGACGGAGCTCTTCGGCAGGGCGTCCACGATCGTGATCCGGGTGGGGATCTTGATCCGGGTGGGGATCTTGATCCGGGCCAGTCGCCCCGCGCAGTGCTCGACGAGCTCCTCCGGGCTCGCGACGGCCCCGGGGAGCAGGGCCACGTGGGCGACGGGGATCTCGCCGAGGACCGGGTCGGCGGCACCGACCACGGCGGCCTCGTGCACGGCCGGGTGCGCGTAGAGCGCGTTCCCGATCTCCTTGGGGTAGAGGTTCTCCCCACCTCGGATGATCATGTCCTTGATCCGGTCGACCAGGACCAGGTAGCCGCGCATCACGTTCGGACCGGAGATCACGACCTCGCCCGGACCGTCGTCGACGAGGGTGCCGTCGGGGCCCATCAGCGCGACGGTCCGCCCCGGGAGCGGCAGTCCGACGGTGCCGGGACGGCGCGGCCCGCCGGGCGGGTTCAGGGGCGAGGCGCAGGTGCCCTCGGAGAGTCCGTACCCCTCCACCAGCGGCACGTCGAACCGGCCCTCGACACGGGCGATCAGCTCGGCGGGCATGGGCGGCGCCCCGCAGATGACCAGGCACAGCGAGCTCGTGTCGGCCACCGCGTCGGCGGGCAGGGCGGCGAGCATGGCGTAGATCGCGGGGACCGCGGGGAGGTAGGTGGGCCGGACCCGGGCGACCACGTCGAGGAAGGTCTCCGCCCGGAACCGGCCGGCGATCGTGGTGCGCCCGCCGGCCAGGAGCGGGGACAGGACGGAGACGACGATGCCGTTGACGTGGAACACCGGCAGGACCAGCAGGCTGTGGTCGGTGTCGTCGAGCCCGACCCCGGCGATGATCATCTCGCACATGGCGCGGACGTTGCGGTGGTCGAGCATGACGCCCTTGGGCCGCCCGGTGGTACCGCTGATGTAGATCAGCAGGGCCAGCGCGTCGTCGTCGGTGACCGGTTCCGGCGCGGCGGCCGGGTCCCCGGCCAGCTCGGCGACGTCGAGGGTCACCAGCGGCGACGCCGCCCGTTCCCCCACCACGACGCCCGCCCCGGAGTCGGTGATCTGGTGCCCCGCCTCGTCGACGGTCAGTGCCGGGTTGACCGGGGTGACGGCGGCCCCGAGCCGCCATGCCGCGAACAGGGTGACCACGAGCTCGACCCGGTTGGGCAGCACGACCGCGACCACGTCGCCCCGACCGGTCCCCGCGGCGTGCAGGGCGGCGGCAGCACCCGCGACGGCGTCGGCGAACGCCGCGTTGTCGAGCGCGCGGGTCTCGTCGGCGATGCACGGTCCGGTCGGCGCAGCCCGGACGCGATCCTGCGGGAGCACGGCGATGTGCATCGGGGTCCTTCCCCTCGGTGTCGGACACGGCGTCGTCGATCGACCCGCCCAAGGTAGGAGCGCCGTGTGACCGACGCCATGGGCGTGGATCACGAACCCGGCCGGGCCGGTTGTACCGAGGACACAAGCAGCGCCGGGTTCCTCGCGCTGCACCACGCGGACCGCGATCCTCGTCCGGGAGGGACATGCCGCGGTACCCACCACGTTCCCCTCGCCGCGCGGGCCGGCGGTCGGTCACCGGTACGGTCCTGCCGCTCGACGGCGGCCCGTCCCGACCCGCTGACCGCGCCCGACCCGCCGACCCGCCCGATCCGCCGCCCCCGACCCGAAGGAGCCGTCATGACCGCACCGTCGCAGCTGCTGTCCCGCAGCGACCTGGACTTCCTGCTGCACGACTGGCTCGACGCCACCGCGCTGACCACCCGTCCGCGGTTCGCCGAGCACTCCCGGGAGACCGTCGACGCCGTCCTCGACGTCTGCGCCGAGATCGCGGCCGAGCGGTTCCGCCCGCACAACAAGCGCAACGACGTCGAGGAGCCGCGCTTCGTCGACGGCCGCGTCGAGATGCACCCGGAGGTGGCACCCGCGCTGGCGGCGCTGGCCGGCACCGGCCTGCTCGGTGCCACCGCCGACGCCGACGCGGGCGGCCTGCAGCTCCCCCAGGTCGTGCACACGGCGTGCTCGGCGTGGTTCGCCGCGGCGAACATCAGCACCTTCGCCTACGCCATGCTCACCACCGCGAACGCGAACCTGCTGCTCGCGCACGGTTCCCCGGAGCAGGTGGACACCTGGGTGCGGCCGATGCTGGACGGCCGCTTCCACGGCACGATGTGCCTGTCGGAGACCCAGGCCGGGTCGTCGCTGGCCGACATCACCACCCGCGCCGAACCCCGCGGCGACGGCACGTACCGGATCACCGGCACCAAGATGTGGATCTCCGGCGGGGACCACGAGCTCGGCGAGAACATCGTCCACCTGGTGCTCGCGAAGATCCCCGGCAGTCCGGCGGGGGTGAAGGGCATCTCGCTGTTCGTGGTGCCGAAGTTCCTGCCCGACGGGGACCGCAACGACGTCGTGCTCGCCGGGCTGAACCACAAGATGGGCTACCGCGGCACCACCAACACCGTGCTGAACTTCGGCGAGGGCGCGCACACCCCGGGCGGCGAGCCGGGAGCGGTCGGACACCTCGTCGGCGAGCCGCACACCGGGCTCGCGCAGATGTTCCACATGATGAACGAGGCCCGGGTCGGTGTCGGTGCCGGCGCGGTGGCGCTGGGCTACACCGGCCAGCTCGCCGCGGTGGAGTACGCGCGGAGCCGGCCGCAGGGCCGCCCGGTCGACGCGAAGGACCCGGCGGCGCCGCAGGTCCCGATCGTCGACCACACCGACGTCCGGCGGATGCTGCTCGCGGGCAAGTCCTACGTGGAGGGTGGGCTGGGCCTGGTCCTGTACTGCGGGCGGCTGCTCGACGACCAGCGCACCGCCGAGGACCCGGCCGACCGCGAGCGGGCCGGGCTGCTGCTCGACGTGCTCACCCCGATCGCGAAGAGCTGGCCGTCGCAGTGGTGCCTGGCGGCGAACGACCTGGCGATCCAGGTGCACGGCGGCTACGGCTACACCCGCGAGTACGACGTCGAGCAGCACTACCGGGACAACCGGCTCAACCCGATCCACGAGGGCACCCACGGCATCCAGGGCCTGGACCTGCTCGGACGCAAGCTCGCCATGCGCGGCGGCGCCGGGCTCGACGCCCTCGACGCGGTGCTCGCCGCGACCGTCGCGCGGGGCCGCGCCGCGGGCGGCGAGGCGGCCGAGCACGCCGACGCGCTCGACGCGGCCCGGGTGCGGCTGGTGGAGGTGACCCGCGCGCTGCACGCCGAACCCGACGTCGCGGCGCGGCTCGCGAACGCCTCGGTGCACCTGGAGGCGACCGGGCACGTCGTCGTCGCGTGGGTGTGGCTGGAGCAGCTGCTCGCCGCCGCCGGCCGCGACGACGACCTGGGCCGGGGCAAGCGGGCCGCCGCCCGGTACTTCTTCCGCTACGAGCTGCCGCGGACCGGGCCCTGGTTCGACCTGCTCGCGTCGCTGGACCGGACCACCGTCGACCTCGATCCGGCCTGGCTCTAGGTTCGTCGTCGTGCCCGCCGACGTCGACGAGGTCGTGGCGGCCGTCGCCCGCGACATCGAGGCCCGGCTGCCCGAGCTGACCACCGAGATGACCGACTGGTTCGTCGGGGTCATCCCGGAGTTCCGGCACGACGAGACGGCCCGGCGGCTGATGGTCGCGAGCACCGCGGCGAACCTGTCGGCGATCGTCGGGATGCTCGCGCACGCCATCCCGATGGAGCAGATCACGGTGCCCCCGGCGGCCGCCGAGTACGCCCGCCGGTTCGCCCAGTACGAGCTGTCACTGGAGGCGCTGCTGCGCGCCTACCGGCTCGGCGAGCACATGTTCGACCAGTGGGCGATCGACGCGCTGCGCCGGCTGGACCGGCCGGGCCCCGACCCGCTCAGCGTCCTGTCCGAGCTGACCGGCCGCACCAACCGCTACATCGACCAGGTCATCGGGGGCCTGATCGACATCTACGAGACCGAGCGACGGCGGTGGAGCACGCGTTCCGGCGCCGACCTCGCCGCGCGGGTGCGGATGGTCCTGGAGACCGAACCGCTGAGCGAGGCCGCCGCCCGCGAGCTGCTCGGGATCCCGGTCGGGGGCTGGCACCGGGCCGCGGTGCTGTGGGCGCCCGGGGCGGCGGGCGAGCCGGTCGACGACGCCGTCCTCCAGGCCGGGGCACGGCTGCTCGGCGAGGCGTCGAGCCGGCCACCGCTGACCGTGCTCGCCGACAGCCGCACCCTGTGGGCCTGGCACAGCGCGCCCGACGTGCCCCCGCTCGACGTCGCGCTGCTGCGGGAACGGCTGCCGGGGCACCTGCGCCTCGCGCTCGGCGGAGCGGGCCGGGGCCTGGCCGGGTTCCGCGGGTCACTGGCGGAGGCCGTCCGGGCGCGGGCGGTCGCCGAGACCGACGAGGCCCGCCCGGCGGTCACCGACTTCGACGAGGTCGCGGTCGCCGCGCTGCTGACCGACCGGTCCGACGAGCTGCGCCGCTGGGTGGACCGGGTGCTGGCCGGGCTGACCTCCGACGAGCCGGGCGTGGACCAGCTCCGGGCGACGCTGCGGGTCTTCCTGGCCGAGGGCGGCAGCTACACCCGGGCCGCGGCCCGGCTGCACCTGCACAAGAACACCGTGCACTACCGGGTGCGCAAGGCCGAGGAGCTGCTCGGACGCCCGGTCGGGAAGGACCGGCTGCAGGTCGAGGTGGCGCTGCTGGCGGCCTCGCTGCTGCGGGGACGGCTGTAGGGCTCAGCCGACGCGGCGGCCGGGCGCGGGCTCGGCGTCGACGCGGTCCTCCTCGGGCACGACCATCGACAGCACCTCGCCGAGGGCCTCGTCGTCCATCGCGCGCGGCTCGACCGGCTCGTCGCCGAGCACGCCCGACACCACCCAGGAACCGGACCGCCCGGTGATGGTGAGCGACAGCGTCTCGTTCTCGTCCGCCGGGTCGTTCATCCTGGGCTCCTCTCGGCACGACGCCGTGGGCGTCACCCCGGCCCGCACGGCCGGGGGAAGGGCGGATACCCGTCGGTGGGCAGGCGGTACCCGTCCGGGAGCGACCGCACGGCGACCGGCACGAACGGTGCGCCGACCGCGAACCGGACGTGCGCCACCCGACGGCTGCCCGAGTGCGGCTCAGCCCGGGTGCCGGCGACCGGGGGCGGGGGCCGGGTACGCGGGGCCGTGCGCGGCCGACGGTGGGACCGGCAGCATCGCCCACAGCATCTCGGCGAGGGCGCCGTCGTCCAACCCCTTGAGCGGCAGCGGTTCCCGGCCGAGCACACCCGACACGAGCCAGGATCCGCTACGGCCGGTGATGGTCAGCGTCACCGTGTCCTCGTCGGTCGCGATGTCGGTCATGGGTCTCCCTCCGTCGTGCCTGGCAGGTCCTGCGTCGGGCTCCACGTCTCCAGACGTCCGCGGTGACACTGCGTTGCCCCGCGTCGACGAGCGGTAGCGCACGCGAGGGGACCGGTGGGAGGTCTCACCGACGGGCGTGGTGAAGTCGGAGGGTGACCAGCAGCCTGCCCCTCACCGGGGAGCGCACCGTCCCGGGCATCAGCCACGAGAACTACTGGTTCCGCCGCCACGAGGTGGTCTACGCGGCCATCGCCGCCGACTGCTCGGGCGGCGTCGTGCTGGAGGCCGGATGCGGCGAGGGCTACGGCGCCGACCTGCTCGCCGGGACCGCCCGCGCGGTGCTGGCGCTGGACTACGACGTGGCGGCCGTCGCCCACGTCCGGGCCCGCTACCCGCGGGTCGGCGTGGCCCGGGCCAACCTGGTGGCGCTGCCGGTGCCCGACGGGAGCGTCGACGTCGTCGTGTCGTTGCAGGTCGTCGAGCACCTGTGGGAGCAGGAGCGGTTCCTGCGCGAGTGCCTGCGGGTGCTGCGTCCCTGCGGGCGGCTGATGGTGTCGACGCCGAACCGGATCACCTTCTCCCCTGGCCGTGACACCCCGCTCAACCCGTTCCACACCCGCGAGCTCGACCCGCGCGAGCTGGCCGGTCTGGTCACCGACGCCGGGTTCGGCCGGGTCGTGGTCCAGGGGCTGCACCACGGGCCGCGGCTGCGCGAGCTCGACGCCCGCCACGGCGGCCTGATCGAGGCGCAGACCGCGCTGGCACTGTCCGGGCAGCCGTGGCCGCAGGCGCTGGCCGTCGACGTCGCCGGCGTGCGGTGCTCGGACTTCGTGTTGCGCACCGGCGACCAGACCGACCTCGACGCCTCGCTCGACCTGCTGGTCACGGCGACCCGGCCGTGAGCGGCACGCCCCTCGGGACGTTCTGCCTGGTCCTGCACTCGCACCTGCCGCTGCTGGCCCGGCACGGCCGGTGGCCGGTCGGCGAGGAGTGGCTCTACCAGTCCTGGGCGCACTCCTACCTGCCCGTCGTCGCGACGCTGCGCGCGCTGGCCGACGAGGGCCGCACCGGACTCGCCACCCTCGGGGTGACGCCGGTCCTGGCCGCCCAGCTCGACGACCCGCACTGCCTGCGCGGGGTGCACGACTGGCTCGGCGGGTGGACGCTGCGCGCGCACTCGGCGGCGGGCCGGCTGCCGGACCTGGCCGCGCACGAGCACCGGGTGTCGACGGCGGCGACGGCGGAGTTCGAGCGGCACTGGCGCCACGGCGGGTCGCCCGCGCTGCGCGGGCTGCGCGACTCCGGCGCCGTCGAGCTGCTGGGCGGGCCGGCCGCGCACCCGTTCCAGCCGCTGCTCGACCCGCGGGTCCGGGCGTTCTCGCTTCGCGCCGGGCTCGACGACCACGCGCTCCGCCTGGGTGCCCGACCGGCCGGGATCTGGGCGCCCGAGTGCGGCTTCGCGCCCGGGATGGAGCACGACTACGCGGCCGCCGGGGTGCACCGCTTCCTCGTCGACGGCCCTGCGCTGCGCGGTGACACCGCGTTCGCCCGGCCGGTGGGGACCTCCGACGTCGTGTGCGTCGGCCGCGACCTGGAGGTCACCTACCGGGTGTGGTCGCCCCGCAAGGGCTACCCCGGCTCGGCCGAGTACCGCGACTTCCACACCTGGGACCACGACTCCGGCCTCAAACCGGCGCGGGTCACCGGACGGCGGGTGCCGACCGGGCGCAAGAAGCCCTACGACCCCGCGCTCGCCGCCCGCGCGGTCTCCCGCGACGCCGACGACTTCGTCGACACCGTCGTCGCGCGACTGAGGGCGCTGCGCGCCGAGCGCGGCCGCCCGGCGCTGACCGTCGCCGCGTTCGACACCGAGCTGTTCGGGCACTGGTGGCACGAGGGGCCGGCGTGGCTGGCCGCCGTGCTCCGCCGGCTGCCCGAGGCGGGTGTCGCCGTGCGCACCCTCGGCGACGCCGTCGACGACGGTCTGGTCGACGATCCGGTCGACCTCCGGGAGTCGTCCTGGGGCTCGGGCAAGGACTGGCGGGTCTGGGCCGGGCCGCAGGTCGCCGACCTGGTCGCGACGAACGCCGCCGTCCAGTCCGACCTGCTCGCCGCCCCGCGCCCCGGGCCCGTCCGGGACCCGCTGGCCGACCTGCTCGCCGACCAGGCGTTGCACGCCCTGTCCAGCGACTGGGCGTTCATGGTCAGCAAGGACTCCGCCGCCGAGTACGCCCGCTCGCGCGCCGCCCTGCACGCCGGGCGGGTGGCGGAGCTGTCCGGGCTGCTGCGCGCCGGTCGGCGGCGGGCCGCTCGGCGCCGGGTCGCGGCCTGGGTGGACGCGCCGCTGCCGACCTTCGGGCACGTGGACGCGCGGGACCTGGGGCGGGTCTGACCGCGAACTCGCTTACCCGGTGAGGGAATACGGAGGAGTCGGTGGCCGTGGGGCGCCGGGTCCACCGCCCCGCCGGGCGCGGCGGGGGCCGCGGGGCGGAGCCCAGCGCGGTGGACACGACGCCCCGGGGGTTACCACCGGTCCGGCGTTTGCCAGGATCGGGCGATGCGGGTGCTGATGGTCAGCTGGGAGTTCCCGCCGGTCGTCGTCGGCGGGCTGGGTCGGCACGTGCACGCGCTGTCCCGCGAGCTCGTCGCGGCCGGGCACGAGGTCGTCGTGCTGTCCCGGGCCCCCACCGGCACCGACGCCGAGACCCATCCGACCCGCGCCGAGACCGTCGACGGGGTCCGGGTGCTGCGGGTGGCCGAGGACCCGCCGGAGCTCGAGTTCGCCGGCGACCTGGTCGCGTGGACGCTCGCGATGGGGCACGCGATGCTGCGCCACGCCCTGACCGCGCTGCTGCCGGGCTGGCGGCCGGACGTCGTGCACGCCCACGACTGGCTCGTCGCGCATCCGTCGATCGCGCTCGCCGACGTCCTCGGCGTCCCACTGGTCGCGACCGTGCACGCCACCGAGGCGGGCCGGCACTCCGGCTGGCTGCCGGGCACGCTGAACCGGCAGGTGCACTCCACCGAGTGGTGGCTCGCCCAGCGTGCGGACGAGGTCATCACCTGCTCCGCCGCGATGCGCACCGAGGTCTCGGCACTGCACGACCTCGACCCGGCCGCCGTCCACGTGGTGCACAACGGCATCGACCCGCGTCGCTGGCGGTCCCGCGCCGCCGCGGCACCGGCTGGCGACGGACCGCGGATCGTCTACGTCGGACGCCTGGAGTACGAGAAGGGCGTCCAGGACCTGATCGCGGCGCTGCCCAGGATCCGGCGGCGGCACCGCGGGACCCGGCTGCTCGTCGCCGGGACCGGGACCCAGCAGGACATGCTGGTCGAGCGCGCCGCGCAGCACCGGGTGACGCGCTCGGTGACCTTCCTCGGCCACCTGCCCGACGGCGAGTTGACCGCCCTGCTGCGCGGTGCGGACGCCGTCGTGCTGCCGAGCCGCTACGAGCCGTTCGGGATCGTGGCGCTGGAGGCCGCCGCGGTGGGCGCGACGCTCGTCGCCTCGACCGCGGGCGGGCTCGGCGAGCTGGTCCGCGACGGCGAGACCGGTCTCGGGTTCGCCCCCGGCGACGTCCCCGGGATCGCCGACGCCGTGGACCGCGCGCTCGCCGACCCGGCCGCGGCCCGCCGCCGGGCCCGCGCCGCCCGGGCCCGGCTGCGCACCGACTTCGCCTGGCCGGTGATCGCCGGGCACACCGCGCGCATCTACGCCGGTGCCACCGCGGCCGGGCCGCGGGAGCTCCCCCGCCCGAAGATCCCCACCGGGAACCTGTTCGACGCCTGAGCCCGCGGGGTGCTCAGGCCCGGTCCAGCCGGGCCTGCAGGGCCCGGTCGGCCTTGCGGGCCATGTCGGCGACGGCGGCACGCTCGGCGGCGGCGGCCTCGTAGTCGGCGCGCCGGTCCCGCACCACCCGCGCCGGGGTCCCGACGGCGATCGACTCCGCGGGGATGTCCCCCCGCGCGACCGCGTGCGCCCCGAGCACGCTGCCCGGGCCGATCCGGGTGCCGCGCAGCACCGAGGTCTTCACCCCGAGCCAGCAGCCCTCGCCGATCCGGACCGGCGACTTCACGATGCCCTGGTCCTTGATCGGGCGCCGGACGTCGTCGGTGCGATGGTCGAAGTCGGTGACGTAGACCCAGTCGGCGACCAGCGTCGTCGCGCCGATCTCGACGTCGAGGTAGCAGTTGACGGTGTTGTCGCGGCCGAACACGACCTTGTCGCCGATCCGCATCGAGCCCTCGTGGCAGCGCAGGGCGGTGCCGTCGCCGATGTGCACCCACCGGCCGATCTCGAGCCGCCCGAACCCGGGGCGGGCCTCGATCGTGACGTCCTTGCCCAGGAACACCATGCCGCGCAGCACGACGTGCGGGTGCCGCAGCCGCAGCTTCGCCAGCCGCCAGTACCGCCGCAGGTACCAGGGGCCGTACGCGCGGTGGCGCAGGATCCAGCGCAGCGAGGTGAGGCTGAACAGCTTCGCCTGCTCCGGGTCGGCGTCGGGGATCGGCGGACGTCGCACCCGCCAGACACTAGGCGTGTGCACCCCTGCGGCGACGGGTACCTCCCGAGGACCGCGATCCCCACCCGAGAGGCCAGCCCGTGAGCGACCACCGCCAGCCCGACGACGGCACCGACGTCGGTACCGACGAACTGACCTCCGGAGGCGGCGGCACCTCCCGCGTCGACGCGGACAAGGAGGGCAACCCCCGCCCCGCCGTGACGACCGACGACTCCGGGGCCACCGGAGCGGCCGCCCGCGAGGTCGACGCCGAGCACGAGGACGAGCCCACCCGGAGCGAGTGACCGCCCCGGCGGGCCGGTCGTAGGCTCGCCGGTATGCCCCGTCCGTTGATCATCTCGACCGACCCCGGTGTCGACGACGCCGTCGCGCTCGTCCTCGCCCTGCGCAGTCCCGAGGTGGACGTCCGGGCCGTCGTCGCCACGTTCGGCAACGTCGGCCTGGACGCCACGCTGCCCAACGCGGGACGGCTGCTCGCCCTCGCCGGGCGGCCGGACGTCCCCCTGGGGGTCGGGGCCGCCCGCCCGCTGGTGCACCGGCGCGAACAGCGGGCCGGGCACGTGCACGGCTCCGACGGGCTCGGCGGGCGCGCCGCGGCGCTGCCGGAGCCGGTCGCGCCGGTGGCCGGGTCCGGGGTCGCGCTGATGGCGCGGGTGCTGGAGGAGGCGACCGAGCCGGTCACGATCGCCTCGATCGGCCCGCTGACCGACACCGCGATCCTGCTGGCCGCCCGTCCCGACCTGGCGGGGCGGATCGAGCGGGTCGTCGTCATGGGCGGGGCGATCGGCGGCGGGAACGTCACCGCCGCGGCCGAGTTCAACGTCCACGCCGACCCGGAGGCCGCGCACCGTGTCCTCGCCCAGGACCCCGGCGCGGGCTCCGCACCGGTCGCGCTGGTGCCGCTGGAGACCACGCTGGGCTGTGCCGCGGGCCCGGAGTGGGTCGCCGCACTGGGCGACGCCGATCCGGTCGGCGCCGAGCTGGCCGCGATGATCGCCCCGTACATGCGGTTCTACCGGGGCCGCTACGGCCGCGACGCCGTCGCCCTGCACGACGCGACGGCGCTGCTGGAGTGCGTCGCGCCCGGATCGCTGGCCCCGACGCCGACGGCGCTGACCGTGGAGACCGGCTTCGGGCCGGCCCGTGGGGCGACCGTGCCCGCCGAGCCGGGCACCCGGCCGGTGGACGTGCTGTCCGCGCCCGACGTGCCCACCGTCCTCGACGCGGCACTGGCCCGGCTCACCGCACGTCGGTAGCCGGCGCGGGCGCTGCTCCCGGGAGCCTCGCGGGGGCTCAGCCCGCCCACACCGCCACGGCGACCAGCGCCGCCGAGAGCCCGAGCCCCGCCCAGGCCGTGACGGAGCGCCCGGGCGGGCGCAGCGGCAGGTCGCGGCCCCGCAGCACGGCGAGGACCAGCGTGGCCGCGGCCGGGGCGAGGACGAGGCCCCACACCCAGCCCCCGACCGAGGCCCACGGCCCCCGGTTCCACAGCAGCACCAGCCCGAACACCGCGGTCAGCAGGCCGTCGGCGATCGGCAGCAGGGCCCCCTCCCGCACCGCGCGGCGCAGCGCGAGCAGCGAGAACAGCGCCGCGGCCGCGACCGGCGCCCAGTCGAGGAGGCCCGCGCCGCCGTCGGACGGGGGTGTGCCGAACAGCAGGGTGCGGGCGACCGGTTCGACCCCGGCGGTGGTGTCGCCGAGCGCGACGACGGCCCGGCCGCCGTCGCGGTCGAGGGCGACCATGCTGCTGAACCCGGCGGTGCCGCCGTTGTGCCAGACGTAGGGGTGCCGGGCGTCGTCGGCGCCGGTGGCCTCGCTGGTGACCCAGATCCAGCCGATCGACGTGCCGGGCCCGTCCTGCGCGGTCGGGGTCAGCGCGGCGGTCCCCGGTGCGACGCCGGTGAGCTGGGCCGCGGCCCAGCGTGCGAGGTCCTCGACGGTCGAGAACGTGGAGCTCCCGGCGGGCAGGTAGCCCTCACCGACCCAGCGCGGCGCGGCGCGCCCGTTGTCGCGGTGTCCGGGGACCGCGGTGTCCGGGACCTGCGCGTCGGTGGCGGCGAAGGTCGTCGTGGTCATGCCGAGGGGGCCGGTGATCCGGTCGGCGACCAGCTGCGGGTAGCCGTCGGCGCCTGCGGCGCGGACGAGCGCCGTCCCCAGCAGCGCGACGCCGAAGTTGGAGTACGTGGGCGGCTGCTGCGGGTCCACCGCGGCGGCGCGGGCGTCGTCGAGGAGCTGCGCGGTGGTCGTGGACGAGTACGGGTTCAGGTTCACCGTCGTGGCCAGGGCCCCGGCGGCGGCGGTCGCCCCCAGCCTCGGCAGCCCGGAGCGGTGCTGGGCGAGCGAGGCGAGGGTGACCGCGCCCGCCGTGGTGCCCGCCAGCTCCGGCAGGGCGCGCTCCAGCGGATCGTCGGGACGCACCTCGCCGCGGGTCACGGCGTCGGCGAACAACGCGGCGGTGAACGTCTTGGTGACCGAGCCGATCTCGAAGAGTGCCCCGGCGTCGGCGGGGCCGAGCCCGGCGGTGGTGACCGAGGTCGGCGTGACCTCGGCGACGGCGAGCGACCGGTAGCCGTCCTGTCCGCCCGCCGCGGCGCGGACCCGCTCGGCCAGGGCCGGGTCACCGGTGGTCTGCGGACCGAGCCGCCGGTGCTCCGGGCCGGCGACGGCGCCGACGAGCACCGCCAGCACGGCGACGACGGCGACGACGGCGGCGGAAACGGCCCCGACGCGGTGCCCGGTCCCGGCGGTACCCGTGGAGGTGGTGGCGGTCATCGCGGGTCCCCTCATCGGTGCGCAGCCAGGACGGTGACCAGCAGCGGGACGACACGGGCAGCGGGCACCTCGTAGTGGCCGCGGCGGGTCGAGGCCAGCCACCCGGCGGCGACGAGCTGGCGCAGGTGGTGGTGCAGCTGCCCGGTCGTGCCGACCGAGGGTTGCTCCAGCAGCTGCGCGGTGCCGTGCACCCCGCCCAGCACGTGCTGCAGGATCGCCAGCCGTGCGGGGTGGGCAAGCGCGTCGAGGGTGCCGGCGAGCTCGGACCAGTCGGCGTCGAGCAACGCCTCGCCGGGGCGGGCGTACTGCCAGCGGACCTCACCGGTACCGGGGACGGCGACGCTTCCCGCCATCAGCACCGCGCCGGGGCTGCGGGCCTCCAGCTCGGTCAGCGCCCAGAGGACGTCGTCCGCGGGCGCCGCCGGGGTGTCCCCGCCGGTCGGACGGAGTGCGTCCTGCAGGTCGGCGACGGCACGTTCCACGGCACGCAGCCGGGCGTCGAGATCGGTCACACCACCAAAGTACGGAAATACGCAGAAACGTACAAGCGACTGTTCAGGCGAGCCCGTACTCGATGGCGTGCCGGACGAGCGCCGCGCGGCCGGGCACCTCGAACTTGCGCAGCAGCCGCTGCACGTGGTTCTCGACCGTGCGCGGGGACAGCACCAGCCGGGCCGCGATCTGCTTGGCGGTGAGCCCCTCGACCACCAGCCGCAGCACCTCGGACTCGCGCGGGCTGAGCTCCGGAACCGCGTGCGCGGGGGCCGCGACCGACTCCAGGACGACGTCGGCCAGCCCCGGGGAGAACGCGGGCCGCCCGGCCGCGGCCGCGGCGGCGACGGCGGCGAGCTCCCGGGGGTCCGCACTGCTCGCGACGCCGGTCGCGCCGGCCCGGACCGCGTCGAGGACCCGGGCGTGGTCGGCGACCGCACCGGCGACGGCGAGCACGGCGACGGCCGGGACGCGCGCGAGCACCGCGGAGATCACCGCGGGCGCCACGCCCTCCGGGCCGGTCAGGTCGACCAGGACCAGGCCGGGCCGGGCGCGGTCGACCGCGGCCGCGGCCCCCTCGGCGGGCGCGGGCGGCACGTGGGCCACGACCTCGACCCCCGGCGGCACGACCGGCCGCCCCACCGCCACCGCCGAGATCCGCTCGCCGTCCTCGTGCACGTCCTCAGCTCTCCCCGCCCCGCTCGTCCGGACGGCTCAGCTTGCCATGTGCCGCAGCGCAGGAGACCGTCCGAACGGCGCGGGACGCAGGTTCGACGCGAACGGGTCGGGCGCCCGTCGGACTCGCCGGACCGGTCAGACCGCGACGGCGGGGCGGCGCAGCCGCAGCAGCGCCCTGGCCGCGGCGGCCACGGACGCGACGAGCGCAGCGAGGACGACCCCGGCGAGCACCGACATCAGCGGGTCGCCGCGCGTGATCGGTCCGACCAGGACACCGATGCCGGTCATCCAGGTGCTCCACACCAGCGCGCTGGCGACGGTCGCGGGCAGGAACGCGCGCAGCGGCAGCCGGACCCGGCCGGCCGCGGACACGCTCGCCAGCCGTCCGCCCGGCAGCAGCCGGGTCGCGACCAGCGCGGTGATCGGCCGGCGGTGCAGGTGGCGGCGGATCCAGGCACCGGTCCCGTCACCGCGACGGGTGGCCCGGACCACGGAGTGGGAGCTGCGTCCGGCGCCGTAGAGCAGCGCGTCGCCGAGCAGGGAGCCGACCACCGCGGCTCCGAACAGGGCCACGATCCGCCACCGGTCGCCGTCCGCCAGTGCGGCGGCCGTGGCGCTGAAGAGCACCGGCTCGCTCGGGAGGAACGGGAACGGCCCGTCGCACATCACGGCGACGGCGAGCAGGGGCACCAGCCAGGGGCTCTGGAGCAGGTACCCGATCAGCGCGCTCGGGTCGGTCACAGGCGTCTCCGGGGGTCGCGCGTCGGGGGCTGGTCCGAGTCTGCCGGGTCCCGTGACCTGTTCGTGATGGGGGTGTCCCCCGTTACCGCTTGCCTCCGCTCACCGCAGGGAACCCACCGTGCCGCTCCCGGACGGGCTCAGTCGGCGAGTCCCTGTTTGATCGCGTAGCGGACGAGCTGGCTTCGGTTGTGCAGCTGCAGCTTGCGCAGGGTGTTCTGCACGTGGCTCTCGACGGTCCGGTGCGAGACGACGAGCTTCGCCGCGATCTGCTTGGCCGTCATGCCCTTCGCGACCAGGCGCAGCACCTCGGTCTCCCGCTCGGTGAGCGCCGGGACCGACGGCGCGCCGTCGGCGGGGCGCGGGGCGTCGGCGAGCCGCCGGTACTCCCCCAGCACGAGCCCGGCCAGGCCCGGGGTGAAGACGGCGACGTCGTCGGCGGTACGCCGGATCGCCTCCAGCAGCTCCTCGACCCCGGCCGACTTCACCAGGTAGCCCAGCGCACCGGCCTTGACCGCCTCCAGGACGTCGGCGTGCTCACCCGACGCGGACAACACCAGTACCCGGCTGTCCGGGCTCTGCTGCCCGATCGCGGCGATCGCGTCCACGCCGGAGGTCGCGCCCAGGTTGAGGTCCATGAGGATCACGTCCGGCCGCACGGCCGTCGCGATCCGGACCGCGGCGGGCGCGTCCGGGGCCGTCGCGACGACGTCGAGGCCGCGCTCGGCGAGGTCGCGGGCCACGCCCTCGCGCCAGATCGGGTGGTCGTCAACGACCATCACCCGGATGCTCATGTGTCCTCCCTGGGGACCCTGATGACCCATTCGGTCCCGATGTCCGGTCCGGTGTCCAGCGTCAGTGTCCCGCCGATGTCGCCGACGCGGCCACGGATCGAGCGGGACACACCCATCCGGCCCTGCGCCTCGGCCTCGACGAGGCGGCCCTCGGGGATGCCGGGGCCGTCGTCGCGGACGCTCACCTCGACCGCCGCGGGCAGCTCCTCGACCAGCACCCAGGCGCGGGCGTCCGGGCCCGCGTGCAGTGCGACGTTCGCGAGCGCGGCCCGCACCGCGCCCTCCACCTCGTCGACGACCGGCCCACTCAGCTCGACCGGCCGTCCGGGGGCCGAGACGGTGACCCGGTCCGAGGCGAGGATCCGCAGCGCGGCGGCGAGGTCGCGGCGCCCGGACGCGTCGGTGGTCCCCGACCCGGACAGCAGCGCGCGCAGCGCGGTCTCCTGCTCCCCGGCGAGCACGCCCAGCTCCGTCGCCCCGCCGCCCAGCTCCGCACCGCGGCGCTGGACGTGCGCCAGCACCTGCAGGACGCCGTCGTGCACGGCCCGGGTGAGCCACTCGCGTTCGGCGGTGGCGGCCTGTTCGGCGACGAGGCGGCGCAGCCGGGCGGCGGTGCGCTCCAGCACGTGCGCGGCGAACCCGACGGTGAGCCCGGCCAGCAGGAGCAGCTGCATGTCGCCCAGCTCCAGCACCCCGAACCGTTGCTTGGACAGCACCAGCGCCACCGAGATCACGGCGGCGGCGAGCACGCCGCCGGTGATCCGGAACGCGACCGCGCAGGCCAGCACCGCACCGGAGGTCCAGATCGACCCCATGCCGGGGCCACCCTCGTCGAGGTGGGCGACGCGCACGACCAGCGGGTCGTCGCCATGACCGCGACGCAGACACCGAGGTCGACCAGCGCCAGCAGGCCGCGGCGGTCCGGGGCGCCGGGCAGCCCGCCGAGGTAGCCCCACGACGTCACGGTCGTCCACACCACCATCACGCCGAGCACGCCGACCGCGGCCAGCGGGCGCTCGTAGCCGGTGCGCAGGTGGTAGAGCGTCACGCCGACGACGGTCAGCAGGGTCAGCAGGCGGTAGGCGATGACGCCGCGCCAGAACGGCTCCAGCGGGTGCTCCACGTCGTCGAGTCTGACGGCGAGGGCGCCCCGGCGGGGCCGAACGCTCATCTCTGCTTCGTCCCGGTGATCAGCGCGTTGTAGAACCAGCTGCGCGGCACGACATGGGTGAGCAGGTGCTCGTCGAGCCAGGACAGCCGCTGCCAGCCGTGGTAGGCGAACATCGCCCAGTTCCACCCGAGTCGCCCGGGCGGGACGGCGGCCTCGAAGGTCCGCACCGGCCAGCCGAGCATGGCCGCGGCGAACTCCTCGGTGTGCGCGGCGACGCCCTCGGCACCGGCCCGGCGGGCGGTGGCCTCCAGCGCGGCCGGGTCGAAGGTGTGGATGTCGACGACGGACTCCAGCGCGGCGGCACGCGAGGACTCGTCGAGCTCGTGCTGCGGGCGGCGCCAGCCCTGCAGCGGGCCGAGCTTCGTCAGCGTGGTGGTGGCCTTCCAGGTCCACTGCCCGAGCGTGCGGGCGTAGGCGTCGCCGACGGTGGTCGGCTCGCCCGCGAACACGAACCGCCCGCCCGGCTCCAGCACCCGCAGGACCTCGCGGAACGCGGCCTCGACGTCGGGGATGTGGTGCAGCACCGCGTGCCCGACGACGAGGTCGAAGCTGTCGTCGGGGAAGGGGATGTGCTCGCCGTCGACGACGGCGCCCTCCACCTCCAGCCCGAGGTGCTCGGCGTTGCGGGTGGCGGCGGCGACCATGCCCGGCGAGAGGTCGGTGACGACGCCGCGGTCGGCGACGCCGGCCTGCATGAGGTTCAGCAGGAAGAACCCGGTGCCGCTGCCCAGCTCCAGGGCGCGCAGGTAGGGGCGGCCGTCCCACGGGGCCGCGGCGCGGAACCGGCCGACGGCGTAGTCGATGCAGCGCTCGTCGTAGCTGATCGACCACTTCTCGTCGTAGGTGCCCGCCTCCCAGTCGTGGTAGAGCACGTTGGCGAGCTTCGGGTCGTGCCAGGCCGCCTCGACCTGCTCGGCGGTGGCGTGCGGGGTGGGCGCCGGGTCCGAACTCATGAGTGGGAGTTTTGCAGAACGGCGCCGCCGACCCGCTCCCCGCCCGAGCGCGTCGCGCGTCCGGGCGGGGCGGTGCGGCTCAGCGGCCGGTGAAGGTGGCCTTGCCGGGGCCGTTCTCGACGAAGCTGGCCGTGCCGGCCTTCGCGTCGTCGGTGGCGAACACGCCCGCGAACAGCTCGGACTCGATGTCCAGGCCGGTGCGCAGGTCGGTGTCGAGGCCGTTGTCGATCGCCTTCTTCGCGGCGGCGTAGGCCAGGGCGGGGCCCGCGGTGAACTGCTGCGCCCACGCGACGGCGCGGGTGTAGACCTCGTCGGCGGGAACGACCTCGTCGACCAGGCCGATCGCCAGGGCCTCGTCGGCCTCGACCATGCGGCCGGTGTAGATCAGGTCCTTGGTGCGGGACGGGCCGATCAGCCGGGCGGCGCGCTGGGTGCCGCCGCCGCCGGGGAAGATGCCGAGCAGGATCTCCGGGAAGCCGAGCTTGACGTTGTCGCCCGCGATGCGGCGGTCCGCACCGAGCACGACCTCCAGGCCGCCGCCGAGGGCGTAGCCGGTCACCGCGGCGACGGTCGGCTTCGGGATGGTGGAGATCGCGCCCAGCCCGGCGGAGAGCTTGCGGGCCTGCGGGGCCATGTCCGAGTAGGACATCGATGCCATCTCCTTGACGTCCGCACCCGCGGCGAAGGTCTTCTCCCCGCCGTGGACGACGACCGCACGCACGTCGGCGCGGGTGGCGGCCTCGTCGGCCACCTCCAGCAGCTCGCCCTGGATCTGGCGGTTCAGGGCGTTCATCGGCGGGCGGTCGATCCGGATCGTCCCGACGCCGGCGTCCACGGACAGGCTCACGAATTCGGTCACGCAGCGGACTCTAACGGGCCCCGACGCCGGGTTCCCACGGCTCGGGAGCCAGCCCGGTGAGCCGGCCCGCCAGGTGCGCGACGACCAGCTCGCGCCGGTTGCGGCAGCCGGTCTTGCCGAAGAGCCGGGTGAGGTGGTTCTCGACCGTCTTCTCGCTCATCGTGATCCTGGCCGCGATCTGCCGGTTCGAGCGGCCCTCGGTGATGAGCTCGACCAGCTGCATCTCCAGCTCGGACAGCCGCTGCTCGGTGACGCCTCGGTCCCGTCGGCGATCAGGACGTGCGTCCCGACCTGGGTTGCGACCAGGGGGTCCACGACGGACTCGGCCCGGGCGTCGGTCACCGGTCCCACCTCGCTCTCCTCGGGCACGCGCGCACCGCTCCGGCGGGACGGACCCGATCCACCGTCGATCATGGCCAGGCCGGTCCCGCGGTGTGCCTCCGTGCGTCGCGCGGCCACCGAACACAGGGGTTTCCCCCGTCGACGGCCGGTGGTCAGCCCTCGAAACCGTCGGTGATCCGGGCGGCGAGCGGGAGGACCGCGTCGACGGTGGCCGGCGCCAGCCGGGCCAGGTCGATCCGGCCACCGTGCGCGAGGTGCTGGTCGAACGGCAGCTCCACGACGGCGCGGACACGGGACTCGAAGTGCCTGCGGACCACGTCCCGGTCGATCTCCCGGCTCCACCGGTCCTGGGAGCGCACGACGACCGCCTGCTCGGCGAGCGCGGAGAACCCGTGCCCGTGGAGCCAGTCCAGGGTCCTCGACGCCCGCGTCGCCCCGTCCACGGTCGGGGCACCCACGACGACGAGCGCGTCGGCCAGCGTCAGCGTCCCCTCCATCGCCGAGTGCACCAGCCCGGTGTCCGAGTCGGTGACGAGCACGTTGGCGAACCGGCCGATCAGCCCGCAGACCGCCCCGTACTCCTCCCGGCTGAACGACTCCCCCGCCGCCGGATCCTGCTCCGAGGCGATGACCCGCAGGCGTCCGGCCAGGCTGCTGAAGCGGTCGAGATCGTGGACCGACGACGCGTGCGCGGCGCCCGCGAGCAGCTCCCGGACCGTCGCGGAGGTGTCGCCGGTGAGCCGGTCCGCCAGGGTGCCCGCGTCGGGGTTGGCGTCGAGGGCGACGATCCGGTCGCCACGGTTCTCCGCCAGCACCCAGCCCCAGCAACGCCGACACGGTCGTCTTGCCGACGCCCCCCTTGATCGAGGCGACCGCGATCCTGCGGACCCCGGCCAGCGGTCGACGGATCTGCTGGATGAGGTTCTGCCGGGCGAGCTGCGCCGGGGACGGCCCGGGGTTGTAGCGGCCCGCGGTGACGGCGTAGACGCCGCGACGCCAGCCGTGCATCGGCTGGTCCCCGGCGTAGCGGATCGGGGCGTTCGGCGCGACGGGCCGGACCGGACCGGCGTGCTCGACCGGCAGCGGGACCGGTGCGGGCCTCCTCCCGGCGGGCGGCGCGGGCCGTCGCGGCCGCGGCGGCGTGTCCGGGTGCTGCGGGACCGAGCGCGGCCGCCCCGGGCCCGGCGGCGGTCCGTCCGGCGACGCGACGGTCGGCCGGGACGACGGATGCGCCCGACCGCGTGGCCGGTGTCCGCCGGTCGGCCCCGTCGCGGGCACCGGACCGGCCGTGGAGCCGGTGCCCACCGGTGGGGTGGTGCTCCCGCCGGAGGGGGTGGTGCGGCCGGTGAACACCGGGATCGCCGTCGTCGCCGGGGGTGCGGTCTCGCCGGTCGCGCTTCCCGTCCGCTCGGGGCGCCTCGGCGGAGCCACCTGCGGCGTCACCCGCAGGGCACGGGTCTCCGGATCGGCCGCGCCCCCGGCTCCCTCCTGCGGCCCGGGGGACCCGGCCGTCGGGGGCCACGACCTCCGGCTCGTCGACACCGACGCCGTCGAGAGAGGGCAGCTTCGGCCCCGCCGCGGCCGACGGGGTCGGAGCGGGCTCCTGCGCGGACTCCGGGGCGGCATCGCGCGACGCCCGGATCTCCGCGTCGTCCGGCTGCAGCGCCTCGTTCCGCTGTCCCGCTGCCCAGGCGGCCCACTCCTCGGTGGAGTCGCCGGTCTCCCCGGCCGGTGCACCGGCGACGGCCGCCCCGAACACCCCGACGGCGGTGAGCGCGGTCAGTCCCACGACCAGTGACTGCCGAGGGGCCGCAGTGCGGCGCTGGGGCCGCGTGGGGTCGTCGCGTCGGGGAGCCGACATCGGAGCACCTTCCGTCCGGTCGTCGTGCCGGCCGGGTTCTCCGGCCCGCAGCTGACCACGACCATCGCGCGCGACCGGCCCGGACGTACCTCGGGAAGACGCCGAACGGCCCATCCCGAGGAAGATCCCTCGCCAACCGGCGCCTTCCCCCACTGCCCGCGTGGCGGGGGGTCAGTCGCGCCGGTAGGCGGTGAACCGTCCGTTGCCACGACGCTCGACGGTCAGCGGCAGCCCGAACGTCTCCGACAGCGGCTCGGAGGTCATGACCTCGTCCAGGAGCCCCGCGGCGACCACACGACCCTCGCGCAGCAGCAGACCGTGGCTGTAGTTGGGCGGGATCTCCTCGACGTGGTGGGTGACCAGCACCGACGCCGGGGCGTACGGGTCGTCGGCGAGGTCGGCGAGCCGGGTGACGAGGTCCTCGCGGCCCCCGAGGTCCAGCCCGGCGGCAGGCTCGTCGAGCAGCAGCAGCTCCGGGTCGGTCATCAGCGCGCGGGCGATCAGGGTGCGCTTGCGCTCGCCCTCGGACAGCGTGCCGTAGGCGCGCCCGGCCAGCGGACCCATCCCGAGCTGCTCCAGCAGCTGCCGGGCCCGGCCGGTGTCGTCGTTCTCGTACTCCTCGCGCCAGCGACCGAGCACGCCGTACCCGGCGGAGACGACGACGTCGGAGACGATCTCGTCGCCCGGGATCCGGACGCCCAGGTTGGCCGAGGTGAGGCCGATCCGGGTGCGGAGCTCGAACACGTTCACCCGGCCCATCCGCTCGCCGAGCACGAAGACGGTGCCCGAGGTCGGGTGCAGCTCGGCCCCGGCCAGGCGCAGCAGGGTGGTCTTGCCGGCGCCGTTGGGGCCGAGCACGACCCAGCGCTCGTCGAGCTCGACCCGCCACTCGACGGCGTCGAGGAGCACGGTGTCACCACGACGGACGGTGGCGGCGTCCATGCCGACGACCAGATCCTCGTCGTCGATCTCTGTGACACCGGGCGCGGCGGGGGTTCGGGGCGAAGTCACCCCCCTATCCTGGCCGATCGTGCCTGTCTTCCCCCTCGGTGCCCACCCCGACGACCACGGGACCCGCTTCGCGGTCGCCACCACCAGCGCCGAGACCGTCGAGGTCTGCCTGGTCGACGGCTCCGACACCGACGGCGGGCAGCTCACCGAGCGCCGGGTGGAGCTGCGCGAGCACACCTTCGGCGTGTGGCACGGCCACGTCCCCGGGGTGCGCCCCGGGCAGCGCTACGGCTACCGGGTGCACGGTGAGTACCGGCCGTTCCGCGGTCTGCGTGCGAACCCGCACAAGATCCTCGTCGACCCCTATGCGGCGCGGATCACAGGCACCGTCGCCGACCTCCTCGCCGCCCGCGGGTGGGACGGCGACCCGATGTCGGGGCGGTCCAGCACCGTCGACTCGCTCGGGTCGGTGCCGCTGTCGGTCGTCACCGCGACCGACCTGGCGCCCCGCCCGACCCGCCCGGAGGTGCCGTGGTCGGAGACGGTGATCTCGGAGATCCACGTGCGCGGCTGGACCAAGCTCCACCCCGAGGTGCCCGAGGCGCACCGCGGCACCTACCTCGGGCTGGCCCACCCCGCGGTCATCGCGCAGCTGCAGCGCACCGGGGTGACGGCCGTCGAGCTGCTCCCGGTGCAGGCCAACGCGCCGGAGCCGCCGCTGCTGGAGCGGGGCGCGTCGAACTACTGGGGCTATGCCACGCTGGGCTTCCTCGCCCCGCACGCCGGCTACGCCTCGGACCCCGGCAACGAGGTCGCCGAGTTCCGCTACCTCGTCGACACCCTGCACGCGGCCGGGATCGAGGTCATCCTCGACATCGTCCCCAACCACACCTGCGAGGGCGGGGTCGGCGGCACCACCCTGTCCTACCGCGGCCTCGACGCTCCGGCGTACTACTCGCTCGGCGGGTCCGGGCACGACGCCGACATCACCGGCACCGGCAACACCCTCGACGCCGGCTCCCCGACGGTCATCCGGCTGGTCTGCGACGCCATGCGGCACTGGGTGCACGCCTACGGCGTCGACGGGTTCCGCATCGACCTCGCCTCGGTGCTCGGCCGCCCGCGGTCGGGGCCGTTCTCACCGGACTCCGCGCTGCTCACCGCGATCGCGCAGGACCCGACGCTGTCGACGACCAAGCTGATCGCCGAGCCGTGGGACGCGACCGGCGAGGGGTACCGGGTCGGCGGCTTCGGCGTCGCCTGGTCGGAGTGGAACGGCCGCTACCGCGACGCGGTGCGCGACTTCTGGCGTGGCCACGGCGGCGTCGCGGAGCTGGCGTCGCGGCTGACCGGCAGCTCCGACATCTACCGGCTCTCCGGGCGTCGCCCGTGGGCCTCGGTCAACTTCGTCACCGCCCACGACGGCTTCACCCTGCGCGACCTCGTATCCTACGAGCGCAAGCACAACGAGGGCAACGGCGAGAACAACCGCGACGGCACCGACGACAACCGTTCGCAGAACCACGGCGCCGAGGGCCCGACCGACGACGCCGGCATCCGCGCCGCCCGGCAGGCCACGGCCCGGGCGATGATGGCGACGCTGCTGCTGTCGATCGGCACCCCGATGATCACCGGCGGCGACGAGCGCTGGCGCACCCAGGGCGGCAACAACAACGCCTACTGCCGCGACGACGAGACCTCCTGGGTCGACTGGACGGCCACCGACGAGACCACCGCCATGGAGGCGTTCACCGGACGCGTCGCCGCGCTGCGCCGCGAGTCGCCGGTGCTGCACCGCGACCAGTTCTACGTCGACGGCGAGGTGCTCTGGTGGGACCCGTCCGGGCGCCCGATGGAGGCCGGCGACTGGCACGACGGCGGCCGTCGCACCCTGGTCGTGCTGCTGGCCGACTACTGGCTGCTCGCCCTGCACGCGGGGGACGAGCCCACCGACTGCGTGCTGCCCAGTGACCACGGCTTCGACCCGGTCCTGGACTCGACGACGCCCGACGGCACCCCCGCCGACACCACCCCGCTCGACGCCGGGGCGACGGTCGTCCTGCCGCCCCGCTCGGTGCGCCTGCTGCGCAGCCGCTGACCGGCCACGTCCCGCCGGGCTCCGAGGGCTGGGTCGGCGGGGCGGGCGGCGTAGGCTCCGCGCATGCCGCGCTACGAGTTCCGGTGCCGTGAGTGCGCCACGACGTTCGAGGTCGACCGGCCGATGGCCGCGTCGTCGGACCCGGCGGACTGCCCGCACGGGCACGCGGACACCGTCAAGCTGCTCTCGACGATCGCGCTCGGCGGCCGGTCCGGTGCCGCGCCGCGGCCCGCGATGGCCCCGGCCGGTGGCGGCGGGGGCTGCTGCGGCGGCGGGTGCTGCGGCGGCTGACCCGTACCGACGAGGGGTCCCGCACCCGAGCACAACGGTCCGGTGGGCGACGGTGGTCGCGGCCGGCCCACCGCACGCTGACCTGGTGCTTCCCCCAGCACGGCGAGGTCCCCGGTGCCCGCCCCCGCTGTCCGTCCGCGACGACCGACCGCGACACTGTTGCTAGGCCGAACGGGCGTATTCCGTTCCATCATGTGACGTAGGTCAACACTGCTCCGATACGCCGAGTGCATCTGTCCCCGTGGAACTGGAGTCCACGTGCCCCGAGCGCTCCCCCGTCCTCTCCGTGCCGCCACCGCCCTCGCCGCCGTGGCCATCACCGCCCTGCTCACGACGGCGGCGGCCCCCGCCCCGCCGTCGCCGCCGGCCGAGGCGCTCACGGCCCCCGGCCCTGTGCGGGCCCTGCAGGTCTCCCCCGTACCCGGTGGCGGCGCCCGCGGCCTCGGCCTGCAGGTGTCCTGGTCCCCGCCCGTCGAGAACGAGGGCGCCCTGCGCACCCACTACGACGTCGAGGTCCGCGACCACGCGGGCGCCGTCCTCCACTCCGCCTCGACCGAGACCACCACCAGCGCCCCGGTGTACGGCGACTACTGCGTCGCGCCGTACACGGTGTCGGTGCGCGCGGTGACCCGCGACGTCGACGAGAGCCGGTCCGAGCCGGGGCCCGCCGTCCCCACCACGTTCGGCGAGCAGGCCCCGTGCGCCCTCACGATGTTGATCACCGCGGCCCGCGCCGCCGACGGCACCGTGCACGTGCGCGCCGACCGCGGGGCCCCGGTCGACCCGTACGTCTCCGGGCCCTGCACGCTCGCGACGGCCGGCCGGGCGCTCTGGTCGGGCACCTGCGGCGGCTACGCCACCACCCAGGACATCGTGGTCGGCGCGCTGCCCCCGGGACCGCGGGAGCTCGCGCTGACCACAGTCGCCCCGCGGGGTGAGCGCACCACGAGCCGGACCACGCTGCGCTAGCCCGCCAGGACGATCCGCCCCAGCTCCACCGAGGACGCCAGGTGCGGGTGGTGCGGCAGCACCCGCACCGTGTACCCGGTCAGCCCCGCGTGCGGCAGCGGCACGGCGACCTCCCAGGACCCGTCGCCGCGGTGCTCCATCGCGACGGTCACCGGGTCAGCCAGCTCGTCGGAGGAGTCGACCCGCCCGACGACGGCCTCGACCGTCACGTCCGACGGGTCCAGCCCGGCCAGGTCCACCCCCGCCCGGACCGTCATCGGCGACCCGACGACCGGGGTGTCGGGCAGCCCGGAAGCGTCGACACCGGTGATCCGCACGTGGTTCCACGACTTGTTCAGCCGGGCCCGGAACTGCGCGATGTCGCGGGCGACGGCGTAGTCCGACGCGGCCGCGTCCGCGGCGGCGCGGGCGGCCGGGGTGTACCAGTCCTGCACGTACTCCCGCACCATCCGGGTGGCCTGCACCTTCGGCCGCAGGGTGGTGAGGGTGTGGCGGACCATCTCGACCCAGCGGTGCGGGACGCCGTCGACGCGATCGTAGAACGCCGGCCCGACCTGGGTGGCGATCAGCTCGTAGAGCGCGTTGGCCTCGAGGTCGTCGCGCCGGGTCGGGTCCTCGACGCCGTCGGCGGTGGGGATGGCCCAGCCGTTGGCGCCGTCGTAGAACTCGTCCCACCAGCCGTCGCGGATCGACAGGTTCAGCCCGCCGTTGAGGGCGGACTTCATCCCGGAGGTGCCGCAGGCCTCCAGCGGGCGCAGCGGGTTGTTCAGCCAGACGTCGCACCCCCAGTAGAGGTAGCGGGCCATCGACATGTCGTAGTCGGGCAGGAAGACGATGCGGTGCCGCACACCGGCGTCGTCGGCGAAGCGCACGATCTGCTGGATGAGCGCCTTGCCGCCGTCGTCGGCGGGATGCGACTTCCCCGCGACGACGAGCTGGACCGGCCGGTGCGGGTCGAGCAGCAGGCTGCGGAGCCGGTCGGCGTCGCGCAGCATCAGGGTGAGCCGCTTGTAGGTCGGGACGCGGCGGGCGAACCCGACGGTGAGCACGTCGCGGTCGAAGACGTGGTCGGTCCAGCCCAGCTCCGGCTCGGACGCGCCGCGCTCCAGCCAGGCGGACCGCACCCGGCGACGGACCTCGTCGACCAGCCGGGACCGCAGCGTGTTGCGCAGGCCCCACACGTCGGCGTCGGACACCTCGGCGGTGCTGCTGCCGGGCTCCCCGAGCAGCTCGGTGATCTGGTGGGCCTCCCAGGTGGGGCCGTGCACGCCGTTGGTGACCGAGCCGATCGGCACGTCCTCGCGGTCGAACCCGGCCCACAGCCCGCCGAACATCTCCCGCGACACCGTCCCGTGCAGCCGGGAGACACCGTTCGCGCGCTGGGCCAGGCGCAGCCCCATGTGCGCCATGTTGAACGTCTCCGGATCCTCCTCGGCGCCGAGCGCGAGGAGGCGGTCGGTCGGCAGGCCCGGCAGCAGCCGGTCGGTCAGGTAGTGCCGGACCAGGTCCAGGCCGAACCGGTCGATGCCCGCGGGCACCGGGGTGTGGGTGGTGAACACCGTGCCCGCGCGGACGGCGGCGAGCGCCTCGTCGAAGTCCAGCCCGCCGGACGACGCCGACGCCGACGCGGGGCCCGCGCCGTTCGACGTCACGGCCGAGCCGGTGCACAGCTCGCGGATCCGCTCACAGCCGAGGAATCCGGCGTGCCCCTCGTTGGTGTGGAACACCTCCGGCGTCGGGTGCCCGGTGAGCCGGCAGAACGCGCGGACCGCGCGCACCCCGCCGACACCGATCAGGATCTCCTGCTGGATGCGGTGGTTCTGGTCGCCGCCGTAGAGCCGGTCGGTCACCCCGCGCAGGTCCGCCCCGCCACCGGCGTCGGAACTCTCCGCGGTGTTCTCGGCGATGTCGGTGTCGAGCAGCAGCAGCGGGACCCGCCCGACCGCGGCCTGCCAGATCCGCGCGTGCAGCGTGCGGTCCCCCGGCATCGCGACCTCGACGAGCTCCGGCGCGCCCGAGGCGTCGTTGAGCAGCTGCAGCGGCAGCCCCTGCGGGTCGATCGCCGGGTAGTGCTCGAGCTGCCAGCCGTCGAGCGACAGGGACTGGCGGAAGTACCCCGACCGGTAGAGCAACCCCACCGCGACGAGCGGGACGCCGAGGTCCGAGGCGGCCTTGAGATGGTCACCGGCGAGCACGCCGAGCCCGCCGGAGTAGTTCGGCAGCACCTCCGAGACGCCGAACTCCATCGAGAAGTACGCGACGGCCGACGGCCTGTCCGCGCCGGCCTCGGCGTACCAGCGCGGCTCGGACAGGTAGGTCTCCAGCTCCGCGGCCCGCTCGGCGACCTCGGCGGCGACCGACTCGTCCGCGGCGAGCTCGGCCAGGCGCGCGGTGGGGATCTCACCCAGCAGGCGGACCGGGTCGTGGCCGCAGGCGTCCCACGCGTCGGGGTCGAGGGAGGCGAACAGGTCCCGGGTCGGCGCGTGCCAGGTCCACCGCAGGTTCGTCGCCAGTGTCTGCAGCGGCGCGAGCGGAGCGGGGAGCTGGGCACGGACGGTGAAACGGCGGAGGGCTCTCACGGCCGCGAGGGTAGCCGGGAACACCGACACGCACGCGGCGTCCCGCCCGGCCGGGACGGGGTCCCACCGGTAGGGTCGCACTGCCGCGGGATCGGTGGGTCCGTGCACGTCGAATCGGTTCCGTCCACATCCGTTCCGATCCGTTCACGCCTACGGTCCCGCGGGTGTGGCGACAGGTGACGTGGCGGCGTCAGACTGACGTGACGATCCTGTGTGACTTCTACCGACGGTGACGATGTGCTGGGGGTGCAGCCGATGACCGGTCGGCTCGGAATCGACGACGTGACCCCGTTCGTGGAGAGCGGAGACCCGGCCAAGGCCGTGGTCGGCGAGGTCGTCCCGATCCGGGCGACCGTGTGGCGGGAGGGACACGACGCAGTCGCGGCGAACGTCGTGTTCACCCCGCTGTCGGCCGACGGGACGCCGGGCGACGCGCAGTACGTGCGGATGCAGCCCGACGGGGTGGGCACCGACCGCTTCGTGGCCTGGGTCCGCCCCGACGCCGAGGGTCGCTGGACCTTCCGCGTCGACGCGTGGAGCGACCCGTGGGAGACCTGGCGCTCGGCGGTGGAGAAGAAGATCGCCGCGGGCCAGACGGCCGAGGAGCTGGCCAACGACCTCGAGATCGGCGCGCGGCTGCTCGCCAGGGTCGGGCGTCGCCCGGCCGAGTCCGAGAACCGCGACCTGCTGCTCGGCGCCGCGAACACGCTGCGGGACACCGCGCTGCCGCTGCGCGCGCGGGTCGCCCCGGCCCTGTTCGACGCCGTCGTCGCGATCATGGTCGAGCGCCCCGTCCGGGAGCTCATCACCCGCGGCCCGGAGCGGACGATCTTCGTCGACCGGCCCCGTGCGCTGTACGGCTCCTGGTACGAGTTCTTCCCCCGCTCCACCGGCGGCCGCGACGAGACCGGCCGCCCGGTGCACGGCACGTTCGCGACGTCGTCGAAGGAGCTCGACCGCATCGCGCGGATGGGCTTCGACGTCGTCTACCTGCCGCCGATCCACCCGGTCGGCACGGTGCACCGCAAGGGCCGCAACAACTCCACGCACGCCGAGCCGGGCGACGTCGGCTCCCCGTGGGCGATCGGCTCGGCCGCGGGCGGGCACGACGCGATCGACCCGGAGCTGGGCGACTTCGACGACTTCGACGCCTTCGTCGCGCGGGCGAACGAGCTCGGCATGGAGGTCGCGCTCGACCTGGCGCTGCAGTGCGCGCCCGACCACCCCTGGGTCACCGAGCACCCGGAGTGGTTCACCGTGCGCCCGGACGGGACGATCGCCTACGCGGAGAACCCGCCGAAGCGCTACCAGGACATCTATCCGCTCAACTTCGACCGCGACCCGGCCGGCATCTACGCCGAGTGCCTGCGCGTGGTGCTGAAGTGGGTCGAGCACGGGGTGAAGATCTTCCGGGTCGACAACCCGCACACCAAGCCGCCGAACTTCTGGCACTGGCTGATCTGGGAGGTCAAGCGGACCCACCCGGAGGTGCTGTTCCTGGCCGAGGCGTTCACCCGCCCGGCCCGGCTGTTCGGGCTGGCGCGGCTGGGCTTCACCCAGTCCTACACGTACTTCACGTGGCGGACCGAGGCCGAGGAGCTCGCCGACTTCGCGACGATGCACGCCGAGCACGCCGACGAGTGCCGTCCCAACCTGTTCACCAACACCCCGGACATCCTCCACGAGTCGCTGCAGACCGGTGGCCCGGCGATGTTCGCGATCCGGGCGACCCTGGCCGCGACGATGGCGCCCACCTGGGGCGTCTACTCCGGCTTCGAGCTGTACGAAGGCACCCCGGTCAAGCCGGGCAGCGAGGAGTACCTGGACTCGGAGAAGTACGAGCTGCGTCCGCGGGACTTCGAGTCCGCCCTGAACCAGGGCCGCTCGCTGGAGCCGTACCTGACCCGGCTCAACGAGATCCGCCGCGCCCACCCGGCGCTCCAGCAGCTGCGCGAGATCCACTTCCACGAGGTGGACAACACCAACATCATCGCGTTCTCCAAGCTGGACCCGTCCACCGGTGACCAGGTGCTGGTGGTGTGCACGCTGGACTCGCACGCGCCGCAGCAGGGCACCCTGAAGCTGGACATGCCGGCACTGGGGCTGCGCTACACCGACGTCGTCGAGGTGCACGACGAGGTGTCGGGCGAGACCTACCGCTGGGGCGAGTACGACTTCGTGCGGCTGGTCCCGACCGACCACGTCGCGCACGTGATCGCACTGCCGGCGCAGGCCCCGCTGCTCTGAGTCCCAACCCTGCCGCATGAACGGGCCCCTCGTACGAGGGGCCCGTTCATGCGGCAGGGCTCAGGCGGGACCGGGGGCCTCGGCCGGGGGTTCCAGGACCACCGCGGTGGCCCGGAACGGCGACATCCCGATCCGGAACCCGTTCAGGTCGTCGACGACCCCCAGGTCCTCGCCGGAGAACAGGTCGGTGACCGTCGCGCCCGGCGCCAGGTGCTCGGACCGCACGAACGCGTCCACCTGCTCGTCGGCGAAGTTCAGGACGGTCACGCTGGTCCGGTCGTCGTCGAGCAGGTGGACCATCACCAGCAGGCCGCGGTGCGACACGTCCGGCACGTCGACCTGGCGGGCCGTCGCCACCCCGGAGCGCTTGCGCACGGCCAGGATGGCCTGCATCTGGCGGACGAAGCTCGTCTCGTCGGCCAGCTGGTCGGGCAGCGACCCGTAGAGGCTGCGGCCGCGGGGCATGCCCGACGAGGACCACTCGGCACCCGGCCGGCGTCCCATCAGGTCGTGCGCGGGCCGCGAGATCCATCGGGTGTCGCCGGAGTTCAGCAGGTCCGAGACCGACTCCGGCGGCAGCGTCAGCATGCCGAGCAGGTCCCAGCCCGACAGCGCGAAGACCCCGGGCTGGAAGGCGTTGAACATGACCAGCAGCAGGTGCACCCGCCGGATGCGGTCCACGTCGTCGGGCCCGATGTCGTCGAGCGCGGAGATCCCCAGCGCCGCCGCGATCACCGTCGCGGTGGTGCAGGCGATCCCGTTGGTCGTGAAGACCAGGTTGTAGGGCGCGTCCGGCCCGGTGAGCACGTCGCACAGGTCGCGGCGGATCGTGTCGGCCAGGTCCCCGCCGCACATCTCCTCGCCGCGGAAGTGGAACAGCTCGTCGGTGTGCCCGGCCGTCCAGTGCACGAGCTCGTAGGTCAGCTCGTCGTGGTTCTGCAGCGCGTGCACCAGCGACGCCGGGTCGACGCCCAGGTCCAGCGCGGTGCGCAGGGTCAACCGGAGGAACTCGGTGTCGGAGGTGGCGAGCGCGTGGTGGTAGGCGGGCCGGTTGATGAAGTCGTAGGACAGGTCCGCGCCGGCGCCGGAGGTGACCTTGATGTCGTCGACGGTCAGGTTCAGCTCCTGGAAGGTGAAGCCACCGACCTTGCGCACCATGCTCGCGATGAGGTGGTTCGCGGCCTCGGACAGCGGGTGGCCCTCGGACCAGCCGGGGTTGCCAGACCCGGCCTTCTCGACGCCGAGGAAACCGTTGGCGTCGAGCCGCAGCGCCCCCGAACCGAGGTCGGCGAGCGAGTGCAGGGCGTCCCCGATGACCATCCGCATGCCGGCGAACGTCGGGTCCAGCCAGTTGACCGAGGGCTGGCCGTCCTTGAAGTAGTGCAGGTACACCCAGCGCCGCACGACGCCGTCGACACCGGTCACCTCGCCGGTCGCCGACCAGTTGGTCTCCTTCACGCCCTCGCGGTAGAAGATGACCCGCTGCAGCCGGCCGACGATGTAGCCGGCCTTCTCCAGCGCCTCCTCGGTCGCGGCGTCGAGGTTGGCCGAGTCCTTCCCCGGCGGCACGTCGGGCAGCATCCCCCAGTCGGGCTGTTCGATCTCGACCATGTGGTAGATGCCCGGGTAGTCGCCGTAGGCGAGCTCGGCGAGCCGGAAGTCCGGGCCCTTGCCGGTGTGGCCGGGGACGATGTCGTCGATGATCGTGCCGCCGTGCCAGGTGGCGGTCGCGCACATCGCGCGGAACTCCTCCTCGGTGCCGAATGCCGGGTCGAGCTCGTTGGAGATGCGGTCGAAGTGGCCGTCGACGCTCGGGGTGGGCTGCCAACCCGAGAGCCCGCCCGCCTTCTTCACCGGCCCGGTGTGGACGCCCTCGATGCCGATCGTCTCGAACGCCTGCCACAGCTCCTCGTCGCCGAGGGCGGCCAGGAACGACTCGCCCGAGGCGGTGATCAGCGAGATCGGGTAGGCGGTGAACCACACCGACGCCGTCTCGACCGCGTGTCGCGGCCCGGGGCTGGCGTAGGGGTTCTGCCACATCGAGCCCTGTCCGGAGAACTGGCGGGCCAGCTCGTCGGCGTGGCCGAGCATCGACTGGGACAGCAGCCACGACACGTAGACCGGGTTCTCCCCCGACGCCGGCCCGTCCTGGGCCACCGAGCGGCGCCGCACCGTGGACCGCACCCGGGCCCGGTGACGCAGCGTGCGCGGGCGTGCTTCGTGGTAGTACTCGACGAAGTTCACGTCCGGTGGCTCCGGGACGTGCTCGGCCTCGGCGGGCACCGGTTCGACGGCGGCGAGCGGATCGGCCGGGGTGATCCGGGCCTGGGTCTCCGGGATCGTCGGGGGGATGTCGGCCTTCGACTCTCGCTCGGTCACGCCGCCGGTCCTCCGGTCGCTCTGGGGGCAGGTCAGGGCAGGTACTGGGCACGTCGGGCCCACGGTGCGCCCTGCGACGGAGATCCGCACGCGGGCGCGTGCGCACCGTCGCGTGGTACCCGCGGGCACCACGTCCAGTATGGGTTTCCGGGCTCGGGGATGCCGGACGGAATCGCGATCACCGCCCGTGACCAACGGGTGGTCGATCCGACACGGACAGTACCGCCCACCCGAGGTCCTGACCCGGCCGGGTCGGCCTGTCCCGGTTAGGGTTCTCACCTGCGGGCCCGGGGGCTCCGCCCGGTGCTCCGACGTGGTGCGGGCGGTCCCCCGAGACGTCCGCGGTGGGGTGTCACACGCCGGGCGGACGGCCCGGCAGGAGGGGGACGACGCGTGCGGCCGAGCGGAGCATCCGAGGACCTGACGACGCTCCCGGGCCTGTTGCGCGACTGGCTGCCCGGGCGTCGCTGGTTCGCCGAGAAGGGGCGCCCGCTGACCGGCGTCGCCGTCGCGGCACGGCACCCGCTGCCCACCGCGGAGGGCGTCACCCGGCTCGAGGTGCTGGTCCTCGCGGTGTCCTTCGCCGACGGCCCGGACCGGCACTACCAGCTGCTGCTGGCCCGTTCCCCGCACGCCCCGGTGGGGGCCGCACCGATCGGCGACCACGACGGGCAGGTCCTCTACGACGGCCTGCACGACCCGGCCGTCACCGCGCTGCTGCTGCGGCTGGTCGCCGAGGGCGCGACCGTCGGCGCCCTGTCGTTCGTCCCCGAGCCGGGCGCCGTCCTGCCGCTGTCCGAGACCGGCCGCGTCGTCGACGCCGAGCAGTCCAACACCTCGGTCCGCTGGGGCGAGCGCTCCATCCTCAAGGTCTACCGGCGCCTGTCGCCGGGCCTGAACCCCGACCTGGAGCTGCACCGGGCGCTGCGCGCGGCCGGGTCGACCTCGGTCGCGGCGCTGCAGGGCGGGATCGAGGGCGTCCTCGACGGTGCGCCCGCCACCTTCGCGCTGCTGCAGGAGTTCGCCGCCGGCTCCCACGACGGGTGGGAGCGGGCCACCGCGGCCGTGCGCGACCGGGTCGACTTCACCGGCGAGGCCCGCGCGCTCGGCGAGGCACTCGCCGACGTGCACGTCGCGCTCCGGGCCGAGCTCGGGACCACCGAGGCCGACCCGCGTGAGCTGGCGGCGTACTGGACCCGGCGGTGCACCGAGATCGCCGACCAGGTGCCCGTGCTCGCCCCGCACGTGCCCGCCATCCGCGCCGTCTACGACGAAGTCGCCGCGCTGGGCGCGCCCGTCGTCGTGCAGCGGGTGCACGGCGACCTGCACCTCGGCCAGACCCTGCGCCGCCCGGACGGCCACTGGCTGATCATCGACTTCGAGGGCGAGCCCGCCGCCTCCCCACAGGAGCGGCGCGCGCCGGACTCCGCGGTGCGCGACGTCGTCGGGATGCTGTTCTCCTTCGACTACGCAGCCTTCCACCACCTGCTGACCCGGTCCGACACGCCCGAGGCAGGTCTCGGTTCGGACACTGCCGAGGCGCGCCTGGCTCACGACTGGTCGGCCGCGAACCGCGACGCGTTCTGCGCGGGCTACGCCGCCCGCGCCGGTGAGGACCCGCGCGCGCACGCCGCGCTGCTGCGGGCCTACGAGCTGGACAAGGCCGTCTACCAGGTGCTCTACGAGACCCGCAGCCGCCCGACGTGGCTGCCGATCCCGCTCACCGCCATCGAGCGCGGCACGTCCGCGTAGCACGTCGGGGCCGCCGGCGACACCCGGTGGTCACCGGACCTTCCCGCCGTCGACGCCCGGGCGACGCCCGACGTCCCGGGCGCGGCGGCGCGGGATCGTGGAATCCTCGCGACCAGGAGGAGACCCACCGTGAGACGACCACCCGCCACGCGGCCCGAGGACCTGCCGTGACCCCGGCCGGTCTGCTCGGTGTGGACGGTCTGGACGGCGTCCTGGGCCTGGTCCAGCGGCCCGACGGGCCCACGCTCGGGGTGACGCTCGCTGTGCTCTTCCTCGGTGTGCTGGTGGAGGGCCCGGTGGTCAGCGTCGTCGCGGGCTCGCTCGCGGGGGCCGGGCTGCTCGACTGGTGGGTGGTGTGGCTGGTCGCCTTCGCCGCCGACGTCGTCGCCGACAGCGTCATCTACGTCCTCGGCCGCGGCGGGCGCCGCCCGGCGATCGCTCCGCTGCTGGTCCGGCTCGGTCTGACCGAGCGCCGCTGGGAGGTCCTCCGCGCGAAGGTGGGGGGCAGTCCGGGCCGGATGGTGCTGGGCGCGAAACTGGTCGACGTCGGCGCGATCCCTGCGTTCCTGGCCATCGGCCTGGCCGGGGTGTCGTACCGGCGGTTCGTGGCCTGGGTGGTCCCGCTGACGGCGGTGCGTTCGGCGCTGCTGGTCGGGATCGGCTGGGTGGTCGGGGGCCGGTTCGCCGCGGAGCTGGCCGACCGGCCGTGGATCATCGTGGCGGTGGGACTGGGCGTGGGCCTGGTGCTCGTGGCCGGGCGCGCGCTGTGGGTGCGTGCCACGACCTCGCGGAAGGAGAACGCGTGCGCGTCCTGATCGGGGCCGACACCTGGGCACCGGACGTCAACGGGGCCAGCTACGCCGGACAGCGGCTGGCCGCCGAGCTCGCCGCGCGCGGGCACGAGGTCCACGTCGTCGCACCGGCCCGCGCCCTGCGCAGCGTGCCGCCGCGCCGGGTGGGACCGTTGACCGAGCACCGGGTCCGCTCCTTCCGGGTCCCCAAGCCGCCGGGTTTCCGACTCTGCCCGCCGCCCGGGCTGCGGCAGAGCTGCCGGGCGATCCTGCGCCGGGTCCGCCCGGACGTCGTGCACGTGCAAAGCCACATGGTGCTGGGCCGGATGCTGCTCACCGCGGCCGCCGACCTCGGCGTCCCGTCGATGGCGACCACGCACATGATCCCGGAGAACATCATCCCGGCGATCAGCTTCCTGCACCTGCCCGAGTCCGGGCTCAAGAAGCTCTTCTGGTGGGATGCGGTGCGCGTGCTCAGCCGGGCCGGGCTGGTCACCGCCCCGACCCCGCTGGCCGCGTCGATGGCCGAGCAGGGCGGTGTCCCCGGACCGGTGCTGCCGGTCTCCAACGGGCTGGACCTGGCCCGCTTCCGGCCCGACACCACCGGCCGCGGGCCGGCGTTCCGGGCCCGGCACGGCATCCCGCAGGACGTACCGCTGGTCGGCTTCGTCGGGCGGCTGGACCGGGAGAAGCACGTCGACGAGCTGGTCCGCGCGACTGCGCTGCTGCGGGCCGGCGCGGTGCCAGGGGCGCAGCTGGTCGTCGTCGGGGAGGGCGAGGAGCGGGCTCGGCTGGGCGCCCTGGTCCATGACCGGCACCTGGAGCGGGCGGTCACCTTCACCGGCCGGCTCACCGACGACGAGATCCCCGACGTCTACCCGGCCCTGGACGTGTTCGGCAATGCCGGCACCGCCGAGCTGCAGAGCCTGGTCACGCTGGAGGCGATGGCGACCGGGAAGCCGGTCGTCGCCGTCGACGCGGGTGCGCTGCCGCACCTGGCCCGCCCCGGCGAGAACGGCTGGCGCTACCCGCACGGCGACGTCGCCGCGCTCGCCGACCGGCTGGCACGGGTCCTCGGCGACCCCGACGGTGCCGCCGCCCTGGGCGCGGCGAGCCTGCGGATCGCGTCCGAGCACTCGCTGGCGGCCACGGTGGACACCTTCGAGGAGCTGTACCGGACGAAGGCCCGCCCGGTCGTCCCGGTGCGTGCGTTCCGCTCGGGGCGCCGCGCCCGCCGGCACGCGGACACCCGGCGGTGACCGCAACGCTCACGCCCGCCCTCGAGCGCCCGGTCGACGGTGCCCGCACCGTCGTGCACACCTTCGGCGCCCCGGACGGGGCGCCGGTGCTGGCGCTGCACGGGCTGCGCGGCAGCCACCACGGGCTCGCGCCGCTGGCCTCGCGGCTGACCGGGTACCGCGTCGTCGTGCCGGACATGCCCGGGTTCGGGGCGTCGCCGCCGTTCACCGACCGCGTCCACGACGTCGACGGCTACGCCCGATGGGCCTCGGCGCTGCTCGCCGACCTCGGCCCGGACACGGTGCTGCTGGGGCACTCGTTCGGGTCGATCGTCGCCGCGGCCGTCTGCGCCGCGGCCGCGACCACCCCCCGGGCCCTGGTGCTGGTCAACCCGATCGCCGAGCCCGCCTCGGGTGCCGGCGGCATCACCGGCCTCGGGACGGCGGCCACCGCGCTGCTCCACGAGGGCGCCGCCCGGCTCGGCCTCGACGGCGTGCTGCGCCACCGGCTGCTCGCCGACGCCGCGACCGTCTCGATGACCACCACCCGCGACCCGCTGCTGCGGCACTGGATCTCCGACGAGCACCGCGCCCACTTCGGCACCTTCGCCACGACGGCGTCGCTGCTCGAGTGCTTCCGCGCCGCCGGTTCCGGATCGGTGCGGCCGTGGGCGCCCCGCATCACGGTGCCGACGCTGCTGCTGGCAGGGGCCCGCGACCGGGTCGCCCCGCCGGCCGGGCAGCACGCGCTCGCCGCCGCCTTCGCCGACGCCCGGCTGGTCCTGCTGCCCCGCACCGGCCACCTCGTGCACTACGAGGCCCCGGCGTGGGCGGCCCGGGAGATACGGGGTTTCCTGCAGCGGTGAGGGTGCTCGTCGACTGCCGCTACATCCGTCCCGGACGCCCGGACGGCATCGGCCGCTACACCACCGGACTGGTCCGCGCGCTGGACCGGATCACCCCGGTGGAGCTGCTGGTGTCCGACCCGCGCCAGCGCGACGGGCTGCCCGACCGGCCCGCGCACACCCTGCCGTCGCCGACCGGGGCCGGGGAGCCGCTGGTCGCGCGGCGGGTGAACCGGATCATCGCCGGGACGTCCGACGCCGGCGGCACCGACGGCACCGCAGGGTCACCCGATGCGGTCGTCTTCAGTCCGATGCAGACGATGGGCACGCTGGGCCGCCGCTACGCGGTCGTGCTGACCGTGCACGACCTCATCTACTACCGGCACCCGGCGCCGCCGCCGTGGCTGCCCGCGCCGGTGCGGGCGGTGTGGCGGGCCTACCACCTGTCGTGGTGGCCGCAGCGGCTGCTGCTGGCCGGCGCCGACGCCGTCGCGTGCGTCTCCGCCGCGACCGCGGCCCTGGTCGCGGAGCACCGGCTGTCGCGCCGGGAGGTCGCCGTCGTCCCCGACGCCACCGACTTCCACCTGCCGCCCGGCACGCCGGCGCGGTCCCGCCCGTCGGGGAACCGGATCGTCTACGCCGGGTCGTTCATGCCCTACAAGGACGTCGCGACCCTGGCCAGGGCCGCGGCCCGGCTGCCCGACCACCAGCTCCACCTGGTCTCCCCCGTCCCGCCGGGGGTGCGCACGGAGCTGGAGCGGCTCGCCGCACCGGCCCGGCCGGTGTTCCACGACGGCGTCGACGACGACGGCTACCGCGCCCTGCTCGACGGCGCCACCGCGCTGGTCTCCGCCTCCCGCGACGAGGGGTTCGGGCTCCCGGTGCTGGAGGCCATGGCGCGGGGCTGCCCGGTCGTGGTCACCGACATCCCGGCCTTCCGCGAGGTCGCCGGCGACGCCGGGGTGTTCGTCGCACCGGGTGACGACGCCGGGTTCGCCGCCGCCGTGCGCGGGCTGGACACGACGTGGACGCAGCGCTCCGACGCGGTGCGCGCCCGCGCGGCCGAGCAGACGTGGGACGACGCCGCCGTCGCGCTGCAGGCGGTCCTCGAACGGGCACTGCGGCGCCACCGGCGACGGCGCGGTCGGGACTGACCCGGCTCCGCTCACGCTCGACTGCGATCCGGCAACACTGTGCGACCGCACGCGGCGAGCATCCGTCACTCGCAGTACGGTTCCGCCGTGACCTCCGAGGAGACCCGAGCGACCCGCTCCGAGACCGATGCGTGCGCACCGGACCCGGCGACGACCGACCGGCTCCTGGGCGGTGCCCACCACGACCCCCACTCGGTCCTCGGCGCGCATCCGCACGTCGACGGCACCGTGGTCCGTGTCCTGCGGCCGCACGCCGTCTCGGTGGCGGTGCTGCCGAACGGTGACCGCGCGCAGGCCTGCGAGCTGACGAGGGTGCACGACGCCGGACTGTTCTCCGGCCTCGTCCCCGGCTCCGGCGGCGACTACCGGCTGCTCGTGACCTACGGCGACGGCGCCGGCGGCACGACCGAGCAGACGGTCGACGACCCGTACCGCTGGCTGCCGACGCTCGGTGACATGGACCTGCACCTCATCGGCGAGGGACGGCACGAACGACTGTGGGACGTCCTCGGCGCACACGTCCGGGACCACGAGACCCCGTCCGGCCCGGTCGCCGGGACCAGCTTCGCCGTCTGGGCCCCGAACGCCCGCGGTGTGCGGGTCACCGGCGACTTCGACGGCTGGGCAGGCTGGGCGCTGCCGATGCGCTCACTGGGCAGCTCCGGGGTCTGGGAGCTGTTCCTCCCCGGCGTCGGTGTCGGCGACCGCTACAAGTTCCGCATCCTGGGCCCCGACGGCCGGTGGCGTGACAAGGCCGACCCGATGGCCTTCGCCACCGAGATCCCGCCGCGGACGGCGTCGGTCGTGACCCGCGACGTCCACGAGTGGAGCGACGACGCGTGGATGGCCGCCCGCGCGCAGGTCCGCCCGCACGAGGAGCCGATGAGCATCTACGAGATGCACCTCGGCTCCTGGGTGCCGGGTCTGGACTATCGCGAGATCGCCGAGCGGCTGGTGGCCTACCTGGACACCACCGGGTTCACCCACGTCGAGCTGCTGCCCGTGGCCGAGCACCCGTTCGGCGGGTCGTGGGGCTACCAGGTGACGTCGTACTTCGCCCCGACCTCGCGGTTCGGCACGCCCGACGACTTCCGGTACTTCGTCGACCGGCTGCACCAGGCGGGCTACGGCGTGATCGTCGACTGGGTTCCCGCGCACTTCCCGCGCGACGAGTGGGCGCTGGCCCGGTTCGACGGCACCGCCTGCTACGAGCACGCCGACCCGCGCCGCGGCGAGCAGCCCGACTGGGGCACGCTCGTGTTCGACTTCGGCCGCAACGAGGTGCGCAACTTCCTCGTCGCGAACGCGCTGTACTGGCTGGAGTCCTTCCACATCGACGGCCTGCGGGTCGACGCGGTCGCCTCGATGCTCTACCTGGACTACTCCCGTGCCGACGGCCAGTGGCTGCCGAACGTCCACGGTGGCCGGGAGAACCTCGACGCGGTCGCGTTCCTGCAGGAGATGAACGCGACCGTCTACCGGGAGCACCCGGGCGTCGTGACGATCGCCGAGGAGTCCACCGCCTGGCCGGGCGTCACCCGGCCCACCTACATGGGCGGTCTCGGGTTCGGGCTCAAGTGGAACATGGGTTGGATGCACGACACGCTCGACTACACCGGGCGCGACCCCATCCACCGCAGCTACCACCACAACCAGATGACGTTCTCGCTGATGTACGCGTTCAGCGAGAACTACGTGCTGCCGATCAGCCACGACGAGGTCGTGCACGGCAAGGGGTCGCTGTGGACCCGGATGCCCGGCGACGACTGGAACAAGGCCGCCGGGGTCCGTGCGCTGCTGGCCTACATGTGGGCGCACCCGGGCAAGCAGCTGCTCTTCATGGGCGGTGAGTTCGGGCAGCCGCGCGAGTGGTCCGAGCAGCGGTCGCTGGACTGGCACCTGCAGAGCGACGACCCGCTGCACGGCGGGATCACCAGGCTCGTCGCGGACCTGAACCGGACCTACCGCGCGCAGTCCGCGCTGTGGTCGCGCGACACCACCCCGGACGGTTTCGCCTGGATCGACGCCAACGACGCGCAGGGCAACGTGTTCTCGTTCCTGCGCCACGGCGTCGACGCCGAGGGCCGTGCCACCGTGCTGGCCTGCGTCGCGAACTTCTCCGGTGCCCCGCGTGAGGACTACCGGGTGGGGCTGCCGTCCGCCGGGAACTGGACCGAGGTCGTCAACACCGACGCGTCGGCCTACGGCGGGTCCGGGGTGGGCAACCTGGGCCGGGTGCGCGCCGAGCAGGTCATGTGGCACGGCCAGCCCGCGTCGGCGGTGCTACGGCTGCCGCCGTCGGGGGTGCTGTGGCTGGTGCCGGAGGACACCGGTGGCCCGGTGCTGTCCGTCCCGGCGCAGGAGGCCGCCCCGGCCGCGACGGTCCCGCCGCCGCTGCCGGCCACCGCGCTGCCCGACGAGCCGGAGGACACCGACATCGAGGCACCGGCGACCCCGGACGACGACCTGCAGGTCGTCGTCACGCCCGCCGACCTCGTCGACCCGGGGCCGGACGACGCCGAGGACGCCCCGGACGCCGGTCCGGTCTCCACCTCGGTCGCGCCCGCACCCGGCACCGTCGGTGTCCGGGCGGTGCGCACCGGCTCGTTCGTCAACGGGAGCTCCGGCACGGGCACCTCGGACACGGGGACCACCGCGGGCGACTGATCCCCTGGGGCCCGGACCGTCAGGCCGGTGCGCGGGACGGCTCGTCCGCAGTGCGGACGGGACCGCCGGGCACCGGTCCGACGGCCGGGCGCAGCAGGGACCACCAGGTCACCAGGAGCACCGCCGTGTAGAGCGCCCGTCCGAGCGGGGTCGCCCAGCCGCCGTCGGCCCACAGGTCGGACCAGCTCACCGGGACGACGGCGACACACCCGATCGCGACGACGACCCGGCGGCGGGTGTCCCCCGCCCGGCCGGACGCGGCGAGCGCCAGAAGCCCGGGCAGGAGCAGCAGCAGGTAGTTGTGCCAGGCGATCGGCGCCGCCAGCAGACCGGTGGCGAGCACGGCGAACAGCGCCGTCCCACCCGGGTCGGTGCCCGCGGCCGGGTCGGGGCCGTACCGGCGGGTGCGCCGCCCGAGGTGGACGAGCGTGCCGACCACGATCGCCGCGCCCACCAGGGTGCCGACGACGGTCGGGATCCCCCAGCGGAGCGCCTGGCCCGGCAGGGACGCGTTGTCCGGGGTGGGGCCGACCGGCTCGGCCAGCGCCATCGTCAGCCACTGGAACGCCGTCGGCCACCCGGCGACGGCGACGCCGACCAGCGTCGCGACCGCCGCGGCGGCGATCCCGGCCAGGAACGGCCGCCGACGGGCCTGCACCGCGGGGAGCAGCAGCACCGGCGCGAGCGAGGGCTTGAGGGCGACCGTCACGCCGTAGCAGACGGCGGCCAGCAGTGGGTGCCCGCGCTGTTCGGCGACCCAGCCCGCGGTCAGCCCAGCCAGCAGCAGCGGGTAGATCTGGCCCAGCAGCAGCGTGCCGTGCAGCGGCGACGACGCCAGCACCACCAGGAGCGCACCGGTCGTCCACCGACGGCCGAGCCGCAGCTCCCGGCAGACCAGCAGGACCGACGCGACGACGAGCAGCACCGACAGTGCCGTCAGCAGCCGGTAGCCGGTGACCGGGCTGAGCAGGGCCAGCGGCGCGAGCAGCACCGACAGCAGCGGCGGGTTGAGGTTGTGCAGCCGGGCGCCGGTGTCGTAGATCGCGGCGCTGCCCGGACCGTGCTGGAGCAGCGCGTACGCCGAGGCCCGGAAGGTGTCGAAGTCGACGTGCATCCGCGCGATGTCGGTCGCCGGGATCCAGCGCAGCAGCGGCGGGCCGCCCAGCACGAACAGCAGCGTCGCTGTCACCAGCGCGGCGACGGCGACGACCGGCGCCACCGGCCGCGCGAGACGGTGCACGCGGTCACGCGCCGCCCACCGCGGAGCCGGCGTCCCGGCAGGAGCGGCGACGGTCACCGCGGGCACCGGTGCCTGCGGCAGTGGGCCATCGGGGCGGTTCCGGCTCAGAACAGGGCGCGGGCGAGCGCGCGCCGGGCCGTGGCGACCCGCGGGTCGTCGGCCTGGAAGAGCTCGAAGAGCCCGACGAGGTGCCCGCGGGCCCGGTCACGATCCTCGCCCGCGGTCCGGGCGACGGTGTCGACCAGCCGGGTGAAGGCGGCCTCGACCCGGTCGGCGGCCAGCTCGGCGTCGGCCGCGGCGAGCTGGGCGTCGACGTCGTCGGGTGCGGCGTCGGCCCGCGCGATCGACGACGGGTCGGCCTGCTCGGCGCGGGCGAGGAAGCGGACCTGCGCCAGCGCCGCCTTCGCCTGCTCGTTGGCGGGCTCGCTGTCGAGGATCGCGGTGTAGGCGGCCTCGGCGGCGGCGTAGTCGCCCTGCTCCAGGGCGTCCTCGGCGGCGGTGAAACGCGGGTCCTCGGGCTCCTCGACGGGCTCGTCCGAACCGGCCGCGGCCGCCCGGCGCTCGCCCTCGGCGATGGCGGGCATCCGGTCGCGCAGCGCGTCGAGCAGGGACTTCACCCACTCGTCGGCGCGGTCCTCGGGGATGGCGCCGTTGACCGCGTCGACGGGCTGACCGCCGACGAGCACGACCAGCATCGGCACCTGCTGCACGCCGAAGGCCTGGGCCACCCGGGGCTGGGTGTCGATGTCGACCCGGGCCAGGCGCCACGCGCCGCCGCCGGTCGAGGCGAGGCGCTCCAGCTCGGCCGACAGCTGCTCCTCGCGCGGGTAGCGGCTGGCCCACAGCTCGACGACGACCGGCACCTGGAGGGACGGCTCGAGGACCTCGACCTGGAAGCCCTGCTCGGTCGCATCGACGACCCAGGAGCTCCCGCCCCCGCCGGGCGCGGGCGGACCGCCCCCGGCACCGCCGGACGGGGCGGGCCGGTTCGCCGCATCGGCACGGGCCTTCAGCCCGGAGAGGTCGACCGCCCCGGCCATGGCCGAGGAGATCGCCGCACGCTGGGCCGCCTGACGAGGATCTGGGCGAGACACGCCATCCATCCTGGCACGTCCGTGTGTCCGGCGTGACCCGCCCCGCCCGGTCGGACGCACCCCCGCGCGACGCGTCCCACGTCTCCTCGCCCCGCCCCGCCGTCCCGGGATGTCCGCCGGGGTCCGACGCCCGCACGGCACCGCCGATGCCGCGCGAGTCGGGCCGCGCCGGGAACCCACCGACCCCGCACGATCCGGAGGAGCACCACCAGACCCCGGGGAGAGCCGACGGCACTCCCCGGTGACCGGCCGACACCCACCCGTGCCTGCAGAGCCGACGACGGCACGGAGCCCCCGGAACCCGGCGGAACCGGCGGGGTCGCCCCCACGATCACCGGACCGGCGGAGCAACACCGGGCCTCGCCACTCGTTGAACACCCTGCAGGGACTCGATGCTGACTCTGCGTGATCGCGGCGGGGCGTTCCCCCGGTTGCCCCACCCCGCGGTTCCCTTCCCCGACAGAACGATCGCCGGCTCCCCGGCGCACAACGGAGGGCTCCACCCCGATGAGCAACATGCAGACGACCGACAAGCCGACCCTGGCCTACGCGTCGGTGGCGCTGGGCATCATCGCGATCGCCGCGTTCCTCGTGCCGATCGCCGCCTGGATCCTGGGTGCCGCGGGCCTGGTCACCGGCTTCCTCGCCTACCGCAAGCCGGGCATGACCAAGCTCGCCCAGATCGGCATGACCGTCAGCTTCGTCGGCATCCTCGCCGGCGTGTACTACTTCTCGACCATCATGGCGGGCTGAGCACGGCCTTCCTCGCGGCACGCCGCGACGACGACACGGCCTCCGGACCCGGTCCGGGCGCCCGACGGCCGGTGACGGGTCTCCCGCCACCGGCCGTCGTCGTCCCGGCGCCCGTCGTCGCTGTCCTCGGCAAGTCCGGTGCCGGCGTCCTCGGCGCCCGGGCCGTGGCGCCTCCCGTCAGGCCGGCGCGGCGAGCCCGGCCAGCAGGTCCGCCATCTCCTCCGGCCGGGTGAGCATCGGGAAGTGCCCGCCCGCGAACTCGACGAGCCGCGCCCCGACCCGGTCCGCCTCCCGCCGTCCCGCGACGGGACTGACCACCCGGTCCCCTGCGCACACCACCGACACCGTCGGCACCGCGGGCCACGACGGCACCGGGCACGGCTCGACGAGCAGCGACCAGTCCTGGGGCCGCAGCTGCGCCGCCGCGTCCGCGACCACGGCCCGCCCGTCACGTCCCGCCGCGTCGAGCTCGTCCGCGACGCCCCGGTAGAGCCCGTCGGCGACCGTCCGCGCGTCCGGCCAGTACGTGCTGCCCCCCGGGCCACGACGGACCTCGGCGTCGTAACCGGCGACCATCAGGTCGCGCTCGGCACGCATCCGGTCCCGGTAGGGACGGCTCGGCTCGGGGACGAGTGCCGCGACGAGGACCAGCGCCCGCACCCGGTCGGCGATGCGACCGGCGGCCGCGGTGGCCACGAGACCGCCGAGCGAGTGGCCGACCAGCAGGACCGGCGGACCCTCGCTCCGGGGCACCGACCCGTCCGGACCGCCACCGGCGACGGCCAGGACCGCGTCGACGAGCTCGGTGTGGCCGACCCCCGCGACGTCGGACGGGAGATCCGGCGCGACCGCCTCCACTCCCCGGGCCGCCAGGGCCTCGACCACCGGCGCCCACGACGCACCGCGGTGCCAGGCGCCGTGGACGAGCACGACCCGGGCCGGGCCGGGCTCCCCGGCACCCGGTGCGACCGGAGCGCTCACGCACCGCCCCCGCGCAGGTGCTCCTCGACCCGCTCCACCTTGGCCTGCAGCTGCCCCCGGTACCCAGGCCGGATGTCGGCCTTCAGGACCAGACTGACCCGGGGCGACACGGCGGTGACGGCCTCGACGGCACGTTTGACCACCGCCATCCCCTCGTCCCAGGTCTCGGACTCGATGGTGGTGAACATCGAGGTGGTCTCGTTCGGCAGGCCGGACTCGCGGACCACCCGGACGGCCTCGGCGACGGCGACAACGACGCTGCCGTCGCCGGAGTCCGAACCGGACGGGGCGACGCTGAAGGCGAAGAGCATGCCGACACCATGCCACGCCCGGCATGCGGAACGGACCGGTCACGGCACTTGCTAGCGTCGGACCATGGCATCCCGCGGGTCGCTCCCCTTCGACCCGATCCAGCGTGCGGCCGAACTGTGGGAGGAGCGGGTCGGCCCCGCCCGCACGATGGCGACGGTCACCAGCGTGATGCGCGTGCAGCAGATCCTGCTCTCGGCCGTCGACACGGCGCTGCGGCCGCACGGGCTGACCTTCGCCCGCTACGAGGCGCTGGTGCTGCTCGACTTCGCACGCCGCGGCAGCCTCCCGATGCGGGTGATGGGCGAGCGGCTGCAGCTGCACCCGACGAGCGTGACCAACATCGTCGACCGGCTGCAGGGCGACGACCTCGTCCGCCGGATGCCGCACCCCACCGACCGCCGCGCCACCCTGGTCGAGCTGACCCCCGAGGGGCGTGCCCGGCTGGAGAAGGCCACCGCCGCGGTGACCGGCATCGACTTCGGTCTGACCGGGCTGGACCCGGCCGAGGAGGAGCAGCTGACCGCGCTGCTGCGCTCGGTGCGCCGTGCCGCCGGCGACTTCGCCTGACCGCCCACCTCAGCCCGGCCGTCTCCGCCGGCGCGGACCACCCGATGGCGGGCCGCCGTGTCCCGGACCGCGCCAGCTGCGCATCACCGAGCCGCGGGGCGGCCGGGGCCACAGCATCCGCCGCACCGCGGCCCGCCCGGCCAACGCGCCGCTGAGGCCGGACAGGCCCACGCACGCCAGGTAGTCGATGAGGTCCACGGGGTACACTCCGGGGTGTCGAGGCAGATGATGCCGCGGGTTGCGTCAACGGTGTTGACCCTACGACGGGGCACCGACAGAATCGGCCGCGTGCACGCTCCTCCGCCCCCGTCCGACCGACCCGGTGCCGGCCCGGCGCTGCGGGCCGCGCGCGACCGGCGGGGCTGGTCCCAGTCCGAGGCGGCCCGTGCGCTGGCCGCGCTCGTCGCCGGGAGCGGCGGCACCGCACGAGCCGCGAGCCTGAAGACCCAGCTGTCACGCTGGGAGAACGGCCACGCCGCCCCGGACGCCGCACACCGCGCGCTCCTCGCCGAACTGTACGAGACCACCCCGGCCGGTCTCGGTCTCGCCGACGAGCCCGGGCCGGACCCCGTCGACGGGGCCACGCGGCTGCGCGCGGCGCTGGAGCGGACCGCCGCCGTCGGAGAGGAGGAGCTGGACCTGCTGCGCGCCCAGTGGGCCGCGACCAGTGCGCTGGACGACCGGCTGGGCACCGCCGCCGCCCACGACGCGGTGTCCGCGGTCGTCGTCCAGCTGCGCGAGCCGGCCGCGCACGCGCGGGACCCGCACCTCCTGCGGGCGCTCGGCGGGCTACTCGCCGCGGCCGCACTGCGGCTCGGGGACCAGGAACGCGACCGCGCCGCCCCGGACCGGGCGTGGACGGCCTACGTCGAGGCGGAGTCCACGGCCCTGCGGGCCGGGGACCCGGACACCGCGGACGTGGCGCGGCGCCGGCGGGAGCGCCTGGCGGCCGAGCTGCCGGGCGTCGACGCACAGGACGCCGACACCGAGCAGGCCGGCCCGCCCGGCACGACGGCGCTGCCGACGATCGACGTCCACACCTCCCCCGCGTGGCTCACCGTCGAGGACGGCCCGCCGCAGCGCCCGGTCCGCGAGCGCACCGATCTCGCACTGGGCGAGGTGCTCGCCGCCCTGCGTGCCGGCGACGGCGCCGCCGCGCGGGCCGCCCACGCCAGGGCCCGGGCACTCGCCCTGCGGACCGGGTCGCAGCGCGTCCTCGACCGGCTCGCGGCGCTGCCCGGGACCACGTCCCCCTGACCGGAGGCGGGTCGGCTCAGTCCGCCTGCTCCAGCAGCTCGTCGGCGGCGGCCCACGGGTCCAGCTCCCCGCCCAGCACCCGCTCGGTGAGGGCGTGGAGCGCGTCACCGCCGCGCACGCGTTCCATCCGGGCCCGGACCTGCTCCATCCCGATGCCCTCGATCTCGCGACGCGTCCGCTCACGGCGCCGTCGTTCCCGATCGCCGGACTTCTCGGCCCAGGCGTGGTGCTCGTCGAGGGCGTCGGCGACGGCCGCGATCCCCTCCTCGCGTGACGCGACAGTCGAGAGCACCGGAGGCTCCCACGGCTCGGTACCGAGGCCGGGTGCGTCCGCGCCTCCCTCGCCGCCGTCCGGGAGGCGCAGGTGCAGCATGTTCCGCAGCTCGCGCACCGTGCGGCGGGCCCCCTCACGGTCGGCCTTGTTGACCACGAAGACGTCGCCGATCTCCAGGATCCCGGCCTTGGCCGCCTGGATGCCGTCGCCCATTCCCGGTGCGAGCAGCACGACGGTGGTGTCGGCGAGGCCGACGATCTCCACCTCGGACTGCCCGACGCCGACGGTCTCGATCAGCACGACGTCGCAGCCCGCGGCGTCGAGCACCCGCAGGGCCTGCGGCGTCGCCCAGGACAGCCCGCCCAGGTGCCCACGAGTGGCCATCGACCGGATGAAGACCCCGTCGTCGTCGGCGTGGTCGCCCATCCGCACCCGGTCGCCCAGCAGCGCCCCGCCGCTGAACGGCGAGGACGGGTCCACCGCCAGCACCCCGACCCGGCGCCCGCGCGCCCGCAGCTCGGTGACCAGCGCCGACGTCGACGTCGACTTGCCCACCCCCGGCGACCCGGTCAGCCCGATGACGTGCGCCCGTCCGGTGTGCGGGGACAGTGCCGCGGACACCTCGCGCAGCTGCGGACCGGCGTTCTCCACCATCGAGATCAGCCGGGCGACGGCGAGCTGTTCACCGCGGCGGGCGCGCTCCACCAGGTCGCGGGGGTCCGGCGGTCCGGGCACGGTCGGGCTCCTTGTCGGGACGGACGGGCGTCGGGACGGACGGGTGGATGCACGCCGGCCCCCGCCGAGGCGGGGGCCGACGTGGACCACACGGAGGTCGGGACGATCAGGCGGAGGGGACGCGCACGATCAGTGCGTCGCCCTGGCCGCCGCCGCCACACAGCGCGGCGGCGCCGACGCCCCCGCCGCGCGCCTTGAGCGCGAGCGCCAGGTGCAGCGCGATCCGCGCACCGGACATGCCGATCGGGTGACCGAGGGCGATGGCGCCGCCGTCGACGTTCACCTTCTCCTCGTCGATGCCGAGCTTGCGGGCCGAGACGATGCCGACCGCGGCGAACGCCTCGTTGATCTCGACGAGGTCGAGGTCGGCGGGCTGGACGCCCTCCTTCTCGCACGCCTTGGCGATCGCGTTCGCGGGCTGCTCGTGCAGCGAGGCGTCCGGACCGGCGACGACGCCGTGCGCGCCGATCTCGGCGATCCAGTCCAGGCCCAGCTCCTCGGCCTTGGCCTTGCTCATCACGACCACCGCGGCCGCGCCGTCGGAGATCTGCGAGGCCGATCCCGCGGTGATGGTGCCGTCGGCGGCGAAGGCGGGGCGGAGCTTGCCGAGCCCTTCGGTGGTGGTGTCGCCGCGCACGCCCTCGTCGGTGGAGAAGACGATCGGGTCGCCCTTGCGCTGCGGGATCTCGACCGGGGCGATCTCCTGGTCGAAGGTGCCGTCCTGGGCGGCGCGGGCGGCGCGCTGGTGCGAGCGGGCGGAGAAGGCGTCCTGCTCCTCGCGGGTCAGGCCGTAGCGCTCGTTGTACTTCTCGGTGGAGGCACCCATCGCGACCTGGTCGAACGCGCAGAACAGACCGTCGTAGGCCATGTGGTCGGTGAGGGTGGTGTCGCCGAACTTGGTGCCCTCGCGGGACTTGGTGAGCAGGTGCGGCGCCTGGGTCATCGACTCCTGGCCGCCGGCGACGACGATGTCGAACTCGCCGGCGCGGATGAGCTGGTCGGCCAGCGCGATGGCGTCGACGCCGGACAGGCAGACCTTGTTGATCGTCAGCGCCGGGACGTCCATCGGGATGCCGGCCTCGACCGCCGCCTGGCGCGCCGGGATCTGCCCCGCGCCTGCGGTGAGGACCTGGCCCATGATCGTGTACTGGACCTGGTCGGGAGCCACACCGGCCCGCTCGAGCGCGGCCTTGATGGCGACACCGCCCAGCTGGGCCCCGGAGAAGCCCTTCAGGGAGCCGAGCAGACGGCCCATCGGCGTGCGGGCGCCGGCGACGATCACGGTTCCGGACACGGGGTCCTCCATCAGGCTTCGTTGTCAGGTGGGCCGCCACCATACCCACGGCGACGACCCGTCCGGACGCACCGAACGGTGGGGGTGACCAGCGGCACAGACTCCTACCGGCGAGTAGAACCGGTAGCTTCAGCCCCCATGACGACAACCGAGGACGCCCTGTCGCCGCTGGTCGTGGCCGTGGACCACGTGGGCATCGCGGTGCCCGACCTGGACGAGGCCATCCGCTGGTACGCGGACAACCTGGGCCTGGTCGCGGTGCACACCGAGACCAACACCGAGCAGGGCGTGCGCGAGGCCATGCTGGGAGCACCGGGCGAGGCGGCCGGCGCCACGAAGGTGCAGCTGCTCGCCCCGCTGAACGAGGACTCGACGATCGCGAAGTTCATCGGGCGCAACGGCCCGGGCCTGCAGCAGGTCGCCTACCGGGTCACCGACGTCGCCGCCGCGGCGGACGCGCTGCGGGCGAAGGGCCTGCGCCTGCTCTACGACGCCCCGCGTCGTGGCACGTCGAACTCGAAGGTCAACTTCGTGCACCCGAAGGACGCCGGCGGAGTGCTGGTCGAGCTCGTCGAGCCGGCCGCGGACGCGCACTGACGGGCGGAGGGACGGCCGGGGCACGACCCCGTCCCGAAGGACAGTACGGGCGTCCGGTGGGGTGGATCACGAAGTGCGCTTCGGGTATCACCCTCACCGTCGAGCTACGGTTAAGATACTACGCAGTAACTTGCGGTATCCCAAGCACCATCGGGTGAGCCACCCGACTCCCCTGACAACGTCGCCATCGGAGGCCAGCAGTGAAGGACATCCGCGACGCCATCCTCGCCGGGCAGTTCACCGACGTCGGAGGCCTGGAGGTTCCCGAGCACTATCGGGGCGTCACCGTCCGCGCCGAGGACGTGGACATGTTCGAGGGTCTGACCACCAGGGAGAAGGACCCGCGCAAGAGCCTGCGCGTCGAGGACGTCCCGGTCCCCGAGCTCGGCCCCGGTGAGGCGCTCGTGGCCGTGATGGCCAGCGCGATCAACTACAACACCGTCTGGACCTCGATCTTCGAGCCCGTCTCGACGTTCAGCTTCCTCAAGCGCTACGGCAAGCTCTCGCCGCTGGCCAAGCGGCACGACCTGCCCTACCACGTGGTCGGCTCCGACCTCGCCGGCGTCGTCGTGCGGACCGGCCCCGGCGTCAACACCTGGAAGCCCGGCGACCAGGTCGTCGCGCACTGCCTCTCGGTCGAGCTGGAGAGCCCGGACGGGCACTCGGACACGATGATGGACCCGGAGCAGCGCATCTGGGGCTTCGAGACCAACTTCGGCGGCCTCGCCGAGCTGGCCCTGGTCAAGTCCAACCAGCTGATGCCGAAGCCGGACCACCTCACCTGGGAGGAGGCCGCGTCCCCGGGCCTGGTCAACTCCACCGCCTACCGCCAGCTGGTGAGCAAGAACGGCGCCGACATGAAGCAGGGCGACGTCGTGCTGATCTGGGGCGCCTCCGGCGGCCTCGGCTCCTACGCCACCCAGTTCGCCCTCAACGGCGGCGCCACCCCGATCTGCGTCGTCTCCTCGGAGGAGAAGGCCCAGATCTGCCGCGACATGGGCGCGGAGCTGGTCATCGACCGCAACGCCGAGGGCTACCGGTTCTGGAAGGACGAGACCACCCAGGACCCCAAGGAGTGGAAGCGGCTCGGCGCGAAGATCCGCGAGCTCACCGGCGGCGAAGACCCCGACATCGTCTTCGAGCACCCGGGCCGCGAGACCTTCGGTGCGTCGGTCTACGTCACCCGCAAGGGCGGTCAGATCGTCACCTGCGCCTCGACCTCGGGCTACATGCACGAGTTCGACAACCGCTACCTGTGGATGAACCTCAAGCGGATCGTCGGCTCGCACTTCGCGAACTACCGCGAGGCCTACGAGGCCAACCGGCTCGTCGCCAAGGGCATGATCCACCCGACCCTGTCGCGGGTGTACCCGCTGGCCGAGACCGGCCAGGCCGCGAACGACGTCAAGCAGAACCTGCACCAGGGCAAGGTCGGTGTGCTGGCGCTGGCCCCGGAGGAGGGACTGGGCGTCACGAACCCGGAGAAGCGCGAGCGTCACCTCGCCGGGATCAACCGCTTCCGGGGCGTCTGACGTCCCCCGGGGTGCTGCTGTCGGGGCCCGTCCGTGTGCCACACGGACGGGCCCCTGTCCAGAGCAGGGTGAACCCCGTGACGCCGGGTCGCGAACTCACGGCTGTGGAACATTCGCGGCGGTACGGTGAACGACATGGCCGGTGACCACGATGTGCCCGTACCCCGGACCGGTTTCTCGATCGCGCGCCGGGGCTACGACCAGGCGCAGGTCGACGGCCACCTGCGCCGGCTCGACGCCGAGGTCCGCATGCTGGCCGCCGACCGGGACGCCGCGGTCGCCCAGAACACCCGGCTGAGCCGCGAGCTCGACGACGCCCGCACCCGCGCCGAGGCGATGCAGCAGCAGGTCAACCGGCTCGCCGGCCCCCGCAGAGCGTGCAGGGCATGAGCGAGCGGCTCCGCTCGATGCTGCGCCTGGCCGAGGACGAGGTCGCCGAGATGCACGCCTCGGCCGGCCGCGACATCGCCGCGCAGCGCAGGCAGGCCGACAAGCACGCCCGCGCCGTCCTCGACGACGCCCGGGCCCGCGCCGAGCAGACAGTCACCCAGGCCCGGTCCCAGGCCGAGGAGGCCGCCGACCGCGCCGCCGCGCTCGACCGCGCCGTCGACGAGAAGCAGACCCGGGTGGAGCGGGAGCTGGCCGAGCTGCGCGAGCGCACCGAGACCGATCTCGCCGATCAGCGCCGCACCACCGAGGCGGAGCTGGCCGAGCAGCGGTCGACGGCCGAGCGCACCCTGACCGAGAAGCGCAGCACCACCGAGCACGAGCTCGCCGAGGCCGAGCGTGCCGTCACCGACCGCATCACCCGGGCCGACACCGACGCGCGCGAGAACCGCGAACAGGTCGAGCACGACTTCCGGATCGCGATGGACCAGCGCCGCACCGAGGCCCTGAACTCCCTGTTCGCCGAGCGCGACGCGCTGGAGGCCGACCTCTCCCGCCGGGAACGCGAGGCCGCCGAGCGCATCCGCCACGACATCGACCAGGCCCGCGCCGACGGCGAGAAGATCCGCTCCGACGCCCTCCGCGACGCCCAGGAGACCATCGAGGCGGCGCAGCACCGTGTCGATCAGCTCACCGGGTTGCGCGCCCGGCTGACCGAGCAGCTGCGCGCCGCCCGCGCGCTCATCGAGTCCGGCGTCGACGACCTCGACGCCGGCCCGGACCTGGCCGACCTGCCCGTCGACCAGCCGCCCGCCGAGCGGTCCTCGGTCGACCGGCTGCCCGCCGAGCAGGCCCCTGCGGGGTCCGGGGCAGCCGAGACCGGCACCTCCGGGGCCCCCGCGTCGGGTTCCGCCGACACCCCGGCGGCCGCACCCCGCACGGTCGAGGAGGCCGTCGCGGCGCGGGAGCGCCGCTCCGCCGCGACCGCGGAGGACGGGTCGGTGTCCCCGACCGGCTCGACGGGCAGCGGGTCGTCCGGATCCGGCCGCCCCCGGCCCTCGCCGCGGGCCCGCAGCGGCTACAGCGGCGGCAAGCGCGCCGCACGCACCCGCTGACCCGGGGTCGGCCCCGCTCGGCTCAGTGCCGCCGGAACCCCGCGCGACGACGGTCCCGCGCGTTCCAGCACGGCAGGTGCCAGTGCCGCCGCTCCTCGACGACGCCGCGGCCGTCGTCGGCGGGCCAGGTCACCACGTGGGGCATCCCCGAGGGCAGCAGCTGGTCGCAGCCGGGGCACCGGTAGTGCTTCACCGTGGTGCCGCCCGGCACCCGGCGGACGTAGTGCTCGCCGTCGCGGCCGCTCTCCAGGTCGGTCGTCATGCCGCTGCCCAGCGGTGGCGCGACGGGACGGCCCCGCCCTCGTTCCGAGGGGCGGGGCCGTCTGCCGCGTCCACGAGCCATGCGACCAGTGTCGCAAGCGCTACCGCTTGGTGTAGTCCCGGAAGCCGTGACCGGTCTTACGCCCGAGGCGGCCCGCGGTCACCAGGTGCTCCAGCAGCGGCGCCGGGGCGAACCCGGCCTGGTGGAACTCCGCGTGCAGCGACTTCTCGATCGCCAGCGACACGTCGAGCCCGACGACGTCGAGCAGCTCGAACGGGCCCATCGGCAGCGCGCAACCGGTCTTCATCGCGGCGTCGATGTCGTCGGCGGTGGCGTAGTGGGCCTCCAGCATCTTCACCGCGTCGTTCAGGTACGGGAACAGCAGCGCGTTGACGATGAACCCGGCCCGGTCGCCGCAGCTCACCGGCACCTTCTTGAGCTTCTGGCACACGTCGAGGACGGTGGCCGCCACGTCGCGCGAGGTGCCGATCGTGGACACGACCTCGACCAGCTTCATCACCGGCGCCGGGTTGAAGAAGTGCATGCCGATCACGTCGCCCGGACGCTGGGTGACCGCGGCACACTCGACGACGGGCAACGAGGAGGTCGTCGTCGCGAGGATGGCACCGGGCTTGCAGATCTCGTCGAGCGCGCCGAACATCGCCCGCTTGACGCCGAGCTCCTCGGCGACGGCCTCGACGACCAGGTCGACGTCGGCCATGTCCTCCAGCGCGGTGGTGCCGCTGATCCGGGCGAGGACGGCGTCGCGGCCGGCCTCGTCCAGCTTCCCGCGGGCGACCGCCTTGTCCAGGGACTTGCGGACCAGCGCGACCGAGCCCTCGACCTTGGAGTCGCTGCGGCCGCGGACGACGACGTCGTAGCCGGCCTTGGCGAACACCTCGACGATGCCCGAGGCCATCGTGCCGGTGCCGACCACGCCGACCCGCGCCACGTCGCGCAGGGTCACGTCCGCGGGAACGGCCGAGGCCGGGGTCTCCCCGTCGGCGACGACGGTGGAGCTGTGCGGTGCGGAGTAGGTGTAGAAGCCGCGCCCGGTCTTCCGGCCGAGCAGGCCCGCGGTGATCATCTGCTTGAACACCGGGTTCGGCGCGTGCATCAGGTTGCGCGACTCGCCGTACATCGTCTCGAGGATCTCGTAGGCGGTGTCCAGGCCGATGAGGTCGAGCAGGGCCAGCGGGCCCATCGGGTAGCCGCAGCCGTAGCGCATGCCGGCGTCGAGGTCCTCGCGGCTGGCGTAGCGCTCGGCGTACATCTTCGCGGCATGGTTGAGGTAGCCGAACAGCAGCGCGTTGGCGATGAAGCCCGCGCGGTCGCCGATGACGACCGGGACCTTCCCGAGGGAGTCGGCGAACGCCTGGACGTCGGAGATGACGTCGGGCTCGGTGACGACGGTCCGCACGACCTCGACCAGCTTCTGGACCGGCGCCGGGTTGAAGAAGTGCATCCCGACGACCTTGCCCGGGCGCGTGGTGCGCACGGCCAGCTCGGTGACCGACAGCGACGAGGTGTTCGAGGCGAGGATGGCGTCCTCGGCGACGACCTTGTCGACCTCGGCCAGCAGCGCGGTCTTGGCGTCCAGGCTCTCCGGGATGGCCTCGACGACCAGCTGCGCCGGTGCCAGGTCGGCCAGGGTGGTGGTCACGGTGATGCGACCGAGGAGCTCGTCGGCCTGCTCCCGGGTGAGCTTGCCGCGCTCGATGGCGCGGTCGGTCGAGGCCGCGAGATGGGCTCTGCCGCGCTCCCCCGCGGTGTCGTCCACCTCGACGGCGATCACATCGAGACCGTTGCGGGCGAACACCTCGACGATGCCTGCCCCCATCGTGCCGAGGCCGACCACTCCGACGGTCCGGAACTCACGTGCCACGCTGCAACCTCCACCGATTCGACAACCTTGTCTTCCGCGTCGGCGCCGATCCTGTCATCCAGAGGTGCTACCAGTGGGTAACATGCGACCAGGACCACCCCGCCGTGCGGGAAGGGCCCTGGTCGTCGGGGGAGTAAGGACGCCTCAGCGCCCGTGCCGGGCCTTCACGATCCCGACGAGCGTCTGCATCGTGCGCGCGGTCCGTTTGAAGCTGGTGACCACGATCGGCATCCCGAACCGCTGCCGGGCGATCGACTGGGCGCGGGTGAACTCGCGCAGCCCGTCGGCGCCGTGGATGCGGCCGAAGCCGGACTCCCCCACCCCGCCGAAGGGCAGCGACGGGATCCCGGCGAAGGAGATCACGCCGTTGATCGAGACCATGCCGCAGCGCAGCCGCTGCGCGATCTGCTCCCCGCGCTTCGCGGAGAACACCGTCGCGCCGAGGCCGTATCCGGTGGCGTTGGCACGGCGGACCGCTTCGTCGACGTCGGGCACCCGGTTGACCACGACGAGCGGGCCGAAGGTCTCCTCGGTGACCGCGACGGAGTCCTCGGGCACGTCGGCGATGACGACCGGGGAGATCGACCCGCCCTGGGCGGGCACCGAGTCGGCGCCACCGACGATCGCGCGGCCGCCGCGTTCCAGGGCGTCGGTGACGTGCCGGCGCACGATCTCGGTCTGCGACGGCATCGTCATCGGCCCGAGGTCGCCCTCGTTCGTGGCGGTGCCGACCTGCAGCGCCGACGCCGCGGCCCGCACCTTCTCCAGGAACCGGCCCGCGACGGATTCGACGACGTAGACCCGCTCCACCCCGACGCAGGTCTGCCCCGCGTTGGACATCCCGCCCCAGACGGCGGCGTCCGCGGCGCCGTCGAGATCGGCATCGGCGTCGACGATCAGCGGGTCCTTGCCGCCGCACTCCATGAGCACCGGCACCAGGTTCTCCGCGCAGGCGGCCATCACCCGGCGCCCGGTCGCGGCGGACCCGGTGAACGCGATCTTGCCGATGCCGGGGGCGCGGCACAGCTCGGCGCCGGTCGGCCCGAACCCGGTGACGACGGTCAGCAGCGGGTACCGGCCCACCTCGGGGACCGCCTCGGCGAGCGTGCGGGCGATCTCGTGCCCGACGCCCGGGGTCAGCTCCGAGGGCTTGAACACCACGGTGTTGCCGGCGGCCAGCGCGTAGGCGATCGAGCCCATCGGCGTGAAGAACGGGTAGTTCCACGGCCCGATGACGCCGACGACGCCCAGCGGCCGGTACGCCACCGACGCAGCCTGGTTCGCCATCAGCAGGCCCGGGGACACCGAGCGCCGCCCGAGCACCTTTTTCGCGTTCGCCGAGGCCCAGTCCAGGTGGTCGATGGCGAGCACGACCTCGAGTCGGGCGTCGTCGAGCGGCTTGCCGGTCTCGGCGGCGACGACGCCCGCGACCCGGTCCAGCTGCGCGACCAGCACCTTCTTCCACGCCGCGAGCCTGCGGCGGCGCTCGTCGAAGCCGAGCCCGTCCCACCAGACGGCGGCCTCGGCGGCGTCCCGGACCCGGGCGCGGACGTGCTCGCCGTCGTGCACGGGGTAGCGGGCCAGCTCCTCGCCGGTACGGGGCGAGAGCGACGCGAAGTCCCCGGAAGCGGGGACGGCGGCCGTCGTAGGGGTGGAGTCAGCGGCGGTGGCACTCACGTGACCAGGCTAGACGCCGCGGCAAGGCCCGGCCGGGCCCGCGCTGGCCCGGCGGGGCCGCCTCAGAACAGAAGCAGGTCGTCGCGCGCCATGCCCCGCAGCGCGTCGTAGTCGACGGTCACGCAGCGGATCCCGCGGTCCACGGCCAGCGTGCGGGCCTGCGGCTTGATCTGCTGGGCCGCGAACACCCCCTCGACCGGCGCGAGCAGCGGGTCGCGGTTCATCAGCTCCAGGTACCGGGTGAGCTGCTCGACGCCGTCGATCTCGCCGCGGCGCTTCACCTCGACCGCGACGTGCGCGCCGCTCCCGTCGCGCAGCAGCAGGTCGACCGGGCCGACCGCGGTCATGTACTCGCGCCGGACCAGGGTGTGGCCCTCCCCGAAGGTCTCCGGGTGCGCGGCGAGCAGCTCCTGCAGGTGCGCCTCGACGCCGTCCTTGACCAGGCCCGGGTCGACGCCCAGCTCGTGGCTGGAGTCGTGCAGCACCTCGTCGATGGTGATGACCAGCGACTCGTCGGCCTTGTTGCGCACCGTCCACACACCGGGCTCCTCAGTGAGCCAGCACGGTGGGGACATCCAGTTGAGCGGCTTGTAGGCACGGTCGTCGGCGTGGATGCTCACCGAGCCGTCCCGTTTGACCAGCAGCAACCGGGGGGCCATGGGCAGATGGGCGGTCAGCCGTCCGACGTAGTCCACCTGGCAGCGGGCGATGACGAGACGCACCCGCCTCACTGTAGGGCCGAGCGGATGGATCACCCTGGGCGGGTGATCGAGCAGACCTCGACCCGGCAGGTGTACGCCAACGACTGGATGAGCGTCCGCGAGGACGGCATCCGGCTCCCGGACGGCACCGAAGGGCTCTACGGCATCGTCGACAAGCCCACCTATGCCCTGGTGATCCCCCGCGACGACGACGGCCGCCTGCACCTCGTGGAGCAGTACCGCTACCCGGTGGGCGGCCGCCGCTGGGAATTCCCGGCGGGCACCGCGCCCGACCGGGCCGACCAGGACCCGGCCGAGCTGGCGGTGCGTGAGCTCGTCGAGGAGACCGGGCTGGCCGCGGAGCACATGACCCTGCTCGGCACGCTCGACTGCGCGCCGGGCATGTCCAGCCAGCGCGGGAACGTCTACCTCGCGACCGGGCTGACCGCGGGGCCGCCGCGCCGTGAGCACTCCGAGCAGGACATGCGCGCCGCCTGGTTCACCACCGCCGAGCTGACGGCGATGATCCGCCGCGGCGCGCTCACCGACGCCCAGTCACTCGCCGCCTGGGCCCTGCTCACCCTGCACGACGCGGGCACCTGACCGGCGCCCACGGCCGCCGTTCGTGGTCGCCGCTCCATGATCGCCGGGAGTGGAGCGCCGGGTGCGGTCGGCTACACCATGGGCTCCACTCCCGGCGATCACCCGGGGATCACCCGACACGCACCGGCAGCGCCGCGACCCGGCTGAACCCGGGGCGGGGCAGCCACACGACCTCCTCGGCGGGCACGGCGAGGCGCAGGCCGGGGAACCGTTCGAACAGCATCCGCAGCCCCACCTCGCCCTCCTGGCGGGCCAGCGCGGCGCCCAGGCAGTAGTGCGCGCCCTGCCCGAACCCGACGTGCCCCTCGCCGCGGCCGGTCGGACGGGCGAGGTCCAGATCCTCGGGACGGTCGAAGGCCCGCGGATCGTGGTTGGCCGGGAGCAGCCCGGCGATCACCGGGGTCCCGGCCGGGATCGCGGTGCCGCCCAGCTCGACGTCGACGGTCGGGTAGCGGAGCTGGGTGAACTGCACCGGGCCGCGGGCCCGCATCAGCTCGTTCACCGCAGCGGGCCAGCCCGCCGGGTCGGCCCGCAGCGCGGCGAGCTGGTCGGGGGCACCGAGCAGCGCCAGCGCGCCGTTGCTGAGCAGGTGCGCGGTCGTCTCGTGCCCGGCCATGACGATCGCGAAGATCATCGTGACCATCTCGCGGTCCGAGAGCCGGTCGCCGTCCTCCTCCTGCGCGGCGACGAGCGCGCTGATCAGGTCGTCGGCCGGCTCTGTCCGGCGGGCGTCGACGAGGGCGTGCACGTGCGCGATCGCCGCCCGCAGCGCGGGTCCGGTCCGCTCGCGGTCCATCGTCGTGAGGATCTCGCCCCATTCGTGCCACTGCGCGCGATCGGCCTCCGGCACCCCGACGAGCTCGCAGATCACCGTGATCGGCAGCGGGTAGGCCAGCGTCTCCACCAGGTCGACCGGTGCCCCGCCGGCCCCGGCGGCCGCGACCTGGTCGAGCAGTGCGGCGGTGATCTCCTCGACCCGCGGGCGCAGCGCCGCGACCCGCCGCACGGTGAACGCCCGCGACACCAGCCTGCGCAGCCGGGTGTGCTCCGCACCGTCGACGGTGAGGATGGTGCGCAGCAGGTAGTCGGCGACGTCGGCGGGGACCCCCATCTGCTCCATGATCATCTCGCGGTTGTCCGGCCCGCCGGCCAGCGCCGGGTCGGTCACGAAACGCGGATCGGTCAGGACGGTGCGGACGTCGTCGTAGCGGGTGGCCAGGACGGCGGGCGGGCTGCCCATCATCGTCACGGTCGCGGTCGGGGCCTGTTCGCGCAGCCGCCCGTAGGCCGCGTTCGGGTCGGTGGTCACGGCCGGGTCCATCAGGTCCACGGCTCCACCGGGAGTGCTCGGTGCGGTCATCTCACCACTGCCTCTCTCACGCGCTCGGGTCGGCGGACGCGTCGTCTCCACTCCTCGTCGATGTGGTCGACGAGCGGTCGGTACAGCGCGGCGACCTCCGCCGCGACGCCCGCGGCGCCGGCCGCGGGGGCGGGCCCGGCCAGCAGCCGGGACAGGCCGTGCTCGATCAGGGCGGCGGTGTGCTCGGGCCCGGACGGCGCGAACGTGCCACCCGGGCCGTCGGGGAGGAACCCCGGGGATGCCGCGCCCCACACGTGGATCTGCTCGTCGACGGGCAGGTCGTCGTCGACGAGACCGGCGGCGCGCAGCAGTAGGAAGTGCTCCCGGATGGCGCCGTCGTGGTGGCGCCCGAGTCCCTCGAGCGCCCCGGCGGCCTCGTGCGCGAGCCGGCCGAGGACCTCGTCGTCGCCCCGGTCGAGGGCCCGTGCGACGTCGTCCTCCGCCAGCCGCAGATAGAACATCCGCGACATCCCCCAGGGCCGCGCGACCACCGGTTCGACGAGCATCCGGTCGGCGAAGAGCCGCCGCTGCGCCCGCAGCAGCACGGTGAGGAACAGCGCGCCCTTGGTGCGGACGTGCAGGTAGACGGTGCCCTGCCGATACCGGCCCGGCGCGCGACGTCCTCGACGGTCACCCGCCGGTAGCCCTGCCGCACGAGCAGCTCGCCCGCCGCGTCGAGCACCCGTTCCATCCGGGCGGTGTCCTCCGCACCCGGTCCGTCCGATACCGCCACCGCCCCCCTCCGTGCTCCATGACTGGATCGACGAATCCGGTCACAGGGTCACGGTAGCGCGCCGGGGTCTCGGCGGCGAGCGGATTCCGGGCTACCGTTCCCCGCATGACCGACTACGAGCACCTGCTGGTCAAGCAGGACGGCGACACGGTCCGGATCACGATGAACCGCCCGCAGCGACGCAACTCCCTCACCGAGGGCCACCTGCGGGAGCTGCTGGACGCGTTCGAGAGCGCGGGACGCAGCGACGCGACCGGGATCGTGCTGGCCGGGGAGGGCAAGGCGTTCTCCTCCGGCCACGACTTCGGCGACGTCGCCGAGCGCGACCTCGCCGGGGTGCGCACCCTGCTGCGGCTGTGCACCACGGTCATGCACACCGTCCAGTCGGTGCCCCAGGTCGTGATCGCCCGGGTGCACGCGACGGCCTGGGCGGCGGGCTGCCAGCTCGTCGCGTCCTGCGACCTCGCCGTCGCCGCGGAGTCCGCGACGTTCGCGCTGCCCGGCGGCAAGGGCGGCTGGTTCTGCCACACCCCGGCCGTCCCGGTCGCGCGGAACATCGGCCGCAAACGGCTGATGGAGCTGGCCCTGACCGGGGACCCGATCGACGCGGCCACCGCCGCCGACTGGGGTCTGGTCAACTACGCCGTCCCCGACGACGACCTCGACGCCCGCGTGGACGAGCTGCTCGCCCGCGCGACCCGGGGCAGCAGGCTGTCCAAGGCCGTCGGCAAGCAGACCCTCTACGCCCAGCTCGACCGTCCCGAGGCCGACGCCTACGCCGTCGCGGCCGAGGTGATGGCGTCGATGTCGCAGTCCGGAGGCGCCCGCGAGGGCATGGCGTCGTTCCTGGAGAAGCGGGCCCCGCAGTGGACCGACTGATCGGCACCTAGTACTCCAGCCGCACTTCGTTAGCTGGGCTGTCTTCGTCGTCGGTAGTGGCTTTCGCGGGCTCGGTGTTGGTGACGGCGACGCCAGGTCGACCAGGCCCAGCCCACGGTGCGGGCGGGGATGTGGATCAGAGATGCCAGGAGACGTCGGATCTCGGCGAGGGTGAGCGGGATGAGCCCGCTGCCAGGTCTTTTGGGGCGATCGCCGCGGTGACCGAGAGGTAGGCGTGGGCGAGCATGGCCAGGGTGATGTGGCGGTACCAGGCGTCGTAACGCCGCACCTGGTACTGGTCGAGCCCGACCTCGTTCTTCGCGGTCTGGAAGCACTCCTCGATCGCCCACCGGGCGCCGGCGACCCGGATGAGGTCGTCGTCACTGGTGCCGGGCGGGCCTGCGCACAGGTAGTAGGCCAACTCCGGCTCGTCACCGGCGGCGATCTGGGTGTCGGTGAGGATTGACGGCGCACCAGCAGCCAGCGCCCCCACCCGGCGGGCGCCTCCGGTGGCGGAGACAGGCTGGCCACGGCCCAGTCGTAGAGCCGCTCACCCTTCGCCCCGTCCCCCGCCGAGCGGCGCTTCCACGCCTGCTCCGGCGCGCGAGCGACCAGGTCGTCGGCGCGTCGTGACCCGGCCAGCCCGGCGATGTCAGCCTCGAGCGAGAGCGGGATCGACTGACTGCGGGGCACGGCGACGACGTAGCCGATCCGGCGCTTCTCGCACCAGGAGCGGAACTTGTAGTCCTGACCGTAGGCCTCGTCCGCAGCCACCCACGACGCCGGGACACCAGCGTCGAGGGCCCGGCCGAGCATCTGCTTGGCCAGCACGGTCTTGGTGGCGAACTCGACCTCGTCGGGCACCGCCGCAGCCCGGCAACGTTCCCGATCACCGGTCCACGACTTGGGCAGGTAAAGCTCACGATCGATCAACGTGCGGCCCCTGCCGCTGGCATAGGCGCAGAACACCCCGAGCTGGCAGTTCTCCACCCGGCCCGCAGTGCCGGAGTACTGGCGCTGCACCCCGGCCGACTTGGCCCCCTTCTTCAGGAACCCGGTCTCGTCGACGATCAGCACCCCGCCGGGCTCGCCGAGGTGTTCTGTGACGTAGTCCCGCAGGTCGTCGCGGACCCCGTCGGCGTCCCAAGCCGCCGAGTTGAGCAGCCGCTGCATCCCGTCCGGCGTCGTGTCACCGGCGACCTCGGCCAGCGTCCACCCGTTCTTCCCGGCCAACGGCGCCAACAATCCACGCACATACGCCCGCGCCCGACGCCGCGGCTCCGTCCGGAAGAACCGCCCCGCCACCAGCCCGAACAACCCGTCCAGGCCGCCGGCCCACGCCTCTAGGTCCTCCTCCACCTGCACAAGATCAAAGCCTAGCGCAGACCCACATCACGAAGTGCGGCTGGAGTACTAGGGTGTGTCTCCCAAATAGGCGGACCGGGGTGCGCGATGCTTGATCGGTGCCGCGCACCGCTGTCCTGACTGATGCCCAGTGGGCCCGTCTGGCGCCGCTGTTGCCCTCCTCCGAGGGTCGTCGCGGGCGCCCGTTCCGCGATGACCGCCGGGTGCTCGAGGGGATCATCTACCGGTATCGGTGCGGGCTTCCCTGGCGCGACGTCCCAGCCGAGTTCGGGCCGTGGCAGACGTTGTGGAAGCGGCACCGCCGCTACAGCGGCGACGGCACCTGGGACCACATCCTGGCTGCTCTTCTGGTCGAGGCCGACGCCGCCGAGGTGCTCGGGTGGGCGGTCAGCGTGGACTCCACGATCATCCGTGCCCACCAGCACGCCGCGACCCTCAAGCGCGACACAGGGGGCCGGATCGAACTACACGAATCTGCTCGCCGAACCAGCAGATCACGCGCTGGGACGGTCCCGCGGAGGGCTGTCGACGAAGATCCACCAGCTCGTTGACGGGCACGGCCGCCCGCTGGTGGTCCTCCTCGGCCCCGGCCAGGGCGGCGACTCGCCAATGTTTCCGCACCTGATGGCGCACCTGAGCATCGCCCGACCGGGCCCGGGACGACCCCGGACCCGGCCCGAACGCGTGCGCGCGGACAAGGCCTACTCCTCACGCGCGATCCGCCGGCACCTGCGCGAGCGCCGGATCATCGCTGTCATTCCGGAGCCCTCTGACCAGCAGGGACACCGCAAACGACGCGGCTCACGCGGCGGCCGACCGCCCGCATTCGATCCGGTCGACTACCGAAACCGCAACGTCGTCGAGCGCGGATTCTGCCACGTCAAGCAGTGGCGCGGGCTGGCCACCCGTTACGACAAGCTCGCCCTGACCTTCCGCGGCGGCGCCGTCCTGAAGGCAATCGTCACCTGGCTCCGCGCATTGGGAGACACACCCTAGGCTCGCGGGACCATGCACATCCGCACCACCACCCGGCTGAGCCGACGCCGTCTGCTGGGCGCGGCCGCCGCCCTCGGCGGGATCGCGCTGGCCGGGCCGCTGCTGGGCGGCTGCGGCGGGCCGTCGGACCCGCTGTCGCGGCTGCGCGCCGGCGGCGACGTCGTCGTCGGGCTGTCCGGGGAGCGCCCGTTCGGCTACACCGACGGCTCCGGGCGGGTCACCGGGGAGAACCCGGAGGTGGCCCGCGCGGTCGTCACCGGCCTCGGCGGCAGCGGCCTGGCCGCGGTCCAGACGAGGTTCGACCAGCTCATCCCCGGTCTGCTCGACGGCCGCTTCGACGTCATCGCGGTCGGGCTGACCATCACCGCGCTGCGCTGCCAGCAGGTCGCGTTCTCCCGCCCCGACTACGTGGCGGGTACCGGCCTGGTGGTCCCGGTCGGCAACCCCCTCGGGGTCGCGACGCTGGCCGGGGTCCGCCGCTCCGGGGCGACGCTGGCGGTGCTCGAGGGAAGCGCCGAGCAGGAGTACGCACTCGCCGCGGGCATCCACGCCGACCACATCGTCACCGTCGACTCGCAGGGAGCGCTGGTGCGCGAGGTCGCGAACGGCGGCGCACAGGTCGGCGCGCTCACCCGCATCGCGCTGCTCGACGAGGTCCGCCGCAACGCGGGCATCGGGCTGGAGGTGACCGCCGCGTTCGCCCCCGAGGTCGCGGGACGCCCGGTCGTCGGGGCCGGGGCGTTCGCCTTCCGTCCCGCCGACAGCGCCTTCCGCGAGGAGTTCGACCGTGGGCTCACCGCGTTGCAGGAGTCCGGGCGCTGGCTGGAGCTCGCTGCGCCGTTCGGGTTCACCGCGGCGAACCTGCCGCCGCGCGATCTCACCGTCGACGAGCTCTGCGCCCGCACCCCGGACTCGTGACCGACGCGCGCCGCCGGGGAGTGCAAGGATCCCAGTCATGGCACTGCGCATCGCGGGGATCCACGTCCCCGGCCCGTCCGACCTGCTCACCGGCGCGGCGTCGGTGGTCGAGGCGACCGGCGAGCTCGCCGGGACCGTCGCCGGGCTGCCCGCGCGGGCCGGGGAGCTGCTGGAGGAGGTCGGCTCGCTGGTCGGCCGGATCGGCACGATCGCGACCCGCGCCGAGCAGCTGCTCGACCGGGTGGACGGCGTCGTGGACCGGGCCGAGGGGCTGATCGGGACCGTCGACACCGTCGCCGAGGAGGCGACCGGGCTCGTGTCCCGGATCCGCCCGGTCGCCGAGCAGGCCGAGGCGCTCGTCGCCCGGGTCACCGGCGTCGCGGGGAACGCCGAGGAGCTCGTCGGACGAGTCACCGGCGTCGCCGGGAACGCCGAGGAGCTGGTGGCCCGGGTCGGCGGGGTCGCCGACGAGGCCGACACCCTGGTCCGCAAGGTCACCACCGTGTCCGAGCAGGCCGACGGCCTGGTCCGGCGGGTCACCACCGTCTCCGACGAGGCCGGCGAGCTGGTCCGGCGGGTCACCACGGTGTCCGAGGAGGCGGGCGACCTCGTCCGCCGGGTCACCACGGTCTCGCAGAACGCAGAAGGCATCGTCGAGCAGGTCTCGGTGGTCACCGGGAACGCGAGCGGGCTGCTCGCGCAGGTCGACACCGTCACCGGCGAGGCGGGCGGGCTCATCCGCACCGTCGGCGAGATCAGCGAGCGCGCCGGCGGCCTCATCGGCCGGGTCGAGACCGTCACCACCGACGCGACAGGTGTCGTCACCGCGGCGAAGGCGGTGTCCGACCGCGCCGGAGAGGTCGTCGGGCAGGCCGCGGGCGCCAGCGAGCAGGCCGGTGAGCTGCTGGACCTCTACGGCCCGCTGGCCCGCCGGGCCGCGCCGCTGGCCCAGCGCTTCGTCGACGAGCTCTCCGAGGAGGAGGTGCGCGCCGCGATCCGGCTGGTGGACCAGCTCCCGAGGTTCACCGAGCACATGGAGGACGACATCATGCCGATCCTCACGACGCTGGACCGTGTCGGACCGGACGTGCACGAACTCCTGGACGTGCTCAAGGAGGTCCGGCAGGCGATCGTCGGGATACCCGGGTTCAAGCTGCTCAGCCGCCGCGGGAGCGAGAAGGAGGAGGGCTGAGCTCCCGGCCGGGCGGCGCGTACCGCCCGGCCGGCACGGTCAGCCCAGACCCTGCGACTCCCGGATCAGGGTGACGATCTCGTCCATCATCCCGGTCAGGCGGAAGTTCTTCGGCGTGAACACCGCCGCGACCCCGCCCTCGCGCAGCCGCTTCTCGTCCTCGGGCGGGATGATCCCGCCGACGACGACCGGCACCTCCCCGGCCCCGGCGTCACGCAGCCCCTGCACGACCGCGGGCACGACCTCCAGGTGCGACCCGGACAGCACCGAGAGCCCGACGGCGTGCACGCCCTCCTGCACCGCGGCCGCCACGATCTGCGACGGCGTCAGCCGGATCCCCTGGTAGACGACCTCGAACCCGACGTCACGGGCGCGCACGGCGACCTGCTCGGCGCCGTTGGAGTGGCCGTCGAGGCCGGGCTTGCCGACCAGCATGCGCAGCCGCTGGCCCAGCTCCTCGCCGGTGGCGCGGACCCGCTCGCGGACCTCGGAGATCTCGGTGGCGCCCTCGCCGGACATGCTCGCCCCCGCCACTCCGGTCGGGGCCCGGAACTCCCCGAACACCTCGCGCAGCGCCCCGGCCCACTCGCCGGTGGTCACGCCCGCCTTGGCGCAGTCGATCGAGACCTGCATCAGGTTCTGCTCGGTCTTGGCCGCGTCGCGCAGCGCCCGCAGCGCCTCCTCGACGGCGTCCTGGTCCCGCGCGGCCCGCCACTCGCGGATCGCCTCGACCGCGGCCCGCTCGGTGGCCGGGTCGACGGTGAAGATAGCGTCGGCTCCCTCGGCCTGCAGCGGGCTCGGCTCGGTCGTGTCGAACTTGTTGACCCCGACCACGACCTCCTCGCCGGACTCCAGCCGGCGCCGCCGGGCGGCGAGGGAGTTGACCAGCTCGCCCTTCATGTAGCCGGACTCGACGGCCGCGACCGCCCCGCCCATCTCCTGCACCCGGTCGATCTCCGCGCGGGCGCCCTCGACGAGCTCGGAGACCTTCGCCTCGACGACCCGGGAGCCGTCGAAGATGTCCTCGTACTCCAGCAGGTCGGTCTCGTAGGCCAGCACCTGCTGCATCCGCAGCGCCCACTGCTGGTCCCACGGCCGCGGCAGGCCGAGCGCCTCGTTCCAGGCCGGCAGCTGCACGGCGCGGGCACGCGCGTCCCGGGACAGGGTGACGGCGAGCATCTCCAGCACGATGCGCTGGACGTTGTTCTCCGGCTGCGCCTCGGTCAGCCCGAGCGAGTTGACCTGCACGCCGTAGCGCAGGCGTCGCTGCTTGGGGTTCTGCACGCCGTAGCGCTCGAGGGTGATCTCGTCCCAGAGCCGGCCCAGCGCCCGGAGCTTGCACATCTCCTCGACGAACCGGATGCCGGCGTTGACGAAGAACGAGATGCGTCCGACGACGTCGCCGAACTTCTCCGGCGGCACCTGCCCGGAGTCGCGCACCGAGTCGAGGACGGCGATCGCGGTCGACAGCGCGTAGGCCAGCTCCTGCGTCGGCGTCGCCCCGGCCTCCTGCAGGTGGTAGCTGCAGATGTTGATCGGGTTCCACTTCGGGATCTCACCGACCGACCACACCACCATGTCGGTGATCAGCCGCAGGCTGGGCCCGGGCGGGAACACGTAGGTGCCCCGCGACAGGTACTCCTTGACGATGTCGTTCTGGGTCGTCCCGGCGAGCTTCGCCCGAACCTCGGCGTAGTCCAGACCGGACTGCTCCGCCTGCTCCTCGGCGACGGCCACGTACAGCGCGAGCAGCCACATCGCCGGGGCGTTGATCGTCATCGAGGTGTTGGCCTCGGCGACCGGGATCCCCTCGAACAGGGTGCGCATGTCCCCGATGTGGCTGACCGGCACGCCGACCTTGCCGACCTCGCCCTTGGCGAGCTCGTCGTCGGGGTCGTAGCCGGTCTGGGTCGGGAGGTCGAAGGCCACCGACAGCCCCGTCTGGCCCTTGGCCAGGTTGCGGCGGTACAGCTCGTTGGACTTCTCCGCCGAGGAGTGACCGGCGTAGGTGCGGATCACCCACGGACGGTCGCGCTCACGATCGGTGGGGTACGGCACCGGGACCTCCGTGTCGTCGCGGGAGCACAGTCGGCACTGCCTGTGATGCGGACAGATCCTACTCGTCAGTAGCCGACGGCGGGCACGGAGTCGTCCCTCGTCACAGTCGGCATGTTCGGCAAAGTACGCGATCCGCACGGGAAACCGAGCGCTGGATCGGTTCACCACCCCGCCCCTCGGACAGGGCCTGTCGCCCGTCCGGGTGCGACGATCAGCGGATGGAGCTGGACCTGGTCCCGCGGCTCGGCGCGGTCATCGGCATCGCGATCGTGCTGGCGGTGCTCGCGCTGCTGCTGCGCTGGACCTACGGCCACCAGAAGCACCACGCGCTGCCCACCGACGACCCGGACGACCCGGTCGCGACCGGCCTGCTCACCGAGGTCTCCCGGGTACCCGGGCCGGAGGCGGCGCGGGTGCTGCGCGACCGGCTGCGCTCCGAGGGCATCCGGGCGACGACCTCCCGCGGCGACGACGGCGGCTGGGCACTGCTCGTCTTCCCCCAGGATGTCGGGGACGCCCGCGTGGTGCTCAGCCGTCGCTCGCTGGACTGAGCGCTCAGCCCACCCGGTGGTAGCGGGCGTCGAGGAAGCAGAACACGCCGTAGCAGGCGATCCCCACGCCGACCGCGATCAGCAGGAACACCCCGTAGGGCTGTTCGTGCAGCGTCTTGAGCGCGGAGTCCAGCCCGTTGGCGCGCTGCGGATCGAAGGTCAGTGCGGCGACGCCCAGCAGGACGCCCAGCACGCCGATCGCGATCCCCTTGGCGATGTACCCGACCTGTCCGGTGCGGGCGTTGATCCGCCGCAGCCGGGTGTCGGCGCCACCGAGGTCCTGGTCCTCGGTGAACGTCGTCCGGTAGCCGTTCCAGGCCATCACCCCGCCGCCGATCAGCACCCCCAGCCCCAGCAGCGCGGTGAGGACCTGCCCGCCCGGCAGGCCCAGCAGTCCGGCCGTCGCCCGACCACCGCCACCGCCGGACGTGCGTCCGCTGATCGCGGTGGTCGCCGCGGTGACGGCGAGCACCGCGTAGACGACGGCCTGCCCGCCGGCGACGACCCGCTTCACCGTGCGCTTGGTGCCGTCACCGATGTAGGCGAACCCCCACACCGCCGAGACGGTCCGCCACAGGACGACCGCGGCGAACCCGATCACCAGCACCCACAAGAACACCCGGCCCGCCGGCTCGGCGGCGATCGCCCCGAGGGCGCCGTTCTGGTCGGCCTGCCCGCCCGAGCCGAGCGCGATCCGGACGGCGAGCCAGGCGATCAGCAGGTGCACCACCCCGTTCGCGGCGATGCCGGCCCGGGCGGCGACGCGCACCGGTGTCGAGTGCGCGGCGTCCCGCGCCCCGCGGCCCACCTTGCGGCCGGTCTGCGAGACGTCCGCGGCGTCGGGGGTGCTCACCATGACGGGCCTCCTCGTCGAGTTGACGCGAAGGGTGACATGGCGCGCACCGGCCCGCCGGGCTGCTGGGCCGTTCGGAGCAGCAGCGGGCGGACCCGCCCTACCGCTCCGGCTCGCCCGCGACGCGTCGGATGTCGGCGCCCAGCGCGGACAGGTTCTCCACGAACCGCGGGTAGCCGCGGTCGATGTGCGCGACGTCCCAGACCTCGGTGGTGCCCCGCGCGCACAGCCCTGCCAGCACCAGCCCGGCGCCCGCCCGGATGTCGCTGGCCCACACCGGCGCGCTGGAGAGCTCAGGCCGCCCCCGGACGACGGCGTGGTGGCCGTCGGTGCGGGCGTCCGCACCCAGCCGCACCATCTCGTCGACGAAGCGGAAGCGCGCCTCGAACACGTTCTCGGTGATCATCGAGGTGCCCTCGGCGACGGCGGAGAGCGCGATCGCCATCGGCTGCAGGTCGGTGGCGAAGCCCGGGTAGGGCAGCGTCACGAAGTCGACCGCCTCCGGGCGTCGGGACATCGCGACCGAGAACTCCTGCTCGCCGGTGGTGATCTCGGCGCCCGCGCTGCGGAGCTTGTCCAGGACCAGGTCGATGTGGTGCGGGTCGACGCCGCGCACGGTGACCTCGCCACGGGTCATGGCGGCAGCGAACGCCCAGGTGGCACCGACGATCCGGTCCCCGATGACGCGGTGCGTGGTGGGCTGCAGCCCGGCGACGCCGTGCACGGTCAGCGTGGAGCTGCCGACACCCTCCAGCTTCGCGCCCATCTGCTGCAGCATCACGCAGAGGTCGACGATCTCCGGCTCGCGGGCGGCGTTGTCGATGACCGTGGTGCCCTCGGCGAGCACCGCGGCCATCAGGATGTTCTCGGTCGCCCCGACGCTCGGGAAGTCCAGCCAGATCTGCGCGCCGTGCAGGTCTCCCGCTGTCGCGGTGACGCTGCCGTGCACGATGTCGGTGGTCGCACCGAGCTTGCGCAGCCCGTTCTGGTGCATGTCCAGCGGCCGCGAGCCGATCGCGTCGCCGCCGGGGAGCGGGACGACGGCCCGCCGGCACCGCGCCACCAGGGGCCCGAGCACGCACACCGACGCACGCAGCTTGGACACCGACCGGTAGTCGGCCTCCGCGCCGGGATCGGCGGGCACGTCGATGTGCACGGTCGATCCCTCGATCGCGACCGTGCAGCCCAGGCTCCGCAGGACGTCGGCCATCAGCGGCACGTCCAGGATCTCCGGGCAGTTCTCGAGCGTCGTCCGCCCCTCGGCCAGCAGTGCCGCCGCCATGAGCTTGAGCACGCTGTTCTTCGCCCCGACGACGTCGACGGACCCGCTCAGCCGGGCCCCGCCGTTGACCGCGAAATGCTCCACCACGCCCGGAACGGTAACGGGACCGTCACCGCGCCGGATGCCCGCCCCGGACGGCCCTGCACCTTCGGACCGTCCGGCGCACCCCCGCGTCTGGTCGCCGGAGCACCGGCGCGCCTAGCCTGTCGGGGTGGCGGTGAACCTGACGCGGATCTACACGAAGACCGGCGACGACGGTACGACGGCCCTGGGCGACTTCAGCCGGGTCCGCAAGACCGACACCCGGCTGGCGGCCTACGCCGACACCGACGAGGCGAACGCCGCGATCGGCGTGGCGGTGACGATCGGCGGGCTCGCCGAGCTGGTCGCCGACCCGCTGCGGCAGATCCAGAACGACCTGTTCGACGTCGGGGCCGACCTGTGCGCGCCGATCGTCGAGAATCCCGAGTACCCGCCGCTGCGGATCACCGAGGGCTACGTCACCCGGCTCGAGGGCTGGTGCGACGAGTTCAACCTCGAGCTGCCCAAGCTCAAGTCGTTCATCCTGCCCGGCGGCACCCCCGGCGGCGCCTACCTGCACGTCGCGCGGACCGTCACCCGCCGTGCCGAGCGGTCCGTGTGGGCCCTGCTGGAGGCCGACCGGGAGCGGACCAACCCGCTGACGGCGCAGTACCTCAACCGGCTCTCGGACCTGCTGTTCATCCTCGGCCGGGTCGCGAACCCCGACGGCGACGTCCTGTGGCAGCCGGGTGGCCCGCACGGCGCCCCGACCGCCGACGCCTGACCTACTGCGCAGGGCCGAACGACAGAGCGGGCGGCTCCGCAACGCTACGGGTTTCGCGGGGTCAGGACGCCTCGCGGAACCCGTGTCCCTGGCCCGGGGGCGTGGACTCCAGCCAGGCCATGAAGCCGGTCCGGACGCCCGCGGACATCGCGAGCTCGACGTCGACGTCGCGCCCGGCGGCGTCGCGGCCACGGCAGCGCAGCACCTCGACCGCCATCGGGATCGCGAACTCCTCCGACCGGTGCGGCGGCCGCCGGTCGACGATCTCCAGATCGGCACGGTCCATCACGACGGTCGGCCCGATCCGGAAGCTGGTCAGGCGGTACCAGGCGAAGCGCTCGCCCTCGTAGCGCCCGACGCCGAAGTGCCAGTCCGTGACAGCGAAACGGCGGCGCAGACACAGGTCCACACCGCCGCCTCGCATGAGTCGTACCCGCCGTACGGCGAGCCAGACCAGGGGGATCACCAGACACAGCAGCAGAACTCCGACGATCGCCGCGATGAGCTCCACTGCCGTGTCCGGTCCCCGTACTAGTTCGCCTCGGCCGCCCGAAGGCGGGCCTCGGCCCGGGCGATCGCCGATCTGCCCTCGTCGGTGGACGAGTCGGCGCCGTCGCGAGCCCGCCGGGCCCGCTCGACGTCGATCTCGTCCGCCTGCTCGGCGAACTCGGCGAGGATGGACACCCGCTCCGCCGACACCGACAGGAACCCGCCGTGCACCGCGATGGTGCGCTTCGAGCCGTCGGTGGAGTCGATGCGGACGACCCCGGCCTCCTCCAGCTGGGCCAGCATCGGCTGGTGGCCGGGCAGGATGCCGACCTCGCCGACCGTGGTCCGGGCGAGCACGAAGCGTGCGTCACCCGACCACAGCCGGCGCTCGACCGAGACCAGCTCCACGGTCATCTCAGCAGGCATGGAGGATCAGCTCTCCAGCTTCTTGCGGTTCTTCTCCAGGTCGTCGAGACCACCGCAGAGGAAGAACGCCTGCTCCGGGACGTCGTCGAACTCGCCCTTGGCGATCTTGTCGAACGCCTCGATGGTCTCCTTGAGCGGGACCGTCGAGCCCGGCTGGCCGGTGAACTGCTCGGCGACCAGGAGGTTCTGCGACAGGAAACGCTCGATGCGACGCGCCCGGCCGACGAGCTGCTTGTCCTCCTCGGACAGCTCGTCGATACCGAGGATGGCGATGATGTCCTGCAGGTCGTTGTACTTCTGCAGGATCCGCTTGACCTCGTTGGCGACGCGGAAGTGCTCGTCACCGACGTACTGCGGGTCCAGGATCCGCGAGGTCGAGGTCAGCGGGTCCACCGCCGGGTAGATCCCCTTCTGGGAGATCGGCCGGGAGAGCTCGGTGGTGGCGTCGAGGTGCGCGAACGTCGTCGCCGGAGCGGGGTCGGTGTAGTCGTCCGCGGGGACGTAGATCGCCTGCATCGAGGTGATCGAACGACCGCGGGTCGAGGTGATCCGCTCCTGCAGCTCGCCCATCTCGTCGGCCAGGGTGGGCTGGTAGCCCACCGCGGACGGCATGCGGCCGAGGAGGGTGGAGACCTCCTGGCCGGCCTGGGTGAACCGGAAGATGTTGTCGATGAACAGCAGGACGTCCTGCTCCTGCACGTCGCGGAAGTACTCCGCCATCGTCAGCGCGGAGAGCGCGACGCGCATACGGGTGCCCGGCGGCTCGTCCATCTGACCGAACACCAGGGCGGTGTTCTTCATGACGCCCGACTCGGTCATCTCCGTGATGAGGTCGTTGCCCTCACGGGTGCGCTCACCGACGCCGGCGAACACCGAGGTGCCACCGAAGTTCAGCGCGACACGCTGGATCATCTCCTGGATCAGCACGGTCTTGCCGACACCGGCACCACCGAACAGACCGATCTTGCCGCCGACGACGTAGGGCGTCATCAGGTCCAGCACCTTGATGCCGGTCTCCAGCATCTCGGTCTTGCCCTCGAGCTCGTCGAAGCGCGGGGCCTTCTGGTGGATCGACCGGAGGTCACCGGTGAACTGGATGGACGGGTCGTCCAGGCAGTCGCCGAGGGCGTTGAACACGTGCCCCTTGACCTGGTCGCCGACCGGGACGGAGATCGGGCGGCCGAGGTCGGTGACCTCCTGGCCGCGCACGACACCGTCGGTGGGCTGCATGGAGATGGCCCGCACCAGGTTGTCACCCAGGTGCGTGGCGATCTCCAGGGTCAGCGTGCGCTTGTCGCCGGAGAGGTCCACCTCCAGCGTGAGCGCGTTGAGCAGGTGCGGGACCTGGTCACGCGGGAACTCGACGTCGACGACCGGGCCGGTCACCTGGACGACGCGCCCGGTGATCGGGCCGGCCGAAGTTTCGGCGGTCGTGGTCATCAGCTCTCACTTCCTGCGCTGGCGAGAGCGTCGACCCCACCGACGATCTCGCTGATCTCCTGGGTGATCTGTGCCTGGCGAGCCTGGTTGGCCTCCAGGGTCAGGCTACGGATCAGTTCGTTGGCGTTGTCGGTCGCGGCCTTCATGGCCCGCTGCCGGTTCGCCGACTCCGACGCCGCCGACTCCAGCAGGGCCGCGTAGAGCCGGGCCCCGATGTACTTCGGCAGCAGCGCGTCGAACAGCGTGTCCGGGTCCGGCTCGAACTCGTACAGCGACTGCAGGCCCGAGGTCCCGGTCCCCGACGGCGCGTTCTGCTGCGTCTCGTCGTCGGTCGCGTCCACCGGCATCGCCGAGGCGGGGTCGGCCGCGTACTCGACCTCGAGCGGAGCCATCCGCCGGGCCTGCGGCACCTGGGTGATCATGTTCTTGAAGCTGGTGTAGACGAGGTGCAGCTCGTCGACGCCCTCGACGCCGGCCGCGTCGCCGTGGTGGTCGTCCTCGCCGGCCATGAACGCGGCGACGACGGTCCGCGCCGCCTCGGCCGCGTGCTCGTAGCCCGGCTGCTCGGAGAAGCCGGTCCAGGACTGCTCGATCTCCCGGTTGCGGAACCGGTAGTACGAGACGCCCTTGCGGCCGATCACGTAGAGGACCGGCTCCTTGCCCTGCTCGCGGAGCAGGGACTGGAGCTGCTCTGCCTCCTTGAGCACGTTGGCGTTGTAGCCGCCGCACTGACCGCGGTCGCTGGTGACGACCAGGACCGCGGCCCGCTTCGGCTGCGCCCGCTCGACCAGCAGCGGGTGGTCCAGCGCGGAGTTCGACGCCAGCTCCGACAACGTGCTCGTCATCAGCTCGGCGTACGGACGTGCCTCGTCCACCCGCGCCCGGGCCTTCGCGATCCGTGAGGTCGCGATCAGCTCCTGGGAACGGG